>NZ_JADNOY010000002.1:213426-377215 GCF_015557775.1 Streptococcus parasanguinis | reverse complement strand
AAAGATTCTGCGTCAAACTTCCTATTTTGACTTTATCCGCAGACGCCCTTTGTATCTTGATTTAGTCATGGAACTTCATCGAAGTTCGCTGACGTCCGTTCTCACCTAAGGAAAGTTTCTAAGAGGACCTTGTCTACATTCTAATTTCTGAGCTTTTCTTATTACATGATCCCGTTCTTTCCTGTCGGTAGGCTAATCCCTGCTTCCATCAAGGCATCATGGTAGAGTTTATAGTAGGTATGATAGACAGTCGTCTGGGTTCCATTTTGCGCAGTCATCGCAATGCGGAAGGAATAACGGCCATTTTTTTCAATCTGTGGGCCTAAAATCGTAGGACCTGTCAACACCTCTGGGTGTTTATCTTGTTCAGACTGATTGACCTGAGCAATCACCTGATAAATCTTGTCGAGATCGGTATTTGCATCTAGTGGAATATCGATTAGCACGCGCATATCGCCACGTGAGAGATTGCTGACAACGGTAATATTGCGATTCGGAACAAAGTGGAGAGTTCCATCAAAATCCCGCACCTGGGTCGTGCGAATCCCGACACTACTGACGATTCCGGCAATATTAATAGACCCATTCGTGAGACGAACATTGTCTCCCACGTCCAGCTGGCGTTCTAAAAGGATGAAGAAACCATTGACCAAATCGGAAAGAAAACCCTGGGCTCCCATCCCAATCGCCACCCCAGCAATCCCAGCACCAGCCAAGAGACTAGAGACTGGAAGACCCAGAATCGACAAAATCCAGTAGATCAAGATGAAATACAAACAATAGTTTAAGAGGCTCTCAACCAAACGGAGAATCGTATTTTTACGGGCTTCATCCTGCACCGTATACTTAAAGGAAGGGGTTAATATCCGCTTAACCAGGCTATGGATGACCTTTTTAGCGATAAAAAATAAGAGAAAGACAAAAATCAGAGAGATACATTTTGAGATCAGATCATCAAAAATCTTCGTCCAGTCTATTTTACTGAAATAACGTTGGAAAGCTTGACTCATTTATTCGGGCCTTTCTACCAAAGAATAGTATGATTATATCAAATATTCGGAAATAAGGCTATTTTTTAAAAATTTCATTACTTTTCCCCCCTCACTATCGTATGATATTCCTTAATTATTTTTTAAGGAGGTCCTACATGATTCATCGACTGATTACCACTTGGAATAAAACCAACCTTATGAAAAGGATCGCAATCGGGATTGTACTTGGAGTCATCCTAGCACTTCTCTTTCCGAAAGCAACTGGCATTGGACTCTTAGGAGAGTTCTTTGTTGGGGGGCTCCGTGCGATCGCACCCCTTCTGGTCTTTGCGCTCGTCGCAAATGCCCTCTCCCAACACCAAAAAGGGACAGAGACTAATATGAAAAAAGTCATCGTCCTCTATCTTCTAGGAACCTTTGCTGCTGCCTTTGTTGCTGTTTTGGTCAATTACATCTTCCCGATCACCATTACCCTGACTGGAAAGGCCGCTGAAGGATCCTCTCCAAACGGGATTGGCGAAGTGATTAGTAACCTCTTGCTCAAGATCGTCGACAACCCGGTCAATGCCTTGCAGCAAGCCAACTACATTGGAATCCTTTCTTGGGCAACTGTCTTTGGGATTGCCATGAGAGAGGCGAGTGAACATAGTAAAGACCTCCTCCAAACTCTAGCAGACATCACTTCAAAAATTGTTGAGTGGATTATCAACCTAGCTCCATTTGGGATCTTAGGCTTGGTCTTCACGACCATCGCTGGCCAAGGACTCAGTGCCCTTAGTAACTACGGGATTCTCTTACTTGTTTTGGTTGGTACCATGGCATTTGTAGCCCTGGTCATCAATCCATTGATCGTCTTTTTCATGATCCGCAAGAACCCTTATCCCCTTGTTTTTAAATGCCTCCGTGTCAGTGGGGTAACAGCCTTCTTCACCAGAAGTTCTGCAGCCAATATCCCTGTCAATATGCGTCTCTGTGAAGAGTTGGGGCTGAATCCAGACACCTATTCTGTCTCCATTCCACTTGGTTCAACTGTAAACATGGCAGGCGCAGCCGTGACGATCAATATTTTGACGCTAGCTGCTGCCAATACCTTACACATTCAGGTTGACTTTGGAACGGCGCTCATCCTGAGTGTCGTAGCGGCTATCTCTGCTTGTGGAGCATCTGGAGTTGCAGGAGGTTCTCTCCTTCTCATCCCTGTTGCTTGTAGCCTCTTTGGTATCACCAATGATTTGGCCATGCAAGTCGTCAGCGTCGGCTTTATCATCGGGGTCATCCAAGACTCTTGCGAAACAGCCCTCAACTCTTCGACAGATGTGCTCTTCACTGCCATCGCCGAAATGAGCAACTGGCCAAAAGAAAAACGCTATTAAATGATCCTATCTCACATAGACAAGAAAACCCAGACCTCGCGATCTGGGTTTTCTTATTTCTTAAAGTATTGTTTGCTTTCTTTGATGATGACAGGGGAAAGGACTAAGAGGGCGATCAGGTTGGGCAAAGCCATCAGCCCATTCACAATATCCGCGATCACCCAGACCAGGTCCAGCTTAAGGAAGCCTCCCAGTCCAACCATAAAGACAAAGAAGGTCCGATAGAGGTTTATATGTTTGACACCAAAAAGGAATTCGAAACACCGCTCTCCGTAATAAGACCATCCAAGAATAGTCGTGGTCGCAAAAAGCACCAAGCATAGCGTTAGAATGATGCCTCCGACTGGGCCAAAGACGCCTGTAAACGTATCCTGAGTCAGGGTGCTAGTGCTGCCCCTAGCCATCCACTCACCTGAAACCAAGAGCGAAAGTCCTGTCAAACTACAGATGATAATGGTATCAATAAAGGTTCCCGTCATGGAGATCAACCCTTGCTCGACGGGCTCATTGGTCTTCGCCGCCGCTGCTGCAATGGGTGCAGATCCGAGACCAGATTCATTGGAGAAAACTCCACGCGCTACCCCTTTTTGGATAGCCATTTTAACCGTTGCTCCTGCAAAACCTCCCATGGCTGCAGTCCCTGTAAAAGCACCCGAAAAGACTGCTTTTAAGGCTGGAAGCAATTGGTCCAGATGCAAGGCAATAATCGTGATGGTCGCAAAGATATAGGCAGCCGCCATAAAAGGAACCACTTTTTCAGAGACTTTGGAAATCCAGTGAATCCCTCCAAAGATGATGGTTGAAACCACCAGAGCAATTACTACACTAGCCACTTCTGGAGCTGTTCCAAAACTGGCTTGAAGGAATCCCGTAATGGAATTAACCTGGGTCATGGTTCCGATCCCAAAGAGGGCTACCAGCACTCCTGCAACCGCAAAGAAAATAGCCAGTGGTCGCCACTTCTCTCCCATCCCGTGAAGAATGTAGTACATCGGACCACCCGAGATATGACCATTGTCATCCTTGGTCCGATAACGAATGGCTAAGAGCCCTTCTGCATACTTGGTCGCCATTCCAAAGAAGGCTGCCATCCACATCCAAAAGAGGGCCCCTGAGCCACCTGTCTGAATCGCTGTAGCCACCCCTACAATATTCCCCGTCCCTACAGTAGCCGCTAGGGCTGTCGCAAGGGCTCCGAAGCTCGAGATATCCCCGTGTCCCTCATCTTCTGTAAAGATCAGGCGAAAAGCTTTTGGAAGGTAGCGGATCTGAAGTAAACCCAAGCGAAGGGTCAGGTAGATCCCTGTTCCTACCAAGAGCACCAACAGCGGGGCGCCCCACACTAGATTATCGAGTTGTTGAAAAAACTGCAATACATGATCCATTTTCTGTCTCCTTTTTCATCGACCGCTCGACAGAAAAGAGAAAAAGAAAGAGCACATGTCAAACATGTACTCTGGTCCTGCTTAAAATAGGGGACTTCCCCTATCTTTCGCTCTGTCCTTTTACCTGAGAGTTTGAGTAGATGCATCCTCTACCTTGCCCCTTCGGTGCCATTTCTGGTCTCTCCAGAGTTCCGTCCATTCACAGTCACTCACGCTCCTGCAAACTTCATTCGGTCGTATGTAATTTTCTCTATTTTAATCGATTTTCAAAAGTTTGTCAATCATTTCTGAAAATATCTTGTAAACTACCTGAAAATGTACGCTTTTTAATCACTCAAGGAGAAGTGATTGGTCATGAGGTTGCTAGCATCGAGCAAAATCTTGTCCAAGAGTTGATCTGTTGCTTCCTGGATTTGATCACTCATAGCTTGGTTTTCCGCCTCAAAATCAACAGTGTCACCTGCTGCAAGTGCACGATCGACTTTATTGATGCGCGCATGTCCCCAGGCCATTGTCGTCTCTTGGTAATCGTCCAAATCACCAACATGGTGAGCATAGTGAGGATCTGCTAGTCCTGCAATAATCCGGTTGGCCCAGTAGAAGGAATCCGTTGTTACCTTAGCCGTCGTATTGGCAAAGTAGTCTGGCGTTGTATCCACTTGGGTAAAGAAAGGAACGGCTGTATTGTAAGGCATGGAGCCATAAGAAATCCATTGGATGCCTGTCGTTTCTTGTGGTTTATTGGGACGCAATTGCAGAATCGCTGTCTGGCTGGTCCGGTTAATCCCGATCGTCCGAAAGGTCCGTTGACTCACGTGATCTCCTTCAGGACCATAAGGATCGTAGATGGTGTCTTGGTAATGGTTGCTCAAGACATATTTGACATCTTCAATCGTTACCTTGCGATAAGGTTTTTGACACCAAGGAATCTCAAAGCTCCGTGGATCCTGCTTGATTTCAGGATTGAGGAAACGCTGGATGGCCCAAGCCCGCGGTGTATTGTAGTGACGGTCCTTGTCTTTTTGGCTACCAAAGGCATAGCGTGGATTAAAACCTTTCCCTTCTTGATCCAGAATCAAATGGTGCTCTGTGACAAAACGTTCAAGATCCGGGTCACAAAGAAACTCATCTGGATTTCCAAATTCAAAATAATCGCTTCCCAGTTGGTTGGGGTTGGTCACATAGGCATCATCAGGGACACGGCGCGCCATCCAGTGGTGACCTCCGATGGTCTCCAACCACCAGATTTCATTCACATCTGAAATCGCAATCCCGTTAGACTCATAAGTTCCATACTCTTCCAAGATCTTTCCGAGACGCAAGACCCCTTCGCGGGCTGTCTTGACATAAGGCAAGACCAAGGTCAGCATATCTTCCTCACCGATACCACTCTCTACAAGAGGATCTGCCCCTAACACACGGCTATTGGTCGTAATGGTCTCTGTCTCACTCATGGCTACATTATAGACATTGATCCCAGCTTCTCCCCAGATCCCGTCTTTAGGAATCGCATCTGGAACCGCTGTATAGCGAACTGGATTATCTGGCAAGTCGATTTCAAAAGTTGATAAAACAGACTTGTAATGACGCGGTTGATCTTCTGGTTTGACCACGATCAATTTCTTGGGCGTAAAAACGCCATTTTGAGAATCCTCTGTTCGTGCTACAATGGTCGAACCATCATAACTAGCATTTTTTCCGACTAGAATCGTTGTACACGAATCTGCACTTTCACGTATACGCATGCGTATCCTCCCAAATCATTCATTGCCTCTATTATATCACTTTTAAAAGGGAGGACCTATTGAAAATCAGATTTAAAAGCGAATCCTTTTCAACAACTTTCAAATATTTTCATTTTATAAAATTTTAAAAACCCTAGCTGATAAACAGCTAGGTTTCGATTAGCCTTTAAACGTAACAATAGTCGCGCCACTTCCACCTGCATTTTGGGGGGCATATTCAAAACTCTTGACGTGTTTGTTGCGGCGGAGGTACTTGGTCACCCCTTCACGGATAACTCCCGTCCCGATTCCGTGGATGATATCGACTTGAGCCATGTTGTTGAGCAGGGCCTGATCGATAAAGCCATCTAGCTCTTGCATGGCCTCTTCATAGCGTTTCCCACGGAGGTCCAGACGCGCTCTCGGGCCACTCGTGTTCGAGCGTTTGACGACATTCACCTGGCGTTTCTTAGGTTGAGCCGCTTCTTTTTCAGCCTTGATGAGGTTGAATTCTTTTTCTTCCAAGGTCATCTTGATCAAGCCGACTTGCGCCTCCCAGCGGCCATCTTTGAGTTGCTTGACCAGGGTTCCGCGTTGGCCATAGCTGATAACCAAGATTTCATCTCCCACCTTAGGAGCACGCGCCTTTTTGGCTTTTTTCAAGACCTTGTTTTTAGAAAGGTCGACGGTTTCAGGAGCGAGTTTTTTCAACTGAGCCTTGGCTTCAATGATCTCATGTGGTTTCAACTGGGATTTGGCGTGAAGGCCTTGAAGGATACGGTCACTCTCTGAGAGGGCCATGTCCACAATTTCCTTGGCTTCTTCTCTCGCCTTATTGAGCTCTGTTTCTCTCTCTCGGGTCAGTTCGTTATAGAGTTTTCGAAGAGCACGATTGAATTTGAGATTTTCTTGCTCGACCTCTTGAATGGTATCCAAGCGCTTGCGACTTTCTAAGGTCTGTGCCTCCAATTTTTCAATAATCTGATTGACATCGTTATCCGTATTGGTCATCTTCATGGCATCCTGGATAATGGTCTCAGACAAGCCCAATCGGCGAGCGATCTCAAAGGCATTGGAGCGTCCAGGCACCCCTTGCATGAAGCGATAAGTCGGACGCAGACTCGCTGTATCAAATTCCATGCTGGCATTTTGCACTCCTGCAGTCTCAATCCCGTAGGCCTTGAGCTCTGGATAGTGGGTTGTCGCCATGGTCTTAATCCCGCGTAAGTGCAGGTCTTCTAGGATAGCAATAGCAAGGCCAGCCCCCTCTTGAGGATCGGTTCCAGCCCCCAACTCATCCAGAAGGATCAAGGAGGCGGTATCCACTTGATTTAAGATAGATACGATATTGGTCATATGACTGGAGAAGGTCGACAAGCTCTGCTCGATCGATTGTTCATCTCCAATATCCGCAAAGACCTGTGAGAAGATGCCCACACGACTACCTGGATCCGCTAGGATGGGAAGACCAGACTGGGCCATAATTTGCGCTAGTCCCAGCGTTTTGAGCATGATGGTTTTCCCCCCTGTATTGGGACCGGTAATCACGATTTCTGTCAAGTCCTCGGTAAAATGCAGGTCATTCGCGACGGCATTTTCAATCAAGGGATGACGTAGTTGCAAGAGCTGAATAGAGCGATTGCTACTAACCTCTGGTACCACTGCCTTACAATCGCGCATAAAGCGATACTTGGCTTTGATCAAGTCCAAGTGACCGATAATCCAAGCGTTATTTGCAATCTCTGCTGCATGAGGGCGCAGGGTGTCAGACAATTCCTCCAGAATCTGAATGATTTCATACCGTTCATCGGCTCGATGATTGGCAATTTCTTCATTAAGATTGACCACTGCTCGAGGCTCGATATAAACGGTATTCCCGCTGGCTGAGATATCGTGGACCACCCCTGCAATCCGGTTGCGATAGGTGTTTTTTACGGGTAGAACATTGCGGCCATTCCGACTAGCAATCACAGCATCCGCCAACATATCGGCCTTGCTTTTCAGCAGGTCTTGGAGAATCTCTCTGACCTGGTGTTCATTTTCCTGGATTCGACGGCGGATTTTGGCCAATTTTTCGCTGGCAAAAGACTCGACAAAGCCTCCTTCGTTGATAGCTTGAAGCCCACCTTGTAGGCGAGGAAGATCCACCAAGTTGTCAAAGAGGCGATTGAGCCTTTCCAGACGGACATTTTCCAAGTTGTCGTAGAAATCCTTGAGTTCATGTGTCACCCGAAGGACGGCTTTTAGCGCTAGTAATTCATCGATATTGAGGGATGCCTCCATCTCCAAACGCTTGGCGACTGGACGGACATCTTGAATGGTCGACACGGCAAAGCGAGGCTCTTCCAAGAGGATCTGCTCCATATCTTCTAGCTCCATAAAGGCCGTTTCGATGCTTTCTTTTTTATCAGTTGGAGTAAGGGCTGCTAGCTCCATCTCCCCTTGTTCTGTCTGTAGATAGGGTTCAAAGAGTTGCTTGACCTTGTCAAACTCCAGAATATCTAAGATTTTTTTGTTCATATTTCTCCTACAAAAAAAGTGAGCGTCCTTCTTTGAATCGGACTTGTCTCACTCCTTTCTTCATTTTTGCTCCTTAAGCTCCGATAATCGCAGTCACCCACAAGTTGTGGAACAAACTGGAACTAATCGGGGTATGAAGGATGATAAAGCGGATCAATCCACTTGCATTGAGTCTATTTTGGATGGAAGCCATGGGAACTGTTGAGAGGACAGTCAAGCCCATCTGGATGACCAAGAGAGTTATCACGACGGCGATCACTCCCGCTCCAATTTGATACTTGCGATCCTCCAATTTTTCTGGCTGAGGTACCAAGTGCATAAAGATCCCAATCACACGACCAATCAGGTAGACCATCGCAAAAATCAATACATATGCTAATCCTGCATAAAAGATGTCATCTAATTGAAATAGGTAGCGGTTGGCATAAAAATAATTCACCGATTGCTGGGTGGGACTCGAAAAAGGAACCCATAGAGACAACACCTTGGCCAGTCCCTTATAGCTGCCACCTGCAATCAAGAGGGCCACTAAGGTCACTAGAAAGTAATAGGACTGGAGGATAATCCCTCTTGCATAGCCAATATAAAAGCTCCATGCCAAAATCAATAAGATTAAGAAAGTTAACATGTATCTCCTCTTATTTGGATGATTTATCCTTTAAGTCGTCTAAAGCCTTGCGACGAAAAGCATCTAATTCTTTTTCTTTGTCATCAAACTCAATCTCGCGATTCAGTTGCATGGACAAACTATTTACTGCCAATAAGATCGCGATGGTTTCATCATCTGCCTCTGGCATTTGTTCCTTAATTGCTTGGTATTTTTCTTTCGCAACACGTTCGACTTCTTCCATAAACAAATTATCATGGTTGGTTGTTAAAGTGAGCGCTTTGTTTCCAAATGTAAATTTATATCTATTTAAGCTCGCCATAAAAATCACCTCACGGTATTATACCAAAAAAGGCTAGCTTTGTCAGTAGCAAAGCCCCTCTTCACAGGGATTTTCCAGTGGATTCTTTCTTTCTTTTTGCTCCCTCTCTCCCTGAATTTGTGGTACAATAGTGGTTATGGAAAGTATGACACTCACTCCAACACAGGAGCAAATCCTTGATTTTGTCCATACCTATCGCAACTCTCTCTCTCAAAGCAAGAATCCTCATATGGATTATTTCTTTCGACTAGAGGGAGCGACCGTTTCGATCTACAAGTCTGGAAAAGTCTTGCTTCAAGGCAATGACCTTACTCCTTACCTGGCCTTTTTCGGGCAAGATGCTGGGAACCCTAAAGGTTCTACTACTTCATCTGCAGGACAAGATCTAGCCATGATCGGAACCGACGAGGTCGGAAACGGCTCTTATTTTGGTGGACTCACCGTCGTTGCATCCTTTGTCACACCTGACCAGCACGACTGGCTCAAAAAGCTCGGTGTTGGGGATTCAAAGACCTTGGATGATCGAAAAATTCAGCAATTGGCTCCTCTCCTTGAGGAAAACATCCAGCACCAAGCACTCTTATTGTCTCCAAAGAAGTACAATGAAGTCATTGCTTCTGGCTATAATGCTGTTTCGGTCAAAGTGGCCCTGCACAACCAGGCCATCTATCTTCTATTAAATAAAGGAGTCCAAGCAGAGCGAATTGTGATCGATGCCTTTACGACGGCTAAAAACTACCAAAAATATGTGAAAGCTGAAAAAAATCAGGTCACCCAAGCCATTGAGTTGGAAGAAAAAGCAGAAGGTAAGTATTTAGCTGTTGCAGTTAGTTCCATCATCGCCCGCAATCTCTTCCTTCAAAATCTGGAAGATCTGGGCAAGGAACTGGGCTTTAATCTCCCTAGTGGAGCAGGGACGAAGTCTGACCAAGTCGCTGCTAAATTGCTCCAGACCTACGGGATGAAAGCTCTGGATTATTGTGCCAAACTCCATTTTAAAAACACAGAAAAAGCAAAGAAATTACTAGAAAGATAAGTTATGTCAAAAAGAAGTTCAAAACAGTCATCTAGCTCACCAGTGGTGAGATTCCTTAAAGAATGGGGCCTCTTCAGCATCATCGTTGGTCTCATCATTGCCTCTCGCATTTACCTCTGGGCTCCGGTCAAGGTGGATGGCCATTCGATGGATCCGACCCTGGCTGATAGCGAGTACCTCCTTGTGGTCAACCACCTCTCGATTGATCGTTTCGACATTGTCGTTGCCAGTGAAAAAGACGATGACGGCAAAACCAAGGACATCGTCAAGCGGGTCATCGGTCTTCCTGGAGATACTATCCAATACGACAACGACACCCTTTACATCAATGGGAAAAAGACCAATGAGCCTTATTTGAAAGACTACATCGCTCGTTTCAAAAAAGATAAATTGCAATCGACCTACACTGGAAAAGGGTTCGAAGAAAACGGAGAACTCTTCCGTCAATTGGCCAATACAGCCCAAGCTTTTACAGTAGACAAGGATGGCAATCCTAAATTTACCTTGAAGTTACTCGACGATGAATACCTCCTACTTGGAGATGACCGGATCGTTTCAAAAGATAGCCGTCAGGTCGGAGCTTTCAAGAAAGAACAAATCAAAGGGCAAGCCGTCTTTAGACTATGGCCGATCTACCCTTTCAAAACTTATTAGTATAGATTAACAAACTGAGGCTGAGACAAGTATGTCCCAGCCTTGCTTTATAAAAAGGAAAGAAATGATGGAATATTATTTTTCTGGTACTATTGAGCGCATTATTTTTGAAAACCCTAGCAGTTTTTTTCGAATCCTCTTGCTCGACATCAGCGATACCGATGCCGAAGACTTTGATGATTTTGAGATTATTGTGACAGGAACCATGGCAGATATCATGGAAGGCGAAGACTACACCTTCTGGGGGGAGCTGGTCCATCATCCTAAATACGGAGAGCAGCTCAAAATCAGTCGCTATGAACGTGCCAAACCCTCTAGCAAGGGCTTGGTGAAATATTTTTCCAGCGATCACTTTAAAGGAATTGGTCTCAAAACAGCCCAAAAAATCGTGGACCTCTATGGGGACGATACCATTGACAAAATTTTGGAGGCCCCTGAAAAATTAGAAGAAATCACAGGTCTCTCCAAGAAAAATCGCCTGGCTTTTGTGGAAAAACTCCGTCAGAATTACGGAACGGAGCGCATTCTCGCCCAACTAGCCAACTATGGCATTCCCAATAAATTGGCCTTTCAGATCCAAGATTTTTATAATGAAGAAACCCTCCAGATCGTGGAGCAACAGCCCTATCGATTGGTGGAAGATATCCAAGGCATGGGCTTTAAAATCGCGGACCAACTAGCCGAAGAATTGGGGATTGCAAGTGACGCCCCTGAGCGTTTCCGCGCGGGCCTGATCCACAGCCTTTTTAGCTACTCTATCGAGACTGGAAATACCTACATCGAAGCCAAGGACCTCCTGCGCTATACCATTGACCTGTTAGAATCCGCTCGTCCAATAGAATTGGATCCTTCCACTGTCGCCCAAGAATTAGGACGCCTCATCGAGGAAGACAAGGTCCAAAACGTGGACACCAAGATCTTTGACAACAGCCTCTTCTTTGCGGAGGAAGGGATTCGTAGTCATATCGGTCGATTATTGGAAAAAGGAAAGTCGACTTCATTTGACCCTGAGAAAATCAACCAGGCGATTGAGGCGGTTGAAAAAGATTTGGGGATTCGCTACGATGCCATTCAAAAAGAGGCCATTCACCAAGCTATCCAAAATAAGGTCTTTATCCTCACCGGGGGACCGGGGACAGGAAAGACTACCGTTATCAATGGGATGATCAGTGTCTATGCCCAACTCCACCAGCTGGATCTTCGGAAGAAACAAGACCTGCCGATCCTCTTGGCTGCCCCAACAGGACGGGCAGCTAGACGCATGAATGAGCTGACAGGACTTCCGAGCGCCACCATCCACCGCCATTTGGGGATGACAGGAGATGATGACACCAGCCACTTAGAGGACTATCTGGATGCAGACTTCATCATTGTGGACGAATTTTCCATGGTTGATACCTGGCTGGCTAATCAATTACTCAGCAACATCGCAACAGATACCAAACTCTTGATTGTGGGAGATGCCGACCAATTACCTTCCGTCAGCCCTGGTCAGGTCTTGGCTGATCTCTTGCAGATCCCAAGCATCCCTCAGACCAAACTCGAACATATTTTCCGTCAGAGTGAAGATTCGACCATTGTCTCACTTGCAGGAGACATTCGCCAGGGCAAGCTTCCTCAAGATTTCACAGAACGAAAAGCCGACCGCTCTTATTTCGAAGCCGGAAGCGAACACATCCCTAAGATGATCGAACAGATCACCTCAGCTGCCCTTCGCAGTCAGATCCCGGCTCGAGATATCCAAGTCTTGGCACCTATGTACAAGGGCCAGGCTGGCATTGACAACATCAATACACTCATGCAAGACCTTCTCAATCCAGCTATCAAAGATCAGGTCGTCTTTGACACGCCAGACTGCCAATACCGCGATGGAGATAAGGTCATTCATCTGGTTAATGATGCAGAAAGCAATGTCTTTAACGGAGATATCGGCTACATCACCGATCTTCTCCCAGGAAAATATACAGAATCCAAGCAAGATGAATTGACCATCCAATTTGATGGCAATGAAATCGTCTACCCGCGCAATGAATGGTACAAGATTCGCTTAGCCTATGCGATGAGTATTCACAAATCGCAAGGAAGCGAATTTCCGGTAGTGATTTTACCCATTACCAATCAAAGCCACCGGATGTTGCAACGTAATTTGATCTATACTGCCATCACGCGCTCAAAAAGCAAACTGATTCTCTTAGGAGAATACAGCGCCTTTGATTACGCCACTAAAAATACAGGCACAGCGCGCAAGACCTACTTGGTGGAACGCTTCAAGGACCTGGACGGAGGCGAGGCAACCAAAGACTCTTCTTCATCCGTTGCCACGGATTCCCCTACAGTCGAATCCGCACGAATCAAGGAAGAAACTGTTGTAAAGAAGGCTGAGCCTGATGAACCGACTGTCTATCGACTGACAGAAGACAATCTCCACACCATCTCTCCTATGATTGGACTGACTGAAGAAGAGATTGCAGCCTTTTTTGACATCAAAAAATACGACTAGTGAACAAACTAGTCGTTTTCTTTTTCTTCCACCAAAGGCAACTCGGTATGATCCACGAAATTGGTCATGGTGACACCCAAGAGGCGGATTCCAGTATTTGTCGATTCAATTTCTTGAAAAATTTGGCGAGCGGAACGATTGATCCGCTCAGCCTCTCGTGTTGGCTCCGTCAATGTCATTCGCTTGGTCAGGGTGGTGAAGTCTCCATAGCGCACCTTTAAAACCAAGGTCTTTCCTTGCTTGCCGTTTTTTTCCAGCGATTGGGCTACTTTACTGGACAGATTGACAATTTCTTCTAAAATATCATCTTCAGCATAAAGGAGCTTGCGGTAGGTCCGCTCTTTTCCAATCGACTTGCGAATACGATGGCTCTTGACAGGGCTATTGTGAATTCCTCGCGCCTTGCGGAAGAGATCATAGCCAAAGCGTCCAAACTGATCGATCAAGGTCATCTCCGGAATGGCTAAAAGATCCGCGCCAGTATAGACCCCCATCTCATGCAGCCGCTCCACTGTCTTCTTTCCTACCCCGTGAAATTTGGCAATGTCCATCTGGCTCAGGAAATCCTCAGCATCCTCCGGCAAGACCACCGTTAGGCCACGGGGTTTTTGGTAGTCACTTGCCATCTTGGCCAAAAACTTATTATAAGAGACACCCGCTGAAGCTGTGAGATGCAGCTCTTCCCAGATCGCATGCTGAATCAAGCGAGCGATCTTGACAGCTGATTTGCTCTGGATTTTATTTTCCGTCACATCTAGATAGGCTTCATCAATACTCACGGGCTCGATGAGATCCGTATACCGCCTAAAAATCTCACGAACCTGCTCACCCACTTCTCGGTATTTTTCATAATTCCCAGAAATAAAGATCGCTTTTGGGCAGAGCTCCAACGCTTCTTTGGAGCTCATAGCCGAGTGGATCCCGTATTTTCGAGCCTCATAGTTGCAGGTCGAGACCACCCCTCTTCCCCCTGACTGTCGAGGGTCCTGGCCAATGACAAGCGGTTGTCCTTTCAAACTAGGATTGTCTCTTTCTTCGACAGCAGCAAAAAATGCATCCATATCAATATGAATGATCTTACGACTTGTATCGTTCACTAATGGAAATATCAGCATTTTTCACCCTCCTTTTTCTATTATAAAAATAAAATTTTGGAATTGCAAAAATCGGCCCTTCCTAAAAACATGAAAATTGATGGAAATTCGTGTTCATTTTCAAAAATGTAGTACAGTATCACAGAAGAATTGAAACTGTATTATAAAAGAATCTGCTATTTTTCGCAATTTGTCTTTGTGTAACCGATTTCTGTATGGTATACTACTATTGTAAGTGCAACAGATATAGTTGCTAGAAAGACAATAGAGGAAAATAAAAATGGTTGTTAAAACAGTCGTTGAAGCACAAGATATTTTTGACAAAGCCTGGGAAGGCTTCAAAGGTGAAGATTGGAAAGAAAAAGCAAGCGTTTCTCGCTTCGTTCAAGCTAACTACACACCTTATGATGGAGATGAAAGCTTCCTAGCTGGTCCAACTGAACGTTCTCTTCACATCAAGAAGATTGTTGAAGAAACAAAAGCTCATTACGAAGAAACTCGTTTCCCATACGATAACCGTCCAACATCTATCGCTGATATCGCAGCTGGATATATCGACAAAGAAAACGAAGTCATCTTCGGTATCCAAAATGATGAATTGTTCAAATTGAACTTCATGCCTCGTGGTGGTATTCGTATGGCGGAAACTACTTTGAAAGAAAATGGATACGAACCAGATCCAGCAGTTCATGAAATCTTCACAAAATACGTTACAACTGTAAACGATGGTATCTTCCGCGCTTACACTTCTAACATCCGTCGTGCTCGTCACGCTCACACAGTAACTGGTCTTCCAGATGCATACTCACGTGGACGTATCATCGGGGTTTATGCTCGTTTGGCCCTTTATGGAGCTGACTACTTGATGGCTGAAAAAGCAAACGACTGGAACGCGATTACTGAAATCGATGAAGAAACAATCCGTCTTCGTGAAGAAGTAAACCTTCAATACCAAGCGCTTCAAGAAGTTGTTAAATTGGGTGACCTTTATGGTGTAGACGTACGTCGTCCTGCCTTCGATACAAAAGAAGCAATCCAATGGACAAACATCGCCTTCATGGCTGTCTGCCGTGTGATCAACGGTGCTGCTACTTCTCTTGGACGTGTGCCAATCGTTTTGGATATCTACGCTGAACGTGACTTGGCTCGTGGTACTTACACTGAATCTGAAATCCAAGAATTCGTTGACGATTTCGTTATGAAATTGCGTACTGTTAAATTTGCTCGTACAAAAGCTTACGACCAATTGTACTCAGGTGACCCAACCTTCATCACAACTTCTATGGCTGGTATGGGTAACGACGGACGTCACCGTGTTACTAAGATGGACTTCCGTTTCTTGAACACTTTGGACAACATCGGTAACTCTCCAGAACCAAACTTGACAGTTCTTTGGACTGACAAATTGCCATACAGCTTCCGTCGCTACTGTATGCACATGAGCCACAAACACTCTTCTATCCAATACGAAGGTGTAACTACTATGGCTAAAGACGGATACGGTGAAATGAGCTGTATCTCATGTTGTGTATCTCCACTTGACCCAGAAAATGAAGAACAACGCCACAACATTCAGTACTTCGGTGCTCGTGTAAACGTGCTTAAAGCTCTTCTTACTGGTTTGAACGGTGGTTACGACGACGTTCATAAAGACTACAAAGTATTTGACATCGATCCTATCCGTGACGAAGTTCTTGAATTCGAATCTGTTAAAGCAAACTTCGAAAAATCTCTTGACTGGTTGACAGACACTTACGTAGATGCTTTGAACATCATCCACTACATGACTGATAAGTACAACTACGAAGCTGTTCAAATGGCCTTCTTGCCAACTCACCAACGCGCTAACATGGGATTCGGTATCTGTGGATTCGCTAACACTGTTGATACTTTGTCAGCAATCAAATACGCTACTGTTAAACCAATCCGTGACGAAGATGGCTACATCTACGATTACGAAACAATCGGTGAATACCCACGTTGGGGTGAAGATGACCCACGTTCTAACGAATTGGCAGAATGGTTGATCGAAGCTTACACTACTCGTCTTCGCAGCCACAAACTTTACAAGAACGCTGAAGCAACTGTTTCACTTCTTACCATCACTTCTAACGTTGCATACTCTAAACAAACTGGTAACTCACCAGTCCACAAAGGTGTATACCTCAACGAAGATGGTTCTGTGAACTTGTCTAAACTTGAATTCTTCTCACCAGGTGCTAACCCATCTAACAAAGCTAAAGGTGGATGGTTGCAAAACTTGAACTCACTTGCTAGCCTTGACTTTGGTTATGCAGCTGATGGTATCTCATTGACAACTCAAGTATCACCTCGCGCTCTTGGTAAAACTCGTGACGAACAAGTTGATAACTTGGTAACAATCCTTGATGGTTACTTCGAAAACGGTGGACAACACGTTAACTTGAATGTTATGGACTTGAACGATGTTTACGAAAAGATCATGTCAGGTGAAGACGTAATCGTACGTATCTCTGGATACTGTGTAAACACTAAATACCTCACTCCAGAACAAAAAACTGAATTGACACAACGTGTCTTCCACGAAGTTCTTTCAATGGATGATGCATTGAGCTAAGATTCAAATAGGTCTTAAAAACCAGTCGGAAACGGCTGGTTTTTTCATCCCCATCGCAAGAGTATTCTGAATTTTGAAAGAGTTTAAGAGCCTACCATATAGGGTTTGACAGCGCTTTCTCCAAGTGTTATAGTAGAGCTGTAAATAAGTTAGAAGGGGTGATCCTATGTTTTTAACATTTATTTTCGCTATTATTTGGCTCTTTATCCTGATTGCACTGATCTTTTTAGCAACCCTTCTCGTCCAGGATAGCACCGTGCAGCACCACCACCCGAGTTAACGAATGATAAGCCTAAACAATAGCTATTCTAAACGAATTCAGAAAGGATAAGAAACAAACTAGAATTGTCAAATTTTAGTTCTGTCTCTCGTCCTTTTTTGCTATAATAGAAACAGATTATTTAGTAAGAAGGAAATTATGGAAGAGTCAAAACAGATCAACCAAGTGATCGACGTCCTGATGTTAGCTGGAACCCTCCTGATCGAGAGCGGTTCTGAGATTCACCGGGTCGAAGATACCATGATCCGGATCGCCCATTCACAAGGAATCGTCGATTGCAATGTTTTAGCGATGCCAGTCGCTATTTTCTTTTCAATTGAGAATGCCAATGTCACACGCATGAAACGGATCTTGCGGACCAATTACAATATCGAAAAGGTCTGTGATGTCAATCAGATCTCTCGTCAACTTGTCTCTGGAGAGATCGATCTTGAGCAAGCCTACCAGGCCCTGAGCGAGTTGAAAATGAAGCGCGTTCCTTATACTAATCTCCAGTTAACCATTGCGGCAACCCTCAGTGCCCCTTTCTTCTCCATCATGTTTGGAGGAAATTTCTATGATGCGATTGGAGCAGGTATTGCGACTGTCTTTGCCTTTGCTTTTTCTCTTGTCGTTGAGAAATACGTTCGCATTCCTTTTGTCACTGCCTTTGCGGCCGCCTTTGTCTTTGGTTTTTTGGCCCATATCTGGACGCGCTATAGTGGTTTTCCTTCCAATACCGATCTCATTATCGCAGGCTGTGTCATGCCCTTCGTTCCTGGAATCGCTATGACCAATGCCGTCCGAGATCTCATGAATTACCACCTCAACTCTGGGATGAGCAAACTCTTTGAGACTCTTCTCATTACTCTTGCACTTGGTGCCGGTACAACCGTTGCCCTCGTCCTTATGAAATAAAATCATGAACTTAACTGAATTTTTAATCCAAGCGGTGGCCAGTTTGATTGCCATCATCACCTTTTTAATCGTCCTCAATGTGCAGCGCTCCATGTTGATTCCTGGAGGAATCCTCGGTATGGGCATCTGGCTACTTTACTATATCCTAAAAGGGCCTACCAATGTCATCGTTGCAACCTTTATCGCAGCCATTGTCGGCTCCTGTATCAGTCAGATTTTAAGTATCATTCTCAAGACGCCTGTCGTGGTCTTTATGTTGTCCATTCTCGCGCCCTTGGTTCCTGGATATATTTCCTATCGAACTACTTCCTTTTTTGTCAGTGGCCAATATCGTCAGGCAGTGACCAGCGTGACCCTGGTGGTTATTCTGGCCTTGGTGATCTCCATCGGGATGGCTAGTGGATCTGTCGTTTTGAAACTCTACCATTCTTATCAACGCTATCAAAAAAGAAAAATGACCAATGCTAACTAGCATTTGTCATGTTGGTAACAAAGTCTTCTTAAAACTTTCCTTAGGTGAGCACGGACGTCAGCGAACTTCGTAGAAGTTCCATGACTTAGTTTTGGACCTAAGGTTCCAAAACTCCCGAGTGCTAGAAACAATAGTGTTTCTAGCACTTTTCTCACGGCGGAAAGTTTTTGTATTTTCTTGATTCATTTTAACAATTGGAACTCATTTTTATTTTTTGAAGAAAACTAAAAGTTTATGTACAATTGACTAAACTAAAGCTAAACCATTGATACAACTGAATTAGAAGCATAAAGTACATTCTTTAAAAAGTGTACTTTATTTTTGTTTTGTAAATTATTCTGAAACTACTTTCACATATTAAAAATTGAATCTAAATTGCTGTAGGCCTATAATAAAGATAGGAATAATAAGAATTCTTCCTAGAAAGGAGTATACTGTATCATATATGACAGTATTATTAATAAATCATGAAAAAAATAATTACTATAGTACAGTGCATTTTGTTCCTCGTGTCTCCTTACATAGCTAGAGAACTATGCTTGATGAGTAAAAATCTAGTCGATAATATGTTCCTTACATTCTTTATCATGCTAACAATTTCTTTTTGGCTTGGTATTTGGAAGTTGGGAGATCTTGTAGGAAATCCAAAATAGAAAGTAAAAAGTTGTGCTAGAGATGAGATTTTTATTTATTTTAATCATTTATATGCCTTATTTCTTTTATTTAAATTGGAAGGATAAGCCTAAACAAAAAAATAAGTCCTTTTGCTATCTTTATAAGTTTTACATGATTTACTTGTGGTTTATCCTCATAATTACCATAATGGCTATCGGTATTTTATCCCTTGGAGTAGTAGCTGGTATGAGAGAAGAACTTACGTTTGGTTTCTTTGTTTTATCTTTTTTAGGTGTAGTTCTATTTAGTTTCTATATTTTTAGTATTCTAAAAGAGATAAAGGAATTAAAGCAAATAAAAGGTAAGTAAATAGATAGACGTAATCTAATTTGAATTGTCTTTATCTGGACTATACATCAAAATAAACAAGAATAGGGAAAAGTCTTTAGGATCAAAAAACGCATAATATTAGGTTTTGAAGAACCTTGATACTATGCGTTTTATTGTGGGGAGATTTACTTTATTTTCTCCTGAAATTAAGTTTTTACCTAGTATCGTTTTACTTCCGATTAGAGATAACAAATTTATCAATGAATAGTAAGTGATATAATGCAAGTACAAATCCCCAGAAACTACCACGAAGAGAAAATTCTTGATGATTAAGAGGAAGCAAATCACGGTTTCCTATATAGATGCATGTCAAAATCACAAATAGAATCCAAAATAAATCAGTCCATTTATATTTTGAAAAAAGACAAGGTGTTTTATCCTTGTCTTTTTCGTTTTACGTTTTAGTACTGCTTTTGTTTCAATGTCAATAAATGTGTTCTTTTTGGAGTATTCTATAGATTCGAGGTAACATTATCACGGTATAGATCAGGAGAGAAACACCTCCAAATATGAATATAAGACCTCCGTTTATGTCCTTTTGAAATAGATAAGTAAATACAATGGTACCTATCGGCATGATAGACGTATTTAGTGTGAACAGAGTACTCATTACTCTTCCTAAATAATTTGTTTCAATACTACTTTGAAGATAGGTCATGACGACAATATTTAGAATAACAAGAGTAAATGCTATAATTCCCATAAATAAACCGCCAACGGAAGAAATAATCACTTGGGTGTTAGTAGTTGCAAATGTAATACCCAAACCAACGATAGCGATGGTTAGAAGAAAAAGTGGAATGCGAATTCTATTAGAAAGAAGTGTATTATTTTCTTTTTTGTCTGGCAATAGTGACATAGACACACTGGCTAATAACATTCCAACTGCAGACATTGTTTCTAGGATACCTACTGTTGCATTATCTAATAAGAGTTGCTCTTTGACTACAAATGGCACTCCAATGCTAATGGAAGTATAGAAAAAATTCAGTACAACACTAACAAGAATAATATATTTGACAATCTGATTTTCTTTTAAGAATTGGATAATTTCTTTGACCCCGTGTTGATGCTTTTCATTCTGTTTAATCTTAGCTTCTTGCTCTTCGTGTTCATAGAAGAATTTCATGGTAAGTAAGACACCTAAAGAAAGGATATTTGCAATGATTTCTATAAGAATAAAGCCTGAGAAGCCTAACCAATTATAAAGAATGACTCCAATAGCTGGGGAAAGCATGGTTGCGATAGCAATGGCGGTTTGTGTAACAGAGCTTAATCGTTGAATTTTTGTATCATTTACTAACTCGTGGATAGAGGCTGAATAACAAGTATCATTGATGTTAACTGTGACAGAGTGAAGTATGACAAACGGAATTACTAAATATAAGATAGTAGATGAATTCGTTAAAAAATAAAATGCATAAAACAGAAGAAAGATAATAATTCTAAAAATAAAATTATAAATTAAGATCTTTTTATGACGGTATCGGTCTACTAAATTACCGATTGGAACCAAGAAAATCAAACTAACTAAAGGATAGATGATCATATTGATTCCAAAACTCATTGCCGATTTTGTTTGGTCCAGTAACATTAATCCTAAAGCAAAATTAAAAGCTTTTCCACTTAAAGAACTAATAAAACTACTAATAAAGTCTTTGATGATTTGTCTATTAGACATTTGATCACTTATTAAATTCTTAATATTAGCCCCCTCCATTCGTTTCAACATTGCTTCGGTTATCTAATCCTATTCAATCAACCTGTGTTGTAAGGTAATTGGGATAGTAGATAGACCATAATTTTTATTAATTAAGATTTTACCAATTATACTAATAAAAGTATAATAAAAAATGTAAAAAATATTGTCTTTATGTTTACTAATTATATTTCTCTCTTGCTTGACATTATCTAAATTGATAACTTCTTACGTACCTCTTCTAAAATAGGATATATTTTACAATCGTTAAAGGATTTCAAAATGAAACAGATTGTTTTATTTTGCTTTTTGTAGGTTTTAACTTCATTCTAGATGTTGATACTATTTATCATAACGCTTGACGTCGCTTTCAAACGGGAGTACAATAATATTGAGGACAAGATGGTTAATCTCTTTTATTTAGGAGGTGTCAGATATGCAAATCTATTTTGTTTATTCTATTTTCTATCTATTATCACGCGTAGTAGCACTTGTAGTTCTAGCTTATCTTATTAAGTTACTCATTGCTCGTTTAAAAAGAAACTAAGTAACATTTTGCCCAAATAGTAGTTATTTGGGCTTTTTGCTATACTTTAGCCTAGTGGATTAAATTTATAAAGATAGGATTTAGCATATTCTTATTGAGTGATTTTATTTTATGAAGGTTGTTTATAGGTAAAGGGGAAAATAGATGGTTTCTAAAATTGATGTGGCTTGGGACTTGTTTCTGGAGGGAAAAACATCAGAAGCTAAAAAGTTGGTTGAACAAGATTTTTCCATTGATACCTGTACAGATTTTAGCCTTTTAAATCTGATGGGGTATTTATTATTGGCAGAAAAAGACTATGCCTCGTGTACCCGTATCTTTGAGAAATACATTTTATTAGCTCAACAAAATGAAGACAAAGAACATGAACACATTGGATTACATCAATTAGCTATGATCTACAGAGATCAGGGTGATTTTCATAAGGCTTTAAAGCTCATTGAAGATGAAGAGAAGATAATTGAAGAGCATTTTCCCAATGATAATCTAAAGAAAGCTGTGAATAACTACGAACAAGGCTATTTGAGATTGAAATTAAACAATCTTGATGAAGCTCTTACATTCATGAATCTATCACTGGAACAATCTTTAGAAACTGATGATGTGATTTCTCAAGCTTGTAGCTATAGAGGGTTAGGTGAAATCTATTTAGCTTTGGAAGATACGGAATTATCCAATAGACATTTCAAACGAGCTATAGAACTTTTCGAAAGTGTTGGAGAGTTTGAAGGGATAAAGGAAATTGAGGAATTGATTCACGAATGATTTTACATTTAGTTTTTGTTATTAGTTTGCTTAAATAAAGTACATAATTGACATGATTAGCTCAAAAAATTTTTTTGTTACTAAAGTAATCGCTTCACTTATCTTAAAATAGTTTTTCTCCATTCAAACTAATGCAAAATAATATTCGTTTTTCAATTTCTCAAAGTGTTATCGCTTGCATTTTTACTTAAAAGGGATACAATGATGGTGAAAAAACAAATCCTTTAAAGTATGCGAGGTGCTGTATGATGATAAGCAAGTATATCAAGTATCTTCCTTGGATGATCCTAGGAACCCTCTCCTCCTATCTATTAGCAACTGATTATGCCCGTAATTCATTTGACTTGTTCTATCTGACCTTGAACTTTACGATTGTGTACATCGCTTTAATCGTCTTCTACGAAAAAGTTCTAAGAGACAAATGCAAAGAACTCTTCATACGAATCATGAGCAATCCTAAAAAAGATAAGCAAGGATAAGAGTTGAAAAGCCATCTGAGGATGGCTTTTTCTTATAGATTCTCTATTTTTCTTTGAAACATTGCAAAATCGGTCCCGAGAATGATTTCCTTGCTGATCTAGCTTTTTCAAGGGAGTTTAACCCTTAAATATGGTAAAATAGTAACGAAATATACTAGTAGATATCAAATAAAAAAGAGGTTAAGAATGACAATTGGGATTGATAAGATTGGTTTTGCGACGAGCCCTTATGTCTTGCGTTTAGAAGATTTGGCTACTGCTCGTGATACTGATCCCGAAAAACTGAGCAAGGGTCTTCTCTTAAAAGAACAAAGTGTTGCACCGATCACAGAAGACATCGTCACATTGGCTGCTACTGCAGCAGATGATATTTTAACAGACGAAGATAAAGAAGCAATCGACATGGTGATTCTTGCGACAGAATCTGGAATTGACCAGAGTAAGGCTGCTGCTGTGTTTGTCCATGGCTTACTAGACATCCAGCCTTTCGCCCGCTCTTTTGAGATGAAAGAAGCCTGCTATGCTGCAACTGCTGCCTTGGATTATGCTAAACTCCATGTTGAAAAATTCCCACAGAGTAAGGTTTTGGTCATTGCCAGTGACATTGCTAAATACGGAATTGGAACTCCTGGAGAACCAACACAGGGGGCCGGAGCGGTTGCCATGCTAATCAGCCAAAATCCTCGTATTCTATCTTTTAACGATGATAATGTTGCCCAAACACGCGATGTCATGGATTTTTGGCGTCCAAATTACGCGACAACTCCCTTCGTGAATGGAATTTATTCAACACAACAATATCTAGATTCTCTGAAAACAACCTGGGCGGAATACCAGAAACGGACTGGCCTTACCTTGACAGACTTTGCGGCCGTCTGCTTCCATTTACCTTATCCAAAATTAGCTCTCAAGGGCTTGAAAAAAATCTTGGATAAGTCAGTACCAGAAGAGAAAAAAGATCAATTACAATACAACTTTGATCAATCGATTCTATACAGCCAACGCGTAGGAAATATCTACACTGGATCTCTTTTCCTAGGCTTGCTGTCACTACTGGAAAATGACCCCCAACTCAAAGCTGGTGACCGAATCGCCCTCTTTAGCTATGGAAGTGGAGCGGTTTCTGAGATCTTTAGTGCCAATCTCGTTCCTGGTTTTGAGCAACTCTTAGATCACAAACGCATGGAAAGACTGGACCAACGTACGGTTCTTAGTGTTGCTGACTACGAACGACTCTTTTATGAAGAAGTAGATCTAGATCCTAGTGGCAATCAAGTGTTTGAGCCTGCTACGCATCAAACTTTTGCTTTGACAGAGATCAAGGAACACCAACGCACTTACCAGAAAGTAGAAAAATAATGGCACGATTACCAGGTTTTGCAAAACTTTCGCCCACAGAACGCATAGAGGCCTTACTGAAGGAAGGCCTCTTAACTTGGGATGAAGCACAGATCTTAAAAGAACAAAAGGGACTTCCCCTTTCTATTGCAGATCAATTGACGGAAAATGTCTTGTCGACTTTTGACTTGCCCTTTAGCCTTGCTCCTTATTTCCTGATCAATGGTCGTGACTATGTCCTTCCCATGGTCACAGAAGAGCCTTCCGTGGTAGCAGCTGCCAGCTTTGCGGCCAAGCTCATTCAACGTTCGGGCGGATTCACCACCCAGGTGCACCAACGCCAAATGATCGGTGAGATTGCTCTGACGGATGTTGAAGACATGGAAGTTGCTAGCAAGCGCATCCTCGAAGACAAGGAAACTCTTCTTCAGCTGGCTAATGAAGCCTATCCTTCGATCGTCAAGCGTGGAGGTGGAGCGAGGGATCTTTGGGTCGAAAACAAGGGGGACTTTCTTATTGTCTACTTGGCTGTCGATCCCAAAGAAGCCATGGGGGCCAATATGCTCAATACCATGTTAGAAGCTCTGACCGATCGTATCCAGGAACTCTCTGGTGGTCAGGCCTTGATGGCAATTTTATCCAACTTGGCTACTCGCTCTTTGGTGAGTGCACGATGTGCCATCGATTTTAAAGCACTGAGTCGAAATCCTGAGGAAGCCATTGAGATTGCCCACCGGATGGAGTTAGCCAGCCAACTGGCCCAAGTGGATCCTTACCGAGCAGCCACTCATAACAAGGGAATTTTCAACGGGATTGATGCCCTAGTCCTTGCGACAGGCAATGACTGGCGGGCCATCGAAGCAGGAGCCCATGCCTATGCTGCACAAAGTGGTTCATACAAGGGCTTGAGCCACTGGACAAGTCAGCCAGAAGAGAAAAAACTCTATGGAGAGATCACCCTACCAATGCCGGTTGCGACAAAAGGAGGCTCGATTGGCCTCAACCCAACGGTTCAAGTCAGTCACCGCTTGCTAGGGGAGCCTACTGCTATCGAATTAGCAGGTATCATTGCTTCACTCGGTTTGGCACAGAATTTCGCGGCCCTCAAAGCCCTTGTCACCACCGGGATTCAAGCAGGACATATGAAACTCCAAGCACGCTCTCTAGCCCTTCTAGCAGGAGCGAAGGAAGAGGAAGTTCCCCGATTGGTCAGCCAACTCCTTGAAAACAAACCCTTTAATTTAGAAAAAGCACAAACACTCTTACAAGAATTGAGAAAATAAAAGAACTAAGACCCACGTCTTAGTTCTTTTGTGTTTGAAAAATTTTTCTTATTGTTTTAAAAATGGCAACTCAGGATGTTTCTTGGTATAGAGCACCACTTCGATAAAGGTCCCTACTTGGACAGCAAAGAGCAGTCCGACGAGAAGATTAATCCGATGGTCTGTTTCATAAAACGGAGAGTTCCATAAGAAGTGATTGGCTACTGTTGAGAGAACACACCAGAGCCCAAAAAGTTTTTCCTTTTGCTGGGTCACTTGAGACAACAAGAGGAAGACACCAACTGATACAACAGCTGTATAGAGGGCATGTGAAGCTAATCCACCAGAGATCCGGTTGATGGCCTCAGTGACAGCGGCTAATTGGCTGGTTTTGGTTTGGCGGGCAACATACCCTAAATCCTCAATGATTTGAAAACCAAAGCCAGAGCCCAAGCCTGCAATTAGAATCGCTTTTAGATCTTTCTTGCCAACCATCAAGACAACCCAAAAGGCAACTAGAGCCTTAAAGAATTCCTCTGAAAATGGGGCCGTCAAGGCATCGGTCCACTTGTTAAAGACAGTGGCATCCTTGATCACATGGCTATTCATAATATCAATCAAGCTATTGCCTGAAAAGCTCAACCAGCCTGCTATGAAGGCTCCTCCAAACATGGCAATCCATAAGAGATAGGTTGGGACAGTCAACTGCTTGGCCAATCGTTTTGAAAAGAGATAGAGCGGGATAATAATAGCAGCTAAAACAGACAAGTTTAAGACCAAGTCTCTGCCTGCAGACTGGCTAAATTCTTGTTGAGAAAGATGACCGAGTTCAAACTCCAAGCCAATTCCTGCAAACAGTAGAAAAAGATAGATCGAGGCTCTTTGAATTTTAGTCATCTTGTTTTCCTCCCTTTTGTTTCTTTGAGCGAATCAAGTAGATCACAATCGCTAGAAGGGTTGCTCCGAACAAGCCTGCTGCTAAAATGTAATCATAGTCAAAATCAACGAGATCAATCTTTTCTTCATAAGCAGCATCTTCTTCGTCATCTAGATCCTGCAGGGCACTTTTTCCGTGTTCATCTGCTACCTTTTGTTCTGCTTCTTTTCTGATTTCTTGCAAGCGTTCGAAGGTTTTCTCAGCTCTCGCCAAGCTTTCCTCTGTTGCCTTCTTACTAGCTTCTTCAGGCTGAGAAGCAAGGGCGATTTGTTCCTGATCACTCAGATCTTGTTCGACCATCCACTGAGACTCCAATCGTTCCATTTCAGTACGAATCGCCCCATCTTCGAATAAATCTGGATACTTGGCCACAAGGTCATTGATTCTTGAAATGGTCCAATACCAAGAGCGATCATTGTAATGATCCCCTAATTCTTGGTAGGCTTGATAGGTGTTGAGAATATTGCCATAGTAGGGTAGGTATGGAGCATTTCGTGGACTACCCATCGACAGCCACATGGTACCTCCACCTGCACTTGCTGGGACATCATCTTTCAGTTGGAAAATATGGGCCTCCATGACATTTGGATTGGAAATAGGGTATTTATAAACCGCATCAAACTCTCCTTTTTTCGGAATGCCTTTTCCATCCAACTCCATTTGATCCTGTGGTTTATATTTGGTTCCTTCCAAACGATTGCGTTGGAGATTCATGGCATCGCGGAGGGTTAATTTTCGATCGGTTGTATGAAGAAGGTCAAAGGACGCATCGTCATATTTAACAGGAGAGCTTGGGTCTAGCGATTTGATTCCCGACCAAACCCGAGAGCGATCTGCTTCTTGCAAAGGCGGATTATAGGATTGAGAAACGTGGAATTTTTCATCCACTTCCTTATAGCTATTGGCTTTTTTGGCGACTTTTTCAAGATCTTTTGAAGCGATCGTGCGTTCGGTATCTGATAGATCGACATGCCCTAAGAAGAAGGTATTTGGAAAGACCGCAAATCGATCCTCTGGGAAGAGAATCGCTGCATATTGATGGCCAGATAGGATTTCCATATACCAGACGCCTTCTTTATCGGCAATGGTCACAATATTTCCTTCTGCAGCGCCTTTTTCTTCGACGATCTTAGCAATGAGTTCAACCCCTTCTCTTGCGGTTTTCACACTAGGGAGAACGATACTGGTCAAGCCCGATTCTGCGAGGCCATCCTTGACGTAGGGATCCACTTTTTGGATCTTGTCATTTGCTGAAGCAGATACAGTGGCAGAAATGGAAACCCCATATTCATTGAATCCTGCTTCGTCAAAAATTCCCTGATCAGGGGTGACATCTGGAACCGCTGTATACTTATAGCTAATCTCTGGCAAGGGATATTGAAAACCGTTGGCAGCATCCTCAAAGATGGCTCCTTTTTTATTGTAGACACGCTCTCTGACCACAAAATTTTTATTATGGTTGGGCTCTAAATCTTCGGTACGACCTACCAAGGTCGAACCGTCGGCCGTCAGTTTCTTCCCGATGATGAACCCTGTACAAGCCTCAACAGGTTGAGCAATCAACAAAAGCGGAAGCAAGGCTGCTACAGCTGATCGAAAATAGTGCTTCTTCATCCTAAACTCCTTTTTAAAAATGTTTTTCCTTATTTAGTATACTCTTTTACACGCCTATTTTGCAAGCGATTCCACCAACCGTAAACGATTCGTAAACTATCAGAATTTTTGAGGGGAATCACTTTTTCAAAAAAGAAAGGATTGGCTTATTTTGCCAATCCTTTTCATTTTCTCTGTTGCTTCGCTTGCCACAATTTTCCATAGAGGAGATAGTCGACTTCTCGGAGCTCTTTCAGGTTCTGACAACCGAGCGCACAAAGGAGTAATTTAAGGTCTTCTTTCCATCCTTGGACAATAGCAATCACTTCTTCGATGCTCTTGGTCTCTACCATCTCAAGAAAAACGCGGGAAAGTCCTACGCCACGCGCTCCAAGGACCAAGGCCTTGACCATATCAAGGGGATGACGGATGCCACCACTCGCGAGGATCTCAACCTGATCTATCTGATCTTGTAACTGTAAGAGACACTGCGCAGTTGATTGTCCCCAATCATCCAGATAAGCGCGACTGCCACCACGACGATTCTCAATATAGGCAAAACTAGTGCCACCACGGCCAGAAATGTCAACTGTTTTAATCCCAGCCTCTAGTGCCAGCTGGACTGTTTTGGGATCCATACCAAAGCCGACTTCTTTCAGGACTACCGGCACAGGAAAGGCCTGCCCATAGCTCTTGAGATGGTCTTTCCAAGTGTGGAAAATCCGCTCCCCTTCTGGCATGAGTAACTCTTGCATCAGATTCACATGAACTTGAAGAAAGAGAGGGTGCAGCTCTTCCACCGTTTGTAAACCCAAGTCTGGCTCTTTATCGAGGCCAATATTGGTCGCTAACAGAAGACGAGGGTGATCTGTTTTGACAGCGTACGATTGATCGCTCGGATCCTTCAGCCCTGCACTGTAAGAGCCCGTCACAAAGAGAATCCCACAGGCTTGGGCTACTGCTGCCAACTTTTGATTGATCTCTTTGGCCCGTTCACTCCCGCCTGTCATGGCATTGATATAAAAAGGGACTTCCCAATCACGGCCTGCGAAATGGGTCGTTAGATCAATCTCCGCTAGATCTACAAGTGGGAGGGAACGGTGAATTAGCTCGATCTCATCAAAGCTATTATAGGAGGAGCTTTGCTCTAAGGCATAGTGAATATGCTGGTCTTTTCGATTTTCGCTCACGAATCTCCCATCCTTTCTTGGTAAATGACTTCAATATTCTTTTCCTTCCAGCGGTCTATCAAGGTCTGAGTCTCAACCGGGTCAAAACTAAGGGCGATTCCACAGTCGCCGCCTCCAGCACCACTGGATTTGGCACAGGCAGAAAGGCCCTCTGTCGCTTCTTGCAACTTTTTTAGAGCTGGGGTATAGATCAGATGGTTTAAGGATTTTAGGTTCTGATCTGCACGTTGGATACTGGCCTCGATCTCCCTTTGTTTTCCTTCACGGAGGCCTTTTTCAAGATTCTTCACTGCAGTCTGACTCTTCTTGAGAAAGGCTTCATTGATCGCCCCCTTGACCTTGCGGATCAAATCACTTGAAATCGCTGGTTCCTTGGTCCAACCAACCAGAAAATCATAAGAGATGGCTGGCTGAATCACTCGGATCTGGTAGTTCCAATCCAGGTCTAAAACTTGTGAGAGGGGCTGGAAAGTCAAGACTTCAGGCAACCAAGCCCGATCAAAGGATTGGTAATAAATCAAGTCCTCGTAGGCAATACAAGCCAAATCACCCATGGAACCATTGTCCCCTCTTTGCACTAAGACGACTGCTGCTAGTCGAAAAAGCAGATCGGGGCTTAGGTCTATTTCATACAGAGCGGCCATGGCCTTGATCACGAGCAAAACCACACTTCCGCTGGAACCAATCCCATACTTCTTCCCCTCTTCACCCAGTGTCCCCCTAAGGTGAAGATCAAGGGGTTTCGGGGCTATCCCCTGATCTTTCAGCCACTCTTCCATAAGCTGAATAGTCTCTTGAATCAAGGCGTAGTCCTTATTTGGGGTCAAATCTACCTTGTAACCAAAAAGGTCTGAGGCTAGCTGGTAGGCTGTTGCTTCTTGGATGGTAGCTGATAGATAAATGGGGATAAACTGAATCACTGCCCCATAGCCAGGTGTTAGCACCGCGTATTCTCCAGCTAGATAGAGCTTACCTCCAGTCTGTACCTGATACTTAGTCTTCATCTTGAGGGTCCTTTGTTTTAGATACGATGGTCCGATAGCGGGCATCAAATAAAGGCACCAGCTGATCCAAGTCTTCTTCTAAACAGAGAACCTTAACATTCGGCCCTGCATCCATGGTAAAGTAACAAGCATGGCCTGCAGCGCGAAGCTCACGGACAAAGTCCATAGCTTTGTGGCTTTCTTCTGTCAAGTAGCTAAAGGCTGGAGTGGCTGTTCTAGTCGTCGCATGCATAGCAAGGGCATTGCGCTCTGTCAGCTGACCGACATGTTCAAAATTATTGCCAGCTAGATAGTCCAGCATATCCTTATAATCTTGTCTAGACTCTTCTATCCATTCTTTGAAATTAGTCGAAGTCTCCATGCAGCGTTTCATCCCTTCCCGGCTGGAAACGGGCTTTTGCTTGTCATTGAGAACCAGCATGATCATCGCGAGTTTTAGGTCTGTTTTAACCTTATAAATTTCTCCACTTTCTTTGTCCCAGGCTGCTAAGGGTCCAAAGAAAGACCGTGAAGAAGAACCCGAAGCAAACTTGGCTTTTTGAGCTAATTCCTCCTGACTCAAGCCCAAATCATAATACCGATTGCAAGCCTTGACGAGAGCAGAGAGCCCACTCGAGCTAGAGGACAAGCCTGCTGCTGTTGGCATGTTGTTGCTGGTATCCACCCGAACAAATCCCGCTTCATTTGCTGGCTTCAAGCCATCAATCACAGCTCCAATTTTGGCTTGCTCAGCTGGATTTTGGAATTCCCCATCGATGTAAAATTCATGCGCAGTCGCATTTGCTGGCAAGGGAGAGAGACTGGTCTCTGTATACATATTTTCTAAGGTCAACGAAATCGAACTGGTCGAAGGGACCATCTGTTTGGCATCTTCTTTTCCCCAGTATTTGATAATCGCGATATTGGCATAGGACTTAGCCTTTACAGGTTTTCGATCCATGTATGGTGCGCTCCTTCTTTTTCTAATGCATGGGCAATGGTTGCTGCTTCACGAGAATCCTTGACGAGGGCAATCACACAGCCACCAAGACCGCCTCCGCTCATTTTAGCGCCTAAGGCCCCATTTTCAAGGGCAACGGCGACCAGATGGTCTGCTTTTTCACAGCTGACACCCACGGCTCTCAAGTGCTCATGGCAAGTAGTCAGAGCCTGTCCTAGGTTCGTTAGATCATTCATTTTCAGAGCCTCTTCCACCTGCTGGGTCAACTGACCAATCTCATGGAAATGAGACAAAACTTCCTGCCCTTTAGCTTCAACCTTTTGAATCGCCTCACGGGTATTGCCGTGAATCCCCGTATCCGCAATCACCAAACTCGCTTTTATACCCAGCTCCAGTGGGTAAAAGCCGACATTCCGGATGAATTTAATGGCTTGATCGCTCAAACAGGTCTTGGCATCGAGTCCGCTTGGGTTCATATGGGCAATGGTTTCTGCTCGATTGACCAGGATTTCTAAGGTCTCTTCATCCAGCTCCTCTTGATAATAGTCAAAAACTGCACGAATAGCTGCGATACTGACCGCCGCAGAGGACCCCATCCCACGTTTTTCCGGTACCATGGACTGAATCCGGCAGCGAATCCGGGCCTCTTTAATCCCGAGGTGCTCAAGAGACGCAAAAACCGCCATGGACAAGGTGTCGTCTTCAAACAAAACCCATGGACTGTCTGCCGGGATGATCTGGCAGATCACTTCGATATGATGGAGTGGCAGCGCAATAGCCGGATAACCATAGACCACCGCATGCTCTCCAATTAAGATAATTTTACTATGCGCCCTTCCGACGCCTATCTCTTTGTTCATATTCATCTCGCTCTATTAAGGTCATTACTATTTTAATATAAATCAGCCAAAAAAGCGATGCTTTTGAAGGAAATCCAACCTAAGACGGAGTTGAGTTCTATCTGACAGACCGTAAAAGGCCAGGATCCATCATCCTAGCCTTCCATTTCTATTTTTCAAATTCTTGTTTGATCAAGTCCATCAAAGAGTTGCGGTCGAGGATCCATTGGGCCCGTTCGTCCTTCTCATAGGTCCGGTTGGACAAAAAGATCACCGCTTCCTGCCTCTTTCGATTGTACATGATGAAGGTTCCAGTATAGCCCGTATGATCTAACCAGTCCCCCTCTAGATTCCATCCGAGAGCGCGGGTCTTGCCCTCTTCACGCGCAAAATTCTGAGACAAGTCACGCGCAAAATCCTCCTTCAGATAACGCTCTAAGAAGCGCTCTAGATCAGCAACAGTTGAAAAAAGTCCAGCACTTCCCGCATGACGACCCAATACTCTCGCTTTGGGATCATGAACACTTCCAGAAGCCACTCCACGGACCGTTGGCACCGCCTTTTCGACCGGTCCAAACCGTGTCTCCGTCATCTTCCAAGGTGTAAAAATCAGCTCTTCAAATAAGCGATCCAAGGGCTGGCGAAACCTGTCTTCTAACCAAAAGCCCAGCAGAAGAAAATTGACGTCGGTGTAATGAAAACTCTTGTCTTCTTTTAACTGCAAATTTTCAAGAGCTGTTTTCAACTGTCTCGCATCCAATTGATCCCGGTTGGGGATAAAAGGATCGAGCCCAGAAGTATGGGTCAAGAGTTCCCGGATGGTCGTCTTCTCATGAGCAAAACGCGGGTAAAGCTCTTTAAAGGGGCGATCAAGCGCAAGCTCCCCTTTCGCATACAAAAAGGCACAGATGGTAGCAACTCCGACGACCTTACTGACACTAGCCAAATCATAGACCAGGTCAGCCACTACTGGCTCTCCTTTTTCAGGATCCGCTAGTCCCAGATAGTGCTCACTCCACTGACCATGGCGGTAAAGCGTAAGAGAGGCACCTGGATAGATGCCTTCTTGGATTTGTTCGGTAATTTTTTCGATGATTGCCTTCACGCTCATCACTCCATTCTTATTCTTCATAAGAAATATGGACCTGATCTTGATTGGCTTCAAACCAGAGTTCGATCTGACTTGGATCCTTGGCAATCAAGAAAGTTCCCTTACGGTGCACAAAATCGACAGCTTCTCCCAAGCGTTCTTTCAAGTCTTCCACATCAAAAGATGCCAATTCGACCTTGATCATGCTCAAATCCCAAGTAACCTTGTTCTCAACTTGGAGATCTTTTCCTTGGGCTTCCTGTAAATGGATAAAGTGGGCCAAAGCTGGCAAGTTGCTATAGAACTTCTCAGCCTCAGCAAGATCGGCCACATTGACCTCAAGAAAGTCCACATCAAAGCTGGTCAAACCTTTGAAATCTTCTGGAAGCTCAACAAGAGGCGCTTTCTCCAACGGTTCTAGGCTTTCAAGATTTTCTTCCGCATGCACGAAAATGGTATCTCCTTGAGGAGACACAACTTCAAAGGCGCGACCATTAGCTCCTTGGTAAAGGGCGCTTGTTTCTGGCTGGCGGGCCAACAAATAATCAATTTCTTGAGCTTGTGCCACTTTCACCACGATGCGACCCAATTTCTTTGGACCTTCGACCTTACGCGAACGCATACTCGGTGACTCTTCTAAGACAATTTTCTCTACTTTTGAGGCATCTCCTAAAGATAGGAGAGCTCCTTCTTCCACTAATACTTTCATTCCCAATGTCTCTTCATAAAAGCGTTGATTGACATTTCGGTTATTCACTTTCAAGACTGGGATCACTCTTACGATCTGATTTGCTGTCATACTTTCCTCCAAGCACTTTTTATTGTAAAAGATTTTCTGGCTTTTTACAAGAAATCTTGTGCAAAAAAGACAGATTTTTCAAAAATAAAAATCTGTCTTTCTTTTTTTAGTATACTGTTCGTGTATGGACCCGCCCGTTTGGAGCTTCAAATTCGTATTCTAAGTAATCCTGATAGGTCCCTGGTGCAATCACTCCACGCACATCTAATACAGCCGTTCCTGCCTGTCCCACAATGGAATCTGCTAACAGGCAGCAATTAGTAGACAGAACAAAGTAAGATTTAAAACGCGAAGAAGTAAATTTATATAGCTCAGCCCCTAAATCATATTTCAATTTGTAAGCGTAGGTCGGCTGACCGTCTTCCAGTAACCTCCTAGGTGGATCCCAAGGTTCTAACAACTGATCAATTTCAGCTAGACGCTTCTCTACTGCCTGATTCTCTTCTTCGGTAAGGGATAGGCTGTAGCCAAACAGCGTCTTTTGACTCTCTTTTTTACATAGTTCGATGTATGGTTCCTTATCCACTTTAAACAGTACGCCATCCCCAATCGTCCCAAATAGACGCTCTGAAAAGGGATCGTAACTTCCGTAAGAAATGACCTTCCCCTGATAACAAATATCTACATGCCCAATCGCTCCAAATAAGTTGCTGTCAGAAGTATGAACCAAAATTTCTAATTCCCTTGCCTCTTCTTCTTTTTTCACCAATCGATAAGGGCCTGTGTGTCCCGCCGAGCTCCCTTTTTGAAGAAACTGGTTAAACCGTTTTAACTCCTTAGCAGGGATAAAGGCTGCAAAGATAACCGGTAGGCTAATACGAAAGCGACGTTTTAACTCTTGGCCTTGTTGGTCTTTGTCAAATAAAATACCATCTCGAATATTAGAAATCCCCAACAAGACCAGATAAGCCCCCAAGAGGATAAATTGGAAGTGCCCATCTGAACCAGGTTCCAAGACAGTTGCTAGACCAAGCCCACCGTTTAAAAGCGCATCCCATAAATAGAGCCAGCCTCCTTTTACCCGATTGGCCTTATAAAGCCAAAATGTGATCCCATAGACAATGGCACTCCCCAACTGATATGCCCCTAAACAAATCACAACTAAGTTTACGGGCAGACTACTCAGTCGATTCAACCAGATCAACGCAAGTGAAAGAAAAATAAACCAAATAGAGTGGCTATAGGAAATAGACTTGCTACGTAACAAAAAGCGAAGAAGAAAGCTTCCTAGTCCATCAACTAAAAAGTAAATGGCTAATAGATCCAAGGAAAATTTGGTGAAACCAACGCCGTTTCGAAAAATGAGAATCCCAAAAATGACGGCAAGAACCCCAAACAATAAGGTCCGTCTTCTTGCAACTTGTTCAAAAGATATTTTTTTCAATATTCCTTCTCCTTATAGACGAAAGGTCTTTAGACAAATACTATTTTATCAAGTATAATATAAGAAGTAAAGAAAAAAGAAACTGATAAAAGGAGCAGTCTATGAAATACAATCAATATAGCTATCTATCTGTTGACCAAAAAGACATTCTTAAGGAACTAAAAGAAATTGGGTTTGACCTTCCCACCCACCTCCCAGAAAAAGAACTGTTTGAATGGTTTGTCCGCAAGGTTTACTTCACCTATAAAGATACAGATTATCCCCTCTCTAACCTAGTGGTGGATTCTAAAACAGACTTTTTAACGTATATCCAATCTGACTGCGAATGGTCTCCGAACATTTTTTACACAGTAGCCCTCCAATTACTCGGTTTCCGCTATTTTATTGATTTTGAAGATACGGATAGCTTCTTGAAAGAAGTCCAATTTCCGATTGAGTATGGAAACTTGGTAGAAAACCTCTATCACCTTCTCAATACTCGAACAGTAAAAGGAAATTTACTCATCGATCAGTTGGTCAGCGATGGCTTGATTCCTGAAGATAACCAGTATCACTATTTTAACGGCAAGAGCCTCGCAACCTTTACGAGCCATGATGCCATCCGCGAGGTCGTCTATGTGGAAAGTCGGGTCGATACCGACAAAGATGGTCTGCCAGACTTGGTCAAGGTCAGCATCATCCGTCCTCGCTATGAAGGCAAGATTCCAGCTGTTATGACCGCAAGTCCTTATCACCAAGGGACCAACGATAAGGCCAGCGACAAGGCCCTCTACAATATGAATGTCGACCTCGAGGTCAAAGAACCTCATACCATTCAAGTAGAAGTACCTCAATTAGAATTGGTGGATCCTGTCGGTTCAGCTGAGCTAGTCGATGAAGCTGAAGAAACTCTCACCCATATCAATTCCAGCTATACCCTCAACGACTACCTCCTTCCACGCGGCTACGCTAATCTCTACGTATCTGGAGTGGGGACAAAAGATTCGCAAGGCTTGATGACCAATGGAAATTACCAACAAATCGAAGCCTACAAGAACGTTATCGACTGGCTCAATGGCCGTTGCCGGGCCTTTACAGATCATACACGCCAGCGTCAAGTCACAGCCGATTGGTCTAACGGAAAAGTCGCAACGACAGGAATCTCCTATCTTGGAACCATGTCTAACGGTCTTGCGACCACAGGTGTGGACGGTCTTGAAGTCATCATTGCAGAGGCTGGGATCTCTTCTTGGTACAATTACTACCGTGAAAATGGTCTCGTGACAAGTCCTGGTGGCTATCCAGGTGAAGATTTTGATTCACTTGCCGAATTGACCTACTCACGCGCCCTTCGAGCTGGAGACTACCTCCGCCACCATGCGGCCCACCAAGCCGATCTTGATCGCGTCAAAAAAGAGCTGGACCGAGCTTCTGGAGACTACAATCAATTCTGGCACGATCGCAATTATCTCTTAAATGCAAATCGGGTCAAGGCAGAGGTGGTCTTTACCCATGGTTCCCAAGACTGGAACGTCAAACCGCTTCACGTCTTTAACATGTTCCAAGCCCTTCCAGCAAGCATCAAGAAACACCTCTTCTATCACAATGGTGCCCATGTCTATCTCAACAACTGGCAGTCTATTGACTTCCGTGAGAGTATGAACGCCCTTCTCTCTAAAAAATTGCTGGGCTATGCTTCAAGCTATGAGTTGCCAACTGTCATCTGGCAGGACAATACAGGGGAACAAAGTTGGACTTCCTTGGATGATTTTGGCAACCAAACAAGTCAGCGGACCTTCTCGCTGGGAGACGGTGAAAAAGTCATCCAAAACCGCTATGCGACAGAAGATTACGAGCGCTATGGAAAGGCTTATCCGACCTTCTTAAGCGATCTCTACCAAGACAAGGCGCAACAGGTGACGATTGATCTTCCAATCGAAGAAGACCTGCACCTCAATGGGAAAGCTCGCCTTCACCTACGACTTCACTCCAGCACCAATAAAGGCCTTCTCTCAGCCCAACTCTTAGAGCTTGGAAACAAGAAATACCTCCAACCCTATCCTGCAGTCTTATCGGTCCGTACACTGGATAACGGTCGCTACCATATGCTAGACAACTTGACCGAGTTGCCCTTCAAGGAAGCGGGCCAACGAGTCATTTCGAAAGGTTATCTCAACCTCCAAAACCGGCATGACCTCTTAGAGGTTGAGGCCGTAACACCAGGCGAGTGGATGGAATTTGACTTTGATCTCCAACCAACCATCTACAAGCTCGAAAAAGGGGCAACTCTTCGCTTGGTCCTTTACACGACGGACTTTGAAATCACTGTGCGTGATCAAACCGATTACCAACTCACCATTGACTTAGCACAATCAAGCCTCCATCTTCCTGAAATGACAGAGGCCCACTAATCGTGGTATCAAGGCGTAGCCTTTCTTTGCTTCATTTGACAGCTTAGCCTACTTATGTTACTATCTAATAGAGTATTTCATAGAAAAAGATATTAGAGGAAGTTATGGCGATTGAAAAAACTGTCAGCGAAATTGCTGAAATTTTAGGAGTCAGCCGCCAGGCGGTCAATAACCGTGTCAAGGCGCTGGCTCCAGAAGATACCCAAAAAAACGAAAAAGGGGTTACCGTTGTAACCCGTAGTGGCTTGATCAAGCTCGAAGAAATCTACAAAAAAACTATTTTTGAAGATGAGCCAGTCAGCGATGATGTGAAGCAACGCGAATTGATGGAAATTTTGGTAGATGAAAAAAATGCTGAAATCGTCCGTCTCTACGAGCAACTCAAAGCCAAAGACGAGCAACTCGCTAAGAAAGATGAACAGTTGCGCGTGAAAGACGTTCAAATTGCTGAAAAAGACAAGCAATTGGACCAACAACAACAATTGACTTTACAAGCAATGAATGACCGCGATACCTTGAAACTTGAACTCGAACAAGCCAACGAAAAAGTTCAAGAGCAAGAAAGCAAAGGTTTCTGGGCACGCGTTTTCCGTCGATAATCCGGGGCTGGATCCTACCAGTCCCTTTTCTTTTCTACCACAGGAGATTTCCCATGAAAGCATTAGAAGATTATATCGCCTTTGACCTCGAATTTAACCAATACGAAGGCGCCTATCAGATCATCCAGGTATCTGCCGTACGCTATACGGACGGTAAAGAAGTCGATCACTACGACTCCTACGTTTACACCGATAAACCCCTAAAAAGCTTTATTAACGGCCTGACTGGCATTACCCAAAACAAGATCCAAAATGCCCCACAACTCGAGCAGGTCCTCAGCGAATTCAAGGCCTTTGTAGGAGACCGACCCTTGATCGGATACAATGCCAAAAAGAGCGACCTACCCATCCTGCTTGAAAATGGCTTGGATCTAGAAGACCAGTACGCCGTCGATGTCTTTGACGAGGCTTTCGAACGTCGTCCATCTGACCTCCACGGCATTAAAAATCTCCAACTCCACACCGTTGCAGAATTTTTGGGAGTCGCAGGAAAATCACACGATAGCTTGGAGGATGCCCGCATGACAGCCCTTGTCTACGAACAATTCCTCGAATTCGATCAAGGCCGTACCCTCCTTGAAGAGCAAGAGAACTTCTCCACCAACCCCTTCGGAGGCTTGGACTTATCCGGATTCTTTGATGAATAAAAAAAGGCTCAAAACTGAGCAGTACTCCTAGAGTTAGATGTTTTCATATCTTTCTTTGGGGGTGCTTTTTATTTCATTTCTGTAAAGATTGACTAAAGTAAATTTTCATCCGACAGACAAATAGAGCATTTTCAAAGGCTTATCTTAAAATATTAGTTATTAAAGATTTAATCATTTCTAATTTTTTGAATATTCATTGACCAGACTTATTTTTAGATGTATAATGAGCATGTAAAATATATCACAAAGAATAATATGTAATAAGATTTAATGATTATATCTGATATTTCTCAATCATAGGGTTCTATTTTCTAGGAGAGATTTATGATTCATATCTTTAAATATCTTGATAAAAAAACAAAATACCTAACCATTATTGGAGCACTGGCAAATGGGGGTCTTGCATTAGGGCAACCTTTGGTTGTCGCCAAAGCATTATCAATAGATCAAAATAACCTTACCTATTCCTCTATTTGGAAATTTGCTCTCTTTGGTTTTTCTGTCTATTTCGCTTTGTATAGTCTAATGTTATTTTGTAATCATGCAAATAATGTCTTTAGACGCGAAATTCACATGAATATCCGAACGGCACTTTTTCAGAAGTTAATGGAAGACAGGGAATATAGTGAAGATGAAAAGATTACCATGCTGACACAGGATATGGAATTTTTAGGAGATAACTTTTTTGAACGCTATATGTCTATTTCATGTTGGGGATTTGGGGCACTGATTACGGCGATCTATATCATTGCCCAAAATGTTTTATTGGGTTCTATCTTTGTTTTCTTCACGATCTTACGTCCCATTCCACAATTCTTGATGAATAATAAGCTAAAGAATTCAGGGGATGAAATGTCTCAGGGAAGAACAGCTGTTCATAACCAAATCTCTGATAGTATTCGAGGGGCTCAGACCTTGCGGATGAATCAAGCCTTGCCTGAAAATTCTCAGCGCGTCTGGAATATCAATCTTCGTTATCAACGAGCTATTCAAAGGTTTGCTTTTACCCATAATATTGTTTTCTTTTGTAATGGTTTTATGGTCTTTCTGAGCCAAGTACTCCCCTTGGTATTAGGGTTCTTCCTTGCTATGCAGGGTCATCATGTTTCAGTGGCTAGCCTGGTTGCTATGTATATTGCTGCTGGTCAACTGGTAGGACCTATCCAAAATATCATGTATGATGTGGTTGAAGTACAAGGAGCCAAAACAACGGCAGAAAAGATTTTCGGAATTTTAAATCGAGCAGATGATAGTGAAACGGACAATCATTCGATCTCTCAAGTAGAAGAACTAGAAATTTCTCATTTAAGTAAATCTTATAATGGTAGAGAGATTCTTCGCGATCTTAATCTAGCCATTCGACAAGGCGAAAAAGTCCTCATCAAAGGGCCAAGTGGCTGTGGGAAATCAACCCTCTTCCGAATGATCACAGGGGAAGAAAAGCCGGATGCCGGAACGATTACTTGTCGTACAAGGGATGGAGTTAAAACAAGTCACTTTGTTCGTCAGGTAGGCATTATCAGCCAGCATCCTTTCCTATTTAATGATACTGTTCGCTACAATCTCAGTTTGGGACAAGAGTTTTCAGATCAAGAATTGGAGAATGTTTTGAGACAGGTCAAACTCGACCATGAACTAACTGATGGACTTGATTTTGTAATCACTAATAACGGAGAAAATATTTCAGGTGGACAACGAGTCCGGGTTGAACTAGCCCGCTTCCTTCTTCGTAAAAAGGATATTTTATTAGCAGATGAGGTAACTGCAGCTCTTGACGTAGAAAATAGCCAGATGGTTCGTGACTTGATTTTCTCACTACCGATGATGGTGTTAGAAATCGCTCACCATATTGATAATGAAAGCCGATACGATCAAGTCATTGAATTAAGAAAAGAATAAAATTGCTGACACAAACCTAAAAATATATCGTTAGTATATCAAAGAAAGAAAATACTAAAACTTTCCGCAGTGAGAAAAGTGCCTGAAACAATAACGTTTCAGGCACTCGGAATTATTGAGACCTTAGGCTCAATAATTAGTCTTGGAACTTCCTGGATTGCTGAAATCATCCACTGGATAATTTCACCTAACGTCCGTACTCACCTAAGGAAAGTTTTTAATATGACTTTGTCTTCAATCTGAAAGAGGCTCAAAACTGAGCCTCTTTTGAATTAATGAAAACTTCCTTAGCTTAAAATGGTAATTTCCCTGCGAAAGCACCGAGTTTTTTCTTGGTTGCCGCATCAATTTCTTCAATGGCAGCATTGATGGCTTGCACCGTCATATCAGAAAGCGTTTCTGTATCTTCTGGGTCGACCACTGCAGCATTGAAATCAATGGAAACAACCTTCTTATCACCTGTAAGAGTTGCAACAACCAAATCCTGAGCAGATTTCCCTACAAATTGAGTTGCGGCTAATTCCGCTTGGCTTTGCTCCATTTGCTTTTGCAATTTTTGAGCTTGCTTCATCATATTCTGCATATTCATCATAATGTTTTCTAGATTCCTTTCGTATCAAGGGTTTATACCCTATTGTTCTATTTTTACTGCCCACTTCTGCCCATTTTTTTAAAAATCGTCAAATGCGTTAGCGACTTCTTTTTGTTGTGATGGGAACAAATGTGAGTAGATATTTATTGTTGTATTGATAGAACTATGTCCTAGTCGTTTCATTAGAGTGAAAAAGATATAATCCTTTCCTTCTCCTCTCCTCAATCCCTGATTAATTAAAAAGGCAACATGCGAATGCCTAAAATCATGGTTTCGAATCAATTTGAAGTCTTCTGGCAATCGTTTCTTGAATGATGCTCTAAAGTTAGAAACATTCGGAGCAGTCATAGGCTCCCCTGAAAATTGGAAAATCTGTAAATCATCTGTTGAATCAGTTAGCTTAGCCAGCTTCTGACTTTGAATTGATTTCCAAGTTCTCAACTCACCCACAAAAGCTTTATGGATGTAGATTTCTCTATTTGATTGAGTTGTCTTTACAGATCCAATATGTGTTTTCCCATTACGATAATAGGCCGACTTACGGATCTTAATATATCCCTCATCAAGAAAAATATCTCTCCAAGTTAAGGCAAGTGCCTCCCCAATACGAATTCCCGTAAACATAAGTACACGATATAAAAGTTTAAAAGGATATTCACTTTCTTCGAAATAGGACTCAAACTCCTTGAATTGTTCAGGAGTATAGTAGGACATTTCTTTATGCTTTTCTGGAAGTTTCCGAATAGCATCACATGGATTATCCTGTCTGAATCCTTTCGAAATAGCAATATCAAACAACTTATGAACAAAAATCATTTGTTGGTTAATATGCGTTGGTGTAAGCGTCCCACCTTTTACACTAGGCTGTTCAATTAACCAATCTCGATATTTTTTTACATCTTGAATGGTAACTGAAGACATATCAGCATTTTCAAAGAATCGCGATACATATTGGGTATAGTATGAGTTCTGAGTATCTATTGTACCTCTTTTATTTCCACGAAGCTCATCTTCTTCTTTTAACATTACATAAAGAGAGGAAATGGCGAGTTTTTTTGTATTTTGTATCTGATTTAACTTATGGATACGGTAATAAGCCTCATATTCCTCTGCTTCTTTTTTCGTTAAAAAATTAGATTTGCGGTGTCGTATACGTTTGCCAGTTAAGGAACTTTTACCATCACTAATATCAACTAGCCACAGTCCATCGTCCTGTTTTATTACCGCCATGCTATTTTTCTCCTTCAGTCATGACAGCGCTTTGAAGGTTCCCCTCAATTATATCATTTTTTAATTGTATTTGAAAACCAAGAATGGATTCAACTGTAATAATCGGTACACGTCCAATACGTTTATTCTTATACCATTCAAATCCTTCTTGTACAAGCTGGCTTTTAGCCTTTCGTATTAATTTACTAGCTTGTGTTTCAGAATATCCAATCAATTCCATTAAATCATTTTTATCTACAACTTGAATCATCTATATCTATTCCTTTCTAATGTCCTATTACATAGGTAAATTGTTTTGCAGTTTCTGCGTCAAAAGTACGGTAACTAATGATCCCTAATCCTTTAACATTACACTCTGAGACGAGAATTGAACCATCTGATTTGACCTGTTCCACAAATGAAACATGTCCGTATATTGGATCAGCTCCAGCTTGGCCAGGGCTAAATGATAGAGCAGAGTGTTCTGTTGGTGTATGGGTTGTTGTGAAACCTGGCTTATTCATCCATTGTCCACCATTTCCCATAAATGGATCAAAGTTAACTCCGACTTGTTTCCCACGGTTGAAGACATACCAGGTACATTGTCCCCAAGGATAGGTACTAGTGATATATCCTGTGGTATCAATAGCTGTTGTCAAACTATAACCTACAGGTATATCATTTGAAGTTACTCCTCCACCATCTCTAGTTTTTCCTGTAGTTTGTTCAGGAGCTTTTGGTGTTCCTCCATGTTCATCAATGAAAGTATCCAGTTTTTGCATGGTTTCTGCACGTCTTTTTCCTGATCCGGTGGTATCTGTGAAATAGACCCCACCATCAGTTGCTGGATTGAGTGTTCCATTCGCAAACTTTTTAGCCTTATCATCTTGAATTTTGAAGGTTTGGTTTTTATTTCCAATGATAGTTTGTTGGGTTAGTCCGACAACAGCAATCTCATCATTAAAATTACTGGCATATTCTGGATTGGAGTCATAGGCTCCAAAACCAAACATATTCGCTCCAGGATTGGTGGCCACACCAGCAGTTCCAAGAGAACTTTCATTCAGTGCGATTGCAACGATTCCACGGACATCAAGATTAGATTTAGCTTCCCATTCGAGGAGCTTTTTTCCATTAATTCGGTTCTTATCATAGGAGATTCCTAACGTATCTAAAAAGCCGTCTAATTGTTCTGCTGTAATACCGAAGCGATGAACCAGTAGGTTGTGAGTATAGGGATCTCCATCTGACCAGTGATCCGCATAAGTCACTCCATTTTGGGATTGGGGTGAGCCATTCGTTCCACCACCTCCGACAGCCCCCATAAGGATAATGATTATGAGGACCGGTAGAAAGAGAGGAATGAGACCGGCTAATAGAAACCATTTTAGTTTTTTCATCGAATCTCCTTTCTAGTTAATGTCTTATATAAGCAGTGAACAGAACAGTCCCAAAACGCCATTTTGCATCTAAAACGACTGAATAGGACTTAGCCTGTTGGATGATTTGGTCTCTTTCTTGTTCTGAGACTGGAAACAAAAGAAGGAAATCGACTGAGCGTTTTCCTTCTTGGTAGGCTTGATAAAGAGTTTCTTCAAGAACTCTTGGAAAAGCAGTTCTTGAACGTATCTTGGTATTCATATCATTCTCCTCTAAGTTGTTTTAAGCGTTCTGTTAATCGGTCTCTTCGTTCAATATTGGCTCTCAATTTATCATCTCGTGTCATGGTTTTCCTATAAGCACGAGTGAAGGCATTCGATCCTTGGGCTTTATACATGGATTGAGGATCTTTATATTCCTCTAATTTGTGCTCAATACTATTAATGCGGAGCTGTTTAAATGGAGAAATCCATTCTTCTTTAAGAGTTTGAAATTCCTCGTTTGAACTTGGTGTTGGCTCCACCGTGATTGGGGATTCCATTGAAGGAGTTTGTAGTGTTTTTTCTTCAACTGGTTTAATCCCTTCTAGCGTTGGCTTTGTTTTCGGAATGTTTGGTTCTGGAGCATCTGGACTTATTGGAGTCTCAAGTGTTTCTGTTGGGAGCACTTCATCGGGTTGGTGCTCTGATTCCTTATTGATAAAGAAAGAACCAACATTTTGGAAGTGACTCTTGGCATTCATCATCATTCCAGCTCCAAAACCAGCACCTGCTAAGGCAAAGTTCCCAAGGTGTTGAGCAGATGAAAGACTTCTCGATGGTACTTGTGAAGCCACCTCTCTGGTCTTTGTGACCCCCTTTTCAACTTTGTTTCCAATATCATTCGCAACCATTCGTGCTTTAGATCCAAGAATAAATTGGATCAATTCAGCTTTGTATTTCCATAGAAGGAAGTATACAAGTCCTTTTGAGACAACTGAAATGAGTAGTTTAAAGACAAGGCCGAAGATAATCAAAGATGGAAGTGTTTTAAGGATGCCATCAAAACCTGTAATGACAATGTTTTCTATCATTTTTTCAATGTAGAAAACTAAAAGAGTTAATAGACTCGTGATAGCTGGAAAAAGCAGCCCTCCAAACATGACTTTTAGAACTCCAAAAATCAAATCTTGCATTCTTGGTACGAAGGACATTAATAGTACAATTGGAAAGAGCAGGATCATCATCAGGACGAGTGTCTGAGCAATGACGTTTAACATCTGAATCAAGATAACGGGTATCGCTAATACAAAGGCTTCACAGATTTTGAAGATCACATAAAACATACGAGTAAAGATGAAATCTGGCATAGCTGAAACCCAACGGTTCTTTTCACCATCATCATTGGCTCCATTTCCTAGTTCATCTAGATATTTATTGCGATCTTTAGACTTAACTGCTTTAAAGTTTCCATTCTTATCGCCTGTTCCTAGTACCTTACTATCGTCAAAAGTTTCTTGTTTCCCATCTTGGCTGTTCTTATATTTCCCATTTTCTTGACCTGTATTGACAAAGACATAAGCTTTATAAGAGGTTTCTGCAATATAGCTATCTGCCATGGAATCGCCAATTTTAATGGATTTATTATTGCCATACTCCACCTTGATATTCGTGATATTTTTGGTGACATCTTGAGAGACATGGTTGATAGTATCAAGTAGATACAGACCCCCTGATGTTCCAGCAATTGTTCCAAAGTAACCAAATCCAAGGATGAGAACTAGAAAGACATGAAGGAGAGTCCTTGAAAAAGCTCCTTTCGAAAAGAAAAACTGGTAAAAGAGATAGAAAGCTAGGATTAGAAGCAACATTGAAACGAGTGATTGTTTTGCGACTCCACCAGAACTTGAACCGATGAATCCTTTCCAGATATTCATCGCTCCATTAAAGACATAGTTCTTATAGCTAGAGTAGAGATCAATTTTTTCAAGAATTCGAATCAGCAAAGAAAAGAAGCCCACCACTGCGTTTAGAATGAAAAAGAAGAAGTTGACGAAAAGCTCATTAATCAGAACCCAAGCTCCGTTAAAGGAAGCGAACCCAGTAGGCTCCATATAGGACTTGAGAGAGAAGATATCGACTCCTCTTAGTTTGTCAAAAGCTTCTTGCATGGGTTCACCTCCTAACTAGCGTATTTATTTTCAAGGCTTGATGATACTGTAGCTTTCATTGGTTTTAGAAGCATATCAATATCTTCAAAGATGTTGTGTACGGAAATCATATTGAGATTGCCATACACGTCATAGTATAGGCATTGACCAGAGATCATATTGTCAATCCATTCGAGATTGCTTTCAGTGACTTCGAGATTGACGTGTTTTAAGATATCTTCACGTTCAGATTTTTCATAAAAAGCAAAGATAGTCCCGAACCCCGTTGTATCATCATCATTTTCTGCATCATGTACAGATTGAGTTATCAGTGCTAAGGTATTGTTTTTGGAGCGTCCAATCCGACGCATATTTTTGATAACGGCTTTTCCTTCTGCGGACTTCATAAGAATCCACGCCTCATCAAAGAACTCAATGGTATCTTCATTTTCATTTCGTTCTCCAAAGTGGGTACAGAAGGCACCAAGCGCAAACATGAGGGCAATAGAATTGCGTTCATGATCTGAAATTTTTGTGGAATCGTCCTTTGGTAGTTTGAGGTTATTGACCTCCAGGATGGTCACTCGTGACTCGTAGTTAAGTCCTTGAGTGGTTCCATCTGAAAAGGCTAGTTCCAAGATGGAGTTTGTGACAATTGAGGTCAGATAACGACCAACCGAAGCAATTTCAGAGGAAGTGGAGTCTCTAAGTACTTTTAGGACGTGTTTAAAGCCGACTTTCTCACCAGCGACTCGTTTTTCTACAATCGCATTAATAGCTTCTGTGATAGCTGTTTTCTGGTCCATTGTGACATCATCCACAGCTTGTAGTAGAAACTCGAGCATATTTTTGGCAACCTCTACAGCTTGTTCTTTATCTAGAACAACAATCGGATCTAAGACTCCGTGGTTTGATGGAAGCGAACTATCTAGTGTCACAAAGTTAAAGTTCTCAATCTGTTTCTTGCGTTCAGGATAGAGACGTGCAAATTCAGGTGAGTTGATCACTTCTTGATAGTGATTTCTAAGTTCACGTTTAGGGTCGATATAAAGGGTTTTAACATTCTGTAAAGCCACGCTTAAGAAGATGATCTGTGCAAGGAAGGATTTTCCTTGACCTGTTGCCCCCGTAATAATGATGTGTGGGTTCTTGGTAATCTTTCCAGCGATATCTTCTTTATTTCCTACTGTCGCATTATAGAGTACAATGTTCTTTGAAGAATCAATGGCTTTTGCAATATTGTCCCAACGGCCTGTCCAGTTATCTACTCGGCCGATATACCAACCGATACGGTTTCCAGAAGAGGTATTGGTGAAGGGCATGAGCTCTGAAAATCCACGAGCTGTGACCATATGTGTCCAGGTGCGAGTTTTCTTTTGGAGATTTTCTCCATAAAGCAGAGCTTGAAAGAGATAGGGTCCATCTTGAGAGGCTTCACTAATTTCGACTCCCATATCATCAAAGTAGTTCAAAACTACTTGTCGTCTTTGACGGAGCTGATTCACACTTGAAGCAGAGATAATCAGATAGGCTCCATATTCGATGATATCTTCCTTGTTTCCGACTTTCTTCATCAAGTCTTTTAGGGAGATAGAGCCCATGATGATCTCATCTTGTTGGACAGTATCCGTATTTTCTGCCTCTTCCATGATGTTTCTGTAACGTGTATTCGATCGTCCCATTCGACCTTTGATCTTACCAGTATCAATGAATTCTGCCTTGATTCGTAGCTCAACGGGAAAGTTTAAGCGTTGGATAAATTCGCCTAGATGAAAACCGTTGAATTGAACAGGAAATTTACCAACCGGAAGAATAGTCACAAAAGAAGATCCATAAGGGCTTTCTAGCTTAAGAAAGCCACCTTTTAGGACTTTGATCAAGGTGTCTGTGATATTGAATTGAGCACGGTTAGCAAGCACCTCCTTCTTGTAGTGAGGGATATAGCGGAGGTACTGCATCCGCTGGTAATAAAAGAGTTCTTCATTGGATAAACGTTTTGCCCGAAGGACAGAGAAGGCTTGAAAAATAGTGAATTCATCACTTTTATAGTCTTCATACCAAGTGGGGCTTAACTCATATTCGTAACCAAGACCCTTGGCAATTTTTTCTGAGAACTCATTGAAGCTCTCATAGGCCAAGTCTTTGACAGTAGCTCCATGATTTTGTTTGCGTAAGGTCACTCCAACGACCCAGTCAAACTGATAAGGAATCTCCATTTCATCCGTTAGACGATCCACTGTGTAAAGAAGAAGTTCTTCTCCTAGTTCTCGGCTGTCATCTGCTAGAGCATCTGAAAAGTCCCGCATTTTCTCTTCTAAAAGATAGTCTTTAGGGATCAGAGATATTTCAAAGAACTTATTTTTCTGGAGCTTCTTCATCATTTGAGCAACAGTGATTTTGTGTTTGCCCTTTTTTTCATCATCCGTAATCGTGATAGGAGTGTTTGGAATACGATAATAAGCAACGACGGTTTGATCTTTTTTGAGAGCTAGGTTTTCATGTGTTTCCCTAATAGGATAGGTTAAAGTAATACTCATAGGTCCTCCTTTTCTATAGATTTGTTTTTTCAAAGACAATTTCTTCTACAGGCTCTATCCGATCTTCATGGTAGATAGCTTTTTTATTGATCTTAAAGTCCCAAAAGTAAATCAGGTAATCTCCAATAAAGACGTGCATCTTCTTACCGTGAGGCTCGTATTCCGTATAGAACTTAGCCAATTTGTAAGGGAGATACCAATAGAGCAAGAGAGAAATTGAGTGAGTGATTTTTGCGAGTGGCACAAAGATAAATCCTCCAAATAGTAACATGGCCACAAAAACGATGATAAAAACAATAAAAAAGGACAACTGCATAGGTGTCGCAAAGTACCATAGTCGAGTGCCCTTTTTTGTCTTAATTTCTTGGATCCAATAAGGAGCATTTAGGCCCTTACTGTAGTCATAAAGTCTTTCTTCATTCATACTTAAAGTCCTGATTCAATACCGAAGAGTCGCAGGAACCAGCCGACTGCTTTTAGGATATCTTGTCCTTTCGCAATCGAAACAATAACGGCATAGAAACCAACGACAGAGAAAAGTTGAAGCCAAGAGCTGTTCCGCCAAGCCTTGATCGCTAAGAGCACGGCAATAGCTGTTAGGATCCAAATTCCATCGCCCTGGAGGAAGGTTCGTAAATTGTTTGTATTCATAGAGTTCTCCTATTCTTTATCATTTGCATAGTTTAGTGGTATGGTGTGTTCTAGTTTTGTGACATAGTAGGTCTTTTCTTTTTCTGAGAGAGTAAAGGTGAAGTTTTCTGAGTGAGTGGTTCCTCCAACTTCAAAAGTAGCTTGGACATAAGCGATTAGATCATTACCTTCCTGTTTAAGATAGGTGTAGTCGATCGTTTTGAAAGTACTATTTGCGATGATATCCACATTTTTAGCGATCAGATTAAGGTTATCTTGATTTGTGGTGTAGTTGGTAAAGAAGACCTTGAGGAATTTTTCTACCTTCTTTCGCTCACTGTCTGAAAAATGATCATTGGCAGTTAATTGGAGCTTATCATCTTCGCTAAAGTGTCCAGCTTGTGAGGATTCAATGGCAGAAAACCAAGGAAGGCCAGAAACGTAATATTTTCCATCTTTTTCATCAAATGGAATATTGAAACCTGTCACAATTTCTTTTTCTTCTGTGTTGTTATCCCGATGGATACTTTCCTTGTATTTAATCTTATAGGTCGCAACCTTTCCTTCTACAGTCACTAACTGAGAATAGAGAAGCTCACTTGGATTTCGAACTTGCCCTTGAGATTTTACATCAGGGATGAAATTGTAAAATTTATTTAAGTAGTCCACTTGAGCTTTTTGTTTATCGCCTTCTTGTGGAAGAGTGAAATAGGCATAGACGTAGTCATTCAAGTAGTACTGGAGTTTGTAGTCATATTTTCTACTAGACTCCATAGGCTTTGTCTGTTGCTTTTGAGTGGCCTCTACTTGAGCTTGTAGTGTACTTACCTTATTTGAGAGTGTGATCGCTCGAATAGCACCCAAGAAACCAACAAAAAGGAGGAAAGAAATCCCTCCTATGACTGCAATATTGACGGTCTTTTTATTGGTGACTTTTAGCTTTGGTGGACCTCCTTTTTTCTCCACCTTTTTAAAGTGTGAGAGATATTCTTTTGCTTGAAGCAAGTAGCGTTTGGCTTTATCCATAGATCCTCCTTTTAGAGAGTAGCGAGTTCAATGAGCTTTGAGCCTTTTGCATAGAGGCGCTTATTGGCTTTTTCGATCTCGCCATTAATGTAATAGTAGCCTCGTAGCTCAGTTTGGAGTTGTTCGATCAGGTCAGGTTTTAGGTCTTTGGCTTCTTCTTTTTTAAGGAGACTATTTAATTCTCCAGCCTTGGTCCAAGCCTCTCTGTGATCTTTCTTTTTAAGTAATTCTCCCAGTTCATTCGTGACTTGAGAGACTTTCTTTTCAAAAATAGTTTTAGTAGCCATTTCAATTTCCTTTCTAAATTTTTCTTGGTTGTCTTTGATGGTCTTTTGGATATAAGTAATGAGTGAGGGGCGCATTTTTTTATTTACACTCAACACTTGACCATCTAGCGTGAAACAGGCATGTTCATAGTTATAGAGCCCTCTACTATCTGGAAGATCTTCTGTACATCTGCCTGCACATTCGTAGTAAAAGTCTTTGCCCTTTCGTAAGAGGATATACATATGCCAGAATTCTTGTTCTGGAAGAAGCAGAAAGTCTGCTTGATAAATTTTCTTTAGCATCTCAAGAAGCCTCTAGCAGATCATCGTAGCCTAGAGCTTGGTAGATAAAATCTGAATCAAACCATAGCCAGTCATTGATTTGTACTTCTGTTGGTGTATTCCCAGAGAAGATATCTTCACAAATGACGGTTAGAGTATCTACTCCACCACGTTCACGGACAGTGTTCAAGGTGGTTAGTCCACCAGACCAGGCTTTAAAGTTATCTAGTGAATTGATTTGAACTTTGTATTCCATATCGTTTTTCCTTTCTAGTGTTCATAGTGTTTATTAGCTTTGAGAAGTCGTAACATGGCCTTTCCTCGGTCTGTTATTTCTCCGCTGTTCTGAATCATTTTCATGTATTCTGTTTGGAGGATTTTGTCTGCCTCAGAAACTAGTGCAAGGGAGTTAGCAACTTGATAGGTCAGCCAGCGAATCGTTCGCTCAATACTGTAAGGCTGTGGGTTAGTTGAGAGCTTTAAGGGTTCGACGCCTCCAAAGAGACGTTGCCATTTTTCATCAGGTTTATAGGCACCAAAACGAGTAACACCATCATAGACTTGGATTTCTTTATTGATGATGCCTCTAGCGATTTCTCCGAGATCTACACCATTGATGTATTCCTCCACAATGCCTTGAGCTTTCTGATCTGAAAAGCGGAGTTCATAGCGATTCCAGATACCAAAAATCTCCAAGGATTCGTCCAAGGAGATGTTTTCCATACGAGCTATTTCATAGCGCTTTTCATAAAAGTTGAAGTAGAGTTGACTTTGACGACTTCCAAAGTAAATGGACAAGCCGTGATTAGCTTCCATGTCTTCATTATCTGTGAAAGATCCACCACCCGTGATATTCCATTTCTTGATCGTGTCTAGGATAATCTCTTTGGAATAGAGTTTATCAATCAATTTAGGAATTTGAATTTGTTCGTCCTCGTGACCATAACCCTTATAGAGTTCATCTAGAGCAATATCGAGTCGCTTCACCCGAACATCTTCATAGGAATAAAGAATGTTTTGAAGAAAGATCTGCCAAGTGATTCCCTTGTCTTCTAGAAGCAATTCCAACTCACGGCATCCTTGCCCAGATAATTGAAGACAAGTTTGGTAGTCATTCGTCACAGACTTATCAAAGAAATCAAAAATCCAGATGTTTCCTCGTTGCCATAAGTGGGTATAGTTCATAAGGCGAGTTTCTTGTTCTGTAAATTCGCTTAGGTGACAGTGAAGAAAATTTTCACAGAAAGCATCTAAATCCTTTAATCTAGGAAAGGTCAATCGTAGATAGTCAATTTGAGCCCGAAGACTGTTTTTATCGCAATCTTGATAGTAACCAAGTTTTTCTTTAAGTTCTCTAAACTTATCAATCGTCAGTCCTCTTTCACCTGTTTCATAAGAGCGGTAGGTTCTTGTAGGTAGATTAACAGCTTGTGCAAATGCTTTTTGACTAAGTCCTGTTTGTTTTCTGAAATTCTTAATATGAAAAGGACTAATTTTGTCCATTCATCGCAACACCTCTTTCTAACAAAGTGACACACTTTTTTGACGAAAATGACACACTTCATAAAAATTGAAAACCCAACTCCCATAAGGAATGAAGAGGGGTGGACTTGGCGTTTTTGCCAAATGTAACCCCCCTATTAGAAAACGGGGGTTCGTTGTCATCATGAGCCAGGAACGGCGGGCTTCGGTCTTCGCCTGACCTGCGGTCAGGCTTGCCCTTGCCCTTGTCCTAGCCCATGATGACGGACAATCGCTTCAATAGCTTTTGGATAAGACTTGCGTCCATCTTCCTCAAATCGAGTGATTGTTTCAAGAAGTAACTTTTCTTGGAAAGGTTCAATGAGAATAGCGGAGTCAGTCCGTTCAAATGAAATTCCATGTTCTTCCAGATAAGGAATGATTTTTCGAAGAGTTTGCATCTTTAAATCATACTCATCCGCAAATTCCTTGAGTGGTCGCTTGTTCGGTTCGTTTTCTATAACCTTCTCTTCCTCTATGGGATAAATTGTTTCAACTGGTGGTTTGTATTCTTCAAATACTGAGAACTCTTCTCCCTCAAATTCCATAATAGGAATTTTAGCGTATTCATCATAGAATGAAAATCCTTGATCGAGTGGAATATAAGGCGAATAAAACTCACCAGCTAGATTCCCGCTTGAAGCAATATAACCACGACCGACTACTTTCACTCCGTTAATCTCGTCTAGCTTTTTAAATTCTTTGGTTTTATTAGCATCTCCAAACATCATGTCATAGCCTGTTGATTCCAAATGACCGACTGAAAGACGCATCATAAAGTTGTCTCGAAGAGAAGTTTTGATATATTCTCCATCGGGCCGTTGCATGGCAAAGATCACATATACTCCAGCTTGACGACCCTCTAGAACGATTTGAGTTAGGTATTCCATGAGCTCCGATTGTTGGCTATAGTCACGGTCAATCTTGGCCATGAGAGCAGCCCATTCATCCACTAGAATAAACTTAGGTTTTAGATTGTAATGGGTGTAATAAGTACCTGGTCTATAGTCTGGAAAAGACGTTAAGACCTCGTAGCGCTTCTTCATAAACTCGACATTCTCTCTAAAGCAATTAATGATATCCTCTTTACTAGAATACACTCGACCGTGAAAGACTGGAAGTTTCTTTAAAGAAGCTAAGTCTGAGTTTTTAGGATCACAAATATCTATATAGCCAACTTTTAATAGGGCATAGATAATGGACATGAGAGTAACAGTTTTTCCTCCACCAGTACCTCCACCAACTAGTAAGTGGGAATCTTTCACATAGTCCCAGTAAACATCTTTCATAAGTCGGATCTTTGAGCCTTTCACTTCAACTTGATCAATTGAAATACGACTATCAATCCGATTGATAGCAATTTTGTATTTAACAAAACAATTATCAAAACTCTTATCACGAAAGTCCCCATTGAACATGACTTCAAGAGTAGAGCCAAGATTTAAAAACCGATCTTGAAACTTGTTCCCCTCTAATATAAAATTGACTTGAATCTCGTAACGACTTTGTTTTAGGTAGACCTTGGGAAGAGTGATTTTCTCTACTATTCCTTTGTCCCGTCTGACCTTCTTCACAAGATACAAGTTATTCTCCAGCAAAAAGCGAGAAAGGATTCGAAGACTATTGAGCTTTTGAAAAAAGAGCAACTTTCTGTAGCAAACCCGATTGATAAACCAAGAGAAGATTAAAGAAAAGAGAAGCCCAGCTCCTAGAAAATATCCTTGGGGTAAGGGATGAGCTTTTAATTCTTCTAGATGTAAGTAGCCATAGTAACTAATAGCCAACAAAAAAGGAAACCACCAGATAAACCATGTGATTCCCTTTAGTTTACGATGAAAAACTCGAACTCTTTTTCCCCGATAGGTAAAGAGTTTCATCCTGCGTCACCTCCTAGTTTTCCTTCTTATTTTCTACCGGTTTGTTTTCTTTAGTCGGTGCGCCTCCAGTTTTTTTCTTGATTTTAGAAGCAAAGAGCTTATAGATATCATTACGATTGACGTGGGTATGAGTGATAACAATATCTTCCAATTCAACCTCTTCTCGGTATTTAATACCTAGGTCTTCAATTTCAGACTCAGACATATCTGCGATAGTGAAAAAGAGGGTTTCATGCTGGACAGAAGAATGAATTCCTACAACAATTCCACGAATCTCACCTGTATTAACTTGTACAAATGATCCATCAGGATTTCGTTGTGAACGATCCACTTCAAAGATGATATCAGGACCTTCAATGCCTCGGAAAGACAGTTTCCCAAGGACAGCTGGGACATCTAGTCCATCTGTAATGACACGATAAGTCTTGTCAGCAATTTGTAGTTTTTCTCCGTAGTTTAATCCAATTTTAGCCATGTGATTTTCTCCTTTTATTTCTTATTTTTTAATTACTAATTTTTCCGCAAAGACATTGAGATAAGGTGCAACAGTATTGCCGTTTAAAGCAGTATCAGGGAAGAAGATTGGGTTGACAGTTTCTACTAGAGCATCTTCTGGAAAGACCGTTGTAGAAGCTGGTGTGATAACATGAAAGGCACCGTGCTCTGCGCTATTTAGAATGTGACGTTGGTATTTGCCTTCTTTTCCAAAAATAAATTTAGGAGCATTTCCTAAACGTTCATAGTAAGCAGGGCCAATAAATTCTGGTTTCATTTTAAGTGTTTCTGAGATCATAAGATTTTCCTTTCTGAGTGTAAAATAAAAAGAGTTAAGCTAGTTGCTTCACTCTTGAGTAATAGTGTGTAAAAAGTTTACGTTTAAACATACGACTATAGAATTGAATATCCCCATGAGCATAGCCATTTCTACGAGCAGCATCTGCGAGATGGTCTAAATCAATTTGAGCTTGAGCATAGAGTTTAGCCTGTAGTTTATCAGATTCACTAAACATACCATAGGTAAATTCATAGTTATCATAGAGTCGCTCACATTGTTGTGCGAAAAAAGTTTGTCATATCATTCTCCTTTATTGTAATAAGTAAAAAAGCTACTAAGTGAAAAAAGGAAAGAACTTAGTAGCTTGAGAGTAGGTCTATCTTAGTAGATAGACAGCAGTAAAGAAAAGTTATTTGGTTGGAAAGATCCCTCTTTCCACGGTGGCAACGTTTAGCAAGGTGCTTTGCGTCAATTACCATCGCTTTCCCAGCCAATCTCTTTAGGTAGTCTTGATCATACCCAAGGGATTCTCTTACGCCCTTTGGCGAAGCCAGTTCACTTTACTATTCGGAAAAGTGCGAAAGTCCGAAATGCGTGGAAGCCCACAAGAATTGAGTTTTGTTTTATATCTTCACTTCAACCATAAAACGGACTTGACTTTTAATATCAAAACATTTACAATAAAGGTACGAAGTTTATGTGTAGTTCTGATGATCAGTCCTCTGGTTGTCAGACGCACTTTTTATTTAATTGTCAATGATCTAAATCCGGCCTTTAAAATAGGTTATTATTTTTAGGTCGTATACAACTATCAGTTGTTGATTATATTATACAACCTTTAGTTGTATTTTGTCAAGGGATTATTTGAAAAAATTGAAAATTTTTTAGAGGTTTTAAAATGGAGTTTTCAGAACGCTTAAAAAAACTTAGGAAAGATACTGGTTTAACTCAAGTTGATGTAGCAAGTAAATTAGGGATTTCCCAACAAGCATATGCTTCGTGGGAACGTGGAATAAAAAAACCAACCCAAGAAAATTTAGTCAGGCTTGCACAAATTTTGAATGTTTCAGTCGATTATATAGTTGGTAACTTACAAGAAACATCAGATGAATTGGATAATATTGAATTACTTTTCCGTATGAACTCAAAGGGATTGACTGATGAAGAAAAAGAAGTCTTCAAAAAAGAATTGATTGAATTTATGGAAGAACGAAAAAAGATTTTTGAAGAAAATAAAAAACTGTAAATGTAAAGAAATTAAATATTTAAACTGAAATAACATATTTATTTTATAAAGGAGCTATATTAATGTATACGACAACAATAGATTTTAATGAGTTCGATGAGATTTGGGATACATGGGAAACGGCCTTTGATTTACCTAACGGAGCATGCTTCAAATTTTGGAGATGTACTTTAAAGTTCATATATACTAAGGAAATTAAGTATTTGCAAGTCATTTCAGATCAAAAGCAAAACATTGAAGAGTGCTTAACTATTTTGTCATTTTTTTCTAATATACCTCTTGTAATAAGAGGTATATCAAAATACAATGAAGTTTTACCAGAGGTAAAACAACAAGATAAGATGTCTCAATGGCTAACAAAATTGCAAATAATTGAAAATGGTTTAAATAGAAAGAAAAATAGAAAAAAACGTCAACTTATATTAAATTTAATGAGAATGTATAGTATTGGTTTGCAACATGAATACAGAGAATATATTGAAGAAGAATTTTTGATGTGTTTCAAACCAATTGAGGTAATTGCTAAATTAGTGATAGAAAGCGAAAGATTATTCTCCAAAACTAAACACCAACAACGTAAAGTTAAAACACAATCATTTTTAAATCATTTATTAACTGATTCACTATCAACAGAATTAGATATAGAATCTATAGATAATTTATCTGGAGATCTTATAAACTCTTTAAATAGATTTCTTAAAGGTCGAAATTATACAAGGATATTACTAGCATGGAATCAACTAAAAATAAAAATAGCTGAAAATTATGAATTTCTGGATCCGAAGATTAAAGCAAAATTTTTGGAAATTAATAGTAGACTAATTCATGAATTAGTCGATATTAGAAATAGTATAGCACACGGGAAAATTTGTGAAATTTCAGAAAATAATATTAGTAATCTTCATTTTTTATCATGTCAGTTTATATCACTGTATGTGTTAGAGGAACCTTATTCTGAATTTTATTTACCTACAAAAAAATTTGGGAGTAGGTTTTAGAAAGAACTATTCTACAGTATTTAAAATCTAACTTTAAGCAAATTTTTTATTAGATCGTTTTTAAATCAAGAATGTAATATTTATTGAATTAATTGTATTCAATGTTCGATAAATAATAATGTATCAAAACACTAATTTTATCAATTAATGTTAGATGGGAAAATATTACTTTTGATGAATTATGTAGAGTTTATAATAATATCAGTGGATTGTTTTTTCGTTATTGAAAGATGGACAATTGTCCTTCTTTTTTATATAATAAATTCAACCAAAAAGGTTTAGTTTTTTTGGGTGGATTGAGCCTGAAGGAGGTTGTTGTTAATTGAACGAATTGTATTCAAGGATAAGTAGTACCACAAAGCAAGTATTGTATCAGTATATGAAAGATAATAAACTTCCTCTATTGAACTATAAATTTGAATATTTTTTTCAGCATTATATTAAAAAAAACAAAATTCAAGTAATAGGACATCATTTTTCAAATCATAAGATTGAAGGATTGACTATTATTGATGAATTAGGTATTAGTTTTTCTTATGAGAAAAATAATCCCATTGTGAAGCAAAATTTCACTTTATGTCATGAACTAGGACATTTCATACTTAAACATGAAGGTAATTATTTTACAGAATCTATTGATAATCAGGAAAGCCTATTAGAGCGAGAAGCGAATATTTTCTCTGCTGTTGTATTAATGCCTGACATTGTTTTGTTGTCGAAGATTTATTATAGTTGCGACACCTTCCAACACATTCAAAATAGCTTGGATGTCTCAAAGCAGGCATTGTTCTTCCGCCTTTTAGATCTTCTTCGAGAATATTATCCTGAAAAAGAGAACACCATTAGGCAAGCAATTGAGGCTTATATTGATGGACAAAATGCTTCACTACTCCTATTGTTTCACGGTATAAGAGAGCAAATTATTAAAGAATTTAACGGATATCAAACTTCTCTTATTACGAGGATAGAGCAATCTGTAAGCAAAAGAGGTTTAGTTACAAGTCAAGAGTATCCAGAACTTCTAGATCAAGAGAATTGGAAAATAATAAAAACTTGCTATGATAATCTAAGAGTATGGCTCATTTATGACAGAGGGAAATCAATAGCTTATGTTTGGGATAAAAATAGGCTAACAGATAAAGAAGCAAAACAAAAAGCTGAATTGAAATTATTGTTAATGTGAGGTAAATGATGTACCAGCCAGAAAAACTAAAGGCTCGTAGAAAAGAGCTAAAAATGACTCAAAAAGATATTTCAGATCAATTAGGCATTAGTTATCAGGCATATTCTGCCTGGGAACGTGGAATAAAACAACCATCAATAGAAAAAGTAAATCTTTTGGAGCAGATTCTAAATGTCCCAAAAGGTTATTTTACAGAAGTCGAAATTCTCCGACTATATAATACTTTATCAGATGAAGGTAAGAATAATGCACTAAGTTATATCAGAAGCCTAGTTCAAAAAGAAAAATGTAAGAACGTTGTTTCAATATCAGAAAAACTATACGAGTACCATGTTTACGAAAAAATGTCTGCCGGTATCGGTTCGTCAGTTTATGATGATCAGAACTATGATATAGTCTATTTTGATGAAGAACTAGCCCATGATTTCGCCTCATGGATTTCTGGTGACTCAATGGAGCCCAAATATCAAAACGGTTCTGTTGCTCTTATTCGTGAGACAGGATTTGATTACGATGGGGCAGTTTATGCTGTAGTCTGTAATAGCCAAACTTATATTAAACGAGTTTATCGTGAAGAATACGGCTTACGTTTGGTGTCTATCAATCAAAAATATCATGATATTTTTCTTTCGTATGATGAAGATCCTAGAATTGTGGGAATTATTGTTGGGAATTTTGTACCCTTTAAAATATAACTAAAGGATTGTTCTGTTTGTTTACTAGAGTTTAAATATAAAATTACCTTGTGTCTACTTATGTTATTGTAGGATGTAAAGTAGAAAATAGTTATTTTCTTAAAAATATAAATTCACTTAATTAAGAAAGAGGTATACAGTGTATAGTTATTTTGTTTCAGATTGTGATAATAATTTATTAAAACAAATAAATGAAATAGAATTTGAAGACTTCAAAAGTAATAAAAAAGATTTAGATAAGTTTTCTAATCTTTTTGACTGTTATCAAAATTACAAAGAATCTGAAAAAATTGTCAAACATTATATACAAAATGTTGACAAATATGGAACTAGAAATTTAAACAATGTGTTCCGTACTTGCAAATATATTTTTATGCAAAATATAATGTTTGGAAGAATTTTGATTGACAATGTGAAATCATATTGTAATCAACTAAATCGCATTGAACTCAAAAGAAAAATCTTAAAATTTGAGGATTCAGATGAGTTTAAAATGCTAAAATTACTGAGAGATTTCGGACAGCATTTTTCATTGCCATTCAGTAATGTAAAAATAGAATATAACTTTCCTGACGAAAGAACAAGTAAAATAGAACCATTAATTTCCGTCAATGAATTGAGAAGAAATAAAAATAGCAATAAACAGAATAGAATTTTTCTTCAGCATATTCAAGACAACGAAATTTCCATTATGGATTATTTTGAAAAATGGTCGATTAAACTTGATAAACTTTATGTATTAATAAAACAAGATTTTTCTTCTTTTATTAGTAAGGATATGAATAATTTTATCAAAAATAATATTCTATGTTTTAATGTCAATAGTAATGATTATATCCCAATTGGTTTGTCAAAGACTATATTTTTAGAGCAAAACAACGGACAATTTCAAACTGTTGAATTCATACCTTTTGATGAGATGGCTTTATTTGAATTATTCTATTAATTTATAAAAAACAAAAAAACAAAAACATACCTAGATTACCGATAATTCTAGGTATGTTTTAGTATATAGTTAACTTGCATCTATAGCTTCTCTAACCTTTAAGGCTACTGCTCTAGCTAGTAGAGGAGGAACGGCGTTCCCTACTTGAGTAAATTGAGGAGTTTCTTGAGACCGTTTATCGCCTCCTGTTGTCCTCTTGCCTAAAAATTCAAAACTATCATCAAATGATTGTATTCTAGCCATTTCTCTTACAGTAAGTACTCTATCAAAATAGGGGTGAATAAAGTCATCGGGTAAAGTAACTATAGTAGGTGACACAGAATCGGGATTAAGTCTGGTTCGTATTGATTTTCTTGTTAGAATCGCCTCACCAATCTTATCAGTAATTTTTCCATCCATAAGTAAGTGATGGAAAGTATCTGCATCGTATTCTCTATTCAGCAATGGCTGCACTGTTTTCCAGAAAATGTTTGCCTGATCTAGGGTAGTATTTAACCTACTAGCGAGTGATCTTAGAACATTGGTAAATTCGTGCTCATTATTTATTAGACTAGATAATATGGCCAATTGACGATTAGTGAAATGCAACCAACGACTGGCTTTGAACTTATTATCGAATAAGTTAAGTTCTATGAGTGTATCATGTATAACTTCAGTATTAATAGCTAGGTTAACTTGAAAAAGGCTTTCATTAAATAATTCTGGGCAAGTATCACGAAGATTTATACCTTCTGTTTTTAGTCGGTTAATCACTGCGCGGGTGTTCTCTCCAGGTTGATATAGAGAAAATCTTTGGGAAACCAGTATATCGTGTCTGGATTCTTCCATGTTTGTAATTCGTTCTCGCGGAATATTTTTTCCTGCTGTTGTAGGTGTTTCACCTTGTATTCGATTTCGAGCAAAGTCAGATAAATTATCGTTGTTCTTGGTATCATATAAACCGTCTAATGCTTGTCTTACAGTTACTTCTGGTAGTTCGTTTGGCTCAGGATAATCAAGAGGATGAACATCATTTCGATAGGCTAGGAATACCACTCGATTACGTTGTTGAGGGACACCAAAATCTGCTGAATTTAATATTTGGACATCAAGAAGAGTATAGTCGAGTTCTTCTAGCTCTTCCTCTAAGATTTCTTTAACTAGTTTTTGTCCTAAATATGATTCGTCTCTAACCACGCTAGGAAAATCTAACATGAGCATGTCAAGGATACCCGTTACATTTTCCATTACGACATATTTGGGGCGAATATCTCGAATAATACGAAGGTACTCATGAAACAGCATATTTCGGGGATCATTCGCATCTCTTTTCCCAAGTCGACTAAAACCTTGACAAGGTGGGCCACCAAAAATAACATCCACATTACCAGATTTAAAAATATTTCCATAACGTAAGCCATTAATTATTTCGAAGATACGTTCAGAGGTTAGTTCTTTGATATCCGCTAGTTCAAAGTGTGTATCAATTCCCTCTTGTAAACCAAGTTGTCGGTGCCTATTAACATATGTTTCTTGAACCATTGGACTTCTATCACTAGAAAATAATATGTCGAATCCTGCTTGTATGATGCCTTCACTAAATCCTCCAGCACCACAGAACAAATCAATTGCGTATGGCATTATTTAATTTCTCACTTTCTTTCTAATATTATATCAAAAATCACTTTTTAAGTCCAGGGTGAAGTATCAAGTTATCTTTATATAAATTTTTAAGCCATATTTATTTTCGATAGCTAAAATTCAAAGTTATCTCTTCATCCATTGTAAATCTAAATGAATTAATTGACTTAAATGTGTAAACTTAAATGAACTATTTCAATTAAAACGTGTAAACTTAAATGAATAAACTCCTGTTTGTGCGTAGTATCATAAAGACAGTAACGATGGGGGAACTAATTTTGAAACCTTTTATAAAAGATAGAATTTTTGCTATGCTTTATAAAAAAAGCATGAATGTAAAAGATTTAGCAAGTAAATCAAATTTAAGTAGACAAACTATCAGTAAATTACTTTCTAACAATTCCTATAACCCTAAATTATCAACTCTAGTAGCTGTTTCTAATGCATTGTCAATAAATCTAGACGATCTACTAGATGAGAATACTGATTTTTCTACTGAAAAAAAGTTTCATAATAACTCATTAGACTATTATCAAAATATTTTAATCCAGAATGTGAAACTATATTTACGAAGAAATAAACAATATTCTTTAAGTTACAACGGAGGAGTACGGGAATCAACAATTAGTAATATTGTAAATAAAAAAAATTCTGATTTACGTTTAAAAACTATTACTTCTATTTCTACACAAATGGGTGTTGAAATTAATTATTTATTTACGAGAGGGGAAAAGTAATGCAACATATTCCTTATGATGACGAGTTGGAAATTATTAACAGTATTCATAAATATAACACTAATACTTACGTTCCAATTAGATTAACACAAACTATGATTGATAAAAGTATCATAGATGCAAATGGATTTTTAAGAAAATTTCTACTAGATTTTGACTTATTAGACTATGATCAACTAACAGAAAAAAATTTTTTAGAAGCAAACCTTATCTTGGAAGATCAAATTTTTACTGTAAAAGTGAGTTTTTATAAAGCAAATGCTAGAGGAGATCAGCGTTTTTGGATTTATGGGTTAAAAAACATTATTAGATCTTCAAAAATTCAAGTAAATGATCTACTATATTTTTCCGTTGATAATAAAAAAGAAAAGAAGTTAACTATTTGTAATGTATCACGTAGTATTCCTAGTGAAAATGTTATTGTTAAATTCTTTGGACAGGATAAACTTGAGGAAAAACTTAATGAATTAATCCCTAAAATTAAGGCAATATCGAATAAGGGTTATCATAACAATTCAAAAGGAAAAGGAAAAATTCATCCAAAAGATGCCGGAAATACTCTGGAATTCTTGTTAGGTATTAAACCAAACAACAGTAAAGAACCTGATTATGAACGAACTATTGAATTGAAAACAAAAACATCTAAATCCTTAGATACACTATTTACCTTACGTCCCAACTTTCAAGGCACACCTGTTTCAGAATATGAACCAATTGATAAAAATAGAGTTTCTGCTTTTACTAGATTATATGGCTATGATTCTGACCAGCATGCTGGATTCAAGAGCCTATATATTACTATAGGACCTAAGGAGAGTCCTCAAAATAATCAAGGATTTTATCTTGAAGTTAATGATGAAGACAGTATTGTTGAGCTAAGAAAAGTTGAAAATTCTTCCAGTATCTTGGTTGCATTCTGGGATTTTAAATCATTGGAAAAGAAATTAAAGGAGAAGCATCCAGCAACATTGTGGGTCGAAGCAGTTCCAAAAATGGACGGAGAAATGGGGCAATTTAAATATGTTAAAGCAGAGTTAACCCGTTCCCCACAATTCATGACATTTCTTTCTTTAATTAAATCTGGGACAATCACTTATGACTGGCGTGGTTATACAACTCCTGAAGGAAATTACACTGGAAAAAACCATGGAAACCCTTTTAGAATTAAGAATAAACAAAGAGGTTTACTATTTGGTAGCTCAGAAATTATTAGTTTAGATGATTGATCATAGTTTTAAAATTATCCTATCTCAAGTTGAATCTAATAAATACTATTGTATGCTTCAAAAGATTCTCTCCCTATCCATATTTGGGTAGGGCTTTTTATCGCATACCACACGTTCTAAACATTCAATGCTCGATTGTAAATGAAACATTTCATATTTCCAATCTTCTTCATCTTGAGCGTTCCATAGTCCTTCTAGGTGGCGCTTAATATGCCAAATGGCTCTTCTAATATTTTCTTCTTTTAAATTATTCATGAGTTCATTATACAACATAATCAAATCTAATATTTTAATTAAATTATTCTGTAAGAAATATAAACTATTTGGTACAAATAGATGCATCTAAAGCAGAAAAATCATCTATATTGCACTAAAATACACCTATTCGGTAAAATAGGTGTATTTTCTTATCTATAACCAAAATCTTTGAGAGCTTTCTTATATGCACTGCTCCCCTTTAAGTAGTAATCGTGTTTCATTCCACTAATATCAACAGACAAGACACCATCTTCAAATGAATATTCTTCTGTTCGACTTGCAATATTTTGTCCAGTTAACTCAATGGTTTTCTTTTGTTTATCAATCTTAAAGCTATCAGCTTCTCCATGCTCAATAGAACCCTTGGTACCTTTTATAGTAAATGCTAATTCATTTCTCTCGCTTGATATCCAATAATATTCACCATCCAACGATTGTTGATTGCTTTTAGAACATGCAATTAATAGGACTGCCATTATTGAAAGTAGCAAAACACTTATAAATTTTTTCATATCCTTCGCCTCCTTTTGTAATATTATTTTACCAAAATAATATTACAAAATTGTGTCAATGTCTGTTATAATAGAAATTTCAATAAATGTCTATTATAATAGCAAATATGCATTATTGGGAGATATTCTCTTGTATAATATATAAGGCACTAGAATTCTTGCATTAAATACTCACTAAAAACTTACTAGTATTTACTAGAATAAAGAAGAAATTGAAATCCTATATTTCTTGATATAAAGCGACTCTAAAGGATATAGTTTCACCTTAATTTGTCAGTGACCTTAAAAAGTTTTTTAATCCATATACTTACTTCCTAAAATCATAGATCGTACCATTATTCTCAAAGTAAAAAACACCCCAAAAGCTAGAAATAATCCAACTTTTGGGGTGTTAATCAATTAAGGCTCATTAGTAATAAGTGCCCCACTATCAGAGAAAGAGTATGAAACACCGTCTATTATTAAAGTTTTATTTAATGCAAGTGCTCCACCATCATTTGGGTCTCCATAACGTTTTCTTCCGTTATATTCAAACCATCCTGTTATCAATTCACAAGTAACTGGATCAAAATAATAAAGTTTCCCATCTATAGTATAAGTATGACCACAATATGCCCCTTCTGATGTAAGGTAATACTTCTTCCCATCTATGTCTTTCCAACCTAACAGTCGTTCTCCACTTTCTGGGTCATAATAATACCATTTTTTAACATCAGATTGTCGGGATATCCAACCTGTTTTCATATCGGCATTAACTGGATCGAAATAATATTCTTTTCCACCTATATTAGTGAATCCTTTTAATGCATAATTATGAGTAGAATAGTCTAAAAAGTAATACCATTTACCATCTATCTGTTGCCACCCCTTTAATGCGGCTCCACTTACTGGATCGTAATAAGACCAATTTGTACCATTAAGACCTGGTGTAGATATCCAACCTGTTTTCATATCACCATTAACAGGATCAAAATAATAATTTTTTTCATCAATAAAACCCTTACCTCTAGCTATCGAATTTGAATACAAGTAATACCATTTACCATCTATCTGTTGCCACCCCTCCCCTAATCGGGCTCCACTCACTGGATCAAAATAAGACCAGTCTTTTAATAGACTACCACTAGTATCCCTATACTCCTCTAAATACCAGCCGGTTATCATATAACCTCTTTCATCAAATCTATAAATATTGTTGTCAATATAAGCTAATGTATCTTTATAATAAGATCCATTATTTGTTGAATACCACCAACCAATATTATCTTGATGCCAATCAGCCTTAACTTGAGATGGTAGAGCTAAAAGCAATATTACTAATGCACCACCTAACAAAAGCTTAGTTATTTTTTTCATTTTTTTCCTCCTTATATCACCAGATGTATACGCTTTCATTGTAGCATCTTTATTACTTTAAATCAAATAATGTGTGGATAGAGTGACGTCATAATCACCAAAATAAAATATAAAGTCTGTCTCTTTTTTGTCCTTCAAAAGTCTGTCACTGTACGTTTTTAAATGATAAATAAGAGAAAATGTCATCTGGAATAGAACTCAAAAGTTAGTTTTAAAAATAACGTTTCCTACGAACTTAGAAATTATCAAAAGTTTAGCAACTAGTTTTATCAAAGACTAGCTATAAGTAAGGATCTAAATGAAGCTTCTTAACTACCAAATAACTCACTCTGATTGTATAATGTAATTCTTTTTCATAGTTAAAAACACCTCAAAAGTTAGAAAAAATTGACTTTTGAGGTGTTGACCAGTTAAGGCGCATTATTGATAAGAATGCTATTGTAATCGAATGTGTATGAAATACCATCTATAACTAAAGTTTTATTTGTTGCAAGTGCCCCACCATCGTTAGGATCTGCATAATATTTGTTTCCCAACGCCTCAATCCAGCCTATCTTCAATTCATAAGTATCTGGATCAAAATAATAAACTTTTCCATCTATTTTTATATGCCTTCTCAATGCCCCATTCCAACCAAAGTAATACTTTTTCCCATCTATTTCTTGCCAACCTTCTACTTTGGCTCCACTTACAGGGTCGAAATACAACTTTTCTGTCCCATAATGGTATTGTTTAGATACCCATCCTGTTTGCATATCACAATTAATCGGGTCGAAATAATAATCTTTTCCATCTATACTCCAGAAACCAGTCACTGCATGATAATATTTAGGAAAGTAATACCATTTACCATCTATATTTTGCCAACCCTCTACTTTGGCTCCACTTTCAGGGTCGAAATAATTCCAAATTGTATTTGAATTTTGTTGTTCGGATCGCCAACCCGTTTTCATATCACCATTAACAGGATCAAAATAATAATATTTCCCATCTATGTATTGATCACCCATAAGTGCCCCGTCTTTAGTAAGATAATACCACTTTCCATCTATCTTTTGCCAGCCCAATTTTTTATCACCATTTACTGGATCAAAATAAGACCAGTTTTTGATAATCCCATAATTACTATCATTACGCTCCCATATTAGCTGCCAGCCGGTCATCATATAGCCTCTATCATCAAATTTATACCACTTCTCGTTAATCTTAGCTTCCGTGTTTTTATAATAAGAACCATCATTTAGTGAATACCACCAACCAACATTATCTTGATGCCAATCAGCCTTAACTTGAGATACTGGAGTTAAAAACAATATTACTAATGCACCACCTAGCAAAAACCTAATTGTTTTTTTCATTTTCATTTCCTCCTTATATTTTTTGTATACGCTTTCATTGTAGCATGTTTATTTCTCTAAATCAAATAATGTGTGAATATAAGGAGAGCTACTATCAATTAATTTAAGGGTAAACAATAAATTTGCACAATTTGCTTATAATAAAAGAGGCGCTTAGGCCTCTACTTATTTTCTTCAAAAACACTGTCACTGTCCATTTAATGTCCAATATAATGTAACTCATCTATAAATTGTTGATTTTATCGAATGAAAAATCGCTTAAAATCAGTATTTTGATAAATAACAAGACTTTAAGAATATTAAATTAAGTCTTGCATAAACTATATAAATTAAAGATAGTAAGAAAATCATTTAGACAATACATGAATATTTTGAAAACGAAAGATTAATAATGGCCATTTACTGATAGAAGACCTTATGTCATTAAATTCGTTTAATGAAACTGACAGAACTTTTTTCTTAAATTAATTACTGAGCCAATCTCCCTTTTATCATTCAATTTGAATTTTTACTCTTAGTAAATCCATTCTGTCCCACAATCCTCTGCCGCAACTAACATTTTAGGATCCGGGGCAGCATCTGAAATAATCGTTTTGTAGGCCGACAGTTGGTTAATTTTATAAAATCCAGTGTGAAAGAATTTTGTTTGATCGACTAATAAAATCGTATTTTTAGCACTTTCGAGTCAGTTTCAGCTTGATTCACCCATATAAAAAAGCAAGACTAAATGAATCTCAAATAACATTCATTCAGTCTTGTTCTTATATTTTAAATCAAACTTTCCATCGCTATCATTTATAATCAACGATAGTCCAAGTCAAAAATTGTCTCAATTGAACATTATTTTAAAGGAGGGAGATCTTGGACTATCGCTAATATACAAGAATAATAGAGGCTAAATTCCTAGCACTTCAATGACAAAGCTCTTTTGATCAGCTTGCTTTGGTTCAACAAATGATACATCCCGTTTTTGATCAAATTGGTCAGATTCCTCTAAAGAGGTTGATAGGCCACTCCAAGGTTCCAAAGCTATGAATGGACCTTTATTGGTCGTAGACCATAGAATCAGATGAGGGAAGTCCTTAAATTGCAACTGAATTCCCTTATCATGCTTTTTCGATTTCAAACGGATACTTCTTGATGACAATTGATCAAGTGTCACCGCGTCTTTTTCAAAAATCTTGAAGTCCAAATCTAGTGTTTTTTGACCTTGCAAGAACGGTGTACGATCTTGTACATCTAAAAGCCCTGTATCAGGAAATTGTTTTGGAACTGTACAAGTTTCCTCGTTTTCAAATTCCAAATAATAATCTTCATAAGCTTCATCCGCAAGAAGAGGGCAATTGAAACCAGGGTGTCCACCGATAAAGTAAGGCATCACTTCATCTGAAAGATTTTCAACAATGTATTCTGTTACAATTGATTTTTCTTTCAAAGTATACAAAATACTCAACTTAAAATGATAAGGATATTGCTCAAACATCTCTGGAGTATCTTCAATCGTAAACTTCACTTGGTGATCGTTTACAGGATGAGCCTGGAATGTTTTTTTACGGACCAATCCATGTCTTGGAAGCTGACCCACTTTTTGACCAAATAAGGCCTTATCGTCACGAACACTTCCGCAATTCGGGAATAAGACTGGCGCTTGGCCACTCCAATAAGTTGCATCCCCTTGCCAGAGGTATTCAACCCCGTCTTTATCCTTAATGGAAGAAAGGGCTCCACCGACCTCTTGGAATTGGACAGTTAAGTAATCATTTTTTAATTCAATCGTCACAATCAATTCCTTTCTTTTTGTTATTGAAAAGGGAAAAAATCTACATCGAAACAAACGATACAGACTTTTTCAAAACCATTTTATGGAAATCCTTGACCTTTTCTAGAGTATCTGATAACAAAATAGGATACGTTCAAGTGAGGTTATTCAATCACTTGAGTTTCAGCTAATTTCTTGTACCAATGTGCAGATTTCTTAGGATAACGTTCTTGTGTATCGAAATCAACGTAGAAGAGTCCGTAACGTTTTTCATAACCATTTGACCATGAGAAGACATCCATCAGGGACCAAATGAAGTAGCCCTTGACGTTTGCACCATCGGCAATCGCATCAGACAATACTTCCAAATGTTGTTTCACATAATCGATACGGCCATCATCATAAACAGTGTTGTCCACAAATTCATCTTTGTATCCAAGTCCGTTTTCAGTGATGTAGATCTTCTTGTAGTTTGGATAATCTTTCTTGACACGCATGATTTGATCATACAAACCTTGAGGGTAGATGATCCAGTCCCAGTCAGTACGAGGTACATAGTCAGGAGCTACACGACGTCCAACACCTTTGATTTGGTATTTAGAGCTTCCTTTCTCCCCTTTACCATTGTGGATGATTTCAGTTTCACCATCAAAGGCTTCCATCCAGTCACTCATGTAGTAGTTAATTCCAAGGAAGTCGTTCAAATCTTTAGCTGCTTCAAGCGATGCAAAGTCTTCGTCACGAAGATCCAAGCTACCACCATTGACGGATAAGATATGGTTTACACCTTCCATGGTTGCATCTGAATAGTGTCCAAGGTAAGTCGCATCCAAGATAAATTTGTTGTGGATGATATCTTCCAACTCAGCCGCCCGAACGTCTGCAGGATTTTTAGGATCCAATGGATACTTAGTTGGAAGGGCGTGAACAACCCCGATTTCACCTTTGTAGCCTTTGTCTTTGTACAATTTCACAGCACGTGCATGAGAAACCATCATATTGTGGTGAGATTGGAAGACTTTGGCAAGGTCATATTGAATACCTGGTGGGAATTTACCAACCAAGTATTGACCATCACCGATTGGGCCAATTTCATTGAAGGTTGTCCAGTAGTTTACTTCTGGGAATTCTTCAAAACAGAAGGCTGCATAATCTACAAAGTGTTCGATATTTTCACGATTCAAGAAGTCTCCATTTGAGTGAAGAGCTTCAGGAGTATCAAAGTGGTGAAGAGTTACGAATGGTTCTACATGACGTTTATGACATTCTGCAAATAACTTATGATAGAATTCTACCCCTTTTGGATTGACTTCACCATAACCAGTTGGGAAAATACGGGACCAAGCAATAGAAATACGAATTCCGTTTACGCCATATTCTTCAGCCAACTGTAAGTCTACTGGATATTTATGGTAGAAATCACTTGCTGGTTCAGCAGTATACCAATAGTTGTCTGCTAAGTATTTGTCCCATGCAACTGGTCCTTTACCATCTGTATGAGTCGCACCTTCTGCCTGATAAGCTGCTGTTGCGCCACCGAAAATAAAATCTTTAGGTAATGTTTTTGACATAAGTTTCCCCTTCTCAATCATAAAATAAAAACAAAGCAAGATGGAGAGGAGTCAGTGAGCAATCCTTCTCCATCTCACTTCAATCAACAGTAAATCTATTTATTATTGAAATTGTTCTTGAACGAATGCAAGAGCACCTTTACCATCACGAGTCAACTTGATGTATTGAGCTCCTTCAGTCTTAGCCAATTTAATTCCAAGTTTATCTGTTTCAGCCTTCATATCTTCATAGTTTGAAGCTACTTGAGGAGCAAGGATAACAAGGTCAAATTCTGGCAACATTTCACGGTGAGCACCGTAGCCACCAGCAGCAGCCTTCACAGGAACATTGTATTCTGCAGCAGCTTTATTCAAAGCGTTGGCAAGAAGTCCACTAGTTCCACCACCGGCACAAAGAACCAATACGTTTGTTTCTTTTGTGATATTGTTTTGAACTGGTTCACCTTCAACACCAGCTTTTTCAAGAATAGCATCTGCTTTTGCAGTGTTAAAGTTTGCAGCAACTTTTTCTTTCAAGCTATCGTTTGATTTACCTGAACGTTCTTCTTCAAGAATTTGTTCATCGTAAACCTTCACGAATGGATAGTAAATGATCACGTCAACTACTACTAATAGCGCAGCAAGGATGAAGGAAAGAACTTGGAAGTTCGTACCAAGAACAATACCCAGAGGTCCAGGAGTTGTCCATGGTAGGTTAGAAGTAAATGAGTTCATTCCCAAGGTATCAACAAAGAATTTGAAGATCCATACGTTTGCAATTGGAGCAAAGATAAATGGAACAAAGAAGATAGGGTTCAATACAATTGGAGCACCGAACAAGATTGGTTCGTTAACACCAAAGAATGTTGGGACTACAGATGCACGTCCAATGGCACGGTTACGTTTTGATTTCGTTAACCACATAAACATGAATGGAACCACAAGAGTTGCACCAGTACCACCCATAGTGACGATGAACATTTGTGTACCAGATGTAAGGATCTTATCAGCGTGCATACCTTGTTGAAGAAGGTTCAAGTTGACTTCGGCATTTGCATAAGTAATCGCTGCAATCGCAGGCTCAACGATAGATGGGCCGTGAATACCAATAAACCAGAAGAAGGCATAAGCACCAAAAATAAGGGTAATTCCAAGATATCCATCTGCTGCAGAGAACAATGGAGCTAGAAGTTTTCCGATTGATTCCGCAACTGTTACACCGATAGCACCTTTAACAATCAATTCAAGTGCATACAAGAGTACAACTGATAATGTAAATGGAATCAAGTCTTTAAATACTTGTGAAATATTTGGTGGAACCTCGTCCGGCATGCGGATGGTCACATTGTTTTTCACACAGACTTTGTAAACATTAACAGTAATGAATGCAGCAATAAAGGCTGTTAACAACCCTTTAGTCCCCATAAATGCTGTTAAGAATCCGCCATCTTTAGCAGGTTCAGCAGCCATGAGCAAGAAGCCAACCATAGAAGCCAACATTGTTGAAATGTAGTTGATTTGGTTGGTTGCTGGGAGGTCACGGTTCATTGAATCTGTCAAACCCTTAGCCGTTGTCCCAGCAACGAAGAAGGCCAAGATGCCCATAGAATAGCTATATGGAGTCATCAAGAAAGTTTCAATATCTTTAGACCAATGGAATCCCCATGCGTTTGGTACATACGCAATTAGGATGAAGATAGATGAGAATAAGATTACAGGCATCCCTGCAATGAAACCATCACGAATCGCTCGCAAATATTTATTACGAGAAATCTTTTCAAAGAATGGTTTTCCTTTTTCAATAAGCTCAATGAGTTTGTTCATTATTATTTAGCTCCCCGTTTGTATAATTCAATAAGATGATGAACCACATCTTTTAACAAGATGGTTGTCATCAAGTGATCCTGTCCGTGCATCATTGTGATGCTGTATGGAATTTCTTCCCCCGCTGCTTCTTGCGCTAGCATGGTTGTTTGAGCCTTATGGGCCTCCGCAATACAGCCACCTGCTTCTTCAACAAGAGCTTCTGCTTTAGCAAAATCGCTAGCTTCAGCAGCTTTTAATGCTTCAAGTAGTTTAGAACGAGCATCACCAGCATAAGCGACAATTTCAAAGCCAAGTAATTGGACTTCTTCTCTATTCATAATAGTTCCTCCTTATAAATTTAATGATATAGAGCAAATTAATTTTTTACAAGAGACGTTGAATATGAAGAACGATATATATTCGTTCACTGTGGAATAAATCCACTCCTGTTTCTCTTGCAATGACATTATAGATTCTGTTTCCTATTTCAAAAGCTTTAGGATACGAAACCTCTAGATGTTCTTCCATTCCCAGCAAGGACGTGTTATCTTTCCTAGATCGATCAATATAATCCAAAAAATAACTTAGATGAACCATGAAACGATCATAGAAATTACTATTCTGTGGAGTTCGTTCAATATTGTCTCGAGACAATTCCTGCTTAACTAATTCAAGAATATGCTTCGTTCGACTAATCTGAAACGATGGAGTCACTTCCCCTTCTCTCTTAGCATTTATAAAATGAATAGCAATTCTTCCAAGTTCGTCCTCAGGAAAACCATCAAATAATTTTGATTTGAAAATGGAAAGAGCTTCTTCACCAATTTGATATTCAATTGGATACTCATTTGAAACATCTGGCAACTTACTACTTTGGTAGTTACCTGTTTGAATAGACTGGTAAGCACAATAAATGTGATCAGTTAAAGTTACATACAGATAATCCTGTACAGGATAATTGTATTTCAGTGTTAATTTATCAATAACATCATATGTCACTGTAATAAAATCAAGAGGAACATCTTTTAAGAGAGCCAAAAAGTTTTCTTTTGATTCTTCCGTCTTCAAATGGAATACCTTGTCAACTAAACTAGTTACAATAATGTCTCCTTTTTTCTTTTGAAAGACAATACCTTTACCAGTAACGATTAACTCTCTTTGATTTTCATCTCTTACTAAAGCAATATTGTTATTAATCGGGCTTACAATCCGAAACACTGTAACTCCTCCTTTCTCCCAGTATTATGACCAAAAGTAAGATAATCATAACGTCATAGACAAATATAAAAAGACCACAAACGAGCAGGGAAAACAGAATAATACTACCCCCCGAATTCATTTGCAGTCTCGCCTAATATTACTCAGTTACGATCCACCCTATTCAAACTATGTTTTCATTATAACACTTATAATTGATTTTGTAAACCCTTTCTGATTATTTTTTTGCTATTTTTGTTATTTTTTTGTTTGCTTTAAACAAAAAATATGTTTTCATTTTTACAACTAAAAAACTTAAATCAAGGAGTTTACCATAAAAAATGGAGAGAAAAGTTAGAAAAATTACTTTAACGACTACCCTTTTCACCATCTCCTACTATTGTCCTCAAAATAGAGGGGAAATTCTAATTGAGGACAACTTTATTATATACCTTTATTCCTATGTTTAGTTATATAATAACTGAAACTAGGAACATTTACAGTTTTAGTTTCTGACATAGGAAAAGAAAACCATCGAAAACTTCCAAAATTTGAAAGTCTGACGATGGTCTTCTATTTAATAATTTCAACAAAGAAGAAATTTTAATATATCACCTTAAGATACTTTAGGAGGTTAAATCGTTGAAATTTTAAATCAAGTGAATTTATTTTAAACTCTTTCTTTCCAAGAAGTAGCAGTTTGTTGAAGAACTTTGTTCAATTCATCAATGTTTTGGAATCCTGTTGTACGCAACCATTCGCGAGCTGCTTCTTCACCTTTTTCAACATAAGATTGAACAGATCCAGCCCAAGTTGCACGTCCACAAAGTACACCGTTGAAGTTTGCACCTGAATTGTGAGCAAATTCAAGAGTTTCTTGGAACAATTTAGCTGATACACCAGCACTCAAGTAGATGTATGGAAGGTTTGTAGCTTCGTCTTGTGCTTTGAAGTAAGCAGCAGCTTCTTCACGGCTGTAAACCACTTCACCTTCAGCAAATCCTTCAACATATTTCATGTTTACTGGAACTTCAACTTTCAATACATCGATATTGAAGCGTGGGTTTGAGAATACTTTCATTGCTTCAATAACTTTACGAGGTTTTTCTTTAGCAAATTCAACAGAACCTGTGTCAGCATTCTTTTCATCGTAAGCCAAGATTTCCAAGAAGAATGGGATATCTTCAGCCACACATTCAGAACCTACACGTTCGATGTAAGCTTGTTTTTGTTGGTTCAATTCATCTTCACTATCTACATCATAGTAAAGCAAGAATTTAACAGCATCTGCACCTTGTTCTTTGATACGTTTTGCAGACCATACATCCAAGCAGTCAGGCAAACGTTTTGTGCTTGAAGTATCGTATCCTGTTTTTTCATATGCAAGAAGGAGTCCAGCATTTTTGTCCAAAGCTTTAGTAGCAGGAAGTCCATATTCAGGGTCAAGAAGCATAGATGAAGCATATTTTGTCAATTCATCTGCTACAAGAACTTTCAATTCTTCCATTTGAGCTACAGTTGGTTCAGCATCTTGGTATTGACCCATCAAACGTTTCAAGGCACCACGTTGGTCGAATGCCAAAGCTGAGATGATTCCATTTTCGTCTGAAAGTTTTTCTAATGATTTACGTTTTTGTGCTGTAAGTGCCATTTTTATACCTCTTTTACTTTAATTTCTTTATATAGTTGATTGTAGTTGTCCATATTCACATGGCCAGTCATTTTTTCTTGTGCATTGAGCATTCCCAATACCATTGCGTGTTTCAACAATTCTTCGTCATTTTTTTGACTATTGAGAGCTGATGAAATTCCTGCAACCGTAGAATCTCCAGAACCAACCGGATTGACTACTTCAATTTTAGGAATATCCACTTTGTAGAAGGTGTTTTGATGCTTAGCAAATGCACCATCTCCTCCAAGTGAGACGATAATCCATTCAATGCCATCAAACAATGGATCTGTTAACACTTCTTTCAAATCTGAAAGATCTTCTGTTACTTCTTTACCCAAAAGTTGAGAAAGTTCTTCATTGTTTGGTTTGATAACAGTTGGCTTGAAACTAGATTTCAAAACTGCTTCTAGAGATTTTCCAGATGAATCTAGTACAACCTTGCGTTGATGCTTTTGTGAGATTTCAATCAGTTTTGCATAGTAATCTGTAGACAGGCCAGCTGGGAGACTACCAGAAATAGCAATAACATTTGAATCTTTCATCAATCCTTCAAAATGGTTTAAGAATCCTTCTGACTCAGAGTTACTAATTTCAGGTCCTGCTTCCAGGATTTCTGTCTGATTCCCTTCATGTAGAATCGCGATACAATTCCGTGTATCACCATCGATATCAAAGAACGCTGCCTGAACTCCTGCTGGCAAATGCTCTTTCAAAAATTGACCGTTTGTCCCACCGACAAAACCTGTCGCTACTACTTGATCTCCACTTTCTGAAAGGACACGTGTAACATTAAGACCTTTCCCACCAGCTGTTTTAGAAACTTCAGATACGCGATTGACGGTATCTAAGTTCAATTTTTCTAGTGGATAAGAAATATCAATAGATGGATTCAAAGTTACCGTTAGAATCATATTCTACCCCTTAGTCGTGATATTCACCGCGATCCCATTTTTCAAGAAACTCAGTAAAGAAGTCTGCATCTGCTTGGTGAGCATTATGGGTTTCAACATGTTGGATTTTTGCAATCAATTTTTTGTTTTCTTCAGTTGGTTTGTATTCAGCATGAATGAATGCTTCGATGATATCGCACATCAACAATTCACCAGTGATCTTACCACCAAATCCGATAACGTTCGCATTCAATTGTTCTTTAGCGTAAAGAGCAGAAGTCATATCACGAACCAAGGCAGAACGGATACCAGGAACTTTGTTTACCGCATTGTTGATACCAACACCGGTACCGCAGATACATACACCAAGATCTGCTTGACCGCTAGCTACAGCTTCACCGACTTTCTTACCAAAGATTGGATAGTGGGTACGTGTATGGTCATAAGTCCCAAAGTCGAGCACTTCGTATCCTTTTGATTTCAAAAAATCAGAAACAGCCATTTTTTCATTTGTAACGATATGGTCACAACCAATTGCAATTTTCATTTTTTTCTTTCCTCTTTCCTAGCACATTTTATTAAGCATATCTACACGAATTTGGTGACGACCACCATCGTATTTACCATTTACGAAACCTTTAACGATGTTTTTAGCTAATTCATCCCCAACGATTTCAGCACCCATAGTAATCATACGAGAGTTGTTGTGTCCACGAGTCATATATGCAGAACGTTCATCAGAAACTTCAGCAGCAACCATTCCTTTGATCTTAGTAGCAACCATGAATGGACCAGCTCCATAAGCATCGATTACAATACCCAAATTGTCATCAGCTGTATTCACTTCTTTTGCAACTGCCAAAGTGACGTCAACAAAATCTTGACCATCTGCAGTTACATCAACTACTTCAAATCCTTCAGTGTTTAAAAAGTCTTTTACAAGTTCTTTTAAACGTTTTCCAGATGCATCTGCACCAATTACAATAGCCATTACTATGCCTCCAAAAAATTATTTATGATTGATCGATTGCTCGATCAGTTAAAAAAGCACCTCAGATGCAAAGCATTTTAAGTTACTTTTCAGATACACCTATAATATACACCATTGTAAACAAAAAGTCAACATTTTTTGTTTGATTTTATCTTTTTTTGTACAAATAATGAGTTTTTAAGTTTTTTATAGCGCTTTCTGTTGTTTGTTTTCGAACAAAAAGATCCGAGACAATCAATCTCGAATCCTTTCTCTATAAACTTTTTCGTCTATTACTCATTTATAATAATAGATAACAATGTCTTCTATAAAAATTTAATAGTTTTTTTAATTATAATAATAAACTAGCTGCTCCAATGACTCCTGCCATATTTCCTAGAGTAGCCAATTTCAATTCAGTCAACCTACGAACTGTTGGAAAAGCATACCTATTAAACTCTTTTTTACATTTGTTAAAAGAAATTCGCCTGCACCTTTCCACCTCTCTCCAAGGGCAGCAACATTCGCATCATTTTCAATTAGAAATGGTAGGCTAAATTCTTTTTCAAATTGATCTCTAACCTCTTGAATTTCATCCCATCCAAGATTATAAGCACCACATACTGTTCCATATTGATTGTACTATGTCCGGAATTATTTGTTTCCCTTGATTTCTGGTATCTGTTGGGATACTCCATACTTCTAATACCTCGCCTATTTTTGATACAAGAGCCATTTTTACACTAGTACCACCTAAATCAATACCAATTATCTTTTTTCCATGTTACCTACTCTTTTATACAATTACTTGAGTGTACACCTCTAATGTGTCGTGTACATTATCAGAAGAGATATCCGTTATGACTGCTGTTACATTTTCTAGCGAACAGATAGAAGTGAAATCTTCTTTACCAATTTTAGAAGAATCCATCAATAGGTATACTTCCGATGATTTTTCTATTGCTAGCCTCTGAGTAAAAGCCTCCTCAAACGAAGAAGTCATAACTTGACCATCTTTGATACCATTCCCACTAAAGAACATTTTATTGTAATACATTCGATCTAATAAAGCGTTCGTTATCTCACCAACAAAAGCCTGAGTCAGATTTCTCATTTCACCCCCTAGCAAAATGACTTTAAACGTATCAGAACTTTTTTTATATAGCTCATTGAAAATCGGTAAACAATTCGTAATCACTCGCAATTCTTCATTCTGAATTTCTTCAGCTAAAATTTCAACAGAGGTCCCCGGTCCAAGGAAAATAGTTTCTCCATCCTGTATTAATTTTGCTGCTTTGGATGCTACTTTCCTCTTTTCTTCAATGTGTTGATACAGCTTTTCTTCATGAGGAACTTCTCTATATTTAAGTTGTTGGATACTTCGTGCTCCACCATGGATCCTAGTAATTAATCCCTGTTCTTCTAATACAGCTAAATCTCTTCTAATCGTCATATCTGATACATTCATCATCTCAACGATTTCAGCAACTGTTATTACTCCTCTTCTATTCACTAATTTCTCTATTTCTATCAAGCGTTGATGTTTTTTCATTCTTTTCACCTATTTCACATGTTTTTTCATTCTCTTTACATTATACTCTTTTTTAAATTTCAAATCTACATTTTTTGTTTGAAGCAAACAATTTTTGATTAAAAAATGGTCCCCAGTTCTCCAATTAAACAAAAAGAGCCGTTAGATATACTCAAACTAACAACTCTAATTATATTTTTTAACAAACGAAGGCATCAATCCCTGCAAATGTGTGAAGGTGAAGAACTGCAAATGACAATTAAAAAGTTAGACGAAAACTTTCAAGTTCAGAAGATTTAACACCACGAGTGGCGAAAACTTATGCTGATTCAAAAGTAAACTTAGAGGATAAGTAGCAGCTATCATACACGATTACAACTCCTCGTTTTTTACTTCTTCTAGTTAAAAGTTGATCAATTGGGTTGAATCTTCAATTGTTTGATGAACTACATAAATGTTAAACTGATTTCTCAAGTATCAATTAACTTACAAATACCAGCTGCATCAAAGTCTAAGTTGGTATAGAAAAAAAGTTCTTTTTAAAATTCGAAAAATATAAATGCAAACTAGATAACGCTTTTCTCACGAATATAGATTGGTTCTTCAAAATCTCCCACCTCTATACATAAATGTTATCTTATATATCGCTCAATTTCCGCAATTTAGTAAAAATCAAAGAGATGTCGAGCATTTTTTAGATCTATCCAATCCAACAGTCACGAAACTATTAAAATCGATGGAAAAGAAAGATGGATACTTCAGAAATTCGACCAATTTGATTTTAGAAAAAAATTGATTGGATTAACAGAAAAATCATTTATGCTACTATCAACCGAAAATAAGTAATCCCAAGCAAATTCGAATAAAAGCCTAACTCAATATAAAATACCAAATAGCACCCCATATATTAGTGTCTTTTTAGAGGCTACTAAATTATTTATTTTTCAAAGTGATATCTTTTTAAAAATACATAACTTGCATAACTGTTACATATTATCTATATATTCTATCTACTTCTAGTCCACAAACATATAAAAAAGAGGCATTTAAGCCTCTTTTACTCTCCTTCAAACACTCTGTCACTGTCCATTTACTGTCCAATATACTGTAACACATCTATAATTTATTGATTTAAACGGATGCGAAATCCCTTAATACCAGCATTTTGATAAATAACAAGACTTTAAGAATCTTAAATTAGGTCCTGCATATTCATCATAGTAATTACATTCCTTCCAACTTCTGAAATTTACAGTTCATTATACCATTTTTTAGACGCTTGGAAAAGCTTTGGATAGTAATCATGAAAAGCTTCTTTCACTCTAGATTGATTTTTAAGCTTTCACTACAAAATGAAAGAGACCCTTCTTGAGCCTCTCTCAGAAAATAATAAAATGTATTAGGATAAAATCATCGAAGCCACAATTGGACTAATGAACACATACAAAATTCCTGTGATCCCAATTGCCAATCCTGCCATAGCACCGGCCACATGACCATACTTAAACGCTGTCCCTGTTCCTACTGCATGTCCAGTTCCTCCAAGGGCTAAACCAATAGCCACTGGGTCTTTAATCTTTAGCAGTTTCAATATCGTTGGACCCAAGACACTTGTCAATAATCCAGTTGCTACAACTACCACAAGAGTGATGGTCGTAATTCCTTGCATTTTTTCAGTAATCCCAACTGCCATTGCAGTCGTAACCGATTTTGGAAAGAGCGAAATGGCTAGAAAGTACTTCATTCCAAATGCTTTCGCGATCAAGGCTGTAAAAATCGTATTCACAATAACTGCCACTGTCGAGCCAATCAGAATACTCCGTGCATGATGCTTCATCAAATGGAAACTTTTATAGAGAGGAATCCCCAAGGCGACAGTCGATGGTCCAATCAACTGATTTAACAGGGAACCACCGACATAGTAATCTTTATAAGAAATTCCTGTAATCATTAAGAATAAGATAACGATTACTGTAGCCACTAAAAGTGGCGTTGTTATTGGGTGGGGATACCTGCGAAAAATTAACATTCCAATCAAGTAAGCCCAAATAGATAAGACAATCCCAAATAAAGGATTACTCGCAAAATTAGCCACGCTTGTGTCCCCCTTCTGGATAATCACCCTCAAAACGATTTTTTATAAAACTAACCACGATTGCAATTAAAGCCACATTGATGACCAAGGCTCCAAGTAGAATCAACATGATTGGAAACAGATAAGGCGCAATCACATGAAACTTATCCATAATACCGACCGCAGGGGGAAGAAACAGAATCGTCATGTTAGCTAACAAAAAATTTCCTACCATATTGACGTGGCGCATGCGTAATAATTTAAACTGCAATAATAAAAATAGGATCAACAGCCCGATCATACTCCCAGGAATTGGTAAGTGCAACCCATCCGAAATGATTTCACCAATTAATGAAATCGTGAATATAATCGTCAGTTGTACATATAATTTCATCTTCATCTCCCTTTTTATGGATCATTTCCAATAAGGATTCGTATCCTCGATTCTGCTTACTTAGAAGTAAACATCCATTTATCCCTATCAGTTTACTCCTTTTCGGAAAATTTGCAAGCTTTTTTCTAAAAAAATAAAACAAATTACCAAAAATTGAAGCTACTATTTTGATTCATGACATCCATTTTATGATACAATGAAACCAAAAACGGTTAAGTTACCATGAAAGGATCTACATGACTCATTTTCACACCATTGTCATCGGTGGTGGCCCAGCAGGTATGATGGCGACCATTGCCAGTGCCTCTTATGGCCAACCTACACTACTGATCGAAAAAAATAAAAGGCTCGGTAAGAAACTTGCTGGTACCGGAGGAGGTCGCTGTAATGTCACGAACAACGGAACCTTAGACGATTTGATGGCCGGTATCCCTGGAAATGGGCGCTTCCTTTACAGTGTGTTTTCCCAATTTGATAATCATGATATCATCCAATTTTTCACCGATAATGGCGTCAAGCTAAAAGTCGAAGACCATGGCCGGGTCTTTCCTGCTAGTGATCAATCTCGCACCATTATTCAAGCCTTAGAGAATAAGATCCTTGAGCTAGGTGCTAGCATTGCCACCAACTGTGAAGTGGTTTCTGTCACCAAGCCCGAGGACGTCTTTATCATCAAGTCTTCTGAGCATACGTGGACAGCTGACAAGCTAGTCGTTACAACTGGTGGCAAATCTTACCCATCGACTGGCTCTACGGGTTATGGGTATGAGATTGCCCGTCACTTCAAGCATACCATCACCGATCTCGAAGCGGCAGAGAGTCCTCTGTTGACAGATTTTCCCCATAAGGCCTTGCAAGGAATCTCGCTAACAGATATCACACTGAGCTATGACAAACACATGATCACCCACGATCTTCTCTTTACTCATTTTGGACTTTCGGGTCCTGCAGCTCTTCGGATGTCCAGCTTTGTTAAGGGCGGGGAAATCTTGTCTCTGGATCTCCTGCCAACCACTTCTTCTCAAGATCTAAAAGACTTCCTCGAAGAGCATCGAGAAAAGGCCATTAAAAATAGCCTCAAAACCCTTCTTCCTGAGCGTCTAGCTGATTTCTTAGCCCAAGGATTCCCTGAAAAAGCCAAACAGCTGACTCCTAGTCAGACAGAAGAGCTGATCCAAAAGATAAAAGAAATGCCCATTCCAGTCACTGGTAAGATGTCTCTAGCCAAATCCTTTGTGACCAAGGGAGGGGTTAGCCTCAAAGAAATCAACCCTAAAACCTTAGAAAGTAAGCTAGTTCCTGGACTCCACTTTGCAGGAGAGGTCCTCGATATCAATGCCCATACAGGCGGTTTTAATATCACATCCGCCCTCTGTACCGGTTGGGTAGCAGGAAGCCCTCATTACTGATAGAAATTCACTAACTTTATTATTCATCTATTGAAATAAAATTTTTAAAAATTCTTTACAAGTTAGTATTTACTTGATAGAATGGATTGGTATAAAATTTATAAAGGAGATTATTAGAATCATGGATTTTGATTTTAGTGTTAAACTCATGACTGAGTTTTTCGGGACAGCTTTGCTACTTATCCTCGGAAACGGTGCTGTTGCAAACGTTGAATTAAAAGGAACTAAAGGTCATCAAAGCGGATGGCTTGTCATTGCGATTGGATATGGGATGGGGGTAATGATTCCAGCCTTGATGTTCGGTAATGTTTCAGGGAACCACATTAACCCAGCCTTCACTCTTGGACTTGCGGTTAGCGGACTTTTCCCATGGGCAAATGTTTTACCATACATCGCTGCTCAACTTCTTGGAGCTATGTTTGGACAATTGGTTGTCGTTGCGACTCACCGTCCATACTACATCCAAACTGAAAATCCTAACAACATCTTAGGAACATTCTCAACGATTTCTAGTTTAGATAAAGGAACTCCTGAATCACGCAAAGCCGCTACCATTAATGGCTTCATCAACGAGTTTGCTGGATCATTCGTCCTTTTCTTTGGTGCCCTCGGCTTGACGAAACATTTCTTTGGTGCAGAGGTTGCAGGTCTTGCTCAAAAAGCTGCTGCTGAACAAGGAGGCGTCTTTGATGCTACCACATCAGCAGCAAAATTGGCTTTATCACAAGCACATGCTTCAGGTTTAGGAATTGCTCACTTGGCTCTTGGTTTCCTTGTTATGGCTCTTGTTACGTCACTTGGAGGTCCTACTGGACCTGGTTTGAACCCTGCTCGTGACTTTGGTCCTCGTTTGGTCCATGCCTTCCTTCCAAAATCTGTATTAGGAGAACACAAAGGGGATTCTAAATGGTGGTATGCTTGGGTACCAGTTGTAGCCCCAATTCTTGCTGCTATCTTAGCTGTATTATTGTTCAAAGTTATCTATCTTCGTTAATCTATCAAAAAAAACGAACTCGATTTTCCATCGAGTTCGTCTTTTTATTGTTCTTTGGTTAATGAAAAACGGAAATCATTGTATTTGGTGTAGTCAAATTCTGTATTGAGATCCGTTGTGAAAACAATCGGTGTATAGTATCCTTCTTCTAAGACAAAACCAGGTTCAAATCGGAAGTTTGCTCCACCTAGCCCTGTGATCCCAGGAAGCAAGGCATCAGCTCCATCAAAGCCTTCAACATTCCAATAATAGATATTGCCTGTTGCTTGGACTGCTCTTGCTGTATAGGTCGCTGTCCGAGTCGGTTCGCTATCATTTTTGAAGCTAACCACTGTTGTCACATTTCCATTGGCATCCACTGTCATTTTAATCGCATCTGCTTGTGGGCTAGATCCTACCCAAGTTCCCACCAATTCTGCAGGGACAGTAGCTTGCGTCGTAGTAGACGCATTCTCAGTCTTACCAGAGTCTTTTGAAGCTGTCGCGCTACTTGCTTGAGTCGAAGAGCTAGCTGTATCGTTTGCCTGAGAGGAAGATGCTGCACTCTTTTTGCTATTACTTTTGGCTTTTTTCTCTACCTTGCTGGTAGATGCTTTTGCGGATGAGGTAGCTGTCTTTTTATCCTTTGCACCACAACCACCGAGAGCTAGACCAAGTGAAGCAGCCACCAGAACAGCGGCACTCCAACGGAAGATTGATTTTTTCATACGATTACCTCTTTATCTTTCTGACTCCCATTATACCTCAATTATTACAAAAATCAAGTATTTTTGTAATAATTGTAATTTTTCTATAACATATTTTTCCATTTAAAATGCCAATCGTAATAGGGCGATCAAGACAATCCCAAACAAAACGGTTCCCATAAGGTTTTTGTAACGAAAGGCTACAAAGAGACTGGGAATGGTCACTACTAGGTCCAACCAGTGGAGCTGCGGGAGACTTCCAATTTTTCCATCTACTAAGCTTGATAAAACCAAGGCAAAGATAATGGAAATGGGCAGGTATTTGAGAAAGCGGGTCACAGGAGCCGGCAGTCCCTTGTATTTGACTAAGAGGAAGGGCAAGATCCGAGGAATCCAGGTAACGAGGGCTGAGGCCAGAATGGCCATGAAGATATAACTATTCACACGCATCACAGACCACCCCCACAAAACAGCCGATCAAGGTCGCAGCTAGCACAGCTAGCGGTTGCGAAACAAAAAAGAGTAAGAGAAAGAAACTCACTGCTACTGCTAACAGCACCATGAGCATGGTCTTGGTCTTTTCTGTCAGTTGCATTCCTTGAAACTGGGCTGCAAAAATCCCAATAAACATAGCCACCAAAGCAAAATCAAGCCCAAAAGCCTTTGGATCAGGTAGGAGAGATCCTAGAGCTGTTCCGATAACCGTCGCACTGATCCAGGCCACATAGCCTACTAGATTGTTCCCATGCATCCAAGGAACTGTAATGGTGTCCGTCTTTAACTTCTCACTCAAGTAGACCCCATAACTCTCATCAGTCAGGAGACTGCCAATCCCAATGGTATGAGCAAGACTAGCATCCTTAAAGTCAGACGACGTATGTAGGCTCATCAACATATTACGGAGATTGATCAAACACACCGTCAAGGCCATATTCAATATCGAAGAATGAGCCGCAATCAGAGAGATCATCGCAAACTGAGCCGCCCCAGCATAGACCAAGACACTCATCAAGGCCATCTCCAAAGGAGAAAGATAGGGAGACGCCACCACACCGCAAGCCAGGCCAATACTGATATAGCCCAAAGCCGTCGGTAGCGCTTCCCTCACCCCCTGCCAAAAATCTTTTTCCACTCTCTCGCTCCTTTCTGAATCATTGACCTCTATTATAACACAAGAAAAAAGGTTGAAAAAGGACCAATGAAAGAGAAAGCTTTATAATCCCTTCGCAAATCCGCTACTAGTTGGTGAGATCCCAGCAAAAAAGCCATTGGACCTTGCACATCCAATTGGCTCCTTTTTCTTATTCAATTCCTTCAAAGGCTAGGCTTGGTTTGGCATTGAGGTCCCAGCCTGCGAAGTTTTCTTTGTTCCATTCACTAACACTGGCATAGGCGATCATCCCTGCATTGTCCCCGCAGAGGCGCAGAGGCGGAATGATGACCTTGACATCGGTGATCTCAGAAGCCAAGCGTTCACGAAGGCCTTGGTTGGCTGCGACGCCACCAGCGACGACTAGAGTCTTGACTGGGTATTTCTCCAAAGCCTTCTTGGTCTTGGCCATGAGAATGTCTAAGACGGCTGCTTGGAAACTCGCTGACAGGTTCGCATTGGATAGGCTTTCTCCTTTTTGCTCGGCATTATGGTGCAGATTGATAAAGGCTGATTTGAGCCCTGAAAAAGAGAATTCCAGATTGTCTTCCTTGATCATGGCCCGAGGGAAATCGTAGATATCAGCCCCTTGGTGGGCCAGCTGATCAATCTCACGTCCTGCTGGATAGGTCAAGCCCATCACGCGCCCAACCTTGTCATAAGCCTCTCCGACAGCATCATCACGGGTCTCTCCGACGATCTTATAATCACCCGCTTCACTGACGTAGACTAGCTCGGTATGTCCTCCACTCACCAGCAAGGCCAAAAGCGGAAACTCTAAGGGCTCGACGCTTTGAGCGGCCATCAAGTGCCCTGCCATATGATTGACAGGAATCAAAGGGAGGCCGTGCGCCCAGGCAAAAGCCTTGGCTGCTGCTAGGCCGACCAAGAGAGCTCCAACCAGGCCTGGACCGTAGGTGACAGCTACAGCTGTGACATCGGCTTCTGTGATGCCGGCTTCTTCTAAGGCTTCTTCAATACAAGCGGTGATGACTTCCACATGGTGACGGGAGGCTACCTCAGGCACTACCCCACCAAAACGCTTGTGACTTTCGATTTGACTGGCAATGACATTGGACAAGAGTTGGTCGTCATTTTTCAAGACAGCCACGCTGGTCTCATCGCAAGATGTCTCAAAAGCCAAAATATATCTATCTTTCATTTGGGTTCCTCTTCATGATCACAGCATCCTCTATGGGATCGTGATAGTAGTTTTTCCTCCGTGCAATTTCTTCAAAATGCATTTTTTTGTATAGGCCTTGGGCCGGTTGATTCGACACGCGCACTTCTAAGAAAATTTCTTTTTGGCCCGGCAACTGCGCGAGTAACTGCTGAGCTAAGCCTTGGCCTTGAAAGGCGCGCTTGACCGCGATCTGTAAGACCTCTGCTTCATAGAAAGTCTCTTGAATGGCGACAAATCCAAGGACTTGCCCCTCATCCACAGCTAGGAAATAGAAGGTCGATTCCTGCTCTAAATCAGCTTCAATCTGCTCCAACTTCCAGGGACTTGCTTCATAGACATCTTCCAGCACAGCGAGAATAGCGGCTGCATCCCGGCTGCTCCCTTTCCTGATTGTTCCTTTCATCATAGGCGCTTGATGTAAGAGGTCGTTGTTTCCGTGTGATCTTTGAGCCAATTTTCCTCTGCTTCGACCCGTTTCAGATAATGAGGGACAAAATCATGGAGGCTAACAGGCGCTTGTTTGAGACCGAGACGTCCGATTTTCACTGCATCTGGCAAGGTTTCAAAGTAAGTAGCCCTTGGCAGGCTAGAGGCGATCTGCTCCTTAAAGGCAGTGACTTCTCCGACAAAGGTGACCTGCTCACTTGTCGCTGCACGCTCTAGGACTTCCTCAAATGGAAAATGCCCTTCTGGTGCGACCAGCTGATCATCTTGGTAAAAACCTGCATAAACGTTGTTTCGACGGGCATCCATGACAGGCACTACTAAACCTTCTAGACCATCTGGCACTAGGGCTAAGAGACTTGAAACCCCGACCAATTCAATTCCTAAGGTATGAGCCAAGGTCTTTGCCGTTGCGACCGCAATGCGCAGTCCAGTGTAGCTCCCAGGACCTTCTGCCACCACGATGCGATCCAAGTCCTTGGGTGTCAAGTCGATTTGTTGCATCAAAAAATCGATGACCGGCATCAAGGTAATACTATGATTTTTTTTAATGGTTAATGTTGTTTCTGCAAGTAGAGTCTCATCTTCTAAAATCGCTACAGAAAGAGCCTTACTCGAGGTATCAAATGCTAATAATTTCATTTCCTACTCCTCTTGAACTGGATTATATTATACTACAAATTCCCTTCAAATCCCAGCGAAACTTTCCCTTAGAGGAGAGGATTTTCCTATCCAAAACCGCTCAAAAGCTTCTCTATTATAGGTCTTTGCTTCTCTGACTTTTCCAGTCTATCTTTTACTTACAGGCAAATTTATGATATAATGATAATTAATTGTATCGAATCAGGTCCACTGGTTGCTAGTAGGAAACTCTAGTGATTGCACTCCTCCGTAGCTAACAAATAGACCGAAATAATGAAAGGAAAATTACTTCATGATTTACAAAGTTTTTTATCAGGAAACTAAAAACCGCAACCCTCGTCGTGAAACCACGCATGCACTTTATCTCGATATTGATGCACCAAATGAACGCGAAGGACGCATCCAAGCTCGTCAATTGGTTGAAGCAAACACAGATTTCAACATTGAATTTATCACACCACTTTCTGAGCAACACCTTGCTTACGAGAAAGAGTCAGGTGCTTTTGAACTAACGGAGTACTAATCCATGGCTTATACCTTAAAACCTGAAGAAGTTGGTGTATTTGCCATTGGTGGACTTGGAGAAATCGGAAAAAATACCTACGGGATCGAATACCAAGATGAAATCATCATTGTCGATGCTGGGATCAAATTTCCAGAAGATGACCTCCTTGGGATCGACTATGTAATCCCAGATTACTCTTATATCGTTGACAATATCGATCGCGTCAAGGCGGTCCTCATTACCCACGGGCACGAAGACCACATCGGTGGGATTCCTTTCCTTTTGAAGCAAGCCAATGTCCCTATCTACGCTGGACCTTTGGCACTTGCCTTGATCCGTGGAAAATTAGAAGAGCACGGCCTTCTTCGTGATGCCAAACTCTACGAAATCAACCAAAACACTGAGCTTCAATTTAAAAATCTTAAAGCAACCTTCTTCCGTACGACTCACTCGATTCCAGAACCTTTGGGAATTGTGATTCACACCCCTCAAGGAAAGATTGTCTGTACCGGAGACTTCAAGTTTGACTTTACACCTGTTGGTGAACCAGCTGACCTCCATCGCATGGCAGCCCTTGGAGAAGAAGGCGTTCTCTGCCTACTCTCAGACTCAACCAACGCAGAAGTCCCAACCTTTACCAACTCTGAAAAAGTGGTTGGCCAATCCATCATGAAGATCATCGAAGGCATCCACGGGCGCATCATCTTTGCTTCCTTTGCTTCGAATATCTTCCGTCTCCAACAAGCTGCCGAGGCAGCTGTCAAGACAGGTCGTAAGATCGTTGTCTTTGGACGCTCGATGGAAAAAGCCATCGTCAATGGAATCGAGCTTGGCTATATCAAGGTCCCTGCTGGAACCATTATCGAGCCAAATGAGATCAAAGACTATGCGGCCAATGAAATCCTGATCATGTGTACAGGAAGCCAAGGAGAGCCAATGGCAGCCCTCTCTCGGATTGCCAACGGAACGCACCGCCAAGTGCAACTCCAACCAGGAGATACCGTGATCTTCTCTTCTAGTCCGATTCCTGGAAATACAACCAGTGTGAATAAATTGATCAATACGATTTCTGAAGCGGGTGTCGATGTCATTCACGGGAAGATCAACAACATCCATACTTCTGGACACGGGGGGCAACAAGAACAAAAACTCATGCTCCGCTTGATCAAACCAAAATACTTCATGCCTGTCCATGGTGAATACCGGATGCAGAAGATCCACGCAGGACTTGCGCGTGATTGTGGAGTAGAAAAAGACAATATCTTCATCATGAGTAATGGTGATGTCCTCGCTCTTACAGCTAACTCTGCTCGGATCGCAGGAAGCTTCAATGCTCAAGATATCTATGTCGATGGAAACCGCATCGGGGAAATCGGGGCTGCTGTTCTTCGTGACCGGAGAGACCTTTCCGAAGACGGTGTTGTGCTTGCTGTTGCGACTGTTGACTTCAAATCGAAGATGATCCTGGCTGGACCAGACATCTTGAGCCGTGGTTTCATCTACATGCGTGAATCAGGAGATCTGATTCGTGAAAGCCAACGCATTCTCTTCAATGCTATTCGTATCGCCTTGAAGAACAAAGATGCCAATATCCAAACTGTCAATGGTGCGATTGTCAATGCCCTTCGCCCATTCTTATACGAGAGCACGGAACGTGAACCTATCATTATTCCTATGATTCTCACACCAGATGACGAAAATTAACAAAACAACCAGTTGAGACCATTGTTTCAACTGGTTTTATGGTGTCTTTTTGAGAATCAAAAAGAGAGTGGGACAGAAATCGGTAATTCGTTAGAATTCGATTTCGTCGTCCCACCTCCGCACAGTTGAGTAGGGCTGTAAAAGCTGATGAAATCAGTGTAGTAGAGCCCACTCAATCACTGCGTCTTGCTCGACAATCCAAAAATAATTGAGAGGCTAGGACTTTTGTCCTAGCCTCTTTACTCTTGTTTCTTAATAAAGATCTAAATAGTTGTCTACTTCCCATTGGGATACGAAGGTCGCATAGCTTGCCCATTCGATTCGTTTGGCTTCAAGGAAGCTGGTGTAGATGTGTTCACCCAAGGCAGCTTTCACCACTTCGTCTTCTGTCAAGGCTTTCAAGGCATTGTGAAGGGTAGAAGGGAGATCTGTGATTCCAGCTGCTCTACGTTCTTCTGGTGTCATCACATAGATATTTTCTTCGATCGGAGCAGGTGCTTCGATTTTATTTTCAATCCCGTGAAGGCCGACTTCAAGCAAGACAGCCAAGGCTACATAAGGATTGGCCATTGGGTCTACGGAACGCAATTCCAAACGAGTTCCCATCCCACGTGAGGCTGGTACACGTACCAATGGGGAACGGTTGCGACCTGCCCAAGCGATATAAACAGGTGCTTCATATCCAGGAACCAAACGTTTATAAGAGTTGACGGTTGGGTTGGTCACGGCTGTAAAGTTGTAGGCATGCTTGATCAAACCACCCAAGAAGTGATAAGCAGTTTCTGACAATTGCATTCCACGTGGATCTTCTGGATCAAAGAAGGCATTGTTGCCATCTTGGTCAAAGAGAGACATATTACAGTGCATACCTGATCCGGCAATTCCAAATTTTGGTTTGGCCATAAAGGTTGCATACAAACCGTGTTTACGAGCGATGGTCTTCACAACGAGTTTAAAGATTTGAATCTTATCACAAGCGCGGAGCACTTCATCATATTTGAAGTCGATTTCATGCTGACCAACGGCTACTTCGTGGTGGCTGGCTTCTACTTCAAAGCCCATCTTGGTCAAGACATTTACGATTTCACGATGAGTGTTATCTGCAAGGTCTGTTGGAGCCAAGTCAAAATAGCCACCTTTGTCGTTTACTTCAAGAGTTGGATCTCCATTTTCGTCCAACTTAAAGAGGAAGAATTCTGGTTCTGGACCAAGGTTAAAGGATTTGAATCCAAGTTCTTCCATATGACGAAGGGCACGTTTCAAGTTGCCACGTGGGTCCCCTGCAAATGGTTCTCCTTCTGTCGTATAGACATCACAGATCAAGCCAGCTACGCTACCATTTTCATCTCCCCAAGGAAAGACTGTCCATGTATCCAAATCTGGGTAAAGATACATATCTGACTCGTTGATACGGACAAATCCTTCGATAGAAGAACCATCAAACATGGCTTTGTTTGAAAGAACCTTGTCCAGTTGCTCATCGGTAGCTGGAATTTCGACGTTCTTCATGGTTCCCAAAATATCAGAGAACATCAAGCGAATAAAAGTAACATTTTTTTCTTTTACTTCACGGCGAATATCTGCAGCAGTAATTGACATTTTTGTCTCCTTAAAATAGATTACAAGCTTATGAAATGATCAACGAAATTGACCATATGGCGATGGGGAAGATGTGAAGCGACTTTGCTGAAGAATGTCACGATGAAGAGCCTTACGGATCTCTTCTTGACTGACAACCTTGGTTTGCTCTTGCTCTTTTTCCGCATATTTCTTCTTAATATCCGCAATATTGAAGCCATCTGAGATATAATCTTTGATCTCAAGCAAGCGGTCCATATCGTCCAACGAATACATGCGGCGATTGCCTTCTGTCCGGTCAGGAGAAATCAATCCCTGATCTTCATAATAACGAATCTGGCGAGCTGTCAAGTCGGTCAGCTTCATAACACTGCCAATCGGAAAGACTGCCAGCGAGCGTCGTAATTCCTTTTCCTTCATACCATTCCTCTTTCTATTCTATTATATCGAAAAAAAAATCTATGTCAAGATTAAATGTTACATAATCTTACATAGGTTTTTTGTGTTTCTTGAGAAAATCGCGAATGCGATCCACATCCGAATTGACCAAAATCGCAACGAAAACACCAATAAAGGTCTCAAATATTCGGGCAAAAACATACAAGAAGGTTTCTCCGTTAGGAATTGAGAGGGTAATGATCAGCATTGCCGAAACTCCTCCGATAATTCCTGCTTTATTATTCATAGCGACATTTGTCATAATGGTTAACATAGTCGCAATGGGTACAAAAATTAGAGTCACCCAATACGCCCCATGAAAGAGCATTTTTAAAAGGAAGAACAATACGGCATAAAAACCTCCGATGCTGTTGCCCATGACACGCGAAGCCCCGAAGTGGACACTCTTATCAAAGTCTTCCCTCAAACTAAAAACAGCTGTCAACGTCCCGATCTGAAGGCCTCGCCAGCCAAATATTCCAAAAATAAGTAGTACAATAAAAACGGCAATCCCTGTTTTAAAGGTTCTCATCCCCAAACGGAATTTGGACCAATCAAATTTGTGTCGTTTAAAGTAATCCATGGTCACCTATCTTTCTATTTCTATTATTCTACCATATTTTCAGAAAGGAGAGAACAAATATCAATAGAAAGAAAAAAGAGTGTGGGACAGAAATCGGTAATTCGTTAGAATTCGATTTCGTCGTCCCACCTCCGCACAGTTGAGTAGAGCTGTAAAAGCTGATGAAATCAACGTAGTAAAGCCCACTCAACCACTGCGTCTTGCTCGACAATCCAAAAATAATTGAGAGGCTAGGACTTTTGTCCCAGCCTCTTTCATTCTATTTAGATTATTTGTCTGTAAGAGCAGCCAATCCTGGAAGTTCTTTCCCTTCAAGGAGTTCCATAGAAGCACCACCACCAGTAGAGATCCATGAGAATTTGTCTGCACGGCCAAGGTTGATCGCAGCAGCAGCTGAGTCACCACCACCGATGATTGATTTAACGCCTGGTTGTTTCACGATAGCGTCCATCACACCGATTGTACCAGCTTGGAAGTCAGGGTTTTCAAATACACCCATAGGTCCGTTCCATACAACTGTTTTCGCACCAGTCAATTCTTGGTCGAATTTAGCGATTGATTTAGGACCGATATCCAAACCAAGGAAACCTGGGTCTACTGCTTCACCTTCAGTGTCTTTCACTTCAGTGTAGTCAGCAAATGCGTTCGCTTCTTTTGAGTCAACTGGCAAGATCAATTTGCCGTTTGATTTTTCAAGAAGAGCTTTCGCCACATCCAATTTGTCTTCTTCTACAAGTGAGTTACCGATTTCGATACCTTGTGCTTTGTAGAATGTGTAAGTCATCCCACCACCGATAAGAACTTTATCAGCTTTTTCAAGCAAGTTTTCGATAACACCGATCTTGTCAGATACTTTAGATCCACCAAGGATAGCTACGAATGGACGTTCTGGAGCTTCAACTGCTTCTTTGATGTAAGCAATTTCGTTTTCAAGAAGGAATCCAGCAACAGCTTTATCAACGTTTGCAGAGATACCAACGTTAGATGCGTGTGCACGGTGAGCAGTACCAAATGCATCGTTTACGAAGATACCATCTCCAAGTGATGCCCAGTATTTACCAAGTTCAGGATCGTTTTTAGATTCTTTCTTGCCGTCAACATCTTCGAAACGAGTGTTTTCAACCAAGAGAACTTGTCCATCTTCAAGAGCGTTAACAGCTGCTTCCAATTCAGCACCACGTGTAACACCTGGGATAAATTTCACTTCTTGACCTAATTTAGCAGCCAAGTCAGCAGCTACAGGAGCAAGTGATTTACCTTCTTTATCTGCTTCTTCTTTTACACGTCCAAGGTGAGAGAAGAGGATTGCACGTCCACCTTGTTCAAGGATGTACTTGATAGTTGGAAGAGCTGCAGTGATACGGTTATCGTTAGTGATCACGCCATCTTTTACAGGAACGTTGAAGTCAACACGAACGAGAACTTTTTTCCCTTTCAAGTCAACGTCTTTAACAGTCAATTTTGCCATTAGATATGACTCCTTCTTTTTTTAATACATGATAATTATATCACAAAAGCTGTAAAAGAGGTAGAAAAATCCAATGCTTTTCCCCTCTAATTCGCAGGATCCGAACGACACTTCTAGATACAAGATCAAACCTCTCTAGTTTTCACCAGAGAGGTTTTTTTGAGAGTGACTTTTTAAGTGAACGAAAGAATCCTGTAAAAGACTTACTCTTCTTTCTTCTTACCAGCCAAGAGGAAGCCGCCTAAGGCTGCTAGGAGAACAGCTTCAGCTGCAAAGGAAGCTTCTAGGCTTGCCGTATTTGGTAAGTGTTCCGATTGACTTTCTTTGCTGGCATCTTTTGTTTCTTGCTGAACTGTTGGCTGTGCGTTCCCCCCTTGGTGGGCACTTAACAACTGATGGATCTCTTGATCAACCATATCCTTGTGTTTTTCCTCTTGATGACCCGCTTGAGTAGAAGTCGTTGGGGCCAACTGATCCACTTGAGAAGACTCTGTAGGCTTCAATGGATTAGCTGGATCCGGAGTCACTGGGGCAGCTGATTGGACTGGTTGATTTGGTTGAGCTGGTTGAACAGGCTGATCAGGTTTAGCCGGTTCCTCTGGTTGGATCGGTTGATCTGGTCCTTCCGTTTGTGCTGGCTTATAGACAATCGCATAGTGAGTAAAGTGAGGAGCTGTAAAGATGACTACATCTCCAACTCTCTCAAAGGCCAAGGATTGAGGAGCTTGACCTTCTGGGAAGAAGAGAACTTGCTCCACTTCTTTATCCTTATCCACAGGGATTTTCACAAGGGATGGATGGTGGGTATCGATATCTTGACCGCTTGCATCCACGCCTTCAATATCAAATACGATTCCTTCTCGGCCCTTCAGCTCTTCTTTTTCTACCTGATTGGCTTCAACTTTTGCGACTTTTAGTCCTTTGACAACGGTTGGCTCTAAGTTGGAGAATTGAACTTCGACTCCAGTCGCAGGGTCTACAAAGACCGCTGGCTTGTCTTCTTTCAGGAGCGCAATCAAGGTCTCTAGACCTGTCTTAGCCGTTTCAAGCGCTTCAGGAGTGAGCTCTGAAGAAGCTAGGAGCTCTTTATTTTTCTCCAGGAGTGCCTGTAAAGCTTCACCAGAAGGGTGATTTGGCTTGCTTGCTAATAGAGCAGTCGCTTCTGTTGTTAGGGCAGAGAGAGCTTCTTTCTCTTTGACTAGATTAGCTTGACCATCCAAGGCTTTCAAGAGAGCGGTCAATTGGTTCAACTGCTCATTGACTTGATCTTGTGTGCTGGTATCATGCTCTTTCAAGACTTTTTCAGAAGCAGCCATTCCAGCTAGCAAGGCTTCTTTGACTTCTGGAGTGGCAAATGTAAAGTCTACTTTGGCTTTTGCAGCTTCAGCTTCAGCCAATTTTTGCTTGAGGTATTCATCGTTGAGAGCTGGTTTTGGATTCACGAGGACATCAAAGCTTGTGCTAGCTCCTTTGTAATGGACAGTGATGGTTTGGCGACCTTCCTTAGTCGTATCAAAACCAGTCACTTCCACCCCTTCATCTGTCAAGGCATGTGTTTCGGTCGTTTCATCTTCAAAGACGACTGTAAAGCGTCCGCCTTCTTTCTCCAATGCTTCTCCGACAATATATTCCACTTTTGGTTTGTCGGTCAATTCTAGACCAGCAACTGCTTTTTCACCTGCTTCTTCTGCACTGACCACAAAAACAGTGAGAGTCTTATCCAATTTCTGACCAAGGTAAGAGACTTCTAGATGTTGTTCTCCCAGCTTGCTACTGTCAAATCCATGAATCTCTATACCTGAGTTGGTGAGGTTGACCAGTTGATCTGCTTGGCCATCTTTATAATGAACGCGGAGAGTTGCCCCTTTCAAGGAAAGGGCATCACCTTCCCGGTAGACCTTCTTAGTCAATCCATCTTCAAATTGAAGTCCTGCAATTTCTTTATCATTCTTTGGAACTTCGATCGCCAAAACATTACTGATATCTTTACCAGGAACTTGTGCGCGATAGTAAAGAAGAGACGGGGTTGATTCAAAAGCGAGTGGTTTAAAGATGAGATTTCCAGCTTGATCGGCTGTCATGGTCGCAATTGGACTAGTGGCTTCTTTATCGGCATAAAGAGTCAGAGTAGTATGAGCCGGAACATCTTTGAAGCCGACTTGGACAAAATGATTACCCAGATTTTGCGCTGCAGCATGTTTCATCGGGATGTTGACCGTTTCCGTATCCAGACTTTCATACATCTTCCAGTTGTAAATCCGGATGGCTTGCCATGGGGTGCCGTTATCGGCTGTAATGACATGGAGACGCCAGTCTTGAGCCTTGATCGGATGATCAAGTGTAATGTCAGATACATGGGCTTTATTGCCACGAACTTCCTTGGCTAATTTCCACTCACCGGCTTCGTCCTTGTAGTAAAGGTCGAAGTCACGGGTATTCATCTTGCTATCATCGACAGATTCTCCACCAGCACCAGCATGGTCCATGACCCAACGAACAATGGTCCGAGGTTGTGTCAAGCGGATATCGACGGTTCCACTCAATTGAGCAGAAGACCATTTATCTGAAAGACTGGTAATGGTCCCATTTAACATCCCCTCGATGCCTTCACTACCATCCGCATCTGGGAAGCTCGAACCGATCACTTTGGCTCCGATGACCACGTTTGGTGCTAGGGCTTTTGGAAGACTGGTATCTGACACGGTCATACCCCAATCAAAGGCCACAGTTCCTGCATCTGAACGTTGGCCGTTCTTCCCAACTGCCACAACCTTGAGGTCCTGAGTCGTTCCTTCAGCACTTGCTGAACGGCTAACTTTTGGTAGATAGACGGTTGTTGCAGAAGACCCTGTTAAGAGACGCCAGTTGTCGCCATCTTTTTCATAGACTTCATAATAATCCGCATCTGCTACCCCTTTAAAATTGAGAACTGCTTCTGCTTCTTGCGCATTTTGTAGGCGTTTTGCTCGAACGGTTACTTCTGCTGGAGTAGCTGGTTTCTCTTGGTTCGACGTAATCGACAATTGGCCAAGATTAAATTTGTAGTCTTTGACATCCGTATCATGGTCAAAGAACATCTTCACAGCATAAATGGTTTTGCCAGCCAAACTTCCCAAATCAAAGGTTTGAGTAGACCAATCCGCACTCGGTGTCAATTCTTTCCATTCGTATTCAGAGTAGTCTTCTTTTGTGGCAACAGCTATCCAGGCAGCTGCTCCGACCCCACCTTTATGACTGACGCTTAATTTTGTCGTTTCTGTCACAGGGATCTTGGTCGAATAGAGCATGACATTTTGACTGCTATTGGCTTTTAAATCTCCTTCAAAGGCTAGAGAATTTCCTCCATTGTAGGCTTGATCAAAATCATAGCGACCTTTTAATGGTGTACTATCTTCACTATGCTCTACCCACCAACGCCAGGTTGGAAGGTAGCCTGAAACAGAACGGTAGTTCCACTCCCCTTCTTTAGAAATCTTGCCATCGACAAACCAGTGTTTTCCGTGACCAGTATTGAAGGAAGTATTGAAATTTTCACTAGTGATTGGGGTTTTGTCCACAACCAAATTAGACATTCCATACCAAGATTGGTCTGCTGGTTTTCCTTTAGTCGGATCTCCTTGGAAACCTGTCCAGAATAGATCTTCATGGGTATGGTAACCTTCACCAGTCTTTCCTAGACCTGTAATGGTATCTGGTGCATAAAGACCAAGAGATAGACGCAACTTTCCATGTTCATCTAAAATGGCATTCCAGTCTACATTAGTCTTATAAGAGCCTCCTTTTTGGAGCTCGAGTCCAGCTAGAACATCATAAGGATTCCGATGAATCCATTTGGCTGTACTGATGGAATAATCCACTTCTGATTTACCCCAGTTAAAGTTGGCAAAGAAGGTATCAACTGGGTTTTCCCCATTTTCTGGCTGCATGAAATTGTAGTTGTATTCCCCCAGCGCATTTTCATGGTAACGGCCATATTCATAGGTCATAGCATCGTACCAGGAATACTTAATCGGATAGTTGAGACTCTTCGCATATTCTTTGGTATAAAGAAGAAAATCTCTCAATTTTGGACCCAATGGTTCTACAAGATTTCCAGTCGTTTCTTGGTTGATAAAGTAACCATCAAAGCCATAGTACTTGGCAAGTTCGACTAATTTACGGGCGATCGGGAAAGTTTTAGAGCCTTCACTATCTTCTTTTAAGGTTTCTGCAAAATGTTCTTGATCCTTGATGCTGCTAGACCAGTTATAAAAGATTGTTCCATAAATAGGAACCCCATTTCGGTGGGCAGCATCGATCACATCTGCTGATGGAACCAGCCCTTCCCAAAAGACCATGGAATCCAAATATTGCCAGTAATCAAAAGCATAGGCTTTAAACTCTTCCCCGCCGACAGACGCATGATCCTTTGCTTTGGAGTTCATATTTGACAGTGCTTGGATCTTCGCTTCAGGGTTGGCTTGTTCATTAATTTGTTTTCCTTGGAAACGACTCGCAAGTGGGACGCTTGCTCTGTTCATATCGTCATCCACTCGTTTTCCTGGTTCCCACTTCAAGAGATCATCCCAGGTATCGAACATAACTTCTTTGGGCCTTAATTGTTTTTCTTCATTGGTTGGTAAATCGGCCACTTTTTCAGCAGTAGCTTTCGGTTTTTCAGTCTCTGAAACAGCTGGAGTATCTGTAGTTGTCGAGCTAGCTTCTGTACTTGTAGGACTAGCCTCCGGAGCGACCGCTTCTGCGACTGGTTTTTCCGTTTCTGCAGCAGGCAAGGCCGCATCTGCAGTATAGACGCCAGCTTCTCTCACTAGATGATTGACATCTTCTGTCGCTACTGAAGATGTTTCTAAGGGTTGTTCACTAGTAGAAACTGTCTCATCTGCAGAGACAGCTCCTGTTCCTAAAAATGCTAACCCAATCAATGCGGAGCAAACTCCCACACTGAATTTTCGTATACTAAATCGTTCTTTCTTTTCAAATAGATGACCTTTCATCTTGACCTCCTTGTATGGTTTTTTTCTTTTTCTTGAGCGATTTCCATTGGCTCCTTTCTCTACGAACTGTAATCGCTTTCATTTTCTTGTATTAGAAATCTCCAATCAAGAATAGGATACCCTAATCTATTTAGCACTGTCAATCTATTTTGCCAATTCCTATAATATGATGAGAAAGCCCTAAAAAAAGTACAAAAAAAGAGGAGGTTTCCCTCCTCTCATCATACGCATGAATTATTTAGCAATTTTTGCGAAGTATTCAAGAGTACGAACAAGTTGTGCAGTGTAAGACATTTCGTTGTCATACCATGAAACAACTTTAACCAATTGTTTACCGTCAACGTCAATAACTTTAGTTTGAGTTGCGTCAAACAATGATCCGTAAGACATACCTACAACGTCTGAAGAAACGATTGGATCTTCAGTGTAACCGTATGATTCGTTTGAAGCTGCTTTCATAGCTGCGTTCACTTCATCAACAGTAACGTTCTTGTCAAGAACAACTACCAATTCAGTAACTGATCCAGTTGGAACAGGAACACGTTGTGCAGCTCCGTCCAATTTACCGTTCAATTCAGGGATAACCAAACCGATTGCTTTAGCAGCACCAGTTGAGTTAGGAACGATGTTAGCAGCACCAGCGCGTGCACGACGAAGGTCACCTTTACGGTGTGGACCGTCAAGGATCATTTGGTCACCAGTGTAAGCGTGGATAGTAGTCATCAATCCTTCAACAACACCGAAGTTATCTTGAAGAGCTTTAGCCATTGGAGCCAAGCAGTTTGTAGTACATGAAGCACCTGAGATAACTGTTTCAGTACCATCAAGAATATCGTGGTTAGTGTTAAATACGACTGTTTTAACATCTGATCCACCAGGAGCAGTGATAACAACTTTCTTAGCACCACCAGCATGCAAGTGTTTTTCAGCAGCTGCTTTAGTAGCAAAGAAACCAGTTGCTTCAAGAACGATTTCTACACCGTCGTTAGCCCAGTCGATTTGTTCTGGATCACGTTCAGCGGAAACTTTAATGAATTTACCGTTAACTTCGAATCCACCTTCTTTAACTTCCACAGTACCGTCGAAACGACCTTGAGTTGTATCGTATTTCAACAAGTGTGCAAGCATAACTGGATCTGTAAGGTCGTTGATGCGTGTAACTTCAACACCTTCTACGTTTTGGATACGACGGAAAGCAAGACGTCCGATACGACCGAAACCGTTAATACCAACTTTAACTACCATTCGTGATTTCCTCCTTATGAAAATCAAAAAAATTTTTTGTGAAAAGAGTAACTTGACACAGCGCCAAACATCTTTTAACAGTCTCTATTATATACTTTATTGCATTAAAAAGCAACTATTTCCCAACGAAAAGCAAGATTTATCATAGATCACCACCTCTTTTATTAAAGTTTTTCACAAAGTCTTGATCGATAGGAAAAGCGCTATTTTACTTGTACTCACTTTTGGAACAAAGAAAAACTCTTCCCACTTTGGGAAGAGTTTTTTTAGCTTTGGTAAATTAAGCTTCACCTTTAGCTTTTTTAATGATTTCTTCTTGTACTGATTTTGGTACATCTTCGTAGTGGTCAAATACCATCATGAAGGTACCACGTCCTTGAGTTGCAGAACGAAGGACAGTAGCGTAACCGAACATTTCAGCAAGTGGCACATAAGCACGAACGATTTGGCTTGCACCGTGTGCTTCCATACCATCTACACGTCCACGACGAGCAGTTACGTGACCCATAACATCCCCAAGGTTTTCTTCAGGAACTGTGATGGTTACAAGCATCATTGGTTCAAGGATAGCTGGTTGTGCAGTCTTAGCAGCTTCTTTAAGCGCAAGAGATGCAGCGATCTTGAAGGCAGTTTCAGATGAGTCGACATCGTGGTATGAACCATCGTAAAGCTTAGCTTTCACGTCAACCATTGGGTAACCAGCAAGAACACCGTTTGCCATAGATTCTTGAAGTCCTTTTTCTACTGCAGGGATGAATTCACGTGGAACCACACCACCGACGATAGCATTTTCGAACTCGAATCCTTTACCTTCTTCGTTTGGAGTAAATTCGATCCAAACATCACCAAACTGACCTTTACCACCAGATTGACGTTTGAAGAATCCACGTGCTTGTGTAGAAGCGCGGAATGTTTCACGGTAAGATACTTGAGGAGCACCAACGTTAGCTTCTACCTTGAATTCACGTTTCATACGGTCAACAAGGACATCCAAGTGCAACTCACCCATACCAGAGATAACTGTTTCACCAGTTTCAGGGTTTGTTTCAACGCGGAATGTTGGATCTTCTTCAGCCAATTTTTGAAGGGCGATACCCATCTTGTCTTGGTCTGCTTTAGATTTAGGCTCAACCATCAATTGGATAACTGGTTCTGGAACTTCGATTGATTCAAGGATGATTTTTGCTTTTTCATCTGTCAATGAGTCACCAGTTGTAGTATCTTTCAAACCAACGGCAGCAGCGATATCTCCAGAGTAAACTGTTTCGATTTCTTTACGAGTGTTGGCGTGCATTTGAAGGATACGTCCGATACGTTCACGTTTACCTTTAGAAGTGTTCAATACGTATGAACCTGAGTTCAAGACACCTGAGTAAACACGGAAGAATGTCAAACGACCTACGAATGGGTCAGTCATGATCTTGAAGGCAAGAGCTGCAAATGGCTCTTCATCAGATGCTGGACGTTCTTCTTCTTCGTCTGTATCTGGGTTTACACCCTTGATTGCAGGGATATCAAGTGGGCTTGGAAGGTAGTCAAGGACTGCATCCAACATCAATTGAACCCCTTTGTTCTTGAAGGCAGAACCACAAAGTACTGGGTAGAATTCAACGTTGATTGTAGCTTTACGGATACCAGCTTTCAATTCTTCGTTTGTGATTTCTTCCCCTTCAAGGTATTTCATCATCAAGTCTTCATCAGTTTCAGCAACTGCTTCAACCAATTTTTCACGGTATTCTTGAGCTTGTTCAAGGTATTCAGCTGGAATATCTTCTTCAAGGATATCTGTACCAAGGTCGTTAGTATAGATTTCAGCTTTCATCTTGATCAAGTCAATGATTCCGCGGAAGTCATCTTCAGCACCGATTGGCAATTGAATTGGGTGAGCGTTTGCTTGAAGACGGTCATGAAGTGTGCTTACTGAGTAAAGGAAGTCAGCACCGATTTTATCCATCTTGTTAGCGAATACGATACGTGGAACTCCGTATTCAGTTGCTTGACGCCAAACTGTTTCAGTTTGAGGCTCAACACCTGATTGTGAGTCAAGAACGGTTACAGCACCGTCCAAAACGCGGAGTGAACGTTGAACTTCGATAGTGAAGTCCACGTGTCCTGGTGTGTCGATGATGTTTACACGAGTGTCTTTCCATTGAGCTGTTGTAGCGGCAGATGTGATGGTGATACCACGTTCTTGCTCTTGCTCCATCCAGTCCATTTGTGACGCACCTTCGTGAGTTTCACCGATTTTGTGAATCTTACCAGTGTAGTAAAGGATACGCTCAGTTGTAGTTGTTTTACCAGCATCGACGTGAGCCATGATACCGATATTACGAGTTTTTTCAAGTGAAAATTCGCGTGCCATGAGGTTTGTTTCTCCTATATTTTTTATTTCTATATTCTATTATAACATGATTTAATAAAAACGGATAGGCAGGACCTACCCGTTCTCAGTGTTTTCATGCTAAGTTTTGGTTCCAACTTGTAAGAAGAGTTGAATTGGGTCCAAGAGCTGACGAAGCTTAATTGAACTCGGGCTAAAAGCTCAAGTTAACTGATTTGAACCCGAGCGAGGCCCGGTGCAAAAAAGATAAACTGCTTTGTGTTCATCGAACACTGCATCAGTTTCCTATTTTTGCCTTGGGCCTTTGCCGCTCTTAGTATCATTTTATTACCAGCGGAAGTGTGCGAATGCACGGTTAGCTTCAGCCATACGGTGAGTATCTTCACGTTTCTTAACAGCTGCACCAGTGTTGTTCGCTGCATCCAAGATTTCTTTTGCAAGACGATCAACCATTGTGTGTTCACCACGTTGACGAGCGATTGTTACCAACCAACGAAGTCCAAGTGTTGTACGACGTTCTGGACGAACTTCAACTGGGACTTGGTAGTTAGAACCACCGACACGGCGAGCACGTACTTCAAGTACAGGCATGATGTTTTCCATAGCTGTTTCGAATACTTCAAGAGCATCGTTTCCAGTAGCTTCTTTAATTTGTTCGAAAGCTCCGTAAACGATTGAAGCAGCTGTACCACGTTTACCATCAAGCATAACGCGGTTGATAAGACGAGTAACTAATTGTGAATTGTAAAGCGGATCTGGCAATACATCGCGTTTAGGCGCACGGTTTTTACGACTCATTTTTCTTTATCCCCTTTCCTTATGCTTTTGGTTTTTTAGTACCGTATTTAGAACGGCCTTGTTTACGATCGTTTACACCTGCAGTATCAAGTGCTCCACGGACGATATGGTAACGTACCCCTGGAAGGTCTTTTACACGTCCACCACGAAGAAGAACCACGCTGTGTTCTTGCAAGTTGTGTCCGATACCTGGGATATAAGCAGTCACTTCGATCAAGTTGCTCAAACGTACACGGGCAAATTTACGAAGGGCAGAGTTAGGTTTTTTAGGTGTCATTGTTCCAACACGAGTTGCAACACCACGTTTTTGTGGTGAAGAAACGTTTGTTTGAACTTTTTTATGACTGTTGTAACCAACGTTCAAAGCTGGTGATTTAGATTTTTCTACTTTTGATTTACGCGGTTTGCGAACCAATTGGTTAATTGTAGGCATCTACATTCTCCTGTGAAATTTTTTATTTTTGGTGATGGTACACTTGGTGACAGCTACCATCTGTGTGTACTTTTGCAACATTTGTCAGCACGTCCCTGTACACTCTTGAGAGACCAAAAGTAAAAAGTACCGTCTATTATTATAACATGACGGCACTTTGATTGCAAGATGTTTTTTTATTTTTTAAAGAAGTCGAAAAAGTTCATTATTGACCAGCTTCAGCAGGTTCTTCTGCCCCTGCATCTGCAGCCGGAGCATACTGTTGTTGCTGTTGTGGTTGAACTGTCGCATTGGCTCCAGCTACTCCAGCATTGGCATTGGCATTAGTATTTGCGTTCGCGTTCGTGTTGGCATTAGCGTCTGTTTGAGTCTGCTGTGTTGCCGCTGTGTCGCTCTCATAGGTCAGTCCATAATAGTTAGCGATGTATTGGATACGGGCCTCAAGCGATTGCTTTTGAGTCGCATCTTTGACTTTCTTCACAGCAGCTTGGGCAGCGTTCACAGAATCTTGACTTGGAGTTGTTTCCATTTGAACGACTGCTTTTTCAGCAGCTTCTGTATTTTTCTTTTCTTCCTTCTTTTCTTTTTCTTCCTTTGTTTCCTTTTTCACTGGAAGGGAACCTGTTTTTTTAGCAGGTTGAATTTCTGTCGTTACCTGGGCAGCTGTATTCTTTTTAACGGTATACAAACCAGCTACCAAAATAAAGGATAGAGACAGAACTGTCACCAAGCGAATCCACAAAGGACTATTATCAAATCGATCTAAAATTCTTTTCACTTTTTGATCCTCCTTTGTTGCTCTTAATCAAAGATATTCCCAACTTCGACACTCAATTTATTTTCTTTTACATCGATGTTGGTCACGCGCAATAAGGATTTGTGTTCAAAGAATTCACGGTCGGTTGCAGCATTATCCGCAAAGACAGCTACCCCTGCTAATTCAGAATCAAATTCAGACAAGAGGCTGACCATCCCGTTAATCGTTCCGCCACCTTTAAGGAAGTCATCGACAATCAAGACCCGGCTTCCTGCTTTTAGGCTCCGTTTTGAAAGGAACATTTTCTCAATGCGATCCCCACTTGAGCCTGAAACATAGTTGACACTAACGGTTGACCCTTCTGTGATTTTCAAATCACGACGGACAATAACAAAAGGAACATTCAAGACATTGGCTACTGCATTGGCTAGAGGAACTCCCTTGGTCGCTACGGTCATGACAGCATCAATCTTCTTATCCCGGAAAGCTTTGGCAATGATGCGGCCGATGCGATTCAAAATCTTTGGATTGCTCAACAGATCAGACAGGTAAATGTAGCCACCAGGAAGGATACGATCACTTTCAGACAGCTGCTTGCAAAGATCCTCGACGATTTCTTTGGATTCTTGATCTGAGATAGACGGTGTAAAGATAACACCTCCACCAGCTCCTGTAATGGTCTCAATATTTCCGATTTCCATCTCTTCAAACGCACGCTTAATGATCACGATATCTTCTGAGATGGAAGACTTGGCAGACTCATACTTTTCCGCAAACGTATTGAGGCTCGTCAATTCATAGGGATGGTTGATCAAGTAATTAGAAATCACGACCATCCGTTCACTTCTTCTTAATTTCATTTTCTCACCATGTAGTTTTTTCTATCATTATACCATAAGAAGCGAAAAAAACGAACATTCTGATTTACAGAAGGCCGTTTTTTCCTGATTATTTTATTTTTGGCAGAATCATTCCCGTATTTATCTCTGTTTTTACTAGTCGAGATTCGGTTTATAGAAGGAACGATTTTCCATAGCAAAGATTTTATTGGTCATTTCGCCAGGACCAATTAAGCCAAGTGCCGTTGTCATCATCATCATTTCTGCATCCAAATTATCGATCATATGAATAATCTCTGCTTCCATGATCTTTGGACGAACAGGACTACCGTATTCGAGCAAGCCATGGTGACTCAAGATCACATGGCGAAGAACGATGACATCTTCTTTTTGGTCATCAATCTTCAAGTCTTGCAAGACCTTGGTGATTTCTTCATCGATGAGTGCAATGTGGCCGATGAGGTTGCCTCGAACAGTGTATTCTGTATTTTCAGGCCCCGTCAACTCGATCACTTTGGCCAAATCGTGTAACATAATCCCTGCAAAGAGCAAGCTCTTATTCAACTGAGGATAGATATCACCGATACTATCTGCCAAGCGGACCATGGTCGCCGTATGATAAGCAAGGCCTGCTTCAAAGGCATGGTGGTTGGTCTTAGCAGCTGGATAGCTATAAAACTCTTTCTCATATTTCCCATAGAGGGCCCGGACAATCCGTTGCCAGACTGGATTTTCAATTTTGAAAATCATGTTTGACAGGTATTCATGCAATTCCTTGGGATCTACTGGTGGTTTTTCCTTAAAGTCTGCTGGATTGTTGGGCTCTCCTGCTTGGGGCAAGCGCATGTTTAATTGGTTGACTTGCGGAGTATTATTGTAAACTTCTCGACGTCCAGACATATGGACCACGCGTCCAGCCATAAAACTCTCTACATTGTGAGGTTGGGCATCCCATAGTTTACCTTCGATTGTACCGGTCTCATCCTGGAAGACAAAGGCGAGGTAGTTTTTCCCGGCCCGCGTTTGACGCACTTCTGCTGACTTGATCAAATAGAATCCTTCGAACAATTCATCTTTTTTCATTTGGTTAATTTTGACCATCATCTTCTCCATCTTCTATATATACATCTAGTTCCAGCAGGTCCTCATCGCTTTCGATTTGGCGGAGTGTCCGCTCGATGGCACTGGTCCGTCTGGTGAGCAAATCATCAATATTATTGGAAGCATTCTTTAAATGGCGCTGGGTCTTGGCCAGAATCCCTCCAAACTTATGGAATTCTGATTTGACCGATCCCAACACCTTGCTAATGTCATCTGCACTCTTTTGGATGTTGAGCGTTTTAAAGCCAACAGACAAGGAGTTCAAGAGGGCTGATAGTGTGCTTGGACCAGCCACTAAAATTTGTTCGTCCCGACGCAAGCGATCGAAGAATTCTGGATTGCGAACCACTTCGGAATAGAGGCCTTCAGTTGGCAAAAAGAGAATTCCGAAATTCGTTGTCGCTGGTGGAAAGAGGTATTTTTGTTGGATATCCTTAGCAAAACGCTTGATACTAGCAAGAAGGGCCTTGCGGTAACGCTCGATCTCCTCTTTCTCTCCCGATTCATAAGCTTCTTCCAGACGATAGTAATCTTCCAGTGGGAATTTAGAGTCAATCGGAAGATAGACTGGTTCTTCTCCTTGTCCAGGAAGCTTAATGGCATATTCCACGCGCTCACTGGATTGAGGAACGGTGACAAACTCCCGCTCATACTGGGCTGGGGTCAAGATATCTTCAATAATTTGGCCCAGCTGCAATTCGCCCATAATCCCACGCGTCTTGGTATTGGAGAGAACTTTATTAAGAGTTCCGACATCCCGCGCCACTGTCTGCATTTCTCCCAGCCCTTTGTTGACCGACTCCAATTGTTTTGAAACCGTCTCAAAGGAGGTCTGCAAGCGGTGCTGCAAGGTTTTCTCCAATTTTTCTTCTACCGTTTGGCGCATCTGTTCTAGCCGCACTTCATTGGACTCTTGGATCTGGCGCATGCGCTCATCTGTTTTGTCCCGATTTTTAGTAAAGTGCTCATTCATCTCAGCGCGCAGAGCCGTCGTCTGCTGGTGGATCTCCACTCGCATCTCGGTTAAGCGATCTGTCAGGGCGATCTCTAACTGCTGATTGGCAATCTGGCTTGCTTGCCTTTCTTTTTCAAAACGATAGTCCAACTGGTCTGTCAAATGATCCTCGTGGTCTTCCAGCATCTCTCGTAAAGCCGGTCTGGTGTCATCTGACCGTTGCAAGAGATAGATGAGGAGGCCCAGATTGAGCAGGCCAATCAGAAGCAGAATGATATTCATATTAACCTCTGTCTTTACTATAAACAATGACAAGATAGCCACGATCAAGACTCACTTGAATCAGTTGATCCAAAAATTCATTGGAGCCATACATGGCCTTCAAAAAATAATTCTCCTGATGGAGCGGATACTTGGCTCCTGTGATCTCTAAGCGACCTTGTCCGACAGGCATAAAACCAACATAGGACATGGCTGGATCTGGCTGAATCTCATGGCAGCCGGCTGATCTGTAGATCAAGCGATTTTGACCGTCGACTAATTGGATTTGCTCCATGTAGGGAGCTAGGTCTGGATCGGTCGGCAAAAAGATATTGGACAAGAAGTGATCCAAACGACCGCCAAAGGCACCATAAACGGTGACACCAGCCTCTGGATAGGCCTCAAAGGCCGCTTTTAAGGCCAATTCCAAATCCGTATCGTTCTTTTCAGGGATGGATTGAATAACCTGCTTGGCTTGGGTTTGGATCTGGCGCAAATCGGTCTCAGAGACAGAATCGAAATCCCCCACAGCTATATCTAAAGGCAGACCTTGTTCCAGTAACTTCAAACAGCCACCATCAACGCCTACATAAACGTCATGATCTTTTGGCAAGAGCGTGCTGTCACCTCCTGCCAGTATTGCGATGTTACCCATTTACAGCATCTCGGAGCGTTTGAACGCGCTCATTGACCTCCCCATTAAAGACATAAGAGCCCGCTACAAAGACATTGGCCCCGGCTTCTTTTGCTTGGGAAATACTTTGAGCATCAATTCCACCATCCACTTCGATATCAAAGTCTAAACCTTTTTCTTCACGAAGAGCGACTAATTCGCGCACCTTGTCCATGGTTTCAGGCAAGAAGGCTTGGCCACCGAATCCTGGATTAACGGTCATAACCAAGACTTGATCCACCAAGTTCAAGACATGTTTGATACTGTCTACAGGAGTCCCTGGGTTGATCACGACACTAGCCTTCACACCCGCTTGACGAATTTTTTGAAGAGCTCCGTGGATATGAGGAGTAGCTTCCACATGGATGCTGATGATGTCAGCACCTGCACGGGCAAATTCTTCGATATGGTGTTCGGGATTGGTGACCATCAAGTGGCAATCAAAGACCAACTTGCTATGCGGACGCATGCTCTCTACGACACCAGCTCCAAAGCTGATATTGGGCACAAAATGGCCATCCATGACATCGATATGGGCATAGTCAGCTCCAGCTGCTTCTAAGCGTTTCAATTCACTTTCAAAATTGGCATAATCTGCACTCAAAATTGAGGGTGCAATTTTCATTGTTTTCATCGTTGTAGTGTCTCCTATTTTGGCATTTTTTTCGAAACTTTTTTATAGGTTTCGCGACGGTTTTCAATCTCACTTAGAAATTGCAAGTAATCCTCATAACGGAAAGGCGCAATTTCCTCTCTTTCAACGGCTGGTTTCACCGCACAAGCGGGCTCATGCGTGTGGGTACAGGTACGAAATTTACAAGAGTGGCTCACATCGGCGATCTCTGGGAAGGCTTGATTTAAATCTTCACTGGTCGTCACTTCGTAATCAAGGGAGGAGAAGCCAGGCGTATCTGCGATCTTTCCTCCATTTAAATGGTAAAAGCTGACAGCTCGGGTCGTGTGTCGACCGCGCCCCAGACTATCTGAAATCTCACCCGTTTCAAGCTCCAGATCCGGAGCGATTTTATTGAGCAAGGTCGATTTTCCTACACCAGTCTGCCCCATAAAGACCGTGGTTTGATTGGTCAAAAGGGGCAAGAGTTCCTCAATCGACAAGACAAAATCATAGCCAATAACCTGGTAGATTCCTTGGTAGTAGTGGATGTCTTCCATATCTTCTAACAAGTCCAGTTTTGAAATATAGACAATGGGATGAATCCCCTTATGCTCCAAAAGAACCAGAAAACGGTCTAAAAGATTGGCGTTGAAATCTGGCTCCTTAGCTGACATAATCACTACTGCCTGATCAATATTGACAATAGGAGGGCGTACGAGGCTATTTTTACGAGGGGCAATGCTCAAGATGTAGCCTTCTGAATTCTCTTCAGCAGAAAACTCCACCTGATCCCCCACATAAGGAGTCTGTCCTTTTTTTCTAAAATTTCCACGAGCCCGTGTCTGGTAAATGTGACCATCTGACTCCACGTAGTAGAAGCCAGCCAAGGCCTTGACGATTGTTCCTTGCAAATCGCACTCCTTTGAGATTAATACTCCTATTATACCAAAAAATGAGAAATAAGGCTGGATTGCTCAATAAGAAAAAACGAAAAGTGAACCTCTCCGGACGCTTTTAGAAACGAATAGGTTCGTTTTTTAAATGGATAGAAACAGAAGACGGAGTATCTGTTATGACTTGTCTTTTAGCAGAATTCGGGAAAGGGCACCTTCCTTTTTTTCCTTGGCATTTTTCCTAAAAAGTGTATAATAGAACTATGCGGAGGTGGTGGAACGGCAGACACGCATGCTTCAGGCGCATGTGCCCCTTCGGGCGTGAGGGTTCAAATCCCTTTCTCCGCATCTTGGAAAGGTGGCCCAGCTCGGTACGGCACCGGACTCGAAATCCGGCAAGTGGATTTTTATTCACGCGCGGGTTCAAATCCCGTCCTTTCCTTCTACAACAAACAAGACATGAGCTATGAAGCTCATGTCTTTTCTGTTATTTTATTCCCGCATCTAGAAGGCCATCTGCTAGGCGGGCGAAGTCTTCTAAGCTCAGAGCTTCTCCTCGTACAGAAGGTTGCAGGCCTGCAGTTTGGATTCCTGCTTCCAGCTTGGCTTTGATTTCTTCGGTCTTGCCGAAGCGACTAGTCAAGTTGTTCCAAAGTGTTTTGCGGCGGTGGACAAAGCTAGCCTTGCTGACAGAGAAGAAGAAATCTTCATCCTTGACGGTTACTGCTGGCTCTTCGCGACGGACCATCTTGAGGATGGCAGAGTCGACGTTTGGTGCTGGCACAAAGACGGTGCGAGGTACAATAAAGGCTACCTTAGCAGTCATATAGTATTGGACAGCAATGGATAACGAACCATAAGCTTTGGTGTTGGGCTCAGCTGAGATGCGGTCTGCCACCTCTTTTTGCATCATGACCACAAATTCTTGGAAAGGAATCTTGGATTCGATCAAGTGCATGAGGATGGGAGTCGTAATGTAGTAAGGAAGGTTAGCCACTACCTTAATCGGAAGGTCTGGGTTTTTAAACTCTGCGATGTACTGGTTGAGGTCTACCTTGAGGATGTCTTGGTTGACAACCGTTACATTGTCAAAATCCCGTAAGGTATCCGCCAAAATAGGAACCAAGCGGTCATCGATCTCAAAGGCCATGACTTCTGCCGCATTTTCCGCCAAAAACTCAGTGAGAGCTCCAATTCCTGGACCGATTTCGATGACATTGACCTGCTTATCAATCTCAGCCGTATCCACAATTTTTTGAAGGATGTTGGTATCGGTCAAGAAGTTCTGACCGAAGGATTTTTTAAAGGTAAAACCGTGACGCTCCAGCACTGCCTTGGTCACGCTATAATCTGCAATTCTCATTTTTTCTCTTTTCTAATCAGTTTAGAGGTAAAGAATCCCCTCTACTTCCGTCTTAATAACTAGCCATCGCCTCTTCGACTTGGGCCAAACAAATTCCAAACAACTCCAAGCGTTTGAGTAATTGCTTGCCATTGCAGTAGCCGATGCGCAAGGCTTCGCCTAGATATTCCCGTCGTTTGCGACTATCGCTTCCCATCAACAGTCCAAGCCGCATCAAGTCGGTCTTTGTGATATCAAAGAAATTTTCATCTTCATAGGAACCCACCAGCCCAGCAAGGGCTTTTTCTAAATCTTCAAAGTTCGCATGCTCCACTCCAAGAGAACGCCCCTTGGTCTTGGATTTGGGGACTGCTTCACCACGATTTAAAAAGGCATGTTTGGCCTGGGGCACCTCTTGCATAATGATCTTGCGAATGCGCTCGCCATTATAATCTGGATCGGTAAAGACAATGACCCCACGCAACTCTTGCAAGGTAGCAATTCGTTCCAAGTCATCTTGATCGATCGCAGAGCCTCGCGTTTCATAGGTATCCACCTCATAAAAACGACGGAGATTAGCTGTGTCGTCCTTGCCCTCCACTACAATCACTTCTGGTATTTTTCTTTTCTCAGTCAAGGCCAAATACCTTTCTTGCATTGTCATAGGTTGCCTGAGCCACTTCTTCTGTTGTTAAGCTACGTAGTTCTGCAATAAAATCTACCACATAACGAGTGTAGGCTGTTTTATTTTCCCGACCACGTTTGGGAACTGGTGCTAGGTAAGGGGCATCTGTTTCAACCAAGATCTTGTCTAACGGAAGGCCAGCTGCCGCTTCTTGGACATCTGTGGCTTTCTTAAAGGTCACCACTCCAGAAAAGGAGATCATCATTCCCAAATCCATGAAGCGTTTAGCTTCTTCTAAACTTCCTGAGAAAGAATGCATGATCCCACCGCGAGGACCGACTCCTTCACTCTTGATGATGGCATAAGTATCTTCTAAAGCATCACGTGTATGCACCACAAAGGGGAGGTCCAAGTCTTTAGACAATTGAATCTGACGACGAAAAACCTTTTCTTGGACATCTTTTGGTGCTGTCATCCAGTGGTAATCCAGACCGATTTCTCCGAGTGCGACGACTTTGGGATGTTTTAGCTGTTCAAGTAAATAGGCCTCCACTTCAGGACTATAATCTCCCGCCTCAGTGGGGTGCCAACCAAGCGTGAGATAGAGTTCTGGATGCTGGTCTGCCAACTCCATGGCACGCTCAATCGTCGGTTTGTCAAAACCAACGATATTGTGGGCTACAACGCCCATTTCCTTGGCCAAGTCGAGCTCTTCTTGTTCTTTTCCTGCGAATTCTTCCACATTGAGATGGGTGTGGGTATCAAAAATCTGCATGATCTTCCTTTTCTTCCGAGTTTTTCTTCTTTCTATTATAGCAGAAAGCGCCTCTAAATTCACTTTCGGACAAAACAAAAACCAGTAGTCTCGAGTTTCTACTGGTTTTTAGGTTTTTATCTGAATTAGGCAGCCAAAACTTTGCGTCCTTTACGACGACGAGCTGCCAATACGCGACGACCATTTTTAGTTGCCATACGGTGACGGAAACCATGTTTGCGCGCACGACGAAGTTTACTTGGTTGATAAGTACGTTTCACGATGAATACCTCCTCATAGATTTTGTATTCGTTTAGCCGGCTAGTTGTGATCAGTTACTAAACATACTTTACTATTCTATCGGATTCGACTCTATTTGTCAATAGCTATGGCAAAATTGTTGCAAATACAGGTCGGAGAACACCTTTCTACACCTGACGGGTTGCCAAGTAGTAGGGTTCCAGAGCCATCAGCGCCTCTTGCAACTGATCCAGGATATTCTCAGGAGAATCTTCCTCGACTAGAGAAACATCGTATTTGACGAGGACCTTACGAACCGCCCCTTCTGCTACTGCTTGCAACAGATCATGGCGATTCTTTTCTGTTCCTTCTACCCTTTGACTCTCTCCATTTTTCTGGGCGAAATAATAAACTGGCTGAGAGATAGGAAGGGTGAGAACCTTGTGTTGTTTTTGAAGGCTCTGCTCATCTTTTTTTCGCTCGATAAAGCTCACCTCTAAGGAAACACCAAAATCAACTGCATCTCCATAGAGCCTCAAGGCAAACATAGGCTCTGCCATCGTCCCTTCTCCTTTTAGATAGGCCCAAAAATGAGGGCGCAAGACCTGGGCCTGGTTCATCCACTGGCTGGTCCGATCTTGCTCCAAGTAGGGGTGACGCTTCTGAAAGGCTGAGACTAAATCGGTGAATTCCTTACGAGCCGCTTGAGCTAGGGCACGATACTGCTCCATCTCTAAGGCTAGCACTCCAGCCTTTGCTGGGGCCTGGTAGTGAATTCCTTGAAGCTTTAAAAACTCTCGAATCGCTGCAAATGCCATTTGCTTCCTTTCTAAACCTAAAAAAGGAGAGATCGGCTCAATCCCGTCTCTCCCTTATGGGAAATAATAGCTAGATTATCCTTCGATGTCTACCACCACGTAACGGTTTGGTTCTTCCCCTTCAGAGTAGCTAGTGACTCCTTCCATCTTAGAGACGATACGGTGAATGATTTTGCGTTCACTGTTTGACATTGGATCTGTCTGTTGGGCTTGCCCGTCTTCAAGGGCACGCGTTGCCAACTTCTGAGCATAGCTTTGAAGAACTTCCGCCCGGTGTTCTACATAGTCATTAACATTAATGGTAATGTAAAAATTCTTTGAGTAGCGGTTATAAAGATAGTTTTGTGCCAAGAGTTGAAGAGCCTTCAAGACTTTTCCATGGTAGCCGATGACACGTCCTGGCTCATTGGTATCAATTTGCATATTGACTGTACGGCGGTTGTGACTACTTGAGATGGTCGCATCCACATCCATTTCATCGATTACTGTTTGAACATAGGCTGTCACATCTGTGACGACTTCTTCGATATTGTAGTTTTCCTCTACTTCGATACCAAGGTTTGAGAAATCAGACTCATTTGATTCTTTTGCTACTGGTTCTTTGACTTTCTCAAGGATATGTTCATGCCCTTTTTCTTCAAGAACGGTATCTGCTTCTTTGTCATGTTTCAGGATTTCTGTCTTGATTTCTTCAGAGACAACTTCTCCTTCTTCTTCGACCTTTTTGATCGCTGCAACGACGCGTCCGAGATCGACCGTTGCTTCGCTCACCGTCTTCACCGGTTCGTTTTGTGCATTGATCTCATCTGGGACACCTTTGACAGCTTTTTGATTAGCTTTCACAACCGTTGTTTCTGCAATCGGCTCAATCTCTACTTGGGCTGGTTTTTTCCCAAACAAGCCAAGAAAACCTTTCTTTTCACGCGCTACAACCGTAATATGTGCCTTCATACGAGGAATATCTAAATCGTTCAGACCTTTTTGAATCGCTTCTTCAACAGTTGCTCCAGTATATAGGACCATATGTCCACCTCTTTCTTATTTTTTCTTTTTCTGTGCTTTGTTTAGGGCACGGCGTTTTTGTTTTTCCATGTCGCGCGAAGCTTGCTCTTTTGCTTCACGCTCTGCAATAATCTTGAAGGGGTTGTTCAAGAGATAGGTTTGCCCGACTTGGTAAGCATTGGAAGTCACCCAGTATAGTGCGACCCCGCTGGCTGAGAACAAGGCAAAGAAGAAGATCATCACAGGCATCACATACATCATGGTTGTCGCACTACCATTACGCTCTGGCATGGCTTTATTGGTCAACCAACTGCTGAAAAATGTGAAGAGTGCTGCAAGAACCGGCAAGATATAAGTCGGGTCGATCGCACCAAGGTCCAACCAGAGGAAGTGACCGACTTTAAGGAATTCGACACGGCTCAGCGCTTGGAACAAGGCCATCAAGACCGGCATCTGGATCAAGAGAGGAAGGAAGGCTGAAGACGTTTTGACACCTTTTTCCTTGTATAGGGCCCGCATCTCTTCAGAAAGCTTGGTCCGACTATCAAGATCCTTCCCAGGATACTTAGCTTGCAATTCCTTGAGGAGGGGTTGAATTTCCTGCATTTTGCGGGTTGAATTCATTTGATATTGGAAGAGAGGCAAGAGGACCGTCCGGATGACAATGGTAAAGACGATAATCCCTACACCGATACTTCCGCCAAAGGACAAGAAGCGGATAGCTTCTGCAAAGAAGTAGACGAAGCGTTCCCAACCACCTGTCGACTGAGCTGTCACTTGAGAGGTTCCACAAGCTGTCAAGACCAATAAGGCCGCTCCTAATAATCCAGTTAACTTCAGTTTCTTTTTCACATTATTCCCTTTCTTGGTAGACATGCGCTAATTTTAAGACATGTACAAGATTTTTCTCTACTTGATGAAAGTCGAGCTCCTCCACTCCTTTACGAGCAATGACAACAAAATCATCGGTCGTAAGGAAGGCTTGGTGTTTGATCAAAACATGGCGAATCAAACGTTTGATGCGATTTCTGGTCACAGCATTTCCCAGTTTCTTACTAACAGACAGGCCGACTCGAAAATGCGGTTGGTCTTTGCGCAAGCGGTAAACAACGAATTTTCGATTGGCAACATTTTGACCACTTTTAAAAATAGCATTAAAATCTTTGTCACGTTTGACGCGGTAGCTTTTTTTCAAACCTCAACTCCCTCTATTAAATTTATTCTATTATACCATATTTTCAAAAAAAACCAATCTCACTCAGGAAATCGGTTGCTACTTAAATACAGATAAAAGTAAAGGCAAGGTGTAGTAGAGATTGAGCAAGATATGAGCCAAAATAGGAGCAAGGAGCGTCTTACTCCGATAATACAGGATCCCAAAAATCACACTCGGCAGGAGATAGATGATAGAAGCTCCCAGCGAAAAGGGATTGTGGAGAAAATGTAGGCCACTGTAGATGAGGGCTGGAAGCCAAATCTCAGCATAGAGTTTCCAGCCTTTGAAGTAGGCATTCACCAAGGCTCCACGAAAGATCAGCTCTTCTGTCACTGGCCGGATGACAACCATTGCGATCACCAGGATAAGCACTCCTGTGGGGCTAATTTCCCGTGGAAACAGACTCAAAACAGCTGCCCGTCCTTGAACAAAACCACTGATGAAGTAGTCCAACCAGTAAACTAAACAGGCCGCAAAAACGGCTTCTATCAGAGCTTGAAGAGGATTCTTCCCCAGCTTAAACTGCGCTTTTTTAGAAAAACGATAGACCAAAAATCCTGTAAAGACTGCATAGAGGCCTTCTAGGCCAAATAAGGTCCAATAATAGCTATTGGCGCTTGCTACACTATTGGAGACATACTGGGCCAAGGGGCGAAATTGAGGCCGAACATAAAAATAAAACAAGAGCAGAAAGAGGGGATACAGCAGTGAGAGCTTTCCTTTGATGAATTTCATAGATACCTTTCCTATAAAGTCTGACAAATCGTATAGTGCATCTTACCATAATCGTGACAAGGTTTCAATGAAAAAGGATGCCTTCCTACTCTCTGAGATAGGCCACATAACCACCTAAGACAGCGACTAAAATCAAGAGACAAAGAAGAGTTTCCAGCCATACGAGAGCTGTCAAGAAAGGTAGTTGCAACAAGCCTTGGGCCATTTTCAAAGAGGTCGCTGTGATAACTGTTGGAAAGGTCAGAGCTGAAAAAGCAGGTTGAAAACCTTCTGTGATCATTCTCGGTAGGCGCGTCAAAACAAAGAAATAAAAACCTTGCGAGGCCAACACCATGATCAGTAAGAACCAGACAGGAAGGCTTGCTCCACCCACACGAACCAGGGCTGCTAAAAGAAGGGAAAAGGGAGCACAATAGATGCCTTCTTGGCCCAATAGATGACTGGGTAAAGGGGACTGCTTCAAATCATGATAGATAAGGGGATAAAGAAGAAAGGTCAAACCAAAACCAATCACTAAAGCGAGATAAGCAATCTCTCTGATTCCTACAACTGGATAAGTCAAGGCTGCTACTGCAATGCCCACATAGAGAACGGTCCAACTGGGAGTGGCATTGGCTCTTGGTCGCGCTAGGACATGGGTCTTGGTAAAATAGAGAATTAAACCCAGATCCAAGAGAAAGGCAGACCACCAGACCAACTGTGATAGACCTCCAAAGGCGGGAAAGAGGCGCAAAAGATAGGTGGATAGAATCATCCCTGCCATGGGAAAGGTCGCCATCCCAGATAAAAGAGCTGGTTGTTGGAGTTCTATCTTGGTTTCTTGCCAGCGAATTGCATGATAAACCACAAAGAAAAACCAGAAGAACAAACCTGTCAGACTAAAGGCGTGAGCAAGGAAGGGTAGCGAGTCTGCAAGAAGGTTTCCAGCGCCAACCAGTCCTAACAGACAGCCTGAAAATACTAAGGGGATCTTTTTCATCGGAAGCTCCAATCATGTTGTCGCTTTCAGTATACCATAAAAGAGAAGGAAGCAGGATAAAAAAGAGAGTGGGACAGAAATCGGTAATTCGTTAGAATTCGATTTCGTCGTCCCACCTCCGCACAGTTGAGTAGGGCTGTAAAAGCTGATGAAATCAGCGTAGTAGAGCCCACTCAACCACTGCGTCTTACTCGACAATCCAAAAATAATTGAGAGGCTAGGACTTTTGTCCCAGCCTCTTCAAATTGTAGATATCTCTTTAATTTTTTAAGTATCATTTAGGTTGCATTATCTAAGAAACAGATGGATTACATTCTAAAAGAAGTTGGAGAATACCAACTTCTTTTTATCCATTCTATTAAAGACTAGGCCTGTACGACCATCATATAAAGAAATAAGGATAGGAGAAAGACGATGCTAACAACAAGGGTCGCTAACTTGAGTCCACGGTGGGAGCGCCAGTAACTTGGCTTTCCTAGGTTACTGGTCGCATCTGTTGAGAGCGATTGTTGTTGGCGAGGCTGCAGGGTGATCAGAACCACAAGAGTGAGGGATAAGATCGAGATCCCGATTGCAAATACCATTTCCATCTTAGGATCCTCCTAACACTCTGAAGAGGGTAAAAATAACTCCCAGCAGAATCACCAAACCAATGATCACATTAAAAGTAACATTGATCTTTTCAGAACGTGTCGTCTTTTCTTTTTCGGCAGGACGGCGTTTGAGAGACTCCATCCGTCCTTCTACTTCTTTGTAAAATAAATCTTTCTTACGATCACTCACTGTATCCACCTATCCCTTCTTGCAAGCGAGCTTTGAAAACAGCTGGCTCAACGCTACTTGATTGGGCAGTTTGTTGCGCGACAGCTTCTCTGTAGTTATCCACAGATTGGTAGATTTCCTGGATACGGGCCACCATATCTGCTTCTTTTCCTTGATCAAAGATATTGGCTTGTGCGAGGAAGTGGCGGTCATGCAGGGTATGGCTAAAGGCAAGGATGACTTGCTGGTGTTCGAAGGCCTTGCGAACAATGCCTTGCACCTCTGCATAGTGGTTGATATCCAGATAAATACTAGAGACCTTAAGCAACTCTTTGATCCGCTCTTGACTGATATTTTGGTACAAGACTACATTTGGATAGCGAACCATAGACAAGAGGCTCGCAGACATCTCCGTCAAAGCTGCTACACGGAAGGTCACATTCGGCAAGTTCTCTACTAGGTAGGTCAAGGCTTCGATCTGATCCGAATTAGTCAAGACAAAGGCGTCTTTACGGATATCGTCTTTCACCTTGAAATCATACAGGTAGCCAAGAGGTCCAAAATAGCTATGCTGATCTTGCGAGGTCAACTGCAAAGCGCGATGATAGGTCGCGTTTTGCGGAATCAAGATCTTCTTGGTCCGGATTTCTGGGCTCTTTAGAATCAACTGCATGTTGCCCGGAAGGCTGTCGTGAAGAGGCTCTTGCCACACCAAGACGTCGCGTCCTTTGATGCCTTTATTGCCTAGCTGGAGACTAATGCTAAAGGAGGTAGCCAGCGTATTGTAGACCAAACCATCTAGATCAAAACCACGATACTCTAGATAAAAGACAAAGTAATCTAAGCGATTCTTGAAAATCCGCATGGGTTGATGGTCCAAGGTCAAGATCAAATCCCCTGTTTGGTGATTCTCTGTCAAGCGCTCGATATCCCCTTCAAAATAAGTGGTCACCAAATACTGTCCCTGATCGCCACAAGTCGTTACAGCAATCTTACGACCGTATTGGTCATAGTGCTCAACCATGACCACTTGCCCTTTGCCATCTAACCACTCTAAGCGCTCGACGATGCGTTTATAAGAAGCAGCATGGTAAACAATCCGAGCCTTTTCTTGACCATAGTAGGTCACTTTCCCCGAACTGTTGTCCCCAGAAACTTCCCAGAAATCAGGCACTGGAACTTCATTAAAGTAGCGTCCCCGCTTCTCCCCTTTTGCTTGTCCTAAGAAATAGATAAAGGGAGACTCGACACCGTCTGGTAAGAAACCATTTGGCTCCAAAATAACGGTCGGATGGTCAAAACCAGACTCTTTCATGGAGTGGAGCAGGTCTTGGCTTTCACGAGAATAACTATCAAATACGTTCAGCATGTGTCACCTCTTCTATCAATTGTGCCCAAGCTTCTTCTACTCGGCTGGTCAAAAAGTCTTCTGCACGCGCATAAGATGCTTGACGCATGCTGGCTAGATCATCTTTTTTGTATAGCTGGATCATTTTTTCCGCAAAGGCAGAAGCAATCTGGTCGACCACTTGATCTGCTGAAGGCGGAATGAGATAGCCATTTTTACCTTCTGTAACAAAGGTCTGGTTGCCATAAGGAACGTCAAAACCGATTATCGGAAGACCAGAACCAATCGCCTCCATCAAGGTCAACCCAAAGCCTTCACTGGTCGACGCTGACAGGTAAACCTCATAGTTCTTATAAATTTCCTCTAAATTGGCATGCCCTTTGAGGTGGATATAATCTGCTGCCCCCAATTCATCAATTAGAGAACGCAACTTGCCTTCTTCTCCACCTTTTCCATAGATGTCAAAAGACAGTTCTGGCAATTCTTTTTTGGCGCGAACCACTGCTCGCACCAACCAGTCAATATGCTTTTCTGTCGCCAAACGAGAGGCAGTAATCATAGAAAATGGGGTGCGATTTTCGTTTTGTGGCAAGCTTGCAAGACTCCCAACTGGAATGGTATAGATAGCTGGCTGATGGTTGGTGTATTTGGCAAACTGCTCGGCCAAGATTTCTTTTTGGCGGTCAGTCGCGACAATAAAGAAGTCCACCTTGTCTGCATTGGTAAATTGGTACTCGTAGTAGTTGTTCCACAGGATATACTGATCATCAACATTATTGGCACTGAAGTGCTCGGCGTGAACGACCACACCCAGACGGGCTTTTTGCGCTTCTTCAAAGATAGGCTGACCGATATTAGTTTCCCGATCCAAAATTACCAGATCTTGTTTGGTCAATTGAAGAGTTTGCATGAAGTAGCGGATCAATTCTTGGCGACCAACTAGGTAGCGATCTGGAAAACGATAAATTTCGCGGCCATCTGCCATCTGCATGCTGTAGGCAACCGTCCCGTCTTCATTGTAAAAACGGCGCTCAATCAAGTTGGCTTGATTGTTTTTGGGAATGAAGTACTCAGTACAATAGCGGGTATAGGAGAAATAATCCTTTCTCACCAAAATTCCTCTAGACACGTACTCGCAACGTTCAACATAGGGACTGTTTTCTGCGCACAGGTAGCAGGTCAAAAAGTTGTCCTGGTCCTCATAAAAGAAACGCTTGATCTTACCATCGACTTCTTCACGAGTCGGTTTCCCGGCAAAACCTGCTAAGACCTGATCAATGGTATAGGTCGTTGGCGCAATTTTTATATCTGTAAAATGGCTGTAGAGCCAGATGATTTCATCATTTTTAAAACCGATATTTTCTGTTAAATGTTGGATATTATCGGCTAGAATCATATCCATAAAGACAAACTTGGCTGGTTGATGGATATTGCGTAACAACTGGGCACGGTAGGCCTGGGCATACTCAACACCACTGCTGGCCCAACCGATTCCAAGGTTGATATTGTATACTGTCATAATGTCCTCTTTTATGGGAAATGCAAGACAATTTCCCCTTTTTTATTGATTTCTACTCGACTCAGTAAGAGATTGCGGACCATTTGTTCTTTGGCCGCCTCTTTCATTCGTTCAAAGGATTGGTAGGCTTCTTGGAAAAATTCTACCAAAGGGTTTTTCTGACTGGTGTACTGACCAGAGAGCGCCATGCGCAATTGTTGCAGATAGTCTACCTGCTCTACCCAGTTTTCATCGATAGCTTTTAGGATCGCCATGCGCTGGAATTGGGCGATCACCTCATCGGTGCCTAAGATCTCATACTTAGCTTCCAACTCGCTTTTAGCAATCTCCCATAAGAAATTCTCTTTGGTTTTCTTGCTACGGAAGGTTTGGTGGGCCTTTTCCGGATCTACTTGGTAGCTCACATTGTCTAACATATAGCGATAAAAAGCTACCGGTTCCTTGTATTCTTTTTTATGGGCTACACTTGAAAAGACGGAACGAAGCACTTTTTCAACGATATCATCCAAGCGTCCTTCTTGTTTAATCAAGCGGTCGCGCTCTTCGTAGACGATGGCACGCTGAATATTCATGCTTTCCGCAAATTCTAGTGTCATCCGACGACTGGCCTGACCAGAACTTTCACTAGCATTTTGAGCTCGCTCCACCAAGTTTCTATACTTGCGCTTGGTCAGAGCTTTGGCTGAACCAATTCGCTCATCCACATCATAGTCTTGATAGGTATCCTGGATCCAGTCTGGCCCCCAGTTTTTCATCAAATCGTCTTCCAAAGAGACGAAGAACTTGGTCAAACCGGGATCTCCTTGGCGACCTGAACGTCCCCGAATTTGAAGGTCAATCCGCTGGTTCATCATCCGCTCAGTCCCAACAACCACCAAGCCACCTAACTCAGCGACTCCTGGTCCCAACTTGATATCGGTTCCCCGACCGGCCATTGAGGTCGCAACCGTCACAGCTCCTTTTCGACCTGATTCCTTAATGATCTGGGCCTCTCGAGGAGCATTGTTGGCATTAAGAAGATTGTGTGGAATCCCTTCCCGCAAAAGAAGATTCGAGTAAAGAATCGACATCTCAACGGATCCGGCAAAGACCAGAATCGGATTGCCCTTTTCGTGGATCTTCTTCACATAATCCAAGGAAGCCACGATTTTCTCTGGCAAGGTCTGATAGATTTCATCTGGCAAATCCTTGCGGATCTTCTTGCGATTGGTTGGGATCTTGATCACTGACATGGCATAGGTATCAAGAAACTCTGCCTCAGCGACCTTCCCAGTCCCAGTCATGCCACCCAACTTCCGAAACATCTTAAAGAGGTTTTGGTAAGTAATAGAAGCCATGGCCCGTGTTTCTTGGGTGAGCTTGAGACCCTCTTTGGCTTCAATCGCCTGGTGGAGTCCTCCTTGCAAACGGGTCATTTCCATCAAGCGCCCCGTCGCCTGGTCTAGTAAGACAATCTCCGGTTGCCCTTCGACATTGGGATGGATGACATAATCCTTATCCTTAATAAAGTTTTTATTGGCCTGCAGGGCTAAGCTGATATGGCGGACCAAGTCACGGTATTGGGGATCATAGAGGTTGGGAATGGCTAGAAAGGCTTCTGCTGCATGAGCTCCTTTTCGAGTCAACCAAACTCGTTTCTTTTCTTCATCAAACTTGAAGTCTTCCCCTTCTTTGAAGGTTTGGATCAGGGTATCAATAATCCCATAAAGGTTGGACTGAACCCGAGGAGAACCAGAAATAATCAAGGGAGTCTGAGCACTATCAAGGAGCACCGAATCAATCTCATCAACAATGGCGTAATTGAAGTCTGCCAAAAATTGGCCATCTGCAGAAGCCGTCAAGTTCTCTGTTAAATAGTCAAAGCCCAAACTGGTATTGGTCGTATAAATGACATCTGACCGGTAAATCTCCCGTTTGACTTCTGGATCTAATTCTTCGTCTTCTGATTGTTTCAAGGGAACTCCAACAGTCAAGCCCAAAAAGCGGTAGACCTGTCCCATCTCTTCTGCATCCCGAGTTGCCAGATAGGTATTGGTCGTAATAACCATGACCCCTTTGCCCTCTAAGGCATTGAGATAAACCGGCATAGTTGCCGTCAAGGTCTTTCCTTCACCGGTATTCATTTCAGCGACATTGCCTTGGTGGAGGACAATCCCTCCCATGACTTGCACGTCATAAGGAAACATGCCCAAGGCCCGTTTATCAGCTTCCCGCGCAACTGCAAATGCTTCCGGTAAGAGATCATCCAAGGTCTCACCCTCTGCTAGACGTTCCCGAAATTCCACAGTCTTCTCCTGTAGTTGTTGATCCGTCAAGCGGGCCATGTCATCCTTCCAGCTATTGACTTCTTTTAAGATTTTTTTGATGTTTCTTAATTTAACGTAATCCAATGTAATCCTCTTTTTTTGCAGTGATGTTCGTCTATTCGAGAACTTCTGCTCCCTCAGACGATATTGGTTGAATCGTGAAATAGTGGAAGGTAAACTCTTGCAAACCTGCACTGAGCAAGCGTACTTCATAGGCGTATGCTTGATCTGGATAGGTAAACGGCAAGCGACCTTCTGCGGTTACTCGACGGCCAACGACCTCTCCAAAGCGATCTTTGAAGACGATTTCTACCATAACGGTATGAGCCGGAGTCGCTTCCATCGTGATAACCAGTTCATAATCTTGCTCTCTTTTGAGCAGAGGCAGACTAGGAATTTGACGAGTTGCGCCAAAATTTGTCTGCGAATGCCAAGTTTTCAGCACTTGACCAGATGGCATGAGGGGGTTCTGAAACTGAACGCTTCCTTGGGCAGTCGCCTGAATGGTCGACCCCCAAAGATAATCTGCTAGAACAGTATCGCCCCAGTAGATTCGTCTGCTTTCATTTTCTTTTATTTTTATCATTGGTTTCTTCCAAAGTCTCTTTCCATGATTTCTTTGTACTGGGTCACAAACCACTCAATGATCGGACCACTCGCATCGTTGTGTCGACCAGCACGACTAGTGCTGATAATACGAACCGGCAATTCATACAAGGTCTCTAAAATATCTGGATAAGCCTGCTGGTCGTAGTCATCATCTCTCATATAGGCAAGGGCTAAAATCGTATCCTTGAAATCTGCCTGGTTAAACCGGTCCCAGAAGCGTTGATTGAGCTGACCGATCCCTTCTTGCGACACTTGACCAATGATCAACTGCATCATATCCAAGGACGTTCCAAACTCATCTGGGCGTTTAAATTTCAGGTTGGCAGCGACATCTCCCAGGTTGACAATGGGTTTTCCGACCAAGATCGCATGAGGAGAATAAAGAGCCCCATAGTAAAGGGCACCAAAGGTCCCCATGGACAAGCCAGAGAAATTCATATCTTTTGGCTCAAAGCCGAGCAAGTCCAAGTGCTGATCAATAAAAGCAGTGATTTGACTTTCCAATTCTTCTGAGCCCATATAGAAGGATCCACCTTCCAGTCTTGGGTCAGAAAAGAGAATAAAGGGACTCCCCATCGCACGCATCATCCCAAACCCTTCAAATCCTTCAGCCGGACGATACCCAGAAAAGTAAATGTTTAAAGGTGGCTTCAGATCGCCAGGATGGAAATAAGCAAAAATTTCTTGGCGTTTGTGGTCCCGTAGCGTCTTAGCTCCTACGGTCATCTCTCCTAAAGGACCATGTGACAAGCGCTTATGTAAGGCTCCGATCGTAAGCGTCCCTTCTCCTTTTGCTTCCAGCGAAAAGGCTAAGTAATAAGGTTCTGCTCCGTCCAATTCTAGTGGTTGCTCCATCTCTTCTTCTGAAAAGACTGCATCTTTGACCCACTCTCCCAGAGCACCAAAGCGGTAAAATTGAATCCGCAATTGCAGCTGACAGCTTGGATCTTTTTCATATTCCAACCAAAAATTGATGGGACGACTAGCATCATACACGTAGTTGTAGACCCACTGAGCAATCGGTGTAAACTCTTCACCGTATGGGCCATCCAGCTTCAGAAAATGTTGCCCCAGCACCGTTTGCTGGCCAGCAAAATCCGGTCTCACCCGCAGGTCACGAACTGTAAAGGCATCTCCATATTGATTGTCGTATAAAAAGCGGTCTAAGACATAGAGAAATTGATGCTTGTTTGAGAAATCCCAGGGTCTTGCTTGCTTGAGCCTTAAGAGGTGGGCCAATTCTTCAGAAGGCGCCTCTAGTTCATAGCTTTTATCATAAAAAACAGTATAAGGCTGGAAATAAGCCAGGTCTTCTCCTAAAGCTAATAAATCTTCTGACTTTTCCAGAATCAAGGCTTTGAATTTGGAGATTTCCTCTTCTTCCATATACTCTTTGAGCGATGGAAGAGTGGTAGCTTGAAAAAAGTGCCAGCCTAATCCAGCAGGAAGCTCCACCTGATCTCGCCAACTGCTTGAGCCGATTTGGAGAATATGGGGTATTTGTAATTTTTTATCCATGACGTTCTTTCATCCATCCTTCCCATTTCTCGATCAAGCGTTGACCGGTGTATTCTTGAATTTTTTCGATCGAGTAGACCAAGGCTTCGTTCCAAGGCTTCAATTCCAATAAGAAGTGCGTGATTGCCTTTCCTAATTCCTTGTCTCCCTTTGATAAGACATAACCGTTTTTCAAATGATCGACATATTCTGTCTGGACGCGGTTGACCTGAGGAATCCCAGCAGAGATCCCTGCAATCTGAGTATAGAGGTTGGGTTCCTCGCTTAAATCTACGATCAAGCGGGTTTTTTCCAACTCTTGAATAATGTCATTTTCATTTGAAAAATTCTTAACTACAAAGCGATAGTCCGGTGCGTCTTGTACGGACTCTTCATCGATAATCTGGTTTTCCCCAAGCCCTTCCATTTGGGCTGGTGATTGAACCAGATGCAAGTCCTGCTCGCTAGCGATCAATTCCTCGAGTTGCCCTTCTAATTCTTTCACCCGCTCCGGCGAGCCATTGTAAAATGCAAAAACAACTTCAAATAAAGGATGGTGAGACAACACTTCTAAGACCTTCTTGAGCTGGCTCTTACTTGGGAGCTCGGCTTCATTGACATAAAAGTAAATCTTCGATTCCTTGCGCTCCTGACTAGAACCCAAACGGAGTCGGGAGTCAAAAGAGGTGATCCGGTGTGTCTTTTGAGCCAAACTAGGAGAAAAGACTCCAATCGCTTCTTTGGTTTTTTCACTATCTGTAATCAAGAGCTGGGCATCAATCATATCAAAATAGAGGGCAAAATTTTCAGCAGACAAGGGCTGACGATCCCCATAGAAAGACAAGACTTTCTTGACGCTACTTGCTGTATCTTGTAAAAAAGCCAAATTTGCTGGATGAGCTGCCAGAACCAACTGATCTCGTCCTGGAACCAAGGTTGCTAGCTGCTCCTTCATTTTTTCAGCGACAACGTCTCCCATATTGGCATAGCTTTCTTTTTTGAAGGCATGAAAGAAAGCTTCATTAACCATGACGGAGTGGTTCTCTTCGATCAACATCTCTCTCAAAACCCATTGCCCATCAAAACTCAGATACTCTTGGAAATAGGGTTTTCCCTCATTGTAGTAGATTCTACTAGAGATAAAGCCACGATCATCTAAGTACTCGATGTAGCTGATCTCGTCATTCTTATAACGGGTCAAAGAGAGAAGGTTTCCATCCACTCCCATATCAATTTTTGCTAGGTGGTGGCCCTTTCGAAATGCCATCACCAAAAAGGGAGTATAGGAAAAAGTGGTCTCACTCGGCCATTCGATGTCCTGAAGCTGAACTGGGCGCATCGCCAAACTAGACGGAACCTGTTGGATCTTATCAAAAATCGAAAGGACATCTGTCTCTAACAAATCTTGGCGGTGTAAAAAATAGCACAGTTGTGGACTATATTGAGGCAACAATAAGATCCGATCCATTTCTGCTTCTTGAAAAATACGAACTTGATTAATGGTATCGTCAAATTCAATAGACTCTCGCATCCAGTACCAAGGGGTAGCTGTTTGCTGCCAGATGCGGTCCGTTCCATACCAGGCTGGTACAAAATAATACATGGTTACTCCTAGAATATTCTTGTATAACGTTGATTCACACGAAGGGCACGAATTTCTTCTCGGATATTGTAAATCATCCCGACAAACATGAGGAAGGTTCCTGGAATCATGGTCAAGCGCAAGAGATCCTTATCCCATAACAAGAGAGAAAAAGGAAGCGCCGTGAAGAGGATCAGATACAAGGTTCCAAAAACCGTCAAGCGTAGCACAATTTTATTGATATAGCGACGTGTATCTGCTCCAGGATAGACATGATCGATATACTCGGAAGCCTTCATCATCTTATCTGCAATTTCTTCTCCGTTCACATTAACAAAGGCGAAAGCAAAAGAGAGAAGGGCGATCATCAGAATGTAAAGAAGGATCCAAATCGGATCTCCCATCACCAAGTGTTTGGCTAAACGAGCAGCCCACTTAGCATTGGAATCCATAGACAAGATCAAGAGCATGGCATACTGAGGAATGGACACCAAGGTCATGGCGTACATAAAGGGCATCCCTCCTGCTGGGTTGAGCTTGATATCCAAAAAAGTATAACTTTTCAAGTTGTTGTGGATCCCTAATTTATTGACAGGAATCTGGTACTTGGAATATTCCACCAAGACTGCCACATAGACAAAAATCAAGATAAAAATCACGCCCAGAACATAAGCGATCTCTGGGATATTATTGACACTTGAAAGGGTCTGCATCACATCTTCTGGCAGGTACATAACCATCCCAGCCATCATGATCACAACAGAACTTCCAAGCCCCAAAGCGGCATTTAGATCTGAGAGCCAAACTAGAAAGAAGGCTCCGGCTACCATAATCATGGTATTGACCGTAATGACAAGTCCGGAGTTCAACCCTGTCTTCAAGGGGAGATACATGGCCACTGCCAAGGACTGGACAATGGCGAGTGCCAAGGTCACGTACATCTTTCGCCGCTCCACAATTTCCGAGCTGGTTTTTTCAAGGTTAAAGCGTTTTGAAACGGTAAACATCCGCCACAAAATCATGGAAGACATCCACGGGGATAGACCGATCGAAAAGATCGACATTCCACGGAGGTTTCCCCCCATCACAGCACTTGAGAGCTGTAAACCGGTTGTCGTTCCCTCATTGAGTCTCAAGGCCTTTGATAAGTCAACAAAAGGCAGGGAAATTTTACTTCCCAAAACATAAATAAAGACGAAAAATATCGTCCAACAAAATCTCTTTCCTACTTCAGATCGTTTTAACATTTCTTTTAAACTTTCTCTTACTCATTTTGACTCTTCCACTTGGAAAACAGCCTTTAAATATGTGCCTTTAGAGCATTTTATCTCAACTTATTTTACCATAATTTGCTTATTTTCTACACTTATTTGTCACTAATCCTTAATATTGTAAAAAATTATAGCCTTGGTACCGTATTCAATAAAAAATTCTTCAGATTTATGTCTGAAGAATCCTATTTTATTCTATTTATTTTCCTAAAGCCATGACACTATCAACAAATAATTTCTTTGTAAAATAGCCATTGCGAATCAAATAAGAAGTATGTTGAGCCTTTTGAACCATTTGGGCATACTCTTCTTCTGTGCAGTCTTGAACCAAACGATTGGCTTCTTCGAGACTGGAGGCTACAAATCCGATCCCTTTTTCTCGAATATAGTCTGCATTTGACAAATAATCTGGTACCACTACTGGAAGACCAGCAGAAAGATAGGTTGATAGTTTGTAGGAAATATTTTCTTTGTAGTAATCCCGCTCATCCTCAGGATTCTCTGAATTTCCCCAGACAAGTCCAAAACCACCCTTGGAAAGTTCGAGAAGCAACTCTTGCTTGGTCCGCCAGCCTTCGATATGGACCTTAGAATAATCGACTCCTTCAACTGGTTCGGTATAGACATGAAGGGGGGTATCATATTTCCAATCGATGATATGAGGGAAACGCGAAGGATTTCCTGAGAAGATCAACTTTTTCTCAAATTGTGGAGTGTAGAGATCCAAACTGTGGGTCAAATCCCACAACTTTTGGACCACATATTTTTTTACTGTAAGCCCTTCTGATACTAGACGATGGTACATCTGTTCTGATGGGACAACAACAAGGTCGCTTTTATTATACATCTCAATATAAGCAGGCATGAGATAATAATTACTTTCAAACATGAGCGGCGGGACATCATGGATAAACATGACCAGCTTGGTTTGAAGGAGTTTTAACTTATCCACCAAACGGCGGTCCCACTCAATCCCATTCCAAGAAGGCGATTGAACGAAAACGATATCCCCAAAAGCAACGCCTGCTAAAATCCCATCCATTCGCGAGTTCAATTCACTAGCTGGTTCATTGCTATGATCATAAAAGTAGATCCCTAATTCATTGACCCCAAGCTCGCGAACGACATTCATGATATCGTTTTGGGCCATCAGGGCCACGCTCTGAGAAGACTGCCCGAATAAATTTGTAAAATGGATTTTCATCTCTTTCCTCTGACTCTTCTTTTTTTGTCCCATATTTCCTGAAGATATGAAGGCAAACTGAGCTTTCACAAAGCAACCTTTTTCATACCCTTCAACGAAAACTTCCTCATTCATTATAACATATTTCACAACTTCTTAGACATTCTAGATCAATAAAAGACCAGTTCATTCCGGTCTTTTAAGGTTTTATTTGCCATCCTTTTTCCGAATTCCTAAAAGGGCTAATCCAGACAGAAGAATGGAAGCTCCTGTAGCAAGAATATTAGATGAAGGATGGGCACCTGTCTCTGGAAGAGCAGGTTCTGAAGAACGCGTCGCACTTAGTGAGCTTGTGTCTGATGGAGATTCTGAGTAAGAGGTGCCAAACGAAGACACGACAGACTCCGAAGAACTTGTCACAGCAGAAAAACTTGACGCATAAGACACACTAATCCATTCAGAAATTTCCTGCGATAAGGATTGACTCTCTGTCGATGATGCGCTTATAGAATCTGAAACACTCGTCAAAGGAAATTCAGATACTGGCATGGACGTTGAAGCCGATTCGCTTGTTGAAAGGAGTGAAGCTGATTGGCTATAGGAGTCAGACTTCGATAGCGAGGCCGACGCTAGAGATCCTGAATGGGATGTCCATTGTGAAGCAGATAGACTCTCAGAAACGGATCGAGAGAACGATCCAGACTCTGAAACCTGCGATGCAGCTACGACATGAGAAGTTGAAGCCGATTCGCTTGTCGAAGCAGAAGCTTGAACTAATGAATCTGATTGACTCGCGGAAACCGAAGCTTGGACCAACGACTCTGAGTAGCTATTAGAGATCGAAGCTTGTATCAACGATTCAGACTGGCTTGCGGAGACTGATGCTTGAACTTGTGACTCAGATTGGCTCGCTGAAGTCGATGCTTGAACCAACGACTTTGATTGACTGGCAGATACAGATTCCTGAACCAACGACTCTGATTGACTTGCAAAGATCGAAGCTTGAACTTGTGATTCTGACTGACTCCATGATGTTGATTGCAAATCAGTCGATACTTGCGATTCCGACTGACTCATTGAATCAGAACGAGAAAAGGACATAGATTCTGTATTTTGAGACTTAGATTCGACATCAGAAGTAGATTGTGATTGACTCACTGAAACCGATTCTTGTACTAACGATTCTGATTGGCTCGCTGAAACGGATGCTTGAACCAAAGACTCTGATTGGCTAGACGATACAGATGTCTGAGCCAAGGAGTCTGATCGACTGGCGGAAACTGATTCTTGTACTAACGACTCTGATTGACTCACTGAAACCAAGGCTTGTACCTGCGAGTCTGATTGGCTCGCTGAAACTGACGCTTGTACCAACGACTCAGACTGACTTGCTGAAACTGATTCTTGTACCAATGACTCAGACTGACTTGCTGAAACTGATTCTTGTACCAATGACTCAGACTGACTTGCTGAAACTGTGGCTTTTACCAAAGACTCTGATTGGCTAGACGATACAGATTCCTGAACCAAGGAATCAGACTGACTCGCGGAAACTGATTCTTGTATCAAGGAATCGGACTGACTCGCTGAGACAGATTCTTTAACCAGCGAATCGGATTGACTGGCCGATACAGACTCCTGAACCAATAATTCCGATTCACTCTCAGAAACTGAGGCTTGGACCAACGACTCTGATTGGCTTGCCGAAACGGACTCTTGAACCAATGAATCTGACTGGCTTGAAGAAACCGACTCTTTGAGCAGCGACTCGGACTGGCTAGCAGAGACTGAGGCCTGAACTAACGAATCCGATTGACTTGCTGAAACAGAGGCCTGAACCAACGAATCAGACTGGCTGGCAGATACGGATTCTTTAATCAAGGAATCTGATTGACTGGCTGAAACCGACTCTTGGACTAGAGACTCCGACTGACTAGTGGAGATCGATTCCTGAACCAACGAGTTGGATTCGCTTGTCGATACAGATTGTGACAAGGAAATCGAGGTTGAAACCTGTGAATCTGATTGACTGGCGAAGCTAGATGCTTGTGACAAGGAAACGGACTCACTGACCGAAACAGATTGAGAAGATGAAATGGATTCTGAAACTAGTGACTCTGAAGTTGAAATCGAGAAGTTTTGAGATTGTGAAGCAGATTCTGACGGTGTCATCTTCCGATAGTAATAATTCACACTCGTTAAGGGATATGAATCTACTATTTTTTTGATCGTTTGTTTGAAGTTGGAAAAACCATCTGCTCCTTGAGGTGTTGCATCTTCTCCAACGACCATGGTCGTATTTTTATCGAGGTAGGCTGATTTTGGAAGTTCCGTGAATGGTTTTGGAACAGTATATTCTATTCCTGTTTTCTCATCAGTGTATGTAACTGTCTCCTTACTAGAGAACCAACCTGTAATATCCAACTCAAAATGTTGGTAATCTATTCGTTTTGGTGTAACATTCAGGAAATAATCCTTGTTTTTACTTTCAACTTTACGAGTTCCACCTAAATCTGAAAGGTTATCCGTACTATCTTGTTTAAATTCTTTTTCATAAACAAGTGTATATACATCGGTTACCTTAGCGTTTCCTACATCACCACTACTAACATCATGGATTTTAGAAGGATCTAAAACATAGTAGCGAAGAGAATAATCACCATTTTGATTAAGGGTGACAACTTCACTTTTAATGAAATGCTCACGCGCATCCCCTAATAGTTCAATTCTTGATTTCCCATTCTTACTATTATCGAACACCCCACTTTTACGATTCGGGAACACGGTGTGCGCTGGGACCTGTACATAACCAGGAAATTCGCGTGGATTGGAAGCTGTATAATGCTGGCCTTCCAATCCGTAGATTCTATACTCTAGTAAGGATCTTTCTTTCCCCGTTGGTTCATATTGCCCATTAAACCATCTACCATTCGGGTCCACTTCTCTATAGAAGGTCGATTGTTGTCCCATCATAGATGGAATTTTGATACTAGGATACGTCCTAATCAATTGCCCCTGATTCTCAGGCGTCATGACATCATAAATACTCCGGAATAAGAAAGCCTGTTCCGGAATAAAATTCGTTAGCATTCCAAAGGTCCCATTACCTGTAGAAGGTTCCGAATTAAAAACCTTGTTCCCAAGGGGAGCCTGACCAATTAGTACTTCTTTTGGTAATTGAATATCTTGGCCATATCCTTCTGGAGATACAGTTTGTGAAAAAATTTCAGCCCCATCTGATTTTCGGACAATGCGGAAATAAACATCCATTGCCTTATGCTTTTCCGGATCTATCTCACTGATATCAATCGACATGGTCGCATAGTAACCAAGTGACTCTCCTTGTTTATTCACAAAGTCCCAAATACCAAATGTATAACGATTGGTGTAGGGTTCACCTAAAAAATTTTTCAACTCTTCAGGCGAAAATCTTAAGAGATCTTTATCTAGATGAGGATCCTTAGCATATCCTGGTGTGTCAAGTGTAGGATCTTCTACACTCGCACCATTGGGATCTTCTGGGTTCGGGCTCATATCCAATACATCATCAGCCAAGTATGTTTCCTCAGCTAGAGGAGCCAACTGAGCAGAGATCGCAGGTTTCCCATCTACATTTGTATTTCCCACAAAACCTGCAGCTGTCAAGGTCGTCATCATCTCATCGACAGCTTTCTCCAAACGATCGCGCTGGTCAGCATAAGCTTGAGCACTGGCATTGGTGTGGATCAAGTTATTACTTGCAGTCACTTCGGCCTGCACTTTGTTAATGACCGCTTCGACAACTGATCGGCGATCGGTGTCCGTCATTTTAGATGCGTAATTCCCTGCAATTTCTTGAAGCAATTCAGCTTCAGAGGTATTTTGTTCTAAAACAGTGGCTTCTTCTAAACTAGTCGGTTCATCAACAACTACCTCTGACTCTAGAGCTTGAGCAGACTCGCTAAGTGCCGTTGATAATGCAGTTGATCCAACTTCGCTCAAGGATAAAGATGCGGATTCACTGATCGAAGTAGATACACTCACAGATGTAGAAAGGCTAGTTGATCCTGAAACAGAGCTGGATTCTGAAGACTGGGTAGAGGTATTTCCTAAGACCACACTATCCACTTCTGCCAAGGTTTCCTCTTTTGTCTCAGAAACCGTTGGTGCAAGTGATGTTGCATCCTCCGCCTTAGCTGTCGTAGCAAGCACAGCACCACCAAAAACAGTCCCTACCGTAATCAAACCTTTTAAGAAGGCTTGGTTATGCTTTTGATTTTCTATTTGATCTTGCTGTACGTTGGCAATGATGGTCTCCTCCACTTGCCCACGCACCACGCGAAAGAGGCCTAGAGCAGCCGTTGATGCTCGAAGCCAATTTTTTCCTGATTTAATTAATTTGAAGCGTACGACACGATCTGTTTCACGAAAGTTTCCTTTTGAACGCTTAAATTGCATGATATTCCCCTTACATTGTAGTCATTATTAATTATACAGGAATACTACGTAGATTCAAGTAATTTGCTACAAAAAACTTCTATATTATTGTTTAATTTTCAAATTTTTTTGTAACACATTAAAAACACTTCATTCTACTAGTAAAAAAGTGAATCTCCTATGAGATTCACTCGAAAAAAATGATATTTCCTACTAGATCATTCCCCCTTCTTTTTACGTCGGATAAGTCCAGCAATTCCAGCTAACCCTGTAACAACCCCAAGAAGAGCTGATGTTACAGATCCTGTTTCGCCAGTATTTGGAAGCACTACAGACTGGCTGTGTTTTTGTGATCCACTTGCTGATTCTGATGCAGACAATGACTCTGAATGAGAAATTGATTGGCTCATTGAGTTAGAGTATGAACCGCTACCAGATGTTGATCCTGATTGTGATTGACTCACTGAAACTGAAGTACTTACTGATGTTGAAGTTGATTCAGGTGCAGAGGTACTCAATGATGCTGACTCAGATGCAGAGACTGATGTCGAAACTGAAACCGAAGTAGAGACTGACTGGCTTTCAGATACTGAACTGCTCAACGATGCTGACAATGATTCAGATGTCGAGATTGATTCAGACGTTGATGCTGATTCAGAGGCTGACGCTGACTCGGACGTAGAAACGGATTCAGATACAGAAACCGATTCGGACGTTGACACTGATTCTGATGTTGAAACCGATTCAGACACTGACACTGATTCTGATGCTGATACCGATTCAGACGTTGACACTGACTCAGATGCAGATGCTGATTCGGACGTAGACGCCGACTCTGATGTCGAAACTGAAACTGAAGTAGATGCCGATTCTGATGCAGACACTGACTCAGAGGTAGAAACTGATACTGACTCGGACGCAGATGCTGACTCAGAGGTAGAAACTGACTCGGACGTTGATGCTGATTCAGACGCTGAAACTGACTCAGAGGTTGAGACCGATTCAGAAGTTGAAACTGATTCAGACGTTGAGACTGACTCTGACGTCGAGACTGACTCTGACGTCGAGACCGATTCAGACGCTGAGACTGATTCGGATGTTGACACTGATTCAGATGTAGATACTGATTCAGACGTTGAAACTGATTCAGACGTTGAAACTGATTCAGACGTTGAAACTGATTCTGATGTAGATACTGATTCTGATGTAGATACTGATTCTGAGACTGAGACTGATTCAGACGTTGAAACTGATTCTGAAGTAGATACCGATTCAGATGCTGAAACTGACTCAGACGCTGACACTGATTCGGACGTTGAAACTGATTCAGACGTCGATGAAGATTCAGACGTTGATACTGATTCGGATGCTGAGACCGACTCAGAGGTTGAGACTGATTCGGATGCTGAGACCGACTCAGAGGTTGAGACTGATTCGGATGCTGAGACCGACTCAGAGGTTGAGACTGATTCGGATGTTGATACTGACTCAGACGCTGACACTGATTCGGACGTTGAAACTGACTCCGATGTCGATGCTGACTCAGATACAGATACTGACATCGAAACTGAAACCGAAGTAGAGACTGACTGGCTTTCTGATACTGAATTGCTCAACGATGCTGACAATGATTCTGATGTCGAGATTGATTCAGACGTTGAAAGTGATTCAGAAGTAGACACTGATTCAGACGTTGAGGCTGACTCAGACGCAGAAGTTGATTCCGATGTTGAAACCGACTCAGAGGCTGACAATGATTCAGAGACTGAAACTGACTCAGATGTTGAGACTGAAACTGAAGTAGAAACTGACTGACTTTCTGATACTGAAGTGCTCAACGATGCTGACAATGATTCTGATGTCGAGATTGATTCTGATACAGAAACCGATTCAGACGTTGAAACTGATTCGGACTCTGAGACTGATTCTGATGTTGAAACTGATTCAGAAGCAGAGGCTGATTCTGATGCTGATACCGACTCAGATTCAGAGGCTGACGCTGATTCGGACGTAGATACTGACTCAGAGACTGAGACTGACTCAGACGTCGATACCGATTCAGAGGTTGAGACTGATTCTGATGTAGAGGCCGACTCAGAGGCTGATGCTGACTCAGATACAGAAACTGATTCAGACGTTGACACTGATTCTGATACAGAAACCGACTCGGACGTAGACACTGATTCGGATACAGAAACCGATGCAGACGCTGAGACTGATTCAGACGTTGAAACCAACTCAGAGGCTGAAATTGACTCGGATGTTGATACTGATTCAGAGGCTGAAACCGACTCAGACGTAGAGGCCGACTCAGAGGCTGAAACCGACTCAGACGTAGAGGCCGACTCAGAGACTGATGCTGACTCAGAGGCTGACGCTGACTCAGACGCTGATTCAGAAGTTGACGCTGACTCGGACGCAGAGGCTGATTCAGAGACTGAGAATGATTCTGATGTTGAAACTGACTCAGACGCTGAAACTGATTCAGAGGTTGAGACAGACTCGGATGCAGAAACCGACTTAGATGCAGAAACTGATTCGGATGTCGATTCCGATTCAGACGTAGACACTGATTCAGATACAGAAACCGACTCGGATGTTGATACTGACTCGGACGTTGAAACTGACTCAGACGTTGATACTGATTCGGATGTCGAGAGTGATTCAGAAGCAGATGCAGATTCGGATGTTGATACTGACTCAGACACAGAAGCTGATTCGGATGTTGATGCCGATTCGGAGACTGAAACTGACTCAGAGGCTGACGCTGATTCGGATGTTGACACTGATTCGGATGCAGATGCAGATGCCGATTCGGAGGTCGACACTGATTTGGATGTTGAAACCGACTCAGACGCTGAAACTGATTCAGAGGTTGAGACAGACTCGGATGCAGAAACCGACTCAGATGTAGAAACTGATTCTGAGGTTGAAACCGATTCGGATGCTGATGTTGATTCGGACGTTGAGACCGACTCAGAGGCTGAAACTAACTCAGAGGCTGACGCTGATTCAGAGGCTGACGCTGACTCAGATGCAGAAACTGATTCTGATGTAGATGCCGATTCGGACGTTGAAACTGACTCTGAAGCCGATACTGATTCAGACGTTGAAACTGACTCTGAAGCCGATACTGATTCAGACGTTGAAACTGACTCGGACGTTGAGACTGATTCGGATGTTGACACTGATTCTGATGCAGATGCAGATGCAGATGCCGATTCAGAAGTAGACACTGATTTGGATGTTGAAACCGACTCAGAAGCTGAAATTGACTCAGATGTTGAGACAGACTCGGATGTAGAAACTGACTCAGAGGTTGAAACTGATTCTGAGGTAGATGCTGACTCTGATGTCGAGACTGATTCGGATGTTGATACTGATTCAGATACAGAAACCGATTCAGACGCTGACAATGATTCAGATGTCGAGATTGATTCAGACGTAGAGACTGATCCGGATGTTGATACTGATTCAGATGTTGATACTGATTCAGATGTTGATACTGATTCGGATGTAGATGCAGATTCGGACGTTGAAACCCACTCGGAAGCTGACGCTGACTCGGATGCTGAAACTGATTCTGAGGTTGAAACTGATTCTGATGCTGAAACTGACTCGGATGTCGATACCGACTCAGACGTTGATGCTGACTCGGATGCTGAAACTGATTCTGAGGTTGAGACTGATTCTGAAGCAGAGGCTGATTCGGACGTTGAGACTGACTCGGATGTCGACACTGATTCAGAAGTTGACACTGATTCAGAAGCTGACGCTGACTCAGACGCAGAAGCTGATTCAGAAGCTGACGCTGACTCAGACGCAGAAGCTGATTCAGAGGCTGACGCTGACTCAGATGCAGAAACTGATTCGGACGTTGATACTGACTCAGACGCTGAAACTGATTCGGATGTTGATACTGATTCGGACGCTGAGACTGACTCAGAGGTTGAGACTGATTCGGATGTTGATACTGATTCAGATACAGAAACCGATTCGGACGTTGATACTGATTCAGACGCCGACAATGATTCAGATGTCGAGATTGATTCAGACGTAGAGACTGATTCGGATGTTGATGCAGATTCGGACGTTGAGACCGACTCAGACGTCGATACCGATTCAGAGGCTGAAACTGACTCAGAGACTGATGCTGACTCAGAGACTGATGCTGACTCAGAGACTGATGCTGACTCAGAGGCTGACACTGATTCTGATACAGAAACCGATTCAGACGTTGATACTGACTCGGACGCAGATGCTGACTCAGACGTTGATACAGATTCTGATGTAGATGCTGACTCTGATGTTGAGACTGATTCAGATGTTGAAACTGATTCAGATGTTGAAACTGATTCAGACGCTGACAATGACTCTGAAGTCGACACCGATTCAGACGTTGATACTGACTCAGATGCTGACAATGACTCAGACACCGATACTGATTCTGATACAGAAACCGATTCAGAAGTCGAAACGGACTCGGATGTTGAAACTGATTCAGACGTAGACACTGATTCAGACGTAGACACTGATTCAGATACAGAAACCGACTCGGATGTTGACACCGATTCAGACGTAGACACTGATTCAGACGCTGAGACTGACTCTGAGGTTGATGCCGATTCTGATGTCGATGCCGATTCAGAGGTTGAGACTGACTCAGAGGTTGAAACTGATTCTGATGAAGATGCTGACTCTGATGTCGAAACTGATTCAGAAGCAGAAGCTGATTCGGATGTCGACACCGATTCAGAGGTAGAAACCGATACCGAAGTAGAGGCTGATTGACTCTCTAATACGGAAGTGCTCAACGATGCTGATTTTCTAGCGGACTCACTCAAAGATACTGATGCAGACTCCGACTGCGATTGACTCACTGATTTTGAAGCCGACTCGCGAGTAGATTGACTTAGTGACTCTGATGCCAACTGTGATAGCGATGCTGAAGCTGACTGACTCACTGAAACAGAGGCGCTCGTTGAAGCGGATGTCGAACTTGAGATAGACTGGCTAACCACCTTGGATACACTCGCCGATACTGAAGCAGACTGCAAGTCACTGACACTTGCAGAAGCTGACTCTGAAACCTTCACAGATTCAGATTTTCTTACCGATACAGATTGACTCGTTGAAGCGGATTGAGATTGAGAAACCTCCTTGCTCAACGATTGACTGCGAGATAAACTAGCTTGAGCGGATGCACTTGTAGACGCTGATTGGCTTAGTGAAGCCGACAAACTTTGCGAGCGAACCGAGCTCAGTGACTGACTCAATGAAACGCTCTGCTGAGCCGATACACTCTGTGATTGCTTCGTACTTAAAGACTGACTGATCGATTGCGAAGTCTTCGTAGACGCACTCTGACTGTTTGATACAGACTGACTGTGATCGCTATCTGACAGTTTCACCGCTACAACATTGGTCGTACTATCTTTATAAGTAATGGTGACTGTACCATCACTATTAACCGTATAGGACTTAATCCGGTTGGCCACCTCTGGGTTGACTGCCGATACAGCAGCAATCACCTTGCTCTTATCTGCATCTGTCAATGCAGTTAGACTCGTCACCTGAATAGTGCTTGTCGGCGCCACACCTGGCGTACGATCAGCGAGACGCCCCTGGGTAATCCGAATCTCACCCAAACCGTTTGGACGGTTCATATTGGAGGCATTGTCAATAGCCGCGACGTTGCGTTGCCATGTATTTCGGTAGGTATGGTAAAGATCATCCTTCAAATGAATGGTCGTTGTGATGGTTGCAGGGTTTGCACTGGTAGCCGTAATATCTCCCGTGATAGGAGCAATATCACCTGTCCCATACTGGCTACTACCAAAGAAATTGCCGTTCAAGGCATTGTCGTTCAAATCTGCTCGTGCAACGACTTTCATTTCTTTCAACTTGCCACTGTCATCAGTAGCTGTAAAAGTCACAACTGCATCATCACCAGCATAAATGGTATAATTCTTCCCACCACCCTCAAGAGGGGTTGATTTCGGTTCCACACCATTGACAGTTAACTTAGCCGTCACTTCAGGACGTGTGGCATCTGTTACAGCAACCATATTACTGGCATCAGAATAAACCGCGTGATCACCATACATGATCCGTGCTTTAGCTGTTACTCCACCCGTCTGTAAGGGAACATTCGGTGTTACGATCGCTTGTCCAGACGCATCCGCCACTGCTGTTCCGATTTCATCATCATTATTGTACAAAACAACAGCAGACCCTGGCTCAGCCCCCGTCACCGTTACAGGTGTCTGAGTATAGGCTTTCTCTAGTAAGCGAGTCTCAACCATCGGTGCTGCTAGGCGCTTAACAGGAGCAGTCACATCATTTGTGGTGTTATCTTTATAAGTAATAGTCACCACACCAGATGATGAAACCGAATAAGATTTAAAGTCCTTTGAAGTGGCAATATTGGGGTTAGCAGTCTTAAACGCTTCCCAAATCTTCTCTTTTTCAGCCTGGGCCAAGTTAGTAGTATCATTGACAAAAGTCGCTGTCGTCACAGCCGTAATCGGGTTTCGAATGCCATCATTTTGTGGCAAAACCTGAATACGAAGCGTACGTGTCACTGACTGCTTAGCCGTATTAGTCACTACAAAAGAAAGATTATAAATGTTCCCAGGCGTTACGACCTCTGTCTGCCCAACAGTCCCCACGATATTAAAAACAGCTGCACTATTTTTCAAGGCCGATGTTTGCGGAACATAAATGCCATTCACACGATCGCTACCAGAAGCGTAGCCAATGCTCTTAATATTATTTCGTGTAGGATTGGTTTCAACAACATTATAAACCTGATTGATGTAATCAGAGTTATACACAGAAATCAAGGCATTGTTGGCAGGACCTGAATTATATTGAGGCGCACGGAGGCTCGTATCTGTGTCAATACGGTTCCCATTTCGAGGGTCGCGCTGACCAGATGTCGCGCGCAGCACCGCGTTGGCCAAGCGATTGCGAGCAATCTTTGCTTGGCTTTCCACGGCATCGATTTGAATTGCCGGATTAGACAAGCCAGTTCGAATAGCCTCTAAGGCCAGATCTCCATTCTCAATTGCAGATGCGGTCCCCGGGATTTCCAAAGCTCGCGCTCGATAGGTGTATAAATCCAAAGCCAAAGTTTGCAGACGCTTCACATGGTCTTCCGAGCGAGTGGTCTGAGTCGTTGCTTCTTTCTCACTCGTTTCAGGAGTAGCCCTGTGAATTGAATCGTCCTCTGAGAGACTGCTACTAGCAAATTCTGATGTGGACTGACTCGCTGAATGACTAACAACATGTGATTCGCTCAAAGAAACCGACTGAGATAAAGAAAGGCTGTCACTAGCCGACTCTGAAAATGAGATAGATTCACTGATAGATTGACTGGCTGATACAGAATCTGTGATAGAGGTCGTCCCCAAGACAAGACTATCCGAACCCGCTACACCGGTCGATGGGCTGATTTCAGACCCAACAGTCGCATTCATCTCATTTTCCTCAGCAAATACTGGATTGGCAACGGTTGTCGCTCCAGCAAGAGCTCCTAGCACAACCATCCCTTTGACCAGATCTTTAGGCATAGAAGATGATGATGCTTCATATTGAACCACGATATTTTCATCCACACCACCTCGCATGACACGAAATAGGCCTAACCGAGATACAGATGCCCGTACCCAATTCTTTCCTGATTTGATTAATTTATAACGCGTGATTCGCTCCGTTTCACGAAAATCACCCTTCGAACGTTTAAAAAACATGTTCGCTCCTTAAATTTAGATATCGAGTTATTATACACTAATTTTCCCCAAAAGTAACTAATTAAGACTAGTTTTTAACACAAATAACAGCATACAAAAAGAGAACCTCCGGGTTCTCTTTTTGGATCCTTTTTCATTTCCCACATACCTGAAATGACCGAATCAAATTAGGATAGAAGATTATTTTTCATCTTCCTTTTTGCGACGTCCAAGTGCTGCAACCCCTGCAACCCCTGCAACTGCTCCAAGAAGAGCTGAAGCTACAGATCCTGTTTCACCAGTATTTGGAAGTTGTTCAAGAGCTGGAGCTGGTTGAGCTGGTTGCTCAGGAACTGGGTTCACTGGTGTATTAGGTGTTGGATCTACCGGTGTGTTTGGTGTTGGATCCATTGGTTTATTAGGTGTTGGATCTACCGGAGTATTTGGTGTTGGAGTTGGTGGCACTGGAGTGTTTGGTGTTGGAACGTTTGGAGTCTTCACAAGTTTGTAAACATAAGTAACGTTCTTATCACCTTCGATAACTTTACCAGTTGTTGGGTCAGTTGTTGTCAAGTGACCTTCACCGTCAACCTTACCTACTGGGTAGTTACCTTGTGGGACCAATTCATAGACTTTACCATCTGCAGTTGTGATTGTCTTAGGACGGTTATCCACTACTGTATCGTAGTCTTTACCTACTGGTTGGTCTTTTTCATCCACTACTGAAGTCTTGATAGTGTTACCATTTTCATCTACATAGTGTACGTATACGCTACCCTTAGGTTGAGTTGGCTCTTCTTTCACTTCTTTGTAAACGTAAGTGATGATTGAACGTGGTTTATCAACTTTACCTTTAATTGGATCAGATGATTCCAAGTGTCCATCGCCATCAACTTTACCTACTGGGTAGTCACCTTTCGGCACGATCTTGTAAGTCTTACCGTCTGGAGTCTTGATAGTGTTAGGTTTTTCACCTTCCTCAGTTGTGTTATATGGTGTGTCATATGGTGAGTTTGGTGTGTCTTGACGAGGTTTTTGAATTTCTTTACCATTTTCGTCTACGTAAGTGATGATTACGTCACCTTCTTTAGGTTTCGTTGGATCTTCTTTAACCTCTTTATAAACATAAGTAATCTTAGAAACTGGTTTTTCTACTTTACCTTTGATTGGATCAGAAGTTTCAAGATGTCCTTCACTATCAACTTTACCTACCGGATAATCACCAGCCGGTACACGTTCGTATTTCTTACCTTCAAACTCAATGTACTTAGGTTGTTCATCGTTCTCAGTAGTGTCATAAGGCGTGTTGTAGTCTGACTTAGGAGTATCTTGACGTTGGACTTTAATTTCCTTACCATCATTCTCACGGATATAAGTAATAATAACTTCACCTTGAGGTTTTTCACTTTCAGAATTTGATGAAGAGTTAGATGCTGATTGTGATACAGATGTAGAAAGTGATGTTGAAGCTGATGTGCTCAATGATGCTGATTGACTTGCAGATACGCTTGCTGATTCAGATGCTGATGTGCTCAATGATGCTGATTGGCTCGCTGATACAGAAGCTGATGCTGAAGCCGATGTGCTCAATGACGCTGATTGGCTCGCTGATACTGATGCTGATTCAGGCGCTGATGTACTCAATGACGCTGATTGGCTCGCTGATACTGATGCTGATTCAGACGCTGATGTACTCAATGACGCTGATTGGCTTGCTGAAGTAGATGCTGATGCTGAAGCCGATGTGCTCAATGATGCTGATTGGCTCGCAGATACTGATGCTGACTCAGACGCTGATGCGCTCAATGACGCTGATACTGATTCAGATGCAGATGCTGATTCAGATGCTGATACTGATGCTGATGTGCTCAATGACGCTGATTGACTAGCTGATACAGAAGCTGATGCTGAAGCCGATGTGCTCAATGATGCTGATTGACTAGCTGATACAGAAGCTGATGCTGAAGCCGATGTGCTCAATGACGCTGATTGGCTCGCTGAAGTTGATGCTGATGCTGAAGCCGATGTGCTCAATGATGCTGATTGACTTGCTGAAGTTGATGCTGATGCTGAAGCTGATGTGCTCAACGATGCTGACTCAGATGCCGATACTGACGCTGATTCTGATGCTGATTGGCTTGCTGATTCTTGCGCAGACGTGCTCAACGACGATGACTCAGATGCTGATACCGATGCTGATTCCTGTACTGATTCAGACAATGATGTAGAAGCTTGTTCTGATATAGACTGTGAGTTAGATACAACTTCTGATAATGATTGTGAAGCTGATTCTGATGCTGAACCTGAATCTGATTGAGATTCGTCTTTCAACTTATAGATATAAGTAACATTCTTCTCACCTGAAGCCACTTTACCAGTCGTATCATCATCACCTGTCCAGTGACCTTGGCTGTCAACTTGACCTACTGGGTAATTACCAGCTTCTACAAGTTCGTAAGTTTTACCTTCAAATTTAATTTCTTTAGGACGATTATCTACTACAGTATCATAATCCTTATCAAGTGGTTGATCTTGCTCATCAATAACAGATCCCATGATCGTATTTCCGTTAATATCTTTATAATGAACAAAGACACTTCCAACTTCTTCATAAACGTAAGTAATGGTTGATTTTGGTTTGTCAACTTTACCAGTAATAGGGTCTGAAGACTTCAAATGACCGTTTTCATCAACATCTCCTACTGGGTAATCACCTTTAGGAACAATTTTATATGTCTTACCATCAGTTGTCTTGATGATATTTGGCTTTTCACCTTTTTCAGTTGTATCATATGGTGTATCATATGGAGATTTAGGTGTATCTTGACGAGATTTTTGGATTTCGTTACCTTTCGTATCTACATAAGTGATAACAACTTCACCTTCTTTTGGTGTTTCTTTCACTTTATAGATATACGTTACATTTTTATCTTCTTTAGCAACTGAACCTTTAACATCATCTGAAGTTGTAAGGTGACCATCTGAGTCGACTTGACCAACAGTATATGTACCTGCTGGTACCAACTCATAAGTTTTACCGTTGTACTCAATTGTATCTGGACGGTTATCTACTACTGTGTCATATGCTTTGTTGATAGGTTGTTTATCTTCATCTGTTACTGAAGCTTTAATAGTTGTTCCTTCAGTATCTTTATAGTGAACGTAAACACTTCCTTTTTCATCTGACTTAACAAAGTAATAGTTCACATCAGTCGATGGTTTAATCGCAGTTGGAATTGAGTAGTTGTTTGAGAATGAAGAGTAACCTTTCAACTCTGTATAAGTAATGCTTCCATCTGGTTGAGTTACCTTAGATTTTGCAACAATATCAGCATTACGTCCTGCGATCAAGTTCCAATCGTTGTTTCCTTTACCAGCAGGAGTCAATGAAGGATCTGGAGCACCTGTAAATGGTTTGTCAAATGCTTCAGTAACCTTGGTTTCGTCATGAGTTAGATTAACTTTCTCAGTATTAGACTGCCAACCAGTAATAACGAGCGATTTGCTTCCGGCAGTTTCAGTGACATCAATATGATAGTCACCGTTTTTGCTGTTTACTTTTGTAACTTTAGACTCATCAGCCTTCCACTCTTCCCCAGCTTTGTTAACTTTACTTGTATAGATGAGTGTGTACTTAGATACATCTTCAGTACCAATATCTGATGTAGCAAAATTGTTAACCTGTGATGGATCAAGGGCGTAGAATTTCGTTACAGTTGAGCCATTTGTATCCACGATTTCAGAAATACGTTTCACATAATAGTGGTTGGCTCCACCTTGAAGTTCGACAAGTTTTTGTCCAACGACACCCTTACCAAGGATACCAGATGTTTTTTGAGTTGTATCTGTTGTTGCTGGAACTTGTTCATACCCCTCAATATTACGGTTTCCTGAAGCTGTGAATTGTTGACCTGCAAGACCTGTTTGCGTATAGCTTGCAAGGACTGTTTCATTTCCAGTTGGTGTATAAGTTTGTCCTTTTGTGTACTTGCTGCTATCAACAACTTTATAGTAAGTAGTTTGATCAGCTTTCGCATAAGGAACAGAAGTTTGAACGTTTGGTTTATCTTCATTTTCGTTACCTGGGTAGTTGGTATCACGAATTTGAAGTGTTTCATACTCAAGGTTATCGTTTACCAATGAGAAGGTTACGTTACCTGGATCAGTTCCGTTAGCACCTGTATAAGTCAAAGTATTTGTTACATCAGAGTTATTGTTTGTGATGTAGTTTGGAAGAGAGATATTGCTTTCACCAGCATGAATAGTACGTGTGTAAGCTTCTGAACCATCCGATTTCTTCACAATACGTAAGTAAACATCTGGGTTAGCTGAAAGGCTACCAGTGATGGCAGAACGGTCTACTGAAAGAGTAGCATAGTAATCAAAGTTGGTTTTAGCACCAGTAGTATGGTTTGTTTTAAGGAATTGCCATACACCAAAAGTGAAGCGATCAGCGTTTGGATCCAAAGCATAACCAGATTTATTGAAGGCTGCATCTTCAATCGTTGCACCATTTGCATTTGTAATAACTGGTGTAGTATCTACACTACCAGTAGTGCTTGTTGAGATTGGAGCCAACTGTGCTGAAATGGCTGGAGCACCATTCACTGTTGTGTTGCCAGTAAAGCCTGTTGCAGTCAAGGTTGCCATCATGTCATCTACTGACTTGCTCAAGCGTTCGCGTTGGTCTGCGTATGCTTGCGCTGATGCATTTGCGTTGATCAAGCTGTTGCTTGCTGTCAATTCAGTTTGAACTTTAGAAATGGCCGCATCAAGTGCTGCTTTCTTCTCTGGAGCTGATACAGTTGTTGAGTAGTCTCCTGCAATCTTGTTCAACAATGCTGCTTCTGAAGTGTTTTGTTCCAAAACAACTTTATCTTCAGCTTTCGCTACTGTTGTAGTGCTTTCTACACTTGCTTCAGAGCCAGCTGCTACAGTTGATTCGCTTGAAGCTGCTGAAAGTTCTGCTGAACCTTGTTCGCTCAATGAAGCTGAGTGAGATACAGATACGCTTGTAGAGGTTGAAGCACTTGCAGATGCAGAAGCGCTAGCTGATTCTGTTGTTGACTCAGTTGTTGATTCAGACTGAGATTCTGTTGTTGAAGTTGTACCAAGTACTGTACTTCCTTGTTCTACAAGAGCTTCACTTGAAAGCTCAGATGCAGTCGCAACGTCTGATCCTGTCTCATCTGCTTTGGCAGTATTCGCTACTGTAGCTGCACCAAGAACAGCCCCTGCTGCTACGATCCCTTTGAGCAAGCCACGGCTTGTCATTTCTTTCACTGATACTGCGTCTTCACGCACTTCAGCTACAACAGTCTCTTCGACTTGACCACGAATGACTTTCAAAAGACCAAAGTTAGAAGTCGCAGCACGCAACCAGTTTTTACCTGATTTGATCAATTTGAAACGAGTCACACGATCTGTTTCACGGAATTCACCGTTCGAACGTTTAAAAAACATTTCTGTCTCCTTATTACATTTTTTATTTCCCTAACATTATAGACTAATCTGTCGATTTTTGGAAGCAATTATCCTTAATTATTGCTATTTTTTTATAATTTTTGTTTTAGATAGTGATAAAATCGTTTTCAGTAGGATCAATTTGTCAAACCGGGGCAATTTTTTGAAAAAATCCTATAATACTTTTACTTTAGAGGTAAAACAAAAATCCCCATTTAATAGGGACTTTCCTGATAATTATCTGATTTTTTCCAACATGCTTTCAATATGTTGGATGGATTTTTCGCGTCCAAGTAAGTAGATGGTATCTGGTAATTCAGGACCATGCATTTCACCTGAAACGGCGATTCGGATTGGCATAAAGAGATTCTTCCCTTTGATCCCAGTTTCTTTTTGAACCGCTTTGATTTGTGGGAAGATATTTTCTGCCACAAACTCATCGTCTGACATGGCTTCAAGTTTTGCTTTGAAGGCTTCAAGTACAGTTGGCACTGTTTCACCAGCCATGACTTCTTTCTCTGCTTCTGTCAATTCTGGGAAGTCTGAGAAGAAAAGATCTGTCAATGGAACGATTTCATCCACTGACTTCATTTGTGGTTTGTAAAGTTCCACCAATTTCTCAGCCTTGTCTGTTAGACGACCTGCTTCTTCAAGGAATGGTTTAGCCATTTCAAAGATAGTCGCAAGATCCGCATTCTTGATGTACTCATTGCTCATCCAGTCCATTTTCTTTTGGTCGAAAGCCGCTGGAGACTTGCTGAGACGGTTTTCATCAAAGAGCTGGATAAGTTCTTCGCGAGAGAAGATTTCGTCTTCCCCACCAGGGTTCCAACCAAGCAAAGCGATAAAGTTAAAGACTGCTTCTGGAAGGTAGCCCTTCTTACGGTAATCTTCGATAAATTGAAGGGTGTTGGTGTCCCGTTTAGACAACTTCTTACCAGTTTCAGAATTGATGATCAAAGTCATGTGACCAAACTCAGGTGCTTCCCATCCAAGCGCTTCATAAACCATGAGCTGTTTTGGTGTGTTAGCAATGTGGTCATCTCCACGGATAACGTGAGAGATTTGCATATCGTGGTCATCGATCACAACGGCAAAGTTGTAAGTTGGGTAGCCATCTTTCTTCTGGATGACCCAATCCCCACCGATATTGCCACCTTCAAACTCGATATCGCCTTTGACCATATCATGCCACTTGTAGATACCAGACTCATTCACTGCCAAACGAACCGTTGGAATGATGCCCGCTGCTTCACGTTCTGCGATATAAGCAGCTTTTTCTTCTTCGCTCATGCCGAGATATTCGTTGATATAGCGAGGTGTTTCACCCGCAGCTTCTTGGCGTTCACGTTCAGCCGCTAACTCTTCTTCAGTGACGTAAGATTTGTAAGCTTTTCCTTCCGCCAAGAGTTGGTCGATGTATTTTTGATAAAGTGGTAGCCGTTCTGATTGGCGGTAGTTTTCGTGCGTCTCAGGGCTTTCATCCCAGTCCATGCCCAACCAACGAAGGTTTTCAAGCTGTGAACGTTCTCCGTCTTCGACATGACGTTTGCGGTCCGTATCTTCGATACGGATGATAAAGGTTCCACCATGGTGGCGCGCATACAAGTAGTTAAACAATGCTGTACGAGCATTTCCGATGTGTAGTAGCCCTGTTGGACTTGGTGCATAACGCACACGAATATCTTTTGCCATATTTCTCTCCTCTTATCTTGTTCGCTATTTCTAGCTCATTTTTCAATCGTTCCTATTATACCACAAAGAAAGCAGGACTGAAATGAATAAGTGGCCTTTCTAGCTTTTCTTCCTATATATAAAAAAAGCCAGAACAAATGCTCTGACTGATATCCAATCTATTTGTATCTTATTAAACGAACACGGGCTGCGGATTGTGTCAAAAACGCAAGCTGAATAGCAATTAATTCAAGACACAGTAGCTGATTGGATTCTTCTGTCGCTTTCTAAGCTCAGAAGAATACCTAATCAGCCTTGTGGGGGTAGGACAACGAAGCGTTTATAAATGATATCGCTTCTGTCCTACTCCCTATTTTGACTGTATCCGCTACGCCCTTTGTATCTTAACTTAGTCTTTCTTCTAATTCAAAGTCGATTGGTAGGGTTTGTAAAAAGTGCTCCAACTCACGTTCCCAATAGAACCATTCGTGCTTGCCTGGGCTGTGGGTATAGGTGACATCCAAACCTAACTTTTCTAGTTCCTTGACTTCAAAATTATTGGCCTCATAAAGGAAATCCTGCTCTCCACACCAGATCCAGAGTTTGGTCTTCTTATCTGAAAACTTCTTGGCAGCAGTCTCTAGCGAATAGGGACTGGTCGTCCAATCCTCAATCTCTCCAAAGATCCCCTTCCAAAAAGCTGGTTGTTCCAAGTCATTGTTTTCAAAGTCCCGATCGTGGAAACTCAGAGCACCGGAAAAACTAGCCGCATGGGAGAAACGATTTGTCTTGAGAGCCAAGAGCATCGATCCATAGCCTCCCATAGATAGACCAGCAATAAAGGTCTTCTCCCGTTTCTTGGTCATATTAGGGAAGAAGCGAGAAAGAGTCTCTGGCAATTCCTCTGCAATGGCCGTGTAGTAGTTGTAGCCATACTGGGTATCTGTGTAAAAGCCATTATTGGTATTAGGCAGGACCACGATCAGATTGGTATTTCGCAAAATGCGCTCCACATTAGTCCGCTTCAACCAGGAGTGGTGGTTGCCATTCATCCCGTGTAAGAGATAGAGAACTGGAATATCCGTATCCGCTGGATCTTCTACGCGCGATGCATCGGGATAAAGGACGGACACGCCCCACTCCATCTTCAAGGCTTCTGAATAATACTCAATCTGCATAACTGCCATTTGATTTCCTCTTTCTACTGTTAAAAACACTCGGCAAACCTCTGGCTGCCAAGCGTTTCGTTTTCTACTATTATTTCACTTCCATCACGACTGGTAGGATGGCTGGACGGCGTTTGGTTTGTTCAAACAAGAACTTAGACAAGTTGTCGCGTACCAAACCTTTTAACTCACCCCAGTCAAAGCTGTCTTGTGCCAAATAGTCTTCAACGCTTTGGTTGACCAATTCGCAACTTTCACGAAGAATATCCCGACTCTTCTTGACATAGACAAAACCACGGGTGTGCACGCGCGCTTTAGAAATAATTTTCTTCTCTTTGCGATTCACGGTGATCGCCACGATAAAGATCCCGTCTTCTGACAAGACCTTACGGTCACGAAGGACAATATTGCCCACATCACCAATAGCATTCCCATCAATCATGACATCTCCAGCTGAGACGCTACCGGCAGGGACGAAGTCCCCCTTTTCGTATTCCATCACCGTTCCGCGTTTTGGAATAAAGATATTTTCAGGCAAGATACCAACTTTCATCGCTACTCGTGCATGAGCATCCAATTCGCGGTATTCCCCTTGGATTGGGAAGAGGTATTTAGGACGAAGAAGGTTGATCATCAACTGCAAGTCCCGTGCGTTTCCGTGACCAGACACGCGCAAGCTTGACGTGATCAATTTAACAATGCCACCTGCTTGGTAGATCATGTTTTCCACACGAGCCACCACAGCTTCTTTAGCAATAGATGGCGTTGTGACGACGTAGACCAAGTCCCCATCTTTGATTTCCACATAGCGGTGACGGCCAATCGACATCTTGCGCAAACCGTTGATCGGCTCACCCATCCGGCCTGTTTCCAAAATGATCAATTCATGATCCTCGAAACGGCTCATTTCTTTTGGCTTGATCAAGAGTTTTTCGTTGGCAAGAGACAATTTGTTCAAGCGAATAGCTGTGCGGACGATGTTTTCCACATCAAACCCTGTCAAGACCACTCGACGGCCAGTCTCAGCCGCAGCATCAAAGACCTGCTGGATCCGAGAGAGGTTGCTGGCTACCGCCGCTACGATGACACGACCATCCCAGTCTGCAATCGTATCTAAGATGGCATCGCCTACTTCTTGCTCACTGGCAACTTGAATATTACTATCCGCATTGGCCGAGTCACTCAAGAGAGCGAGTACGCCTTCACGTCCAATCTCAGCTAGGCGAGCAAAGTCTGTCGCGTATGACTCGCTGGCAGTTTGGTCAAATTTAAAGTCTCCTGTATAGACGATATTGCCCTCAGGAGTGCCAATCACAATCCCGATACTTTCAGGAATCGAGTGGGTTGTTTGAAAGAAAGAGACGACGGCATCGCCAAAATCAATCTCAGAATTTTGATCGATGACATGGAAGTCGTTGAATTTCTTCACACTGTCATTGCTTTTGACAAAGAGTTTAGCCAACTCAATGGTCAACTCTGTCCCGAATACAGGAACTTTGGCTTCGGCCAAAAGATAAGGCAAGGCCCCAATGGCATCCGCGTGACCATGGGTCAAGAAAACACCCGCAATGCGGTCCTTGTTTTCAAATAGATAGTCCATGTTTGGGATAACGACATCCACCCCAAGTTGCTCATTTTCTGGATACTTCAAACCTGCATCCAAGACAAAAATCGAATCGTTCACTTCGGCAACGTAGAGATTTTTCCCATTTTCTCGAACACCGCCCAAAGTGACTAATTTAATACTACTCACTGTTGTCTCCTTTAGTGTGATTATTTTAATACTTACGGTCCTTGGTCGCCCAAGTCGAATTACAGTTTTGCAAATACTTGCATATCCACTCTATTATACAATTTTTTTCTCTTTTTTTCAAAAAGCTTTCCACAGCAAAAAAAGCCCTCTCATCTGAAGTAGATGAGAGGACTTCTAGGCGCCTATTTTTAGGGGGAAAAGACCCTAAAGATGGTAATCTCCCCGTTTATTTTCAATGATCCGCATAGCTGCCTTGATCACATGAAACTTGCCTAACAATTCCTCTAGACGCTTACTATTTCGCTCGCTCAATTGGCCGTTCTTGACCGCTTGGGACAGGCGATAAAAGTCATCCAAGTCCTCCCCAATGTTTTCAAACAGCTCTTTGGCTTCCTTGAGTCGGTAGCGATTGACTAGGTAGTTCACATCTTTTTTGAAGGAAGCGACATTATTTTCGTGAATATCCGTATAAGCTTCCTCTTCTTCCTTGGGCTCTTGGTAATTTACCGCCTTAAAACAGGTGATGAATTCCCGACTTTTTACATTGCAAACAAAGATGACACCGTCACTAGCTACATAAGTTTTTGTATTAGCCGGCTGAACCACGTCACTATCATAAGGGGAGAGAGAGGGGAGATGTTGGTTAATCCACCGGTTCAGGTGCTGATCATCTACGCCAAATCGCTCAAAAGCTCTCTGCCGGAAATGGTCACGGCAACTATATTCTTGCGCATACGACAATCCCATACTCTCACCTCCTCCTGAGTATTTTATAAAAATGGCCTCCAGTCTTACGGGACTAGAGGCCTGGTCTGCTTCACTGACTTGGTGCAATTAACCTTTTGGCTAACAAAACAATGTTTATGATGTTGATTTCATTTAATAGTATTTGCGTAAAATACCAGAGGTTTTCTTTGCTATTCCAAATCCAAATGATGAGTTTTCGACTGGACGCATTGAAGTTTGAAAACCTTTACAAAAAGCTTCTACCTACTATTTCCACGTTTTCTTATGTCTCCGGACAAACTAAGCAGGTTTGCCCGACCGTCCAACCGATCCGACACACACGACATGACTGCTCATTTACGATAAGAGCATGAACAGATATCAGCAAAACAGGCCTAAAACGAAGTAACCTAAATTTTAACTCGATAAGGCATTGGTATCAATCCCTTCTTTATCTTTCTAACTATATTATACTCACCTACCTGAGTATTTGCAAGCGATTTCAGCTGAAACTAGTTCCAATTTTTATGCGGTTTTATTGATGATTTAAGAAAAAGAAAAGAGGCTGGGACAAAAGTCCTAGCCTCTCAATTATTTTTGGATTGTCGAGCAAGACGCAGTGGTTGAGTGGGCTCTAGTACGCTGATTTCATCAGCTTTTACAGCCCTACTCAACTGTGCGGAGGTGGGAGGACGAAATCGAATTCTAACGAATTACCGATTTCTGTCCCACTCTCTAGCATGCAGACAAACTACTTCTACATCAAACAACCTAAGTGATGTCGCTTCTGTCCTACTCCCATTTTACGGGCTTTGTATCTTAGTCTTTCTCAAACAATTGATAGTAGTCTGCGATGGTCATTTGGGCTTTTTCTTCTTGATTGAGATCTTGGACGATATGTCCATCTTTCATAACAATCAAGCGATTGCCATATTTCAAAGCATCTTCCATATGGTGAGTAATCATAAGGGCAGTGAGAGCATCTTGTTTGACAAACTCATCGGTCAAGGTCATCAGAGCCTGACTCGTTTTTGGATCCAAGGCTGCGGTGTGTTCGTCTAAAAGCAAGAGTTCTGGACGTTTCAGTGTAGCCATCAACAGACTCAAAGCCTGGCGTTGTCCCCCTGAAAGAAATTCAACCGCTGTGTCGATATGATTTTCTAAGCCATTGCCAATCTTAGAAAGAACTGCTTGAAACTCTTCTTTATAGCTTGCCAAGTGGCGCGGAATCAAGCTACGTTTTTCTCCACGAAACTTCGCTACCAAGAGGTTCTCTGCCACTGTCATCCGGGGTGCAGTTCCCATTTTAGGATCTTGAAAAACCCGCGATAGGTATTTGGCTCTCTTTTCTGGAGAGTATGTGGTCACATCTTCCCCAAGAATATAGATCTTTCCACTGCTAACTGGAAGGGTTCCTGCAATCGTATTAAAGAGGGTTGATTTTCCAGCTCCATTGCCCCCCAAAATCGTGATAAAATCATGTTCTCGAATTTCTAAGGAGACATCATCCAGAATGACTTTTTCTTCATTCATCCCATTGCTCACAGACTTGGTTACATTTTTTAATTCTACAATCACTGTCATTTACTGAGTTTCGCTCCTTTCATGATTTTTTCTTTAAAGGTCGGAATCATCAGACAGATAGCTAGGATCAAGGCACTGAAGATTCGAATATAGCTGGTATTGATGCCAAGGGCAATCACAGCCCAAATCAAAAATTGGTAGGCGATCGATCCGATCGCAATACTGAGCAAGCGCTCTGTCAAGGTGACATTTGAAAAGAGAACCTCTCCAATAATGAGGCTGGCAAGCCCAATAACAATGACACCGATTCCACGCGAAGCATCCGCATAGCCTTCTTGCTGGGCCATCAGTGCACCAGATAGAGCAATAATCCCATTTGAAATGACCAAGCCCATCAATTCCATCCGGTCTGTGTTGATCCCAAAGCTCTTGGCCATATCTGGATTGTCCCCTGTCGCAATATAGGCTTGACCCAAGCGTGTATCCAAGAAGAAGATCAAACCAAGGATCACAAGCGTGACGAAAATCAAGCCAATCAGAATCTCATTGAACCCACTGGCAAAAGGAAGAAATTCCTGAATTTTTTTATAGCCCAGAAGTCCCAAATTGGCCCGCTGCATGACAAATAGAATGACCGAGTTACAAGACGTCATCACAAGGATCCCTGATAAGAGTGTTGGTATTCTCCCTTTTGTGTAGAGAAGACCCGTCGCAAGTCCTGCCAAGCACCCTGCTCCAATAGCAGCCAGCGTCGCAAGGAGTGGATTGACCCCTTTGGTAATCAAGGTCACCGCCACCGCTCCTCCAAGCGGGAAAGAACCTTCTGTCGTCATATCTGGAAAATCTAGAATTCGGAACGTCATAAAGATTCCTAACCCTAAAATGGCCCAAATCAAACCTTGTGAAACAATTGAATTAATCATAGTTTCTCCCTTCGATAATAGTAGTTTAATTGTAACATAAATAGGGAGGAGAACCTATAGGAAATTGATGCTTCTCATTGCATTTATTTTTTTACTTTTGCGCTTTGTTCAATTTTATATCGAAAAAACGAATCAAATTATCTTTGCGGTTCATTTTTTTGTAAATATTTTTTTGGATATAAATATCAATATTTAAAAACTCACATTTAAAGCTTTTTTCTGGCACTTTTATGAAAACATCAAATTCACTTTCTTTCCAAAATTGACACTATCTAGTGAAAAATCGTATACTTATTTGGTATAAAATGAACAAATAATACAGAAACGTTGATTTACTTATTTAGACTGTATGTGGGAGAAAAAAATGAAACAACAAAAAAATAGTGTCTCTGAAAAAGGGCACGGCTATTTCCGCAAACGCAACAAGGCATTGGTCTCTATGATTACCCTTTTTGGAGCCTTGATGGTAAGCTCTGTTGCCATGGCTGACGAGGTCAACACCAGTCCGACTTCTGAAATCACAGCAACCGCTCAACCAGTAGCAACCAATACCAGTACTCCTACCACTACTAGTGAGGAAGGTGCTACGACGGAAGCGACTTCTTCGCCATCGGAAACAACACCAACTGTAACTGCCACTCAACCGGTCAGTGCAACTCCAGCAACTACTTATAATACTCCAAAAATCACCAACGACGTCACCTTTGATAAAGCGACTTATAAAAGTGGGGAAGACGTTCGGATCTCCATCAACAACCCTGAAGTGGTTTCTTCTGATATCACTGTCTCTCATTTAGATCAGGTCATTTATGAAAAGAAAAACGTTGAAGGCGGCGAACTGACAATTCCAAGTACGGTCTTTTCACCTAATGCTGGATTTATCGTTGATGTCCTTGGTAAGAAAGCAGATGGCTCCCAAGCATTTCATAAGGCAGCGGGTCTTGCTGTTGAAGATGACTGGACGATCTACCCACGTTATGGGGTGGTCGCCGGCTCAAAAGACAATCACAACTCCATCACCAATGATCAGGTAGACGGCTACAAGAATAGTATTGACCAATTGGCCAATATGCATATCAACAACTACTTCTTCTACGACGTTTACAATACACCTGCCAACCCATTCCCGGCAAATGTTGAACGTTTCACTCAAGATTGGGCGACTTTCTTGATTCCAAATAGCGAAACAGATCCTGACAAACGCAAGTCCTACTTACCTGTCATCGATACAGAAGCAGTCAAAGAGCTGGTGGATCATGTCCATACGACTGGTGCCAAAGCCATGCTCTATAACATGATTTATGCGGTTTCCCTCGAAGAAGGGGTTCCAAATGAAGTGAAAAGTGCCATTGTTCGCAATCTACAAGACCATTTCAACTTTGGTAAAAAGGGGGATGTCACAGCGACCGATATCCAACAATTTCTCGATCCGGGTGATCCAAATTGGCAAACATTTATCATCGAAGTCATGACCAAAGCCATGAAAGAAGGGAATTTTGATGGATGGCAAGGGGATACCATGGGCTCTAACTGGGTGGAAAAAGTCAGTGAACCTGGAAAAGGCTTCTCTTTGAGCGAACACTATCCAGAACTAGCCACAGCTGCAACAGAGGCCCTCAAAAAAGAAGGCTATGACTTCATGATCAACGATATCTCTACTGGAGATGCTGATCGACTAGGTAAGACCAATGTCTCTGCACCTTATGCGGAAGTTTGGGGAGATAGCATTGCCTATGACTCTACCTACCAAGCCTTGACGCGTCTTACCGAACGGATGCGTGATTTATACAAGGGGAAATCTCCTATCATCGCAGCCTATACCCATCGTGGTAAAAATGCATCAGCCCTCAGCAAAGACAACGAATTGCTGACAGATGCTATTATCGCAGCGAGTGGTGGCTACCATATGACGACTGCAGCCCTCAATACTTCTCAAGATGCTAAAGGTTTTGGGGTGATCCAAGCAGAATGGTATCTCAATCAAAACCTACCAGTCAATGCTGACTTTGCTAATGCAGAATTCAACTACCAAGAATTCATCGTTGCTTATCAAGAACTTCTCCGCGGGCGCGAAACCTTGGCGCATGATACTCGTCGGATCGTAGACAATACAAATGTACTGGTAAACGGCAACTTCATCGGATCCAACCTGGATAATGCTGACGGGGTTCAACCTGGAACTGTTTATACCATTACAAAAGAAACCAAGACGGGTGATCGGATTGCTCACTTGATCAATTTGGTCGGCATCACTGAAAATAAATGGAACAGCGCTGTGAATACAACCGAAAAATTGACCAATATTCAAGCTTTTGTTCCACTCGGAAAAATCACAAAAGACCAGGCTGAACACGCCAGCATTTACTGGGCAACACCCGATGCTGTTGAAGGAAAATACAACATCAACCTCCGAGAAACAAGCGCAAATGTTTATTATGACGGAGGGGCTGGCCAATGGATGGCTGCTCTCGATGTTCCTAGTCTTGATGTATGGGACATGCTCTATGTCAAACTCAATGAAGCCGCTCATGTTCTTTATCAAGACGAAAACGGGGTTGAGCTCGAACGTTCCAGTGACTTGGTTGGTCATACAGGTGAAAAGATCAACTACTCGACAAAAGAAACCATTGCCAACTATTTGAAGAAAGGCTATGAACTAGTAGAGAATGGCTTCGATGCAGACGGACAACCAAACTTTGACCGCGACGCTACCAACACCAATGAAGATGGCGTTCAAGAGTTTATTGTCCGCTTGGCACCAAAAATTGTAGAATTTTCTGCAACACAGCCCATCCAAGCCGGTCAAGTTGTTCCAGGAGACAGCGAAGGTCGTGTCTATCCAACTCCTCTAGCTCCAGCTGGTCAAACAACGGCTGATCTGGATCATTTATCTAAAACAGTGACCCGTACGGTGACCTATGTAACAGAGGACCAGGATGGATCTAACCGCCAGCCTGCAGGAATAGCTGATCAAACTGACAGCCTTCATTTCACTCGCAAAGGTACCATCAATTTGGTGACAGGCGAGACAAGTCTTGAAGACTGGACAGCGCAAGACGGCACAAGCTTTGTAGCTCTTGAAAATCCCGTCAAAAAAGACTATGTTGTCGTAGCAGAAGAATCGACTGATACCACCTCTTCGAATCTGACAAAAGCAGGAGAACATACTGGCATTCATGCTGATGCAGCAGACATCACAGATACGGTCATCTATCGCCCAGTCGGTGCCTATAGGATCAGCTATGCTACTGGTAAAGAACCAGCCCATGCTCAAAAAGAGATCACTTATCTAAATGATCCCACAAATCCTACTGCCATCGCATCTCCTACTGCTATCCTTCCTTACGTAGAGGGATTAGAGCCAAAAGATGCTCGTGGACAAGTCTTAAACCTTGTGGATCCACTTGACGAAACCAAAGGCTATCTTCTTCCAAGCCCTGAGTCTCCAACAGCTGATACCGCTATTTCCTATGCTATCGCCAAAGGATCGGTCAGAGTACGATTCCTCACTGAGGGAGGTGACACTGATCTGCGAGAGGCGCAAAACCTCGCTACAGAGGTAGATTTCGGCACCAAGTACACCAGTGAGGCCCCAACAGAAATCACAAAAGATGGTCGTATCTACCATCTAGTTGGACACCGTGCTGATTCTGCTGATCCAAGTGGCACAGTCACTAAGGGAACGAAAACTGTCATCTATGATTACAAGTTAGCTACGGGAACGGTCATCGCGCGATTTGTCATCCAAGATACTAACACTGAATTGCAACCAGAGCTTGCTGTTGCAACAAATGTGGACAATGGAACTCATTACGTCGCTAGCGCACCAGATGAGATCTCCTACGACTGCCACATCTATGAACGGATCGGTGCAGCTGAACAAACTGGGAACGTAGAAGTGGGAACAACCATCTTGATCTTTGCCTACAAGGTCAAAGAAATCCCTACTCCACAATCATCCCAAGAAACAGAAAATGAAGAAACAGTCAGCCCTCTTCCTTCCGTGACAAAAGTAAAAACAACTGACACTCATGAAGAAAAGGGATCACCACTTCTCTCTAACAAAGAAGAGGAGAAACCTCTTGAAACAACAAGCCAAAAAGAGGAACTCCCTGAAGTTGTTCCTAACACCCCTCAAGAAGGAACTCATCTACCTGCAACAGGTGAAGAAACCTCTCAGCTAGCCCTACTTGGACTTGGCCTCTTAGCAGGTTTGTCCAGTCTTATCCCTTACAAAAAGAAACAAGAGTAGATCCCAAACACAAAGAAACTTCCTATGGAATTCTGTTCCAAGGAAGTTTTTTTATATTTATACAACTCATTCGGAGTCTATGTCCCGTTTATGAGGGTGACTGACGACAATAAGGGTGTGAAGTACTACCACTCCAAACCCTACTGTATTCCAATTCAAAGTGGATTCATTCCCCTTGTTGCCGGCAGTTTGAAAGATCAAATTGCTTTACTAGTATACTGTTTTCTCTACTTCAAGTCAATGGAATTTTACTGAAACTAGTAACCGAATGAAATGAATATATAGAATTTTACTGAAACTTTTTCATCACATTTATGCATGTTTTTCTAAGTTTCCAATACCAAACAAAGAGGCCTTGCTCTTTCGAGCAAAGCCTCTTCCTGTTGGATCTAAAATTGTCACCTCATCAACAAGTTTGCTGATGTCACCTCAATTTTAGTCTTCGCGTTTCTTGCGTTTTGCAAGTCCCGCAAGGCCAACCATACCAAGTGCAGCACCTAACAATGCAGCAGATGCTGATTGTTCTTCACCAGTTTCAGGAAGTGCTGGAGCTGGAGGAGTTGTTGGTGTTGGTGGCGTTGGTGGTGTTGGCGGTGTTGTTGGTGGTGTTGGTGGTGTTGGTGGCGTTGTCGGCGGTGTTGTCGGTGGTGTATTCGGTGGTGTTGTTGGTGGTGTATTTGGCGGTGTTGTTGGCGGTGTTGTTGGCGGAATAACAGTGTTGTTAAACTCTGTATCTTCTGGCAACTGAGTAATAGCCGTCAATACTTTACCGTCTTTGTTAATCATAATACCCACAGTGGCAACCATCTTATCGTATTCGATGCTAGAATCTGTGCCACGGATTTCTTCTACATGGTAGAGATGAGTTCCTTCTTCACCACGTTTGAATTCAAGATTTGAGAAGGTGATCTTACCAGCCGCATCATTGGTTACGGTTTCGATCACATTTCCTTTTTCGTCCTTAAGAACGAAACTGAATTCACCAGCCTTCAATGCACGACCTTCCAATTTCTTAGTGAATTGGAATTGAACCTTAACTGGAATGTTGACTACACGTTTTTCAGTTGGTTTTTCTGGTTTTTCTACAGTCTTCTTAGTTGGATCGTATTGGTGTACGATTTGTGAAGCTGTATTTTCAATGTCCACACCATCTTGAGCAGATTGTTTAATTTCTGCAGGAATTTCAAACTTGTAGTAACGTCCAAAGGCCAACTTAGTTGTGTCGATAACTTGTGTATTTTCTGCGTCTCCAAGTGACTTAGTCAAGTCTGCTTTAGATGTTGCAGTAATCACACCGTTTTCAACCTTGATATCAAACTTAGCTGTTACATCTTCTCCTGTTACAGAGTCGTATGCCTTAATATCAGCTCCGTTGACAGTCAAGTTCGCACTGTCATATTTATCTGTAACACCAACAGATTGAATATTGTGTGCTTCAGTGAATTTAGTTGTATCCAACCATACTTGGTAGTATACTTTATCACCTTTCTTGAGTGTCTTCGTATTGATGTTTTGAGCTTCGTTGTTGGCAGTACCATCCGCATATGGGTTGGCATTTGTGTCCGCAACTTTATGTTCTAACTCGTTATCATCATCGAGAAGTTTCACACCTGTAAGATCGAATTTAGATTCATTCAGGATATACTTCTCTGGGTTGAATTCTGGAGTTTCTGGAGGTGTTACACGGTTGTTGAACTCTTTATCCGCTGGATCTGTTACGTTAGTGATGAGAGCTTTCGCTGTTCCGTCATGTTTAACTTCTACAGTTACTACTGCTTTCATCGCATCATAAGTGACAGTTCCGTCAGTACCTTTGACTTCTTCAACTGTGAACTTGTGTTCGCCTACTTGTTCTTTCTTGAATTCAAGTTTAGAGAACTTAACGTTACCAGATGCATCATTGCTTACAGTTTCAACAACTTTACCTGTTGAATCTTTCAGTACGAAGCTGAATTCGTTGGCTTTAAGCTCACGTCCTTCTAGACGTTTAGTGAAGTTGAATTCTACTTGTACTGGTACGCTGTTTACACGTTTTTCAGTTGGTTTGTTTGGTTTTTCAACAGTCTTGCTTACTGGGTTGTAGTAGTTGACTACTTGAGCCGCAGTATTTTCGATGTCTACTCCACCTTTAACATCCGCTTTAACAGTTGCTGGAATATCAAACTTGTAGTAACGTCCGAATTCGAATTTAGTTGTGTCGATCACTTGTGTGTTTTCCGCATCGCCAAGTGACTTAGTGAAGCCATCTTTAAGAGTTGCAGTAATCACACCGTTGTTCACAGCGATATCGAATTTAGCTGTTACATCCGCACCAGTCTTACCATCGTATGCTTTAATAGCTGAAGCTTCAACGTCGACTTTTGCCTCATCGTAGTCATCTGAGATTCCTACTGATTGGATATGGTCTTTGTTGTTTGCATCAAATTTAGTTGTATCCAACCATACTTGGTAAACAAGTTTTTCACCTGGTTTAACTGATTTAGTGTTAATGTTTGCTGCTTCGTTGTTAGATGCGTCGTCCGCATATGGGTTCGCATTTGTATCTGCGTACTTGTCTGCTAATTCTTTATCATCATCTAATAATGAAGTTCCTGTTAAGTCAAATTCTTTTTCGTTTAGAACGTATTTCTCTGGGTTGAATTCTGGAGTTTCAGGAGGAGTTACACGGTTGTTAAATTCTTTATCCGCAATGTCGCCTACAGTCGCGATCAGAACTTTAGCTGTTCCGTCGTGTGATACAGTGACTGTTACATTCGCTTTCATTGTGTCGTATGTAACGGTTGCGTCTGAACCTTTAACTTCTTCTACAGTGTAGTTGTGAACACCTTCGTCACCCTTCTTGAATTCAAGAGCTTTGAACTTAACGTTACCAGATGCATCATTGCTTACAGTTTCAACTTCTTTACCAGTTGAATCTTTAAGAACGAAGCTGAATTCGTTGGCTTTCAGTTCACGGCCTTCCAAGCGTTTAGTGAAGTTGAATTCTACTTCAACTGGAACGTTGTTTACACGTTTTTCAGTTGGTTTGCTTGGTTTTTCAACTTTCTTAGTTGTTGGGTTGTAGTAGTTTACAACTTGAGCCGCAGTATTTTCAATATCTACACCACCAGGTACATCAGCTTTCACTGTTGTTGGGATGTCGAACTTGTAGTAACGTCCGAATTCGAATTTAGTCGTGTCAATGATTTGAGTGTTTTCTGCGTCGCCAAGTGACTTAGTGAAGCCATCTTTAAGGGTTGCAGTAATCACACCATTGTTCACAGCGATATCGAATTTATCTGTTACTTCTGCACCTGTTACTGAATCGTAAGCTTTGATCTTAGTAGAATCAAGTTCCAACTTAGTTTCATCGTAGTCATCTGAGATACCTACTGATTGGATGTTGTCCTTGTTAGTTGCGTCGAATTTAGTTGTATCCAACCATACTTGGTAAACCAACTTGTCGCCACGTTTAACAGTCTTGGTATTCAAGTTTTGTTTTTCGTTGTTTGATGCATCGTCCGCATATGGGTTCGCATTGGTATCTGCGTACTTGTCTGCCAACTCTTTATCATCATCAACGAGCTTGTCACCAGTGATATCGAATTTCTCTTCAGAAACAACGTATTTCTCTGGTTGGAACTTAGGTTCTTCTGGAGGAGTTACACGGTTGTTAAATTCTTTATCCGCAATGTCGCCTACAGTTGCCACAAGAACTTTAGCAGTACCATCGTGTTTAACTGTGACTGTTACATTCGCTTTCATTGTGTCGTATGTAACGGTTGCGTCTGAGCCTTTAACTTCTTCTACAGTGTAGTTGTGTACGCCTTCTTGACCCTTCTTGAATTCAAGAGCTGAGAACTTAACGTTACCAGAAGCATCATTGCTTACAGTTTCAAGAGTCTTACCTTCTGAATCTTTAAGTACGAAGCTGAATTCGTTAGCTTTAAGCTCACGACCTTCCAAACGTTTCGTAAAGTTAAATTCTACTGGTACTGGAACATTGTTGACACGTTTTTGAGTTGGTTTCTCTGGTGTTTCAACCTTCTTAGTGGTTGGGTTGTAGTAGTTTACAACTTGAGCCGCAGTATTTTCGATATCTACACCAGCTTTAACTGTTTGTTTAACTGTTGTTGGAATATCAAATTTGTAGTAACGTCCGAAGGCGAACTTAGTTGTATCGATCACTTGAGTGTTTTCCGCATCGCCAAGTGACTTCGTAAAGCCATCTTTAAGAGTTGCAGTGATCACACCGTTGTTCACAGCGATATCGAATTTAGCTGTTACATCATCACCTGTTACTGAATCGTAAGCTTTGATCTTAGTAGAATCAAGATCCAACTTAGTTTCATCGTAGTCATCTGAGATACCTACTGATTGGATGTTGTCCTTGTTAGCTGCGTCGAATTTAGTTGTATCCAACCATACTTGGTAAACCAACTTGTCGCCACGTTTCACAGTCTTGGTATTCAAGTTTTGTTTTTCGTTGTTTGATGCATCGTCCGCATATGGGTTCGCATTTGTATCTGCGTACTTGTCTGCTAACTCTTTATCATCATCAACGAGCTTGTCACCAGTGATATCGAATTTCTCTTCAGAAACAACGTATTTCTCTGGTTGGAACTTAGGTTCTTCTGGAGGAC
>NZ_JADNOY010000002.1:130361-213330 GCF_015557775.1 Streptococcus parasanguinis | reverse complement strand
CGAGCTTGTCACCAGTGATATCGAATTTCTCTTCAGAAACAACGTATTTCTCTGGTTGGAACTTAGGTTCTTCTGGAGGACGAACAGTATTGTTGAACTCTTTATCGGCAGGATCTGTCACGTTTGTGATCAAGGCTTTCGCTGTACCATCATGACGAACTTCAACTGTAACGACAGCTTTCATTGTATCGTATGTAACGGTTGCGTCTGAGCCTTTAACTTCTTCTACTGTGTACTTGTAGGTACCTTCTTGACCCTTCTGGTATTTAAGGGCAGTGACAGTTTCACCAGCTTTATTGGTGTAATCCACTGGAGCAAACTTGATCTTACCAGCTTTGTCGTTGGTTGCAGTCGCAATCACAACATTGTCGCTGTCTTTCAACTCGAATGTGAATTCGCCAGCTTTAAGGTCGCGACCTTCCAATTTCTTAGTGAAGTTGAATTCTACTGAGATTGGAACACTGTTGACACGTTTTTCAGTTGGTTTGTTTGGTTTTTCAACTGTCTTGCTTACTGGGTTGTAGTAGTTAACGACTTGTGCTGCTTTGTTTTCAATATCTGCACCAGCTGCGACATCGTCTTTCACTGTTGCTGGAATATCAAATTTATAGTAGCGTCCAAATTCGAACTTAGTAGTATCAATGATTTGTGTATTTTCAGCGTCGCCAAGTGACTTAGTGAAGCCATCCTTAAGGTTAGCTATCAGAACACCATTGTTATCAGCGATATCGAATTTAGTCGTAACATCCGCACCAGTAACTGAATCGTAAACCTTGATATCTGAAGCATTAACAGTCAATTTATCCTTGTCGTAGTTATCTGTGATACCTACTGTTTGGATGTTATCTTTGTTGTTTGCGTCAAACTTAGTTGTATCCAACCATACTTGGTAGTAAAGTTTAGATCCACGTTCAACTGTCTTAGTATTCAAGTTTTCATCTTCGTTGTTTGAAGTTCCATCGACATATGGGTTTGTATTTGTTTCACCATATTTATCTGTCAATTCAGAATCGTCATCAACGAGCTTCGTACCTGTAATATCGAATTTCGCTTTAGAAACAACGTATTTCTCTGGTTGGAACTTAGGTTCTGTTGGAGGAGTTACCTTGTTGTTGAATTCTTTATCGGCAGGATCTGTCACGTTTGTGATCAAGGCTTTCGCTGTACCATCATGACTGACTTTAACAGTGACAACTGCAGCCATTTCATCGTAAGTGACAGTTGAATCTGTACCCTTAACCTCTGTTACAGTGTAAGTGTACGTACCTTCTTGACCCTTCTGGTATTTAAGGGCAGTGACAGTTTTACCAGCTTTGTTTGTGTAGTCAACTGGAGTGAACTTGAAGTTACCGCTTTCGTCGTTGGTTGCCGTTGCGATCACAACATTGTCGCTATCTTTCAACTCGAATGTGAATTCGCCAGCTTTGAGGTCGCGACCTTCCAATTTCTTAGTGAAGTTGAATTCAACTGAGATTGGAACATTGTTTACACGTTTTTCAGTTGGTTTTTCAGGTTTTTCAACTTTCTTAGTCGTTGGGTTGTAGTAGTTCACTACTTGAGCCGCAGTATTTTCGATATCTGCACCAGCTACCACATCGTCTTTCACTGTTGTTGGAATATCGAACTTGTAGTAACGTCCAAATGCGAATTTAGTTGTATCGATCACTTGTGTATTTTCTGCATCACCCAATGACTTCGTGAAGCCAGCTTTCAAGTTAGCAGTGATCACACCGTTGTTCACAGTAATATCGAATTTATCTGTTACTTCTGCGCCTGTTACAGAGTCATAGGCTTTGATGTCAGCTTTATTAAGATTTAATTTAGCTTCATCATAGTTATCTGAGATACCAACTGTTTGGATGTTGCCCTTGTTAGCTGCATCAAATTTAGTTGTATCCAACCATACTTGGTAAACCAATTTAGAACCACGTTCAACAGTCTTGGTATTCAAGTTTTCTGCTTCGTTGTTTGATGCATCGTCCGCATATGGGTTCGCATTTGTATCTGCGTACTTGTCTGCCAACTCTCTATCATCGTCAACGAGCTTGTCACCAGTGATATCGTATTTTTCTTTAGAAACAACGTATTTCTCTGGTTGGAACTTAGGTTCTGTTGGAGGAGTTACTGTATTGTTGAACTCTTTGTCAGCTGGTTCAGTTACGTTAGCGATCAATGCTTTCGCTGTACCGTCGTGTGATACTGTTACAGTTACTTCTGCCTTCATAGTATCGTAAGTGACAGTTGCGTCTGTACCTTTCACCTCTGTTACAGAGTAAGTGTAAGTACCTTCTTGACCCTTCTTGTATTTAAGGGCAGTGACTTTTTCACCAGCTTTATTTGTGTACTCTACTGGAGAGAATTTAATCTTACCATCTGCATCGTTGGTTGCAGTCGCAATCACAACATTGTCGCTGTCTTTCAACGCGAATGTAAATTCGCCAGCTGTTAGCGCACGACCTTCCAAACGTTTTGTGAAGTTGAATTCTGCAGTGATTGGTACACTGTTCACACGTTTTTGAGTTGGTTTTTCTGGAGTTTCTACAGATTTGCTTACTGGGTTGTAAACATGAACGATTTGGTTAGCTTTGTTTTCGATGTCTACCCCACCAGGAACATCAGCTTTAACTGTAGCTGGGATATCAAATTTGTAGTAGCGACCAAATGCAAATTTAGTTGTGTCGATAACTTGAGTGTTATCAGCATCACCTAAAGATTTGTTCATAGAAGATTTAGATGTAGCTGTAATGACTCCGTTAGCTACTGTAATATCAAATTTAGATGTTACATCAACTCCTGTTACGCTATCGTATGCTTTAATGTCAGCAGTGTTAACAGTCAATTTATCTGCATCGTATGTATCAGAAATACCTACAGCTTGGATGTTGTTCTTGTCAGTGAAGTTCTTAGTATCCAACCATACTTGGTAAACTAATTTATCACCACGCTCAACAGTCTTCGTATTGATGTTTTCTGCTTCATTGTTCTTGACTTGATCAGCATATGGATTTGCATTTGTTTCTGTGTACTCATCCTGAAGCTCATCGTCATCGTCCATTAATTTTGTACCTGTTAGGTCAAATTTTTCTTTATTAAGGACGAATTTTTCTGGCTGGAACTCAGGTGTTTCCGGAGGAGTGATTTTGTTGTTGAAGACTTTATCTTCCTTACCATCAGTTGATGCTCCGTTATCATCTACACCACCTGTTGATGATACGTTTGTTACAGTTGTAAGAGCATGACCATTCTTAGCAACTTCAACAGTGATCGTTGCCTTCATAGTGTCATACGTCATACCTACTTCTTTAGTTGCAGGGATCACTTCTTCTACTGTATAAGTATGAGTACCTACTTTAGTGTTGTCAAATGAAATTTCTGTAAAGGTTACAGTTCCATCTTTTTTGTTGGCAACAGTTTCAACTTCTTGTCCGTTTGCATCTTTAAGAACGAATTTAAATTCTCCGTCTTTAAGTTCACGTCCAGCTAATTTTTTACTGAAGTCAAACTTAGTCTTAACTGGTGCTACAACATAGTTGTTGAAGACTTTATCATCTGCGCTTGATTTGAATCCACCTTCAGCACTGTATTTAGTCGTAGCTACTAAATCACCTTGAGCGTTCTCAGTTACAGTAACAGTCATCGTAACTGTCATTGCATCGTAGTCAACGTTTGCATCTGAACCTGGAGTCTCAGTGATGGTGTAAGTGTAAGTTCCCGCTTTGTTAAATGTTAATTTGCTGAATGTAGCTTTACCGTCAGCTTTGTTAGTTACAGTTTCTTCATGAGCTGGAAGCGATTTATTTGGTTGTACCTCTTTTAGTTTGAATGTAAACTCACCATTTGCTAATACACGTCCTTCAAGTTGTTTTTCAACTTCTGGAGTTACTTCAACTGGCTCTTGTTTTACATAGTAGTAAATTGGTTGTTTATATGGTGTTAACGAGTTTAATAAGTCAACGTTTGTACCAATACCTTCTACTCCACGTTCTAATTGAGCGTTAGCTGAACCGTGTCCAATTCCATCTCCTAAGAATGGTACGAATACAGTTTTATATGGTGTATATCCAGAAGCTGTTTGGAAGTTAAATGGAACTTCTTTACCATTAGGATATTGTGTGACTGCTCCAGTTTTTGGATTAGTTTCTGTATGTGGAATAGTTGTAAGAGGTGATTTCTTAACAGCTAATTCTTGAGTATTAGCTTCACCTGGCTTAATTGGTTTAGTTTCTGCGATTAACATATAACCATCAGTACTTAATGATCCATCTGAACGTTTGCTTTGTTGTCTTGGATCTAGCAAGTAAACACGAATAACTACTGAACCGTCTTCTCCAACTACTTCTTTAATACGTTTAATACCATAACGGTCCGCATCCATGAATTTAGTTCCAACTTTGTAAGGGCGACTTACATAACCTGATTTGTCATTTGCGTCAGCTGTTTGATAAAGTTTATATCCATCGAATTGACGTTCACCAGATGCTGTGAAAGTTTGTCCTTCTTCAGCTTTAAGAGTATATCTAGCTAAATCTACTTCATTACCATTTTCTTTATAATCTTGAACAGTTTTATCTGTTTTATTAGCGTTAAATGTTGGATTATTTTTATCAACTACTTTATAGTAAGTTGTTTTATTAATTGTTTCTGGTATTTTAGCATTTGAATCAGTAATTGTACGACCGTTATAAGCTGGTTCTACAACGTTTAGTATATCTGTTGTAGTACGGGCGTTGTAAACCGCAGTATAAAGTGCTTGTTCAGCTGGTGTAAGGGTATGTCCAGCTGCTACTAAATCTGTGATACTTTTCCCAACTTCATAACCATTTTGAATAAATGGTTGAGGGTCTTTACCATTTTCAGTAGTACCAGATTTATAATCTATTTGGAAAGTTAATTGACTATTAGATGCTGCTGTAGTAGTAGTGAATTTTTGAACTCCACTAGATGAAGTAACAGTTCTTGTTTCTACTACATTACCAGTTGTTTTATCAATTAAATCAACAGTTGTATCTGTAGATTCATCAAATCTCTTATACGCACGTGCATAGTATTTTGTACCATAACGTTCATTGAATCTAGTTAAATCCCAGATAGCGTATGTGTACCAGTCTCCTTCTTTTCCTGCGTAACCAGATGGTACAGGTTGAGAGCTTACAGTTGCACCGTTAGCATCTTTAATTTCTGGAGTTACTTTTTCCCCATCTTTTAAGTAAGTACTTACGGCTACCGGGTTAGAGTTGTGGTCTCCAGTGACAGCTTCGTCAGTAACAGCGCGACGACTACGACGACGGCCGCTTATTGCTAATGCTCCTGCATTTGTACGTTCTGCATTAGCATTTGCTACAGCCACAGCTGTATCTGCACCTGTACTTGCTGAACTTTCTGCTTGCGTACCAGTGATCGGAGCTGCTGAACTTACAGTAGCTGAAAAAGTAGTCGTTCCTGCTGGTGTAGCTGCTTCTTCTCTTGCAGCTGCTCTTTCTGAGCTTTCACCTGCTGCAGCAGGAGTTGCAGTAGGTTGAGCTGTGGTAGCCGCTGTTGTAGAAGCTGGTTTAGAGCTTGACTCTTTTTTCTTCTCTACAGGTTTGCTGGTTTCTGATGACGCTGTCGTTTTTGGAGCTTCTTCAGATTTTTTAGTTTCAGCTTTAGCTGGTTTTGCAGCTTCTTCAGCTTTCGCTTCCTTGTTTTCTGTAGCAGCTGGTGTTTCAGCTACTTCAGCTTTTTCAGTTGCTGGAGCTGGTGCTTCTGGAGTTGCAGCAGAATTAGGAAGGTCTACTTTTAGTGCAGGTGCTCCCTCACCATAGACTGGGGAAGCACCTGGTGCTTCTGTTTGACTTGATTCTGTTGCAGCAGGTTGCGTTTCTGAAGCTGCTGTTTCTGCAGGTCCAGAGGCTGCTGTTGCTTCATCCGCTGATGCAGATTGAGCTCCTGCAGCAAAGAGCGCTGTTCCTAAGAGAACAGAACAAACCCCAATGCTATATTTTCGTAAAGAAAAGCGTTGGCGTCTATTGAAAATATCCTTCATTTATAGGATCTCCTTTTTCATATTTCATGATTCCATGATACAAATAAAATTGTAACATTATTGACATCAAGAGTCAATCTGTTAAAATTTAATTGTAATATTCTTGTTAAAATGTTATATTATACCACATATTTTTTAATATTTTGTGCCAAATTGTCACATTTTTTCCTATTTGGTTCAATTTTTTTACGCCAATAAAAAAGAGTTCAAGAAAACAAAGTCGTTTTGTTTTCTTGAACTCTTCTATTTTATTTCACTTCGGAGATCAATCCGGTATCCACATCATACACAGCTCCTGAAATCACTACATCCTCTGGAATCAAAGGGGAAGCTTTTAAAAGCTCCATATCTTCACGGACACTCTCTTCAATGTCTTGAAAGGGGAGGAAGTCACGCTCTCCTACATCTACTCCCAGTTCTTTCTTGAGATGCTGACGGAAACCCTCGTTTTCAAAGGTCTGTGCGCCACAGTCTGTATGGTGCAAAACCACAATTTCACGGGTACCCATCTGCTGCTGGGAGATGACCAAGGAGCGAATCATATCATCAGTCACGCGCCCTCCAGCATTCCGCAAAATATGGGCATCTCCAAGAGCCAGACCCAGTGCTGGTGCCACGTGAAGGCGGGAATCCATACAGGTCACAATGGCTACTTGTGTTTTGGGCTTAATCGGAAGACGGAGGTCTCCATGTAGCGCCACATAAGCTTGGTTAGCTGTTAAAAAATTATCAAAATAAGACATGGTCTCTCCTTTATTCCTTTGAAATTCAAATCATCTATTATTTTACCACAACTCACTATTTCTGTCAGGGGATACCTCCTGTCATCTGTCACATCTGAAAAAAGGGAGTGGGAAAGAACTCCAACTAATTAAAAAGAGTTCGTCTTCCCACCCCCGCACAGTTGATTAGGTCATCTTTGGAGATTGAAAAGCGAACAAAGATGCCAATCAACCACTGCGTCATGCTGTTATTACTATCAAACATCAAAGACTGGACAGTTTTTGCCCAGCCTCTTTTCTACTATTAAAATACTTTCTTCAAGACTTCAGACAGTGTACTCACACCGACCACTTCGATCCCTGATGGTGTCGAAATCCCCGTCAGAGAGTTTTTCGGAACATAAATCTTGGTAAAACCGAGCTTGGCAGCTTCATTGATCCGTTGTTCGATCCGGTTGACCCGGCGGACTTCTCCTGTCAAGCCTAGCTCTCCGACAAAACATTCCTGCGGGTTGGTCGGCTTGTCCTTGTAGCTGGAGGCAATGGCTACGGCTACGGCTAGGTCGATAGCTGGCTCATCCAATTTGACGCCACCAGCTGACTTGAGGTAGGCATCCTGATTTTGAAGGAGCAAACCCGCTCGTTTTTCTAACACCGCCATGATAAGACTAGCCCGATTGAAATCAAGTCCCGTTGTCGTCCGCTTGGCGTTACCAAACATGGTCGGTGTCACCAAGGCCTGCACCTCCGCCAAAATCGGACGCGTCCCTTCCATGGTGACCACGATGGACGATCCAGTTGCCCCATCCAAGCGTTCTTCCAGAAAGACCTGACTCGGATTGAGGACCTCAACCAGTCCACCTGATTGCATCTCGAAGATCCCGATCTCATTGGTCGAGCCAAAACGGTTTTTGACCGCTCTCAGGATCCGGAAGGTATGATGGCGTTCCCCCTCAAAGTAGAGCACCGTATCCACCATGTGTTCCAGCATCCGAGGTCCTGCCAAGGTTCCTTCCTTAGTTACATGGCCGACGATAAAGATGGCGATGTTATTGGTCTTGGCCAGCTGCATAAGCTCAGCTGTCACCTCGCGCACCTGAGAAACCGATCCTTGGACCCCTGAAATCTCCGGAGACATAATGGTCTGGATCGAGTCGATGATAAGAAAGTCAGGTTGGATCCGCTCTACCTCTGCTCGCACGCTCTGCATATTGGTCTCAGCATAGAGGTAAAACTCGCTATCGATATCTCCCAATCGCTCTGCACGGAGTTTGATCTGCTGGGCCGACTCCTCTCCACTGACATAGAAAACCGTTCCTACTTGAGACAACTGGGTCGATACTTGGAGGAGCAGGGTCGATTTCCCAATCCCTGGATCTCCACCGATGAGAACGAGACTCCCTGGGACCACTCCTCCACCAAGGACGCGGTTGAATTCTTCCATCTCAGTCTTGGTACGATGGACATTGATGGAGGTCACATCCGCCAATTTCATGGGTTTGGTCTTTTCACCTGTCAAGGATACCCGGGCATTCTTGACCTCTGCAACTTCGACTTCCTCGACAAAGGAAGACCAAGAACCACAGTTAGGACAGCGCCCTAAATACTTAGGTGAATTGTAGGCACAATTTTGACACACAAACGTCGTTTTTTTCTTTGCGATGATAAACCTCTTTCTAAATCTCTATCTCACACTCAATCACTTGGCAAAAATCAATCTTCTCATTTGGCACAAACTGGCGCATGAGCATTCGATGGGCTACAACTACCACGGTTTGATGTTCCCGATACTTAGCCATGCATTCTAGAAAACGAGACTTCATTTCTACAGCTGTCTCATATTGAACAGGAGAATTTGGGAGCAACTCCCCATTATTTTCTAAAAATAGTCTTCTAGCTTCTTCAAATCTATCTATGCCACTTTCATAGACCTGCCATTCATGCAATAATGGCTCCACTCTAAAAGGAAGTCCCGTAGCACAAGCCACATAAGAAGCCGTTTCTAAAGCTCGCGTCACTGCTGAAGCTACTAGCAGATCAGCTGATTGGAACAAGGGGTTTTGGCAAAGGTCCTGAGCCTGTTTCCTTCCCTTCTCAGATAAGGGCGCCAAATCTATCCCAAATCCCGTATAAGAACGCTCCTCTAACTCACGGTAATCTGGCTCTCCATGACGTACAAAGATAATCTTCATCTTAGTGCCCTGTTGACCCAAATCCACCAGTACGAACTCCGTCTGCTTCATCTCCATCTGCGATTAAAAATGGTGCAAAGACAGCTTGAACCACGCGTTCCCCAACTTCAAGGACGACTTCTTGGTCCGTAATATTTTTCATCTGAGCAAAGATATGGCCTTCATTTCCTGGGTTGCCATAGTAGTCTCCATCAATAACCCCCACAGAGTTGATCAAGACCAGGCCTTTTTTGCGAGGGTTAGAGGAACGGTCGTAGAGATAGAGCACCTCACCCGCTTGCATATAGGCCTTGACCCCAGTTGGAACGAGGACGATCTCTCCTGGTGCAATCACTGTGCGCTCGGCTACCTTCAAATCATAGCCAGCCGCATGGGCCGTCTCCCGTTTTGGAAGCAAGTCCTGATTGGTATAGCTTGATACAAGTTCAAATCCACGAATTTTTGTCATCATGATTCCTCTTTCATTCTAAATAGTTTCTATCTCTTCTATTATACCATCACTTTGCCCTAGCGTCTCTCCTATACTACTATTCGTATTTTTTTAGTTTTTTTGGAAAATTATTGACAGTTTCGTGTATGCTTTCTGAAAATTATAGTAAGTAAATGAAAATATTTTATTATATGATTTATGCCAAAAATCGCCCTTTAAAGCTTGAAGCTACTCATCATTTTTGCTATAATTCCCTTTGTAGGGAATAATTTTAAAACTAAAATATTTTTCTTACTAAAACAAATATATGGAGGTCTTTCTCAAGATTCAATTTGGAAACTTGAGATCTTACGGAGCGGATACAGATCTCGACCAGTTTGACCATATTGTATAGTGGGAATAGGATTTTATGAAAAAAGGGGTAGATAAAATGGATAAGAAAAAAAATGTCAAAATTTTTGCATTTATCCTTGCTTTATTAACGGTTCTCTTCACTCTTAGCCTGACCAAAACATCAGCCGAGACACCCGGAGTAACCGTTACTGGTAAATTCGTGGATACGATTTCAAATATCAAAGTATCCAACAATGAAGGAGGAGATCTCAACTGGGACTTACAACAGTGGGCAACCTTCCGAATCAACGCTGATTTTGATTTGTCTGGAAAAAATGTTAAAGCAGGAGATTCAACTGTAGTTACTGTTCCAGATGCTTTGATGATTACTTCAAGTTCGTTTCCAATTAGAGATTTAAATACAAATGAAGTTATCGCAAATGCTAAAGTAAACCCAGATAATAAATCCATTACAATTACCTATACGGATTATGTTGAAAAACACTCCGATACAAGCGGATCATTCTTCTTTTACGCTCGTATCGATTTCAAAAAACACCCTCAAAAAGGTGAGGTTCCAGTAGAAATCACCATTAACAACGAAACAAAATTTGCTGGTAAAGTTTCATTTACTGGTGTCGGCGACGGAAATCCAAGACTTTTAACAAAGACTAGTTGGGTAAACGCAGGGGACCAAAGGGAAATTCAATACACGATTTCTGTCAATCGTACAAAGCAAAATATTAAGAATGCCACACTCGAAGATCACTTACAATTTACGAATGCTTCATACGTAAAAGATAGCATTAAAATTATTAAAGGTAAATTCTCTTTTGATGCTGGTGAATGGGTATTCTCTGATAGAGTTGATGTAACAGACCAACATAAGATTACAATTAGCGAAGATGGTCGATCATTTGTTATCGATTTAGGTGATGTTACTGAAAATGACCAATATCGTATTGCTTATAATGTTCGTTTAAATTATGACCCTGCCGACGGAGAGGTTTTGAGAAATGAAGCAACTCTTAAAGGTATAGGTATTGAAACCAAAAATATAACGAATGCTGCAGCCGTTCAAATTCCTGGTGGTGCTGGTCTTGGTTATGTTTACTCAATCAATATCCATAAAGTAGACGATGCAAATCAACCTCTTAAAGGTGCTAAGTTTAGAGTTGTTCGTCAAGCTAATAATCAAGTCATTGGTGAGTTTGAATCAGATGAAAATGGTAATATTGCTGTTGGCAAACTGTTAAAAGATAAATATATCTTAACTGAAATTGAAGCCCCTTCAGGTCATATCATCAAAGAAGCCGATACTGTGGTTAATGTTGAAGATTTTGGAGCAGATCATTCGGTAACCAAAACAATTATTAATCCGAAAGATAAGCCAAAAGAAACAAAAGCTACCATCGAACTTGATAAAACTCTTACCGGTCGTGATCTAAAAGACGGTGAGTTTAGCTTTGAATTGTACGAGGGTGCAACTAAGCTTCAAACTGTTACCAATAAAAACGGCAAGGTAACATTTGATCCGATTTCTTATAAGGAAGCAGGAGAACACACTTACACTGTAAAAGAAGTTGTTGGAAATACACCAGGTGTCACCTATGATACAACTGAAAAACAAGTGACCGTGAAGGTTACACAAGACGGACAAGCTCTAAAAGCTGATCTTGTCTATCCAGAGAATAAAACATTTAACAACACTTATACGGCTCCTAAACCAGCAAAAGCTAAAATTTCAGCTAGCAAGATTTTAGAAGGTGCTGAATTGAAGAATGGCGAATTCAATTTCCAATTGTTGGATGAAACCGGAAAAGTTCTTCAAACAAAACAAAATGCTGCAGATGGTACGGTAACCTTTGATGACATTTCATATTCATCAGAGGACGCAGGAAAAACCTTCCACTACACGATTAAAGAAGTCATTCCTGAAAGCAAAGCAAAAGGAATGACCTACGATGAAGGAAATATTGATGCGACTGTAACTGTCACAAAAGATGATGCAAGCAATACACTCAAAGCTTCTGTGACATATGGTGATAAGACATCCTTCACTAACAAATTGGTAACCACTTCAATTCCACCAACTCCTCCAACTGTTGACAAACCTGAATTGAAACTCTACAACATTCAATTGCACAAAGCTAACGCTGATGGAAATGCTCTTGCAGGCGCTGTATTTGGTCTCTTTGAAGCCGATGGTACTACTCCTGTAGCAAATCCTTATGGTGCAGGTCAAGCGACAGCTACTTCATCAGATGAAGAAGGTAAGAAGGGGCTTGTAACCTTTACAGGATTGGAAGCAAGAGATTATGTTATCAAAGAACTGACAGCCCCATCTGGTTATCAACTATCAACAGATGTGATTAAAGTTTCTGCTAGCGAGTTGAAAGCTGCGACTAACCTCGTCGTAGACAAAGGAACAGTGGTCAACAAACCATTCACTTCAATTCCGCCAACTCCTCCAACTGTTGATAAACCTGAATTGAAACTCTACAGCATCCAATTGCACAAAGTGAACCAAGAAGGAAAAGCTCTTGTTGGTGCCGTATTCGGTCTCTTTGAAGCCGATGGTACGACTCCTGTAGCGAACCCTTATGGTGAAGGTCAAGCGACTGCAACTTCTGATGCGAATGGTCTTGTAACCTTTACAGGATTAGAAGCAAAAGATTATGTAGTAAGAGAACTTACAGCTCCAGACGGTTACCAATTATCAGATGAAGTCATCAAGATCGCAGCTAGTGATTTGGTTGCTTCAAACAATGTAGTGGATAAAGGAAATGTCGTTAACAAACCGTTCACTTCAATTCCACCAACTCCTCCAACTGTTGACAAACCTGAATTAAAACTCTACAACATTCAATTGCACAAGGTAAGTGAAGAAGGTAAAGGTCTTCTAGGAGCGGTATTTGGACTCTATGAGGCAGATGGTACAACTCCAGTCGCTAACCCTTATGGTGAAGGTCAAGCGACTGCTACTTCAGATGAGAATGGTCTCGTAACTTTCATTGGATTTGAAGCAAAAGATTATGTCATCAAGGAATTGACAGCTCCAACTGGATACCAATTGTTAACGAATCCTATCACAGTTTCAGCTAGTGATTTTACCCAAGCTAAAGATTTGGTCGTTGATAAAGGGAATGTAGTAAATAATAAAATTCCACCATATACTCCGCCATATACCCCACCAACTCCACCAACTACTCCTTCAACACCTCCAACGCCTTCAACCGACAAACCGAAAGGAAATCAACCTTCTGGTAAACAATCAAAAGAAGGTAAAAAACAAAGTCTTCCTTCTACTGGTGAGACAGTAAGTGCTGGATTTATTACAGCAGGTCTTGTCCTTGCAAGTGCTGGAAGCATGCTCGTTGCTAAAAAACGCCACGAATAAGTTCTTAAAACAGGTCTATCTAGCAATGCTAGATAGACCTGTTTTTTTATTAATGATTATCCTATTTTTTCATCGTATTACCAGCGTTTTGTCTATATTTTCTTAGAAACACAAAGAGAGATTGGCTCAAGTCCAACCTCTAACTTCATTATAATTCCTGTAATAAATAACGGAAGAGTTCTAAATTTCCTTTTTCTTCATTGACCAAGTATTCTGGATGCCACTGCAAGCCCATAATCCGATGGCCGTCTACCGCTTCAATCGCTTCGATGGTGTGATCGCGCGGATCAAAGGCGGTCGCACGGAAATTCGGTGCAAGATCCTTGATACTTTGGCGGTGCACAGAATTAATCCGACTGGCCTGACCAAAAAGCTGCTCTACCACACTGCCTTTTTTAGTCTGGATAGAATGGGAAGTCCCAAACGGAAGTCCTTGCCAATGCCCTTCGATCTCTTGGTTGAGTGTTCCTCCAAAAGCCACATTGATCAACTGAACCCCACGGCAAATTCCTAGAACCGGTTTGTTTTGGCGTACGGCTTCCTTCAGTAGGGCAAGCTCAAATTGATCCCGTTCGATATTGTAATCATCGCTCTCGATCGTTTTTTCTTCGCCATAGAGACTAGGATCGACATTTTGGCCTCCACTTAAGATCAATTTGTCAATCGTTTCAACATAGTCCTTAACTAAGGAAGGATCTCCCATCGGGATGACCATTGGAAGTCCACCTGCTTGACGGATCCCTTCCGCAAATTGACTAGACACGGAGGAATGAAGGTTTTTCCCTTCCGGGTCAACCGGACAGAGATTAGCGGATACTCCAACAATTGTTCTGCACATATTCATTCCTCCTTCATTTTAACTACTACTTATCTTACCACCCATTAGTGATAGTGTCTAATATGTATTTTTTAAAACCGTGATAGATTTTATTTATCACCCTCACCTTCCTCACAAAACAATTGATAATCATACAAGTTTTTTTACCTATATTATGTTAAAATAGAGAGGAAAATAGAATCGTCCTTCAAGGCACTCATTAGGCCTTTTCGAAGGTGCAAGCGCTAGATTCCTAGCCTCGTTGAAAAATAGACATAGAAATGGAAGATACAATGGAAAAACAAACCGTTGCAGTATTGGGTCCTGGTTCATGGGGAACAGCCCTTTCACAAGTCCTCAATGATAACGGCCATGAAGTCCGTCTCTGGGGAAATATCCAAGAACAAATCGATGAAATCAATACCGCTCATACCAATCAACGCTATTTCAAAGATATCGTTATTAGCGAAGACATCACTGCTACGACTGATTTGAAAGCAGCTTTGGACGGTGTGGACGCTATCCTCTTTGTCGTTCCTACAAAGGTGACCCGTTTGGTGGCGAAACAAGTCGCTGAAACACTGGATCACCCTGTAACAGTCATGCACGCTTCCAAGGGACTAGAACCTGGTACACACGATCGAATTTCTCAAATCCTTGAAGAAGAAATTCCTGCTTCTCTTCGCAGCGAGGTGGTGGTCGTCTCTGGACCAAGTCATGCAGAGGAGACCATCGTACGGGACATCACCCTCATTACAGCTGCCTCAATAGATTTAGAAGCTGCACGTTATGTTCAAGAACTCTTTAGCAATCACTACTTCCGCCTGTATACCAATACAGATGTTATCGGAGTGGAAACTGCTGGAGCCTTGAAGAATATCATCGCTGTCGGAGCTGGGGCCCTGCACGGTCTTGGTTATGGTGACAATGCCAAAGCAGCTATCATCACGCGCGGTCTCGCTGAAATCACGCGCCTTGGCGTTAAGCTAGGAGCTAGCCCATTGACTTATAGCGGTTTGTCTGGGGTTGGTGACTTGATCGTTACCGGTACTTCTGTTCATTCCCGCAACTGGCGAGCTGGGGATGCTCTCGGACGTGGTGAAAAATTAGAAGACATCGAAGCCAACATGGGCATGATCATTGAAGGGATCTCTACGACCAAAGTCGCCCATGAACTGGCGCAAGAATTGGATGTCTACATGCCGATTACACAGGCCATTTACCAAGTCATCTACGAAGGAAAAGATATCCGCGAAGCTATCCACCACATGATGAGCAATGAATTTAAAGAAGAAAACGAGTGGAAATAAGTCAACCACCCGAACATCAATCCTACCTTTTAGAAAGGAAACTATATGACTAAAGTTAGAAAAGCAGTCATTCCTGCGGCTGGTTTGGGGACACGCTTCCTCCCAGCTACCAAAGCTTTGGCAAAGGAAATGTTGCCAATCGTTGACAAACCTACGATCCAATTCATCGTAGAAGAGGCTCTGAAATCTGGAATTGAGGAAATTCTTGTCGTAACAGGGAAGGCCAAACGTTCGATCGAAGACCATTTCGATTCTAACTTTGAATTGGAATACAACCTCGAGCAAAAAGGTAAGACTGACTTACTCAAGTTGGTCAATGATACAACAGCGATCAATCTTCATTTCATCCGCCAAAGTCACCCTCGAGGTTTAGGAGACGCTGTCCTGCAGGCGAAAGCTTTTGTTGGGAATGAGCCTTTTGTTGTCATGTTGGGAGATGACCTGATGGACATCACCAATGATGATGCCTTGCCATTGACCAAACAATTGATGAACGACTACGATGAAACCCATGCATCCACTATCGCTGTGATGGAAGTCCCTCACGAAGAGGTTTCTTCTTACGGTGTGATCGCACCTCAAGGAGAGGGCATCAATGGTCTTTATAGCGTTGAAACTTTTGTCGAAAAACCAGCTCCAGAAGATGCACCGAGTGATCTCGCCATCATTGGCCGCTATCTCTTGACTCCTGAGATCTTTGATATTCTTGCAAATCAAGAACCAGGTGCTGGTAATGAAATTCAATTGACGGATGCGATCGACACCCTCAATAAGACCCAACGAGTCTTTGCCCGTGAATTTAAAGGCCAACGCTACGATGTAGGTGACAAGTTTGGTTTCATGAAAACATCGATTGATTATGCTTTGAAGCATCCACAGGTTAAAGAGGATCTCAAACAGTATATCATTGATCTTGGAAAACAATTAGAAGAATCTGAACAAACTGCAGACTAAAAAAGAAGGAAGAGAGATTTCATTCTCACTTCCTTTTTTGTTATATATTATAAACTGTACCGTTTAATGAGTTCTACGTTTTTCGATGTAGTAGCCAAATCCAAAAACTATCAAAAGAACTCCGCCTACCATTGTCGCAATGGAAATACTTTGACCGGTTGATGGTAATTTTTTCTCACCTTTCTTCTCTTCAATTTTTGCTAAAGATTTATAAACTACACCATAAGTTGAGAAATGAGAGGTTGTAAATGTTACGGCTGACTTATCTTCATTTAGTTGGAATTGGAAGGATTCCAATTGACCATTTTCACCGATACCATAAACTGCTTCTACTTCTTTTTGGCTATTTACTGGAATGGTCACAACAGTTGGACTAATTTGATGTACAGGATTATTTTGGTTCGATAATTGAATATTATATGCCTTGTAATCTTTACCAGCTAGTTCTTTAACATCTTTCAAAACTTCAACAAGGAGACTATAGCCACCTTGAGCAAAATCAGGGTTTTGCAAGACGATACCTGTTGCCTGGTCTACTAAAATATATGAATTTGTTGGTAAAACTGGGCGACCAACGGTACTAACACTGTTGCTATTTGTAGGAACAACAGTAGTTGTACTACTTGGTGTTGTTTCTTCCTTGCTTGGCTCTGTACTTGTTTCAGTGCTTGGTTTCGTTTCTGACTTGCTTGGTTCTGTACTTGCTTCGGTGCTTGGTTTCGTTTCTTCCTTGCTTGGTTCTGTACTTGACTCAGTGCTTGGTTTCGTTTCTTCCTTGCTTGGCTCTGTACTTGCTTCGGTGCTTGGTTTCGTTTCTTCCTTGCTTGGTTCTGTACTTGCTTCGGTGCTTGGTTTTGTTTCTTCCTTGCTTGGTTCTGTACTTGACTCAGTGCTTGGTTTCGTTTCTTCCTTGCTTGGTTCTGTACTTGACTCAGTGCTTGGTTTCGTTTCTTCTTTGCTTGGTTCTGTACTTGCTTCGGTGCTTGGCTTCGTTTCTTCCTTACTTGGCTCGGTGCTTGACTCTGTTGGATCCTTGTAGTCATCTGGTAAAGATGCACGGTATGGATCATCTGTACGACCTGCTTCTTTTAGAGTTGCAGACAATTCAGACTCATATTGCTTGAATTGTTTGAAGAGACGTTCAGACCGAGCTAAAGCATCTTCAGTCACCTTATCTTCAACTGCTTTTGCTGCAGCTTCATCAGCTTTCAAGGCAGCGTATTTTGCATCGCTCACTTTTTGTTCAATAATGAGCTGTTCTTCTAGTGCTTTCCAGTGATTTTGGATAGATTTTCCAAAGAGATCTTGGTTATTGATGGCCATTTGGTCGATGTGCCAAACTGTCCAATACCATGAATTTGGATCATAAGTAGCCGTTTGAGGTTTAAAAGCTTCGTAAGTATCTTTTACATTTCCATAGAATGGAACATAAGGGGTATTCCGTGAAGGTCCCATGCCGAGCCATACAGTTCCACCAAATGATTTTGGAAGGTTTGGATTGATTTGATAGACATGGGCATCAATCACATTTTCATTTCCTAAAGCATACTTGTATTGGTCTTTCCTAACAGTATCGTTGCTACCATCATCACCTTGTTTCTTAACACCAATTTGATCATCTGGTACAAAACGTCCATTCAAGTGTTCAAACCGGTTCCGTTGCAAGGCAAACGCATCTTCTAAGGTGTATTTTTTGTTTGGATCGGTTGGTGAACGGAAGAGCTCATACTCATCATCCTCATAAGTGACTTTAGAGTCTGGATCTAGCAAGGTGATTCCTGCATAGGTCCGTGAGCGGTCTCCTTCAGCATATTTTTCTGGTCCATAAGATTTAGCGATATGGAAGTTGCCATCTTTGTCTGTCTTGTAGTTACCAGATTCCTTGGCTACTTTTTCGACATCTTTAGAGGCAATGACATTTTCAGTGTCATTCAAATCAACATGACCTAGGTAGTAGGTATTTGCAAAGACTGCATATTTATCTTCTGGCACCTTCACCGCTACATATTGGTGGCCAGAAAGAATTTCCATATACCAAGTTTCATTTTGGTCTGCAAAGACGACCACATTCCCTTCAGCTGAACCTTTTTCTTCGATGACTTTAGCCAGTAATTCAACTCCTTCACGAGCTGACTTAACGCGTGGTAACACTACGTCCAACATAGCAGCTTCTGGAATTCCGTTTTCTGTCAATGGGTCCGTCTTCAAGACTTTCTTATTCGGGATAGCTGTTACTGTCGCAGTCATGGATACACCGGCTTCATTAAAACCGTGTTCCCCGAAAGCACCGTTACTACCGTCACCACGAGCAGAGTCATAGGTCGCGGTATATTTCATTTCACTGGCAGCATGCGGGTAGGTGAATCCGTTGGATTCATCCTCGATCTGATCTCCCTCGTTATAAGTCTTAGCATCGACCACAACATAGTTTTTGTTGTGTTTTCCACCATTTGGATAATAAGGGTAGTCCTCTGTCCGACCAAAGAGAGTGGTCCCATCCTTGGTCAACTGGCGACCAATGATAAATCCACAGCAGGCCTGAACGGCTTGAATTGGTAGGAGTAAGAACGTCATCGCTATCAAAGCTAGTTTAAACAACCATTTCTTCATGGCAAATCTCCTTTATGTTTGAATGTTCCTTTATAGAAAAAGGGAGCATCCCTGATTTTTTATACCTTAAGTCTATCTTTTTTTTACCTCTTTTGCAAGCGCTTTCTAATTTGCGTTTTTATACCTTTTTACCCATGATTACCTTCTCTATGGGCCTACCAATAGTGGGTTCACTCGGCTCCTGAAAGTATATTATAATAAATATATACAATTCTTTGCATTTCAAACAATTTTCTGTTAGTTTACGATTTCGCTACATTTTTTAGGAAAAAAAGCCCTTCTCTGTGAGAAGGACTTCTTAAAATAGATTTAAGATTTTACCTAAGAAATAAAGGAAAAGCAGGAGATAAGATAAGGCTGCACTAATCTGATAGGTTCGGTTCATAAAGCGAGCCTCTCCTCTTACTGGAAAGACATAAGCCAACATGACCCCAGCTACTAAGCCACCAATGTGGCCCGCCATACTGATGTCTGGCATAAAACTAAAGATCAGATTGACCACAATCAAGCTGGTATAGGACTGACTCAAGTGGCGAATATAGGGACTTTGGACAATAAAGCGCAGAGCACCAATGGTCCCAAAAAGTCCAAAGAGGGCTGTAGATGCGCCTGCTGCAATCACATCTGGCGTAAAAATAGCAACAAAGACATTGCCCATCATGCCTGATAAGAGATAGAGAGCTAAGAAAGCCTTGGAACCAAAGAGATCTTCTGCCAAACGTCCCAAGTAATAGAGGGTGATCATATTGAGCACAAAATGTTCTAGGCCGATATGAACAAAAGTAGCTGTCACTATTCGCCATAACTGGCTAGGATCGACTTTCACAGCCTCTCCAATAATACCACCGCTATAGTAAATAGCAGCACCCGTTTGGTAGTCGCCTCCAAATCGGATAAACATGGAAAGAAAGACTGCCGTTGTGACGAGCAACAAGAGGCTGGTCACAGGATAACGACGATCAAAGAGTAACTTCATAGACTAGCACCTCCTGAACGGCCTGATCAAAAGCATCTGGCTGGAACTCCTTCTGCTGGATGGAATAAATCGTACTCACCGTTTTTCCAGCAAAATCTGCTAAATAACGATCATAATAGCCACCGCCATAGCCAATTCGGTAGCCTTTTGACTGGAAGACCAAGCCCGGTACATGGATCAGATCAATCTCTGCTTTATCTACAACCTTGCCCTGTTCATTGGGCTCCAGCAAACCAAAGCGCGTTTTTTCCAAAATGTCAGGATCGTATTCCACAAATTCCATCCGACCTTGTGGATAGGTACGGGGAACACAGACGCGTTTTCCAAGTTGAAGAGCCACTTGGATCAAGCCAGCTGTGGAAAATTCGTGGTCAAAGGACAGATAGGTTGCAAGGGTCTTTGCCTCCTGAAAGGCTGGAAGCTCCAAGAGACGTTGAGTGAGCTGTTCATCTGCTTGAGTTTTCATGGATTCTGGCAGCTCTTTCATGGCTGCTATGGTTTCTTTTCGTAGTGTTTTCTTCATTCCCTACTCCTTTTGTATAGCTTTAATTGTATCATTTTTTATGAAACATCCGAACAGTTTGCACACGAGAAAATAAAAATCCAACTCCAGACGGAGTTGAATCAATCCCTTATTGGTTGGCCTTCATTTTCAAAAATTTGCCAATGTTTTCCACAGCAAAGGGAAGAGCAGCCTCATTTGGGCTCATCTTCGGATGGTGCAGGGCATAAGGGGTATCAATTCCCAGCCAGAACATGACACCAGGGACCTTGCTCAAGAGAAAGCCAAAGTCTTCTCCTGTCATCGCTGGCAAGATATCAATCAGGTTCACATCTTCCTCAGCTGTGAAAAAGTCCATGAGTTCTTTGGCTAACTCTGGTTGGTTTTCCACAGGCAGGTAACCTCCTTGCTTGAGTTCCAGATCCAGTTCGACATCAAAAGCGGCCGCAACCCCTTCCGCAATCGTTTTGACCCGTTTTTGAGTCAGTAGGTTCATCTCCATGGTCAAGGTCCGGATGGTCCCATGAAGGAAGGCCGTCTCAGCGATCACATTATTGGTGGTTCCTGCATGCATGGAACCAAAAGTGACCACTGCCCCTTCAATCGGATCAACATTTCGACTCACGACCGATTGGACTTGGGTAATGAAGTAAGAGGCTGCTACAAGTGCATCATTGGCCTCATGTGGAAAGGCAGCATGCCCTCCCTTACCTGTAAAGGTAATCTTGACTTCACAGGTCCCCGCAAAAAGGGTACCCGTATTGGTCGCAATGTCTCCCACCTTCAAATCAGGGCGCACATGCAGACCATAAAATTCATCAGGGAGCCAGTCGCCAAAAGCATTGTCCTTGTACATGAGCATCCCACCTGCTTCATTTTCTTCAGCTGGTTGGAAAAGAAAGAGCAGGTTATTTTTGGGTTGCACTTGAACCAATTGATCCAAAAGTCCAAGGGCTGTCGTCATGTGCATATCATGACCACAAGCATGCATCCGTCCTTCGTGCTTGGAGGCAAAATCAAGGCCCGTTTGTTCCACAATCGGTAAGCCATCGATATCCGTCCGCCAACCAATGGTTTTTTCAGGTGCAGACCCATGGAGATACACCAGGATCCCGGTCCGCCAAGTCCGTTGCTCTACAAAGTCCTTGCCTGCTGTGATCTCTGCGATCCGGTCCAAGAGATAAGCTTGTGTTTCAAATTCTTCCAATCCAATTTCAGGGATTTGGTGCAAATCCCGTCTGATTTTGATTAAGTCCAATGTCATCGTTGTCTTCTTTCTATTAGAAGAGGCTGGGACAAAAGTCCTAGCCTCTCAATTGTCTTTGAATTGTCGAGCAAGACGCAGTGGTTGAGTGGGCTCTACTACGCTGATTTCATCAGCTTTTACAGCCCTACTCAACTGTGCGGAGGTAGGACGACGAAATCGAATTCTAACGAATTACCGATTTCTGTCCCACTCTCATTTCTATCTTACAAATTACGCAAGGCGTCTTCCAAGGCTGTTTTTTGTTGTGTTTTTTCATCGATTTCCTTGATGATGCGAGCTGGGACACCAGCTACGACCACATTTTCAGGGACATCTTGAGTAACGATAGCGCCAGCGGCAACGACAGAACCGTTTCCAACTTGGACCCCTTCAATCACAACTGCATTGGCACCGACCAAGACATTGTCACCGATCCGAACAGGCTCAGCAGAAGCTGGCTCAATGACACCCGCAAGAACGGCACCTGCACCGATGTGGCTGTTTTTACCAACTGTTGCACGGCCACCAAGGATAGCCCCCATATCAATCATGGTTCCTGCACCGATTTCAGCACCGATGTTGATGACAGCACCCATCATCACGACAGCATTGTCTTCGATAGTTACTTGGTCACGGATAATAGCACCTGGTTCGATACGCGCATTTAGATAGCGCTTATCCAGCAAGGGAACAGCTGAATTCCGACCATCTTGTTCCACCACATAATCCTTGTTCTCCGTTAAGTTGGCAAGAAGGGGCTCGATATCTTTCCAGTCACCGAACAACACATTACCTAGTTTTGTGACAGAAGCTGGAACAGCTGTTGCCAATTCCCCTTCAAAGGTTACTTTCACATTTGTTTTCTTCTCTGCATTTCCAATAAAAGCGATAATTTCTTGAGCAGACATTTTTTGTGCAGTCATGAGATTCTCCATTCATTTCAATTAAAGGTATCCATATTATACCACAATCCCAAAGAGATGAACACCTAAGGCGACGTGCTTGTAGCCGAATCCTTCAGGCCTGTCATTTCACTAATGGTGCGATTGCTTCCAAAGTGAATCGTAACTAAATGCGCATCAGAAAGTTTGTAGTAAAAGATTAAGAAGGACTCTGAACTCATCATACTCGACCAAGAAACACGGTTAGGAATTCCTACGGTATTCACAAGATCTGAATAGCTGGTTCCTATTTTAATATTGGCAAAATCCTCTCTGTTCAAACTGCCATTTTTATTGGCTAATCGCTCACTGTTTAGGTTCTCAAAATCAAGAGAAGATAAACGGTCACCAACAATATTTGAAAGTAAAACTGTTACGGAAGAAGGAGAGCCTTCCGACTGATAATCCAATTGTGTCATAAAAGGACTGACACCACCTTCTTGGTAGGTTTCTTCCCCACCACTAGCCTTCCCCAGTACAGCTACCACATCCTGCGGAGACAGATAAGTTGAAGAGGTACGGCCTTGATCCTCCTCACTTAAACCAGGAATCAGGGAAATCGCCTTCTCATAGGTCACTTGAAACTGAAATTCACCTTCCGGTGCAATCAAGGTACTCGTACCACTCTTCAAAGTTTCCTTTCTGGTTCCATAAGACTGGCCAGGACTTCCGTATTCACTAGTAGTAGAAGAAGGAGCTTCCTTACTATGGATACCTCCTGAAGCCAGATAGGCAAATAAGCCCAGCATGGCCAATAATCCAAAAAAGGCTGCTAGCGAAGACCCTTCACTCTTAGAGGAAGGAGAGTAGGTTTTCGTCCTATCCGATTGGGAGTCTAGTACCGTTTGTCTTGGTTCTGAATGCCTGCCTCCCCCTATTGAAGCCAGGTCAGCTTCTGAAATCAAGCGACTCCCACCCTGGTGCTCTACTCTTTCCTCGCCCTTAGGAAACTGCTCTATTGCATCTTGTGTTGGTGGTTGTGATGTTAGCGGTCTGTCAGGCGAGTCTTCAAGCAATACTTCCTTTTGCTCATCTATAGCTTTCTCAGTACCAAGCGCCGGTTGGTTTTTTGGCTCCTCTACTTGCTTCACTGGTTCAGGAAAAACGGAGGACTCTATCACTTCTGTTTCTTTTAGGAGCGTATCTTCCAGCCATTCATCCCTATTTTCAATGCTCTGGTTGGTTGAAGTGGAACTTTTCACTAGACTAGTTTCTTCTTCTAGCTGGCGTTTCGCAAATCGACTCTTGTGTTCATTTCGTAGGTGGGACCAGTCTTTCTTTCCCATTGTTCCCTCCTTATTATTCTATGGCAAATTCATTCGGGCTAACTGTTTTTACTGTGCTGTAGGTGTCGAAGAAGAAGCTGGTGTGCTCGCTTCCACTTTAGGTGTGATATCCTTGATGGTTTGCCGGCTATCAAATTGGATTTGAACCGTTTGGGAATCAGCCAATCGATAAGTAAAGGTCGGTGCTTCACCGTAACCTAAAAATCCGGACACATCTACCTCATCTGGAATCCCCACCGAATTAAGCAAATCTAAATAAGGCATCCCAACTTTGATATTAGTAAAATCGTCCTTCGTTAAACTGCCATTCTTATTTGCAAAACGATCACTTTTTAAGTGTTTCAAACTTAAAAGAGAAATCCTGTAATAGGCACCCATTTTTTCAAGGAGAACCTTCCCATATGCATCATCTGATTGGTAATCTAAGGTCAGCAAAAAAGGACTTGAACTGCTGTCACTATACGATGCCTCTCCTCGGGTTGCTTTACCTAATGCTGCAACGATATCTTTGGGATCCACAGTTCCAAAAGATGTCTTTTTGTCATCCACTGCAAAATCAGGAATGAGAGACATGGCTTTTTCATAGGTTGTCTCAAATTGAACTTCCTTAGCAGATGCGACATAAGAACTATTTTCACTATTTAGATATTCTTTTCTGATACTATTCCGTGAAAAACTGTCAGCTCCATTGCTTGAGGAAGATGAAGAAAGATCCTTGTTGCCTGTGTTTTGAAGTACGAATACAAAAGCTACTAACAAGGCGAACCACCCAAAAAATCGCAAAAGCGAACCAATCCCCTCTTTTGAGGAAGAAGGGGAAGACTCCATCATATCTGAATGGCTACTAGTATCCTGATGATTGTCCATCCCTAATGAAGCCAGATCGGCTTCTGAAATCAAGCGGCTCCCACCCTGGTGAGAGGAAGCTGCCTTGATGTCTGTCCGTTGATCGTCCAATGATGTCTCCTTTCTTATACCAACACCAATTTCTTGGCTTTTTTCTTGAATTCCATCACCACTTCTGGCTGTCCTGGTAGCTGGTAAGTCACGCGATACCCCATTCCGCCATCTGACACTTCCCCCCAGATTAAGCGTTGAGGATTTCCTAGTTTCTTAATAAGCTGGGCGAATTCTGCACCTTTGTGCTCTTTTTCAGTAGTGATTTCTTTCTCACTGCTTGTCTTCTCTTTTGCGTCCAACAAATTCGTCGCATCTACCATCGTCAAGCGATACCCCTGGTCTTTCTCTTCTTCAAACCACAAGTTCACACTTTTCTTCCCCTGATCGGTTTGCTTAGCTGCATAAGTCAAGACAAGAACGGTTTGTTCCCCTTGAGCTGTCTTTGTGTAGCGAACTTTTTGTGCTTTTCCCCATTCAGTCACAACTGTTTCCAAACGGATTCCTAGTTGCTGACTCTGCTTGAGACGGACTTTCAAATTCGCCACAGCTTCGATGGTCCATTGAAACTGCTTGATTTCTTGATCGTTGCTTACCAAATTCTTGTAATCCTTTGGCTGAAAACGGGAAAGCGTTTGGTCCTCCTTGGTATCGGTTCCCTGCTCTTGCACCTGGATGCTTGCAATCGCAAGTAACAACCCTAAAACAAAACATAAAAACGGTAGCAAGAGGTCTTTTCGATTCTTTTTCATCCACTCGATCATTTGCTTCACCCCTTCTTCGTCAAACGATACTGACCAGTCTGGTCGCGTTCAAAGGTCAAAGAGACCAATCCATCTGTCACCTGATAAGACAAGGCTAATACTTGCTTGTCCTTTACAGAGGTCAAACTAAGAGAATTGGGAAGACCTGATTTTTTCAAGACTTCTTCTACTGCCGTTCCCTTTTCCATTTTTCCATCCAAAGGCTTATAGCCTGTAAAATCTGCTAATTTTAAATTCTTTTTGCTCTGATAGTGAGACGATTTTGGCGCAAATCCTTGAATCGAGCTCAAATAAAAGGTATCATCCTGCTTTTGAAATTCTATGGTATAAGGATAAATCCCCTGCACAGGAGTCCCATAACCTAGCTGGACTTGCGCTCCAAAACTCGTATCTTCTTGTGTAAAACTCGCTGCTTTTCCAATTTTTTTGACGAATGCAGATAAAGTCACCCAATTTTTTTGTGTCTTTCCTTCTTCCCTTACAAGCTCCAATGATAACAAGTCTTCTAAAGCCGGCTCTTTGGAAGAAGACGCAACAAATTGCTGGCTATCTTCGTGCATGCGAGACAAACTCAACAAGCGATCTTTGGGCAAGGTTTTCACTGGATGAATTATAAACACCAAGCAAACACCAACCATAAAAGCCAGCAAAGCACTTGCAGCTTTTTGGAGGATCCGCTTATGACGTTCTATCCACTGTTTCATTTCTTCCATCCTTCATGCTCTTTCTATTCAAACTCTTTCTATTGTATAGAAAATTAGCGTATTTGTCTCGTCTTATCCCAAAAAAGAGGCGCTTGCCTCTTTCTTGTCTGATCCTTTTAGTAGCTGTCTTTACTGCTCAAGAGAAAATCTCCATTTTCTTGGCGAATAAAGGTCAAATCCACGTAGTCCCCATTTTTCTTTTGGAAGTCCATGACCAATTCTATCTCGTCTGAATCATCAGATGAACTCACCGTCAGATTGACTGCATCACCGTATTTTTCTAAAAGCTCTTTGTAAGAGGTTCCTCCAGCACCGGTCTCACTATTTCCAACTTTGAATCCATCTGCAAAGTTGTCCTCAACCGTAAGATTTTTCCCAAATTGATTAAATTCAAATTTGACAAGCTGGAATTCTTTCCCTTTCTTAGAGTAAGTCGCTTTGACCTCTTTATTATAAGAGTTATCATCCCAAAATAATTTCAATTCTCCACTTTCAAATTGAACGGAGCTAGCTTTCCCATAAGCTTCAATCATTTCCTCAGGAGTCTCCCCAGCATCACTTCCTGTTAAAAACTGAAGTTGCTCGATATCAGACTGTTTCCAGCTAAAATCAACTTCCGCGTCTTCTGCGGTCAATTGATCCAAATCGATATTGGAAGACGAACCAGACTGGTTACCTGACCAAGAAGTCTGCTTTCTAGATGATGACGTGCTAGGGCTAGCATGACCAATCAAATAGCCACTGACTCCACCGATAAGAAGCCCAACTAAAATCCCAAGGGCAAAACGAATCGCCTTCTTGTCCGCAGTATCCATCGGTCTTCCAACAGGAGAAAGAGGAGCTTGTGGAATAGGTGTCTCAGGAACAGGCACTGTTTGCGGACCAATTGGTTCAGCTGCCATATTTTGAGGAGCTTGTGGTGCAGGCTGGAATGGAGGAGTCGGTTGGGGAGCAGCAACTACATCTGGATTTTCTCCAACAGTTGCTTCATCCATCTTTGGAGGCTCCACTGTTTCTGAAACAGCTGGCTCGTCTGCTTCTTCTTTCATTGCTTTCATCTCCGTCACTGAAAGGCCACTAGCTTCTGGAACAACCAAGTCTTCGGCTTCTTCTTTTGGGACAAAGGCTGGCGCAGCCACATCAAAATGCGGTGTCCCATCTAAGGGAGTATCTTTCATAAATTGTTCTTGATCTTTCTCGGACATTTCGAATTCTCCTTTTTATTCTTCTCTTCTACTATAACATAAAACCTATCAAGGACCAACTCCTGTCTGGATGGACTAAAAAAGATCGGAGGGATATCCGACCTTTTAGATGCTTATCTTAAAATTTCTTGCGAAGGGAGACAATAGCAAGCCCTGCAAGTGAGAGCAAGCCCAATGTTGCCAAAACGACACCTGTTTCTTGACCTGTTTTTGGCAATAAACGGCCAACGACAGATTTGCTTGAGTCGCTTGAATTTGAGGAAGAACTAGAAGAAGAGCTTGAGCTCGATGAAGAAGTTGAACTTGAGGAATTTGAAGATGAGCTGTTTGAAGATGAGCTCGATGAGCTACTTGAGCTAGAAGACGAACTACTTGAGCTACTTGAACTAGAAGATGAGCTACTTGAGCTTGAAGATGGGCTTGTTGTACTTGGTGAAGTGGATCCTCCTGTCTCAGAACCGTTATAGCCTGCAATGAAATTACGATAAATTGGGTTTGAACTTGCAAGTGAATCCACCATCAAGCGTCCTGACCCATCGTAAGCAAGGGACACTGTTACTTCCCCTTCTCCATTATCCAACTGTTTAAAGCGACCATCATCTTTTGTGGTTTGACGAATGTAGAGTTTAACAGTTCCAGAATTCAGTCCAGAGAGATCCACATCATCAAATTCGATCGTCCCATCTGCTGTATTTTGCCCTTTAGCAACGGTCTCTTCTTCGCCACCTTCAGATTTGTAAATCAATGCAAATTGGTAGGCTCCTGCATCATGCGCACTTTCTTTCTTGCCTTCACGCGCTCCCACTACATCGACACGACCTGTTTTCAATTTCAAAGAAAGCTGATTCGATTCGAAACCTTCATATGTTGGTTTTTGAACAAGGTCTAGCTGACCATTTCTGTACTCATAAACCGCAGCTTTTGTATTCGCAGATACTGGGTGAGCAATAGCCATTCCACCAAGCATAGATGAAAGCAACAAGAATTTAGCCAAGTTCTTTTTCATAATTTTCATTCCTTTTTCAATTATTTTTCATTCGTCTTTCATTTTATAATATGAAACAACAAATGACAACTTTTATATTCAAATAACTTTTTATATTAAAGGATTTGAGTATAAAATCCGTGCCTGTAGCTATTGTCTAGCTAGAAACCCTGTATCATCAGTATTTTAGAAATGAGTTTAGCAAATGATCAAGAATAATAACTAGTTAGTGTTTATATAATTGAATCTTAAGGGAAAAATTATGAAATTATTTTACAAGTAAAAAAACGACCTCTTGAGAGATCGTTTTATCCAGATGTTGCTACATTTTCAAGTCGGTATTCCCCTTGCTGATTCTTTTTAAATGATAAGGTTATTTTTCTTTGATCTGTTGTAAAGTATAGAATATATATATAACTATTTTCCCCTTCATACAGGTTGTTACTGTAACTATTCTTAGGAATTCCAAACTGACTTATAGCCTCCATTAACCCAATCCCTTCCTGGCCACTTTTAGGTAAATAAGAACGATATTCTTCTAAAGTTTTATTCGCCATGCCCGCTTGAGCTTTAGTCACTTCAAGATAGACACGCTCAACACGACTTTTTCCTTCAAACTCATTAATAACAATTTTGAAAAAACCCTGTTGGTCAGAAAGCTTATAATAAAAGGTTACTCGTTCTTTCCCCGAGGAATTATAATCAAGTAAACCTGCAAACGCCTTTCCATATTTCTCAATTACTTCTGAAGATGTTATCGTTGGCTTCTTTGTAGCATCCATTAACTCAAAGACTTCATCAACTGAAAAAACTCTTACTTGAGATGGATCAACCCACTCAGAATTTTCTTTTTTTAATATATATCCAATTTTTTTATTCTCACTTTTGCTTGCTTGAGTATTTGAAGGGCTGGTAGAAGATTTCTTATTTTGATATCTTTCCGAAGATCTTATGATCTTATTTACGGGTTTATGAACGACTGTTTTTTTATAATACCAGACTCCTATCAGAAAAAATACGAATACAACGATCACTGAAAAGAGTACTCGGATTATGTTACGTGAAATCCGAAATCCTATTTGTTTCTTTTGATCTTCAAAAATCGCCCCTTGAGGTCCTTCATCCGAAAATGCACTCGGAAAAGAGTACAGATTCCCATGATTCTTAGACCATTCACGTTGTACTTTTCTTCCTCTTGACATGTCGTACTCCTTACTTTATTGTCTTACTCTACTATAGCATTAAAAACTGTATCACAGTATATATCTTCCCCATTCTAGTCACCAAGTATTTCATGAAATGAATGTTCTATTTACTTTCCTCTTTTGTCGCCAAACAGTAATCTCCGTTTTCTTGTTTATAGAATGTTAGCTTATATGTTTTTTTATATGACATTTTTTTAAATTCAATTACCATTTTCGTTTTATTTTCATGAGTAATTTTATCTTGGTCTGCCGACATCATGATAGAGCCTGAATGATTATTTTTCAGTACTTCTGAATATGAAACACCATCTTTCCCGTTTTCTGGATTCCCTACTTTCAGACCGTTGTATTGATCGGCAGGCATCTGATCTTTCTCTAAATTATTAGAATTTCTGGAATAATTAATGCTTTTAAGGTAATACCTTCCCTCTGCTTTCTCAAAATAAGCAAATATCATCTCATTAGAACTATTCTCATTAACGTTAGATTTATCAAGGTTTTGCCATATTAACTCAATTTTATCATCATGAATTAATGCCTCTTGAGCTTTTCCATATTTCTCTAAGAAATCATCAATCATGACACCTTGTTTAGGGTTTTCTCGACTCCCAAACTTCAATTCTAAAAACTGGGATATGTTCCAAGAAAAAGCAGAATCTTTTGGAGCTATAATCTTTTTAGATTGATCACGTATGGAGCGACTATTTTTTGTACGTGTTTTTAGCACAGGATAGGCTTTTTTAGTAATCATATTAACACCTTTAGAATAACCGATAGCCAGCCCTATAATCATTCCTAGCAAAATGTACCCAATAGAAGAAGCAATCCAAAAATTTTTTCCAACTCTTTTAAGTTTATCATTCCACCAACTATTATTTAATTTCATAAGTCGATTTATTTTCATTTTTCATTAATCTCCCTTAGAAGCGTTTCGATCCAATGTAAAGAAATTCTCCATCGGGCTGCGCCACAAATAGAAGTGTTTTATAATCACCATCTACTTGATAGGTTACATTCGCAAGCACTCTATTAGATTTATATTCTTCTCCTTCACTTGTTATTTTTTTCTCTGTCTCTATTTCAACGGATGCCCGATGTTTTTTCAAGATTTCTGACAATGGAGTCCCGCCTTTTCCAGTGTTTTTGTCTCCTTTCATCAGATTTTGATACTCTTCTGTCGTCAAACGAAATTCATATGCACTATCGTCACTATTTTCTTTTTGTTCTTTAGATGTCTTTTTGGAAGACAAGCCATATAAGTCTCGAATGGATACACTCTTTAAATAATAGTTATTATTATATTTTTCAAATTCAAAACTTAAGTCTTGCTGGTTTGAACCGATCAAATTAGTCCAACTTAGACTTAATCCATCTTGATTATATCTAGCATATGAAGCTAAACCATAGTTTTCTACAATCTGATCTGCTGTTAATCCAAGTTTAGATGAATTATTATAACTTAACAAACCTAAATCCTTAAGTGCCCATAAAAAGATGACGTCGTCTTTTTTGGATACGAAACCAGTTTTTGTTTTTTTCGCCTCCTTTTTCACTCGATTTAAGAGTTCGAAACGTTGGGATTCTTTGGCTGTCTGAGCAGACTTCCCCCATGCATAACCAGCAATTTTACCAAATAATAAACTAACCACTCCGGATAAGATGATGACTAAAGCCAACATTGATAATAAAATTATTTTTTTCCAATTACGTTTGGATCGCATTTCAACAGTTCTCTCTAACTGATCTTTTTGAAGTTCATTGGGAAAAGATTCCTTTTTTTGCTCCTCTGCCGGCACTGCAAAAGACTGTTTATCTTCTCTTGTCATACTCTCTCCTTTTTGATTCTCTTTGTCCCATTTGACGATCACAGTGAGTGAAAATCATTTGATAAACAAAGTATAAAAATGCTCCTTCTACTATATCATAAATCACCTGAAGGCGCCAATTCATCACTAAATGGGGAAATAGACACAAAAAAACGACCTCTGGCGAGATCGTTTTGTCTATTGATTAAAGACGAGCGTTGAGTTCTGCTCCAAGTTCTTCAAATCCTGGTTTACCAAGAAGGGCAAACATATTTTTCTTGTAGGCTTCAACACCTGGTTGGTCAAATGGGTTGATCGCGTTCAAGTAACCTGAAAGGGCGATGGCCAATTCGAAGAAGTAGATGGCATAACCAAGAGTGAAGGCATCTTGCTCAGGAAGAGTTACGTACATGTTTGGTACATCACCGTCTGTGTGGGCAAGAAGAACACCGTCAGTTGCTTTTTTGTTTACAAAGTCAACGTCTTTCCCTTGAAGGTAACCAAGTCCATCAAGGTCTTCTTCCAATGTAGGGATGATCACGTTCTTACGTGGTTTGTCCACACGGACAACTGTTTCAAACATGATACGAGTTCCTTCTTGGATAAATTGACCCAATGAGTGCAAGTCTGTTGAGAAGTTTGCTGAAGTTGGGTAAATACCTTTTTGGTCTTTTCCTTCTGTTCAGGCACACCTTATGGATGCATCTGCTGGAAATTCCCTTGCACTGGCTGGCTAGTTTGATTGACTTCAAGCTCTTTGCGCTTGACCTTGACCGTCTTTTTCTGGCATGCTTTTATCCTTATAAATTTTGTTGATTTGTCATATTGCGAAAACATTGAAAAACAATGACAAATTTTACAATATTAAAACATAAATTATTTTCCCTATCAAAAAGGGAGTGGGAAAGAACTTCAAACAAGTTAAAAAGTTCATCTTCCCACCCCCGCACAGTTGATCAGGCAATCTTTGGGGCTTAAAAAGCGAAGGAAGATGCCAATCAACCACCGCGTCATCTATTTTTTCTAATTTAGACCCAGAAGCCTGGACTTTTTGTCCAAGCTCTGAATCAATTTTTTTGACTTTTATGTTTCTAAATTGCTTGATTTTAAATTTTGTTATGGTCAAGCAGTTTCGAAAATCTGAATGGTAGAGTCCTTTTCAATTACTACTGCTTGGTCTGCTGCAACATGGAGAGTGCCCGGCAGGCTGCCCTCTTTTGAACCATCAAAAGAAATCGTGATATGGCCCAGTCCAGTTAAATTTTTTTCTACTACATTTCCTACGGCAGTAATCGAATATTCCTGACTATCTACCACCAGCTTTCCACCTTCTAGTATTGCACCTAGAAGATTTTTGTTATCGATTTTAAAACAATACTCTGCTAAGTCTTCCGGAGCTTCTTCTCCAAACAAAATGAGCATATTGGCATCTTGAATCATATTCTGAGCTTCAGGCCCCACTTGAATTACTTTAGCTTCAAAAATTTTCTTCATCTAATTCCTATTCATCCTTTCTCAAATCTGTCATAAACTTATGCTTATAGATAAGTTTAACATAATAGTTGCTATGTTTACGTGCATCTATCAAAGGTTTACTGATAAAGGCCAATACTAGCTATCCAAGCTACTAGCACCCGCGGAACACCATTGAGAAAGCGTGAATAAAGCACAGAAGGGACACCAACCTCAACTGTTTCAGCCTTGGCTTCAGATAGACCGAGTGCTACAGGAATGAAATCACAACCGTTTTGAGTGTTGATAGCAAATATAGCTGGCAGAGCCATTTGGGGCGGAATATTCCCTTTGCCGATTTCAACTCCAATTAAGGTTCCAATAATCTGACTGATAACAGCTCCGGGGCCTAACAAAGGAGATAGGAATGGCAAGGAACAGATAAAGCCAATCAAAATGAGTCCCCAGATGTTCCCAGCTAGGGGAACCATTAATTTTGCCAGCCAATTTCCAACACCTGAACCTTGAATAACCCCAATCAGCAAGGAAACAAAGGCCATGAAAGGAATGATCGTGTTGAGCATTGTTTGGATGGCTTCACGAGCAGCCTGGTTGAAAGTCGCAACGACCTTCCCAGCGCCCATCCCAATTCTTGCTACAATACTTGTTTCAGCTTTTTGCTCTGTAATTTTTTTACTAGTATCGTAAGTTGGCTTTTCTGTTACCACAGTTGTCGCTTTTTCGTCTTCATTAGCAGCAGAAATTTGATTAAGGCCAACTGCTGACACATAGATTTCCTCGGTTATATATTGAGCTAGAGGCCCACTTTTCCCTGTAGCGACAATATTTATTGTAGGGATCCCCTTTTTAGGATAAATACCACAGCGAAGAGTACCGCCACAATCCACGATTGCTAAAGCAATTTCCTCATCTGGGATAGAAGTTTTAAACCCATTAACAGCTTCCATACCGGTCAAATCAGCAATTTTATCCACAATATCTGGCTTTTCTCCTCCGCCAGTGATATAGATGAATTTATGCTTAGCTTCACTAGGTGTAATGACCAAAGGTCCTCCGAAACCGCCATTTCCTTTAACAACTTTTATACTCTTATATGACATAATTTCACTCTTTCTATCAATCAAATGTTTTACTCAAGGTAACACCTTGCTGTTTTGCTACATAAGCAGTTGTAAAATCGGTCACCCAACCGCCTACAAAGTTCATGACAAGCCCAACAAGCATGTAACGAATGGCTAAGTCCATTTGACTTAAACCTAAAGTTTGAATTCCTGTTGCAATTCCCATCCATACAAACAATTCCCCAGGATTGATATGCGGAAATACACCATTTGAAGTATGGCAGAACTGCATCTGAGCTGCTACAAAACTAGGTTTATAATATTCTGGTAAGAAACGTCCCATACTGATTGCCATCGGATTCCCCAGCATAAAGGCTGAAATGAAAGGTAAAATCATATACCGGCTAACAGGATTTTTAGCAGAAATCTTAGCCAGGGAATTGACCTTCTCTTCTCCCAAGAAAGCGATAAGGGTATTCATTGCAATCAATAGCATTAAGACAAGTGGTACAATATTTGTCATCCAGCTAATAAAGGTTTCTCCACCTAATTGGAAGAGTTTCATAAAACTCTCTGCAAAATTTGTAATGTGATTCATAAGGAACTCCCTTTCTTATTTTTTTTAAATAACTGTTTAATAGATAATTGTAAGTAATTCGCATAAAAGCCGAATCCCAGAAAAGAATCAGATGAACTTGTCTCTTTCTCAATACCTGCCTCATGCCAAAGATAGACTTTTCTAGCATCTTCTATGGCTGATTGCATCAACTTATTTTCTTTTCTCACAAGAGGATTATACTTGTCAAAATAATGGATGTCTTCTCCAACATAATCGTCCATATTTTGAAAACGTGCTAAGATTGTGACTCCTTGCATTTTGCTAGCTTTAAGAACCCGACCGTTTTCATCAACCGCGAACATGACAATCGTACCGGATTTGATTCTTCCGGACTTCCTGCCAATCGCTACGCGCCCCAGTCTTCGGAGCATCGTATAGGTCTTATTGAAGTCTTTGAGTTGCTGCCAGCCGAGGAACATTTGAAATATATAAGCTGCCATGACAAATACAGCGAAAATTATTAGCGAATTCATTAAAATACTCCTTTGCTCTTAGAAAATGATAGAAACTCTGTCTCTGTTTCTACAGCCCTCAATGCTTCTTTTAGAGAAGGCTCTCCTGCAATTCGAAAAATGTCGTCATACAATTCCAGCAATTCACTCTCCATTTTGCTTTCAATTTCTGAGGGAATGGCGACTAGAAAGATAAATTCAATCCAATCATCTCCTTTTTGATAAGGCTCTTCTAGCTTTCCAAACATTAAAATAGTCTTTGCATAACCCTGGTTAATTGTATGGGGGAAGGCAATTCCTCCACCAAAAATGGTTGATTGTTTTTTCTCCCTATCAATTATCCGATTTCTAAAACCTTCATCAATCATCTGAAGTTTCTCTAACTCTGCAACCATATTTAGCAAGTATTGCTGATAGGTTTTTTGGGGACTCAACCGAAGAAAACGTAAGCTGACTGTTTCTAGATTTTTTTGATGAAAAGCATTGACCCTCTGCCATTCTTCCTGCAGCCATTGATCATCAAAAAGATGATTAACTTGAATGACTGGAGATTTAGAATCTTTATATTTTAGAGGAACTGTCGTAAAAATCGCGAAATAGTCCTGATTCAAATCCAGATTAAAATCTTCTTCAGAATACTGAGTAATGTCTACATCATTTCCAAGGATTCGTCTGAGTTGCTGAATAATCATCGCAGCAGTTCCTCTTCCTGTTGTGCAAACTACAGCTATCTGCTTGCGAGAACCATTTACAACAGAGTTTTGCTTTCTTAAAATCATTTCAAAATACAAAGCCAGATATCCGATTTCAGATAATTCCAATTCAGAACCAAAAATTGCAGATAGTTCTTCTCCAGCAATTTTCGCCATTTCAAAAGCAAAAGGATATTGAGTTTGAACCTCGCCATGGAATATATCATTAGCTTGCACATGGAAAATCAGTCGATTGATTAAGGGGCCTAGATGAGACTTGATTTCTTCAAATAATTCTTCATCATCAAAGTTAACCAACATTGTTTCTTTGACTTTCTTGACAATCCCTTGAAAAATGTTTGCAAGCTGTTCAGATTGATAAGACGGCTTGCTTAAAGTGTCAATAAAACGGATATTAAACGGAAAACACAAAAAGTCTATTTCAAACTGACTGAGGGAAATCTTATAAGTCATCTCAATATGATAGATTAATTTTTCAACCAAAGGTGTCTCTGTTAAATCATTCCTATAGTAAGGAATAGGGCAACTCAACACCCTAGATGCATGAATACGCTCCACCATAATTGAAATTGTCTTTCGAAGGAGTTCCTTTGTTTCTTTCGGGATTTTATACTCCTGGAGTAGCGTCTCCAGAAAAGAAGATGTTGCCTCGGTGAGTGTCTTTCCTTCAAAGTAAGGGGCCACTTGGTGAATATAGAGCAAGCGCAAATTCAGCTCGGACCCCAAGACCTCCAGCCCACGGTTGGGCTTTCCTGAAATAGTGATAGAGTAACTCTCTGCCAAAGATTTTACTTGTTTTAAATCCTTATTAAGGGTACTTCTACTAACACCTGCTTCCTCAGCCAAGTCGTCAATAAGAAGAGGGGAGGTTGACTTAATTAAACGTTTTAGTAAATAGGCAATTCTTTTACTGGAAGAATTGAAGTCACTCTCCCGTTTTAAACTACCAGATAAAATCCCTTCCAACTCAGTATAGTCATACACCTCTAACATTAACTTATCATCTTGTGAGATAATCTGGATACTCGGAGCCAAAACATCATTTAATTGTTGGATACTCTTTTGCAAGGTTTGCATACTAATATCCAGCTCTGAGCGCATATCTACTAAGGAATAAGTTGGCTGTGAGACCATTTTTTCTAAAATGTTATACCATCGATTTACTATGGTCAACTCTCTTCCTCACCTTCATTTTTTTAACCGCGAGTTTTCCCTCCGGCAATATTTGTAGTGACTCCAGTTATATAGCTAGAACGGTCTGAAATATAGAATGCTACAAGGTCAGCTACTTCCCGTAGTTTACCACTTCGTCCCAAAGGAGTTGTTGAAGTTGAAGCATAACCAGCTCGAATATCTTCTACCGTCTTTCCACGGGTATAAGCAAGAGCTTCCTCATAAGAAAGAGTTCGAAGTCCCGTAGCTTCCATAATTCCTGGAGCAATTCCAACCACACGTACACCATGCTTACCCAGCTCTTTTGCCCATGAACGAGTGTAACTATAGACTGCTGCTTTTGTGGCAGCATAGGCACTTTGTCCTTCAGAACCTTCCAAGCCTGCTTCTGAAGCCATGTTCACAATTACACCTTTTCCATTTTTCACTAAAATACGTCCCACTGCCTGACTAACCAGATACAAACCTTTTTGATTAATCATCGTTACTTTTTCGAACGTCTCATCGTCCAATTCGTAAGGACCTTTAGGATTTTCTGCATCGATTAATAATCTAGGGATATTAATCCCTGCATTATTGACCACTGCATCAATATTGCCAAATCTTTCAACTATTTTGGCAACACCCTCTTCTACTTCAGAGCGAGAAGTTACATCAACTTTCACAAATAATAGATTTGGATGACGCAAATCGTTGTCGCTAAGATCGAAATTCGCTACATTGACACCTAATTCCAGCAATTCTTCAACGATTGCCTTACCGATCCCAGATGACGCGCCAGTCACAAGAACTGTTTTGCCTTTTATGTTTAACCAATCATTCATTTTGATACCTCTCAAATTTTATTTACAAGGCAATTATACAGCGCTTTCATAAAAGAATTAAGACACTCTTTTTTATACTGTTCAAAAAAATAATAAACTAATTATGAGGCTTGTAGTAAAAAATCCACAAGAAATGAACTTGTGGATCTCTTTTTATACTCTAAATGAACTCAAGGCATATAAGAATCAAAGGCGTGCATTCAACTCAGCACCCAGCTCTTCAAAGCCTGGTTTTCCAAGAAGGGCAAACATGTTTTTCTTATAAGCCTCAACTCCAGGCTGGTCAAATGGATTGATACCATTCAGGTAGCCAGAAAGAGCAATAGCCAACTCAAAGAAGTAAATAGTGTAGCCCAAAGTGAACTCATCTTGCTCAGGCAGTGTCACAAACATATTTGGAACTCCACCATCAGTGTGTGCTAACAGCACTCCATCTGTAGCTTTTTTATTGACAAAGTCAACATCTTTTCCTTGCAAGTAGCCAAGACCGTCCAAGTCTTCTGCCAATTCAGGAATCAGCACATTTTTGCGAGGTTTATCTACACGTACAACTGTTTCAAAGAGGATACGGGTACCTTCCTGGATAAATTGTCCCAGAGAGTGCAAGTCTGTTGAGAAGTTGGCTGAAGTTGGGTAAATCCCTTTTTGGTCTTTCCCTTCTGACTCACCAGCCAGTTGCTTCCACCACTCAGAGAAGTATTGCAGAGATGGTTCATAGTTAGCTAGAACTTCTGTCAGATAACCTTTACGGTACAAGATATTGCGTACAACTGCATATTGATATGCTTCATTTTCAGCCAACTTATCAGAAGCATAAGCCTTGCGAGCAGCATTTGCTCCTTCCATTAACTTGCTGATATCAGCCCCTGCAGCTGCGATTGGCAAGAGTCCCACTGCTGTCAATACTGTAAAACGACCACCTACACTATCAGGCACTACAAAAGTATCCCAGCCATTAGCATCTGCTTCAACCTTAACTGCACCTTTAGCGCGGTCTGTAGTTGCATAAATCCGTTTATTTGCTTCTTCCTGACCATACTTCTTAACCAAGAGTTCTTTGAAGACACGGAAAGCAATAGCAGGCTCTGTAGTCGTTCCTGACTTAGAAATAACGTTGACAGAGAAATCTTTGTCTGATACATAGTCTACCAAATCAGCCAAATAGCTTGAAGAAATAGAATTTCCAGCATAGAGGATTTGAGGTGCCTTGCGTTCTTCCTTGCTTTGTAGATTTACAAAAGAATTATTCAAGAAATCAATAGCTGCACGAGCTCCTAAATAGGAACCACCAATACCGATTACGATCAATACCTCACTATCAGATTGGATTTTAGCAGCAGCCTTTTGAATACGAGCAAATTCATCTTTGTCATATTCTTCAGGCAAGTTCAACCAACCAGTCATTTCTGCCCCAGGACCTGTACCATTTCGCAGAGCAGAATCTGCAGCAGTCACTTGAGGCTGCATATAATCTAGTTCATGTGGTGCTACAAATTTATCTAACACCTTTGAGTAGTCAAATTTAATATGTGACATGTTTATCCTCCAATTGTTCTTTTCTTTTATGATAACGCTTTAAGAAAAAATAAGCAAGTGCTTTCACTATTTTAAAACGTTTACATTTTATATTCTATACTATTTTTCTAAATAAGCTAACCTTAGGACATAACCGAGAGCACTCGTTTGCGTAAGTCAACAAATTTTAGGCCTATTGAGAAGAACAATTTTGATTGACAAGAAAACAAATACGCTTCTTAAGATTGGATGTCAGCTGAATTCATTTCAGGTCCGTTCAAACTAGATTCGCTGCTCCAATATTCATCTGCACCTTTTAGGCTTGATTCATTATACTTCGGAACCTAGTTCTCACTTTGTTCGAACTGCGTCAATGCACCTAAGTTCATCCGCGTCCGTTGGACTTGATTCACTAAGGGCTATCATAGGTTTACAGCTTTTTCCCTAACGGGAAAAACTGCATCCATTGCTCTAGGATTCGTCTGCGTCCCTTGGACTTGACGCATCAAGAGCAATAGAAAAGAGCACACAGTTCACTTCGCTTAGGGCTGCTGGATTCCTCCCCTGACCCGCTTCACGCAGAACTGTTGCTCCGATAGGTATTATATCATAATTTGTTCGATTTGCAAAGGTCCGGTTTTTATTCTTGTGTTTCGGCCTTGGCTGCGAGTTTGGCTTGTTTTTTTCGTTCTCGACCTTGGCGGAAGAAGGTCTGCATGATGGCTGCACATTCTGCTTCCAAGATTCCTGTTTCTACTTCGACTCGGTGATTGAGGCGTTCATCTGCCAAAATGTCGTAGAGACTACCTGCTCCACCGAACTTCTGATTGGTCGCCCCGTAAATCACCTGGGGAATCCGAGCTAGACCAATGGCACCACTACACATGACACAGGGCTCAATCGTGACAAAAAGCGTCGTATCCAGCAGGCGCCAGCTATTTTCACGCTGATTGGCCTCCTCGATCGCCATGATTTCCGCATGCATGACCGCCCGCTGCAGCTCCTCACGCGCATTATGTCCACGCCCGATAATCTGACCATCCTTGACCAAGACACAGCCAATCGGTATTTCATCATTGGCGAGGGCAATCTCCGCCTCCTTCAGGGCTTCCCTCATAAACATCGCTTTTTCCTCTATCGTGTAGTCCATCTCTTCCTTCTTCCTTTTCGTTTCTTTGTTCATTATACCATAGGCAGCTTACGACTCACAAAAAAAGCCGCCGATTGGGCGACTCTTATGGGAGATTATTATGAAAAAGTTTAGGAGGTTTAAACAAAGTTAGGAGGTCTTTGTTTATGCTTCTAGTATAGCTGGCCTATCTTAAATAAAGCTTAAGTTCTCTGAGTATTGATGATTTTGGAAATATCACCACTTAGAATCTCAAAAATATCTGACAAATTGCTGGCTTACTACTATCCGCTTTGTCGCAGAACCAACTATTGTGGCATCGCTCATCCTTTACGTAACTCAAGGATTTGGTCATAGCGCTCTTCTTCATCAATATGATGGGCTATTTCTAGTACCGTGATCGGCAAAGAAAAGATTAGGTCTCTAACCAGACGACTATTTTTTTCGTCCAAAGCTGATGTCACTTCGTCCGCTAATAAAATATCCTTCTCGCGTAAGAGAAAACGAGCCAACTCTAATCTGACACGCTGACCTCATGAAATGTTTTCACCATTATTATGAATTTCTACATTCAAAATATCCTGAAATTCATCTATTAAGCCAACTCGGTCCAATACCTCCAATAATTCATGGTCCTGAAAAGGCTGACCAAAAGTTAGATTATAGCGGATAGTATCGTTAAACAGGAAGGGATGCTGGCTAATTAAACCGATATTCCCTTGGAAATGACTCGTTATTTGATTTCCATCATACTGAACGAAAATGTCACCCTCATCACATACTTCTTCTCCTAAAATCAAGCGAAAAAGAGTCGTCTTTCCAGACCCGCTCGGTCCTTTGATTAAGACCTTCTGACCTACTGAAATCGTCGCCGTCAAATCAGAAAAAAGCTGACGTTCAGCAAAACTTTTTGAAATATGATTTAAGCGCAACGATTCGAGATTTTCAACAAATTGATCCTTTGTCTCTTCGAAATCAGGTTCTTCCTCGATAATCTTAAACAGGCGGTTCGCAGTCGGCAAGGCACCTTGGAGATTGGCTGCACTGTACATCAGAGTTTGGATCGGTTCTACCAGCATCCCCGCAGCAACATACATAGAGATGAGGCTTGTAATAGAAATAGAATTTCCCTGTAAACTCAAATAAAAGCCTAAAGCAAGAGGAACAACCTGACTAAAAAAGACCATAAATCCATTAAAGAAAAAAATAATATTATGTGTGAAACAAAATCTTTGGATGGCTTTTTGATATTCTCCGTTTAAATCATTCACGCGCTCTTCATTCAGCCTCATGGCCTGATTAATCCGTAAGGTTTGGCTGCCTTGCATACTATCCGAGACAAGCCCATGTAATTTCGTTCTAAGCTTGGACCAGCTGTCTCCCGAATCTTGTAAACGACGATTCATGATGAACTGAGGAATAGGTCTCATAATCGTAAAAATGACAAAAATAAGTCCTAAGAGAAAATTTTGTGAAACAATATAAATGGCTGTAACAAGGGCGACAAATCCCCAACTCACCATAACATTTATATTTTCCAAATAATTATCGCCCACATATTCCATATCTTGAGTTAGCAGACTAACTTTTTCATCATTGGAAAATTTAGGATTCAATATGACTTTCTTAAATAAAAGGGCACGGACACTTTTGTTGATTTCTCTTCGGAATATATTGTGCGAATAGTTTGAAAACAGCATCAGACTATAAATAACAAGATAGACAGACAAACCAAATAAAACAAAATTGAGAATTTTTCCATAAGAAAGGCCGTTTTGATCTAACTTCAAGGCCTTCGTTAAAATCAGAGGTTGCGCCAACACCAAACCACTATTCACAATACGCCCTAAAAAAATAGGAAAAAGATACTTCTTATCAATGTACTTATAAATATTTCTCATAATTATCATCCATCAAAATAGAGGGCTAGCACAACCCTCTTCTCTAATTTATTTAAAATCGTGATTATTTACAATCACAATTATAGTTAAATACTCTAGGTTTAGCATTCATTTTGTCATCGAATTTGTTATTCTTAGTCAATAAATAACCATTCGTAGTGATTGCACTTTGATAATGAATCTGATATTTCTCACATAAATCTATAAAAACAGGAGACAACCGCTTGATAGTTTTATATCCCAACAGTGGTTCTCCTCCAAACCAGCCTACTGACAAATACTTATACTTCCCGGACTGAAGTTTTTCTTTCAAAAATTGGACAATGGCATCTTCTGTCTCTGTTGACATAGCAATATTTTCAAATTTTTCATAACAATACTTACACCGAAAATTACAATCTCCATGTGTCAAAATTGTTAGTTCCAATAATTCAGCATCTGTATCGCTTATTTTAGATAGATACTTTTCGACCTCATACTCACCCTCACTTAAATATTTATTTTTATCAAGATAAGCATGAAACTCTTTCCTAATCACATCATTGCTGTCGACTACTCTATTCAATTCATTCGTAAGAAAAAATGAATGATTGGTTTTAGTATTAAAATACAACGTACCATCATCAGTACTATATTTTAATATATATCGTGACAAATTCATATTATCACCTCTTAATCTGTGTGACTTAACCTACAGTAAGTATACACCGATAGAAATATTAAATAAAGCAATATTCAGCAGATTAGAAAAGTTCCAACTTTTAATATTTTGGAAAAGGTTATCCTATAAAAGCTGCAATTTCGCCAACTTCTTGAGCAATATAGGTGGCGCCGGCTTCTTCCAATTCTTCCCTGCTTCCAAAGCCATAAAGGACACCGATAGAATCAAGCTTTTGCGCTTGAGCGCCAAGCACATCGTGCTCCCTGTCTCCAATCATGATGGTATGCGCCAAATCTGTAATCCCATTTTGCTCCAAGGCATACTGGATAACATCGCTTTTTTTACTACGTTTTCTATCCATGGTCGCACCAGCGACAAAGTCAAAATAATCATACAAACCAAAGTGTTTGAGAATTTGAATGGAAAATTCTTCAGGCTTTGACGTAGCTACAATCAACTGTTTGCCAGCCTGCTTGAGAGAAGCCAGCAAGTCAGGAACGCCTAGATAGACCTCATTTTCATAAAGGCCTTTTTCGGAAAAATACTCATGATAGTAGTCAATGGCCTTTAAACATTCTTCCTTAGAAAATCCATAAAAGCGCTCAAAAGACTCCTGCAAGGGCGGACCGATGAAAACTCTCAATGCTTTCTTGTCTGGCACTTGAATCCCATATTTTCCTAAGGCATAGGCCACCGAGTTGGTAATCCCTAGTTCTGAATTGGTCAAGGTGCCGTCTAGGTCAAATAAAATCGTTTGATACATTTTTTCCTCTTTCTGCTTTCAAAAAGAGGCTGGGACAAAAGTCCTAGCCTCTCAATTGTCTTTGGATTGTCGAGCAAGACGCAGTGGTTGAGTGGGCTCTACTACGCTGATTTCATCAGCTTTTACAGCCCTACTCAACTGTGCGGAGGTGGGACGATGAAATCGAATTCTAACGAATGACCGATTTCTGTCCCACTCTCTTATCTTCATTTGCTTATAAACTAGACCACACACTTTCAAGGATATTGGTTTGGTCACGATCTGGTCCGACTGAGAAGGTTGAAATGCGCACACCAACTAATTCACCGACACGGCGGACATAGTTGCGGGCATTTTCTGGAAGCTCATCCAAGTGGCGGACACCTGTGATGTCTTCTGACCAGCCTGGTAATTCTTCATAGATTGGTTTGCAACGTTTGAGTTGCTCCAAGCTTGCTGGGTAGTGGTCGATGCGTTCCCCATCCAAGTCGTAGGCTACACAGATTTTCACTGTATCCAAGCCTGACAGAACGTCGATCGAGTTCAAGCTAAGGTTGGTAATTCCTGACACGCGACGGCTATGGCGCATGACAACTGAGTCAAACCAACCAACACGACGAGGACGACCGGTTGTTGTCCCATATTCATGACCGACTTCACGGATCCGGTCACCCACTTCATCAAAGAGTTCCGTAGGGAATGGGCCATCACCAACACGGCTAGTGTAGGCTTTACATACACCGACAACCTTGTCGATCTTGCTTGGGCCGACACCTGATCCGATAGTCACCCCACCTGCGACTGGGTTTGAAGAGGTTACAAATGGATAAGTTCCTTGGTCGATATCCAACATAACCCCTTGGGCTCCTTCAAAGAGCACGCGCTTACCGTTGTCCAAAGCATCGTTCAAGATGACAGAAGTATCGGTTACATATTGCTTGATTTGTTGACCATATTCATAGTATTCTTCGAAGATATCGTCAAATGACAGAGCCTCTGCATCATAGAGTTTGGTAAATTGACGGTTCTTTTCTTCCAAGTTGATACGAAGACGTTCCGCAAAGACGTCGCGATCCAAAAGGTCCGCGATCCGGATTCCCACACGCGCAGCCTTGTCCATGTAGGCTGGTCCAATCCCTTTGATGGTCGTTCCGATTTTGTTGTCGCCTTTAGACTCTTCTTGGAGACGGTCCAATTCGATATGGTAAGGAAGGATGACATGGGCACGGTCTGAAATGCGCAAACTGTCCGTTGTCACACCTTCTTCATGAAGATAAGCCAACTCTTTGACCAATGATTTAGGGTTGACCACCACGCCGTTTCCGATGACAGAGATCTTTTCAGGGAAGAAGATACCAGAAGGAATCAAGTGCAACTTGAACTTTTTGCCGTCGATTACGATGGTGTGCCCGGCATTGTCCCCACCTTGATAGCGAGCAATGACTTCTGCATTGGCTGATAGGAAGTCTGTAATCTTCCCTTTTCCTTCATCACCCCATTGGGTTCCTACTACAACAACTGATGTCATAATTCTTTTTCATATACCATAGATAGTTGCCTATCTATGCCTTTCTTCAAACTAAGGGCAGGAGTCTCACCTGCAAGTTTGTCTTACACTCTATTATAAGCAATTTTTAATGTTTTTTCAAGATTCACTCGGCTATCGTTTATTTTTCTCCTTTCTTTTTAAACCAACTTCTCTATGAAACTCGTCTTTTACTTGGAAATGGCTTCTTTCTAGAAATAACGTTCGGAATTTTCTTTTCTTCTCGTCCTTCTTCTGAAACGACTGATTTTCAGAATTCTCCTTGTCCCCACTTTGCTTGATTTGTGCTAAAATAGTAGGTATGGACAAAATTATTAAAACTATCTCAGAAAGTGGTGCTTTTCGTGCTTATGTACTAGACAGTACAGAAACTGTACGAACAGCCCAAGAAAAACATCATACACAAGCTAGCTCCACGGTCGCACTTGGCCGTACCCTCATTGCCAGCCAAATCTTGGCGGCAAACGAGAAAGGAGATACTAAAATCACGGTCAAAGTCCTTGGGACTAGCTCACTCGGAGCTATCATCACCGTGGCAGATACCAAGGGAAATGTGAAAGGCTACGTGCAGAATCCTGGAGTGGATATCAAGAAAACCGCGACCGGTGAAGTTCTGGTCGGACCATTTGTCGGAAACGGAGAATTCTTGGTCATCACAGATTATGGTACGGGAAATCCTTATAACTCCATGACCCCTCTTGTAACCGGTGAAATCGGAGAAGACCTGGCCTTTTATCTGACAGAAAGCCAACAAACACCATCTGCAGTTGGACTCAATGTTCTGTTGGATGACGAAGATAAGGTTAAAGTGGCGGGTGGCTTCTTGCTCCAGGTCTTGCCAAATGCCAAGGAAGAAGAAATCGCGCGCTTTGAAAAACGCATCCAAGAAATGCCTGCCATCTCCACACTTTTGGAATCTGAAGACCATATTGAAGCTCTTCTTGCCGCTATCTATGGGGATGAACCTTTCAAACGCCTCTCTGAAGAAGGACTTCGCTTCCAGTGCGACTGCAGCCGTGAGCGTTTCTTGAACGCTTTAGCAAGTCTGCCAGCTAGTGATCTAAAAGAGATGAAAGACGAAGATCACGGTGCAGAGATTACCTGCCAATTTTGCCAAACCCACTACCACTTTGACGAAAATGACTTGGAGGAACTCATTCGTGACAAATCTTAATACGCCATTTATGATCGGGGATGTCGAAATCCCTAACCGTACCGTCCTAGCCCCAATGGCCGGAGTGACCAACTCAGCTTTCCGGACCATTGCCAAAGAACTGGGAGCAGGACTCGTTGTGATGGAAATGGTCTCTGACAAGGGAATCCAGTACAACAATGAAAAGACGCTTCACATGCTCCATATCGATGAAGGAGAAAATCCTGTATCGATCCAACTCTTTGGAAGTGACGAAGATAGCCTCGCACGCGCAGCTGAATTTATCCAAGAAAATACCAAGACCGATATCGTCGATATCAACATGGGTTGCCCGGTGAATAAAATCGTCAAGAACGAGGCTGGTGCCATGTGGCTCAAGGACCCAGACAAGATTTACTCCATCATCAATAAAGTTCAATCCGTCCTTGATATCCCACTCACTGTTAAAATGCGGACGGGTTGGTCGGACCCTTCCCTAGCAGTTGAAAATGCCCTCGCTGCTGAAGCTGCGGGTGTCTCTGCCCTTGCCATGCACGGACGGACCCGAGAACAAATGTATACAGGTCACGCTGACCTTGAAACCCTTCACAAGGTTGCCCAAGCTCTGACCAAAATTCCATTTATCGCAAACGGAGATATCCGTACGGTTCAAGATGCCAAACAACGGATCGAAGAAGTCGGTGCTGATGCGGTCATGATTGGTCGCGCTGCTATGGGCAATCCTTATCTCTTCAACCAAATCAACCACTACTTTGAAACAGGAGAAATCCTGCCTGATTTGACTTTTGAAGACAAGATGAAGATTGCTTACGAACACTTGAAACGCTTGATTGATCTCAAAGGTGAGCACATTGCCGTTCGTGAATTCCGTGGTCTCGCCCCTCACTACCTCCGTGGAACATCTGGTGCAGCCAAACTCCGTGGCGCCATCTCCCAAGCTAGCACCCTAGCAGAGATTGAAGAACTCTTACAATTAAACTCATAGAAATAATAAAAGCAGGGCCTCACATGAGGTCCTGTTTAGAATTATGACAAAGTCATCTTAGAAACTTTCCTTAGGTGAGTACGGACGTCAGCGAACTTCGAAGAAGTTCCATGACTTAGTTTTGAGCCTAAGGTCTCAAAACTCCCGAGTGTCTGAAACAATTGTGTTTCAGACACTTTTCTCACGGCGGAAAGTTTCAGTGTATATTTGAACAATCCTAATAGTATATATCAGTTTAATTTTTTTGCATCACCTAGATTGCTTAATATTAAAAACAATTTGTCTACAATCTATATAGGACCTCATGTGAGGTCCTATTATAGATTATCTGTCTGTAAGCCGAGTTGTTTGACTCTAGCGGTGTAGTAAGTCATGATCAAAAAGAGGTTGGCTGTGATCAGCCAGATGGACCATTGGTGGATGAAATGCATGAGGATGGCCACGCTAATCGCTCCCGCGACAAAACTTCCAACGACAATCCCGTAGTTCATGGCCTGACGCCGATACTCGTCCAAATCTCCCTTTCCTCGAGTGATTCGGTACAAGGCCGTCAGCATCTTGCGGTAATTTCCAGAAGTCATAAAGATCACATAAGGGTGATTTTCGATGAGGCTCCCTGTAAAGGTCAACATCATCATCCCTGTCCCAAAAGCAATAAAGGGAACTTCTACAGGTGGTATGACAGACACCAAGGGAATCAGGAGTGTCACCACAAACAAAGGAATTAACATCTTGGTCCGCCAAAAGGCTGTCTTGCGATACTCTTTGATATGGAGGGCAACCACAAAGCCGATCGAGAAAAATAAAATAGATGAAAAACGCATGATGGTATTTTCGACACGGGGATCGTGCCAATCAGCGATGAGAAGCAGGAGGTTCCCCGTTTGGGTCGCGACCAAACTCCGGTAGTGCATGTGGCAAAAAACATCGAGGCCCCCTCCGATAAAACCAAGCAGAGCCCCCATCAGTCGTGTATTTTGTGGTAAAATTATTTTTTCTTCCATAGTCTTGTCTCTTTTGATCTCAATTATGTTTATTATACCACTTTGCACACAAGTGGAGCAGGAAAAATCAGAAAAAGCCCTTCCGTTACTATAAGTAAGGGAGGGCTGGTAGAATGAACCCCGCTCGATCTACTGTTTCAGGCGATAGGTCTTGCGTGGTTTTTTCTTAGGTACTCGCTTGACACCCACTTCTTCCACGAATTCTCCGAATTTCACGAGGAAGTTATTGCTAACGATGGGACGTCCAGGATTGATCAGATTGACCAATTCGGTTGCTTCATAAACGGTGAAAGGCTCCTCTAACAGATAGAGGAAGGTTGGATTCCAGTCGAGACGTCCCTGAATCCGCTTGATCGATTCTTGAATGATTTGATAGTGGTCAAAAGCAAAATCAGAAGCAACTAAGGGTTTTCCATCGAGCAAACACTGGGACTTTTTGAAATCGACATCGAGAAAAACAACTTCCTTGGCATCGTCTCCTGCTTGGACCATGTTTACTGCTTCTGCTGGCAGATAGACCAGATGAGCGATGGTAATGACCCAGCCTCTGGGATCCCGCCCAGGGGTGGAAACCGTCATGAGCTGCTCCACCTTATTAACTGGAAGATCGAGCCCGACTTCTTCTTTGACCTCTCGAATACAAGCATGGGTTGCATCTTCATCCTTGTTCACAAAGCCCCCCACCAAGGCTAGGCGGTGTTGATATGGGTGGGCCTTGCGGCGAATGGCTAAAAGCTTGAGCTGGCCTTCGACAAAACAGTAGGCCACCATGTCCGCTGTGACACTAGGGGTTTCATAAGTCGGTAAGTCTTGTTCCTTGTACCACTTGAGAAAGTCTGCTTCACTTGCGACCGTCTCAAAATACTCTTTCTCCGTCATTCCTGCTGGAATCAAGAGATTGGTCATTTAGGCCACCTCCTTCTTGAGGGCTTTGGTCCATTGGTACCAGCCCACTAGGCTATTCAGCGTGTAGACCCAGTACATCCCTTGAATTTGAATACTCTGATCCCACCAGAGGTAGATACTAAAGACGTTGGTCGCAATCCAGAAGATCCATTGCTCCCGGTATAGGCGGGTCATTAGGAGCTGGCCAACCCCATTGGTCGCGTCGGTGATACTATCACGGAAAGGACGAGCACTATGGATGCTCTGATAAGCAAAGCCCATACCAATCCAGATCACGGCACTCAAGGCCAAGTAGCGCATCCACTCGATCAAGGTCAATTTCTTGGCTTCAAAATGAGATTCTTCGACCTTTCCTTGATCGTTGATCCGATTGGAGAGCCAGACATAGAGACCGATCGGTTGCATGATGAAGAAATAAAGAGTTGTCAGGACTTCCCCATAGAAGTTTTTATTGAGGGCTAAAACGAGGTAGATGGCTGAATTTACTGCTCCAAAAAGGTAGTTGCTAGCTCGCCCTTCTGCAACGAGAATGACACAGACAATTCCTGTCCAAGAGGCAAACAATCCCAGCCAATCATGTTGTCCTATTAAATTTGTCCAATCTATGGAAAAAGAACCATTAGAATGAAAAAGGACCTTGATGAAATATTGTATTTGAGTCATGAACTCTAATACAAAAGGAACGCTAGAAAGAAGAAGGAGATAGATCCATTGAAAAGCTGTCCGTCCCATAAAAAGGTCCTTCCAGAGGAGTTTCATAATATTGACAAAGCCTTGCTTTCTCGCTTCTCGGTGGACATTTGTAAAGTCTTGGATAAAGGTTGTGAATTTTTTAGTGAGGTTGTTCATTAGGTGATTCATAAGCTGCTCCTTAGTCGGCTTGGTAGATGGTATCAATAACGTTCTTGGCTTCTTCATAGTTGCCGAGGTAGTCTGATGCGAGGAAAGTAGTCGGAATGTTTCCTAGGTATTGCTGGCGCAATTGGTCTAGGTAATTTGAAAAGCTGGTACGGATCTCTTCATCAGCCATGGTCATGTCTCGGAAACCATCATTGACATAAGAGCCGATCGGCTGAACAAAGAGGATCAAATCCCATTTTTCTTTAGACAAAATACTAACAAAGAGGTTGTCAAAGGTATCGGTCATACTGGTATCCTGGCCTTCGACTTCCATATAGTAGTCGTAATAACCCTTGGTCACCAGGGAATTGGTATCTGCGATGACAAGGCCTCGATTGGCACTACTATCGATGAGCTTAGAGGTTTGATCATACTGTCCTAAAAGTAGGTAATAGTAATCTTTTGGCGTAAGCTCATCATCCCGAACATTGTTCTTGATCTGGTATTCACGGGCATATTCAAGACTAACAGGAGCATCGTAAAAGCGAGCCAAGTCCTTTGCAAGGGTCGTTTTCCCGTTACTGGCGCTCCCCATGATCAAGACTTTTTTCGTGAACTGGCGACGGAAGGGTTGAGCGATGTATTTCCAATATTTGCTTGGATTTTCTCGGATCATGGTAGCAGAGATCCCAAAGCGACGCTCCTCTAAGTGGACTTCAAACCCTCTCGCTTCCAACTCTTCCTTGTAGGCTTTCTCCCCCACATAAAATATCAACTCTTCTATCTCTGTTTGATACTGTATGGTGTCAAGGGCTGTTTGTAACCAAGGTTCCCAACCCAAGGGATAACGAGGAAGTTCCGTCTCATCTAGCTTATAGACTTGGGTCAATTCATCATCTGAGAAGGCTTCACGGATATAGCGGAAGCGTTTTTGTAAGGTCAAGCCCACTTCTTCGCCACGGTCCCCTTCATAACCAGAAACGATGACACGAACACGATCACACTGACGCTTGGCCCGCTGGATCAGGTCAATATGCCCTTGATGCAAGGGGGCAAAGGTTCCAAATACCACAGCGATTCTTTCTTTCTTCATACTGACTCCTTTTTATAATTTTTTATAAATAAGTTTTCTTTATGTTTTTATTATATACTATATTTTCTGGATGTCAACACTTTTTTATAAAAAAATATATTTTTCTTTAAAACAGCAAAAAAAGATCTGAAAAGATAAGATTTTCTTTTCAAATCTTTCGACTTTTATTCACGAGTGAGGGAGTGGCTGACACCGTCTTTAAGAACAGTCACACTGGATACAGAGCCATCTTTTCCAACTACGATATCTAGAGTCGCTGCAGACCCATCGCCTGCTGAGAGATTAGCATGGTAATGGCCGTCATCCAAGGTATAGTTATAACCGCTGACGCCATAAGCTACGGGTTGACCTCCAGGAAGCTGGATCGTTACTTGACCACCTTGACCAATAGTGACCCCAGTGTCGCGTTTGTCAGACCAATTCCCTGTTGCTGCGGAGAAGTCCCCTGCTGCCACGGAATAGACTCCCTTGTATTGGGCATTCTCCGTAGCAGACGCTTGCTTCTTAGCATGAGCATGACCTTCTTCTAGACTTGGCAATTTTTCTTTAGCTGGTGTTGCTGGAGCGGCCACTTCTTTTGTTTCTTTTGTTACTGGCGCTGCTGGAGTCGCTGCTTTAGCTGGAGCAGGTGTTTGACTAGCTGCTGCTTGGTTATTTTTGCTACCAACGGTATGACTTTCTTCTGATTTGCTATCAGAGGATGAAGAGGCAATCGGATCTTTACTAGTGATCACTTTTTTCTTAGAAGAAGAGCTTGTTTGTTTAACCAGACTGGTCTTTGAACTACTTGCTTCTGAAGTTTTTTCTTCTTTATTCCCGCCACAAGCTCCTAGGAAAAGACTAGCTGTCAAAGCTAGGGCTGCTAGGGAAATGATTTTTTTGTTTTTCATAACAGAACCTCTTTTTGTAACATTTGTAATATTTTGTAACATTATTGTAACACTGTTATATGAGGCTGTCAATAGTTTCTCAAATATTTTTCTAATTTGAAAGAAATTTTAGGTAAGTTCCTAAACTTTAGCAAAAAAGAGGCTGGGACAAAAGTCCTAGCCTCTCAATTATTTTTGGATTGTCGAGCAAGACGCAGTGGTTAAGTGGGCTCTACTACACTGATTTCATCAGCTTTTACAGCCCTACTCAACTGTGCGGAGGTGGGACGACGAAATCGAATTCTAACGAATTACCGATTTCTGTCCCACTCTCTCCTCATTATTTATACACTTCTTGATAGAATTCGATCTTATCCCCTTTTTTAACGGTGGTTTCAGCAGCACCTTTTGGGGCCATCTCGCCATTGATCTTGTACATCCAGTAAAGACCTTTGGCTTCATCTTGGCTGTGACCGTCAATCGAGGTGATCATGCCATTTTTTTCTTCAATCTTGTAGTTGGCTTTGAGCACTTTCATGAGGTTGCTCTCTTCTGCTACTTTCAAGGTTTTTGATTGCGCTTTTTGACCTTCTGGCGTCACGCTAATTGTAATCGAAATTTCGTTTTTCTTGGCAACTTCTGCGCTAGAAGCTGTTGGTTGATTGTTTGTGCTATGAGACGGAGCGCAACTCGCTAAAAGAAGAGCTGCAAGTAAGGTCATCAAGCTAGAAATGGTTTTTTTCAACATAAAATCTCCTAAAGATTTGATAGATAATGGGATAGAAAATGATCGTCGACAGAGCATGGGCAAGGTTAAAACTAAAACCATTGACCAAAGCATAGGTCCACCAAGGAATATGGTACATCAAGGCATAAACACTATCGATCAAGACCCCATAAGCAAAGGACAGTAGGCCCACAAAAAGGATCTGAAGGACAATGGGCAACCACTTGTAACTGATGCGCCAAATGAGCATCAAACAGCCAAAGGCGACAATCTGAAAGAACACAATCAGGCTCATCCCCAGGAAAAAGGCGGAGACAAACATGGTGATCATCATCACAAGAAAAGCAAAGCTATACCCTTCAAATATCACCAAGAGAAAAAAGATGGCCGAAATAGGTTGGACATTTGGGAAAGGGGCAAAAGCCTGACGTAGAGCGACACAAAGGGCCGCCAAAAGCGAAATACGGGTTAATCGCTGAAGCGTCATGACGTCCTCCTAGACAATCTCGAACTTGATCGTTCCGGCTGTCGTTCCAACCTTGATGGTTTGCCCTTCTTGGGCTTGGCCTTTCAGCAATAGCTCTGCTAGTTGATCTTCCACTTCGGTCTGCAAGACACGACGCAGTGGGCGAGCTCCCATTTCTGGATCGTAGCCTTTGGTTGCTAGCAACTTGAGCGCTGAAGGCTGGAATTTGAGGGTCATGCCTTGTTCGGCCAAGGTCGCGATGAGCGGTTTGACCATGACTTTCACTACCTGCTGCATGTCCTCACTGGAGAGACTATGGAAGACCACCTTTTCATCAATCCGGTTGATAAACTCTGGACGATAGGTCTTCTTCAACTCTTCAAACATGCGTTTTTCCATATTGGCCTGATCAAAGCGGATATCTTTGGCACCAAAGCCAACGGTCTTATCATCCCGAAGGGCTGTAGCTCCCAGGTTTGAGGTCATGATGATAATGGTATTGGAGAAGTCGATCTTCCGGCCTTTGCTATCGGTTAAGACTCCGTCATCCAAGACTTGCAAAAGGACATTGAAAATATCTGGATGGGCTTTTTCCACCTCATCAAATAAGAGAACTGAATATGGTTTGTTGCGGACTTTCTCGGTCAACTCGCCTCCTTCTTCGTAGCCCACATAGCCTGGAGGGGCTCCGTTGAGGCGGCTGGCCGCGAATTTTTCCATGTACTCACTCATATCAAAACGGATGAGGGCCGATTCATCATCAAACAAAACTTCCGCCAAAGCTTTGGCTAGCTCTGTTTTTCCGACACCGGTAGGTCCTAGGAACATGAAAGAACCGATCGGACGTTTATTGCTACGGATACCTGATTGATTGCGTCGAATAGCCCGACTGATACTCGAAACGGCTTGGTCTTGACCAATCACGCGCTTATGCAATTCTGCTTCTAAGTTTAGGTACTTCTTGGCATCGGTTTGGGTCAGTTTTTGAGTTGGAATACCGGATAATTGGCTCAAGGTCACCAAGACATCTTGGTCAGTGACTTCTTTTTTGTAGACAATGGGAGCGGCCTCTACTTCTAAGAGCTGGGCTGCTTTCTTCCACTTGCCATCCATCAAGGCCCGATCCAAGGCGGTCAACTCTTCTTTTACGTGACCGTTGGAATCGCGGTTTTGTACGGTAGCTGCCGCTTCATCCAAGAGATCAATGGCTGAATCTGGCAATTGACGACTAGTCAAATAGCGGTGGGCATATTTGACAGCTGTTTCGATCGCTTCATCGGTAATGGTCACATGATGGTGGTCCTGATAAGTCTCTTTCAAGCCTTGGAGAATTTGGATGCTATCTGCAACACTTGGCTCTTCAATGGTGACTTTCGCAAAACGCCGAGAGAGGGCTGCATCTTTTTCGATATGCTTTTGGTACTCATCTTGGGTTGTTGCCCCAACTGTACGCAAGGTTCCCCGTGCCAGGGCTGGTTTTAGAATATTGGCTGCGTCTAAGGTCGAATCAATACCGGATCCTGACCCCATAATAGTATGCAGTTCATCGATAAAGAGAATCACGTGACCGTCTTCTTCGATGTCCTGGATGATATTGTTCATCCGTTCTTCGAAGTCCCCACGGAAGCGCGTCCCAGCAACGACATTCATGAGATCCAATTCCAGAACACGCATCTGCGCGATTTCAGTTGGTACATTGCCACTAGCGACACGCTGGGCCAGACCTAAGGCAAGGGCTGTTTTTCCGACCCCTGCTTCTCCCACCAATACAGGATTGTTCTTCGTCTTGCGGCTGAGGATTTGGATCATGCGTGAAATCTCTGCATCCCGACCAATCACAGGCTCAAGCTGGCCTGCACGCGCCATTTCTGTCAAATCACGGGTATAATCTTCAAGACCTCCACTGGTGCTTGGGGGCATGCCCATCATATTTCCCATGGTTTGGCGGTTAGGGTTTTGGGCCCGATAGAGACTCCGAATGGCTTTGATATCATTCTTGTCCCAGCCTGCCTTGTCCTCAAGATTCTTTCGAAGAGAGGCAATAGGAACTCCCTTGTCTTGCTCTGTAAAGGCAAAGCCGGCAAACTCCATGACTTGGCTCGCTAAGGTCCCACGGTCTGCTAGAAGAGAGAGGAGCACATGCTCTGTTCCCAAGGTCTTGGCATGAAGGACCTGGGCAATCTCTCTTGCGTGCTTCATAATGGCTTCCATCCGATAAGAAAATGGGAAGATTTCATACCGATTGTCGCTTTGAAAAGCTTGGCCTGTAATATGCTCCGCCGCATCCTGAAACTCATCGATCTGCATAGGATAATCGTTCAGTACAGAACCTGCCACGCTATAGGGATTATTGGCCATAGCCGTCAGGAGATGCCAAGTATCTAAGGTATGCCCCTGATAGTGGCCTGCTAGTATTTGGGCCGCTTCTATACTTTCTAACAGTGCTGTTGAATAGTTCATCTAGTCGGTATTTCCTTTTCTATCTACTTGTTGAATGATTTTTTTCAGCATCGTTGCTCGTAGGATGAGAGCATCTCGACCTAGGACCTCATCGGAGGTCGTCGCAAGCAAGAGCTGAGCCTCACGTTTTGTCAATAATTTTTCTTCATAGAGCATCTGGAGGATATCATGGAAGACCTGCTGGCTGATGGTCTCTCCAATATTGGCTGCCAAGTCTTGGAGCATCTGATGGTGATCTGAAAACTGGACCTTGCCAATGCGGATATAGCCACCACCACCGCGCTTGCTCTCTACAATATAGCCTCGGCTCTCGGTAAAACGAGTCTTAATGACATAGTTAATCTGACTAGGTACGACCTGAAAGACATCGGCTAACTCACTTCTTTTGAGCTCTGCCATGCCAGCTTGAGCCAGCAAGGCCTTAATATAAGCTTCGATGCTATCAGATGTGTTCTTATTTGCCATGATGCTCCTTTCTGGCTTGTTTTTTTCTAGATGGATGCTCTGTTCTTTGGCCCATAAAAAATGGCCTTGGAGTGTTCCTTCTCATCATTGACCTTATTTGACTATTATACAATTTTTACGGCTGTAAATAAAGCAAAGACTCCATGGAAATAGGAATCTCTTAAGAAGGCAAAACAAAAGAGGCTAGTGAGAACTAACCTCTTATGCGAAGAAGGAGCTACTCTTTGCGACGAGCAAATTTGGCGCCTCCGCCCAAGAATCCTAGACCAAGAAGGCCTAACCAAGCAAACAATCCACTTTCTTTTGTACCGGTTTGAGGAAGTTTTCCTTCCGATTGTAGAGAAGGACTTTTAACCACTTCTTTTTCCGGATGGTCTGAAGTCGAAACAGAAACTGCTTCTGGGGTTTTCGATTGCAAGAGAACAGGTCTTTCTTTTTCTTTTTTGTCTTCAGCTTGAGAAAGAGTCATAACTTCTGGTTGCACCTTACTTGGAGTGACAGGAGTGGTTGGAGTCGGCATATCAGCTATCAACGGACTTTCTTCGGCTTCCTTCGTTCCGACTTCTGTGATCTGGTCCTGGGCCTCCACTTCGACAAAGGCATCGACTTCTGTCCGAATTTCTTTGCCTTCTTCTTGTCGAACCTCGATCAATTTCAACCGGCGTCCGACCTTTCCTGCTTGAAGGATCCGGCTTTCCCCCTTGGCCAAGTCCTTGTTCTCACGTGTTTGACTTTCAAATGGAATCTCCTCTGCTTCGATGAGAAGTTCTGGCTTTTCAAGAATCAAATCCCGAACACCTTCTTCTGGGCGTGTCTGCGTCAAGGGTTCATAATTGCGAGCATCTTCTAAGATGGTTTCAAGGGCTGCGACTTGATTAGCTGCAGCAACCAAATCTGGTCGCTCTTGATCCAGCAACTGAGTCAAGACCGTCAATTGTCCTTGAACCGTCGGTTTGAGGTCTGCTTTCAAGCGATCGAGAGAAGCAGCCTTGATCTTTTCTACTCCTTCTCTGATGATCTGTTGCAGCTCTTCTTGACTGAGCAACTGACTATCTTTCCCTGATAGGATAAATCGGTCTACCTGGATGGCTCTAGATGACTGAGGGTCATTGAGAGATGGATCCAGGTGCAGGCGTAGCTGGTGGTAGCCTTTTGCTAGACCTTGTAGATTGACCAAACTCTGGTCGAGCTTGCGTTGGTCTCCGTAGCCACTGAAATAATGATCGCCTTCGATCTCATAATCATGGCCCCGACCTTCTTCGAAGGCCATTTCTTTTCCATCCAGAGTGACGCTGTAGAGACCATGACTTGGATCAACCACTCCTCGGACCTCCACGCCTGTGCCCTTAAAGGTAATGGTCACTTCAATGTGTTTCTTGCCTTCCTCATCGGTCACTTGGTTAAAGCTGGACCAAGATTCTGTGCCATTTGAGAAGTCTTTGTTGTCTGTCTCATGATGCCAGCCTTGGCTATAGTGCAGTTTTGGATCTTGGTCATCCACTTCTTTACGATTTTCTGGAAGCAGGTCCTCGTTCATCACTTGGACTGTCAGCTCTGAAATAAAGCCGACCAGACTTCCTTGATCCGGATGCAACAATTTGACCTTAAAGTCATAGACATCTGTCGCCTTGCCTGCAAAATCAAGGGTTGGGACTTGGACTGTTTTTTCTGTCTCTCCATCTGCAAACTCGAGAGTGACATTGGTATCTTTATAAACCTTGCCATGAACCCCTGTTCCTGGTTCTGTGATTAATTTAAGACTGGCACTTCCTTTAGAGCCACCTTTTCTCTTGACGACGACTTGCGCTGGGTCGCCTTTCTTAACAGCTAGGGTTGGCTGGGCAAACTCAAAGAGACCCTTTTCTTGGTTATTGAGGGCATAAATCCCTTCCGTTGCAATCGCATCTCCCTTGCTATTGACCAAGGTCAAAGTATGGGCTCCTGCTTTCAAATCCGGTGTTTCATAAACCTTTTGGCTGCGTTTGCGGGTTGGACTTTGGGTATTAACCGTCGCTAGTTTTTGGCCATCAACATAGACATCCATTTCCCCATGACCAGGGTCTACGGTTACGACCACATAGGCCTTGGTGCCTTCGAACTGATAGGTCACCGAAGCTCCCTTTTCCTTGGTCCACATAGAAGTGCCTCGAACGCCTTCTCCCTCTTCATTCCATTGGCTATTGGCACGGTCAGCAGTCCGGTCAGAATGATAGGCCAAACCAAGCGGATAGCCATCCGTTTCTTCAATGCTAGCTGGCGTCTTATAGACAGAAACGCCGTTCAAGATTGGAGTGGCTTGGGCATCGGTGATGGACACTCGGAGGTAGCGACTATCAACTGGTTGCCCTTTGATCAAACGGCGGTATCCAACGGTTGACCCAGCCCCAAAAGGAACCCATTGCCCATTCACCGCTACATCGATGGTGAAACCGGAAATCCGTTGGCCTTTCTCGATGGTTTCTTTGAGCTCTACCACATCAAAATGTTGCTCTTTTCCAAGATCGAGGACAAAAGAGCCAGTCTTAGCATCATCAGCCGGAGCCCAACTGGTCTTTTCATCGCCATCTGTCAAATGGCTGGCCTTGTAGAGAGCATTGCGTCGTGTCGAGTCAGCTTCTACCAAAGCGCCTGCCGCATAGTTCACACTGTAGAGTTGGTCCAAGGTCTGACGGAATTCTTTCAAACGGGCCACATCGGCATCCGCAAATTTTCCGTCTTGGTTCGGTGGAATATTGAGCAAGAGTGGAGTTCCACGGCCAACCGATTTGAAGTAAATGTCCATCAATTCGCGCAAGGACTTAGGCTCTTGATTGTCATGGTAGAACCAGCCGGAGCGAATGGAAACATCGGCTTCTCCCACTGAGTATTGCTTCCCTTCTGGATCCCCGTGATTGAGGTAACTGTTGGAAGGATTGTTGCGGATCTTATCTGGATTGACCTTTTGCCAAACCGGATCTCCGGCAATCCCCTTTTCATTTCCAATCCAACGAACATTGGTCGGCTCAGCTGAGAAGATGGCAATATCCCCTTGGGCCTTGCGAATGGCTTCAAACCACTTGTCGAAGGTATAGGTGACTTTTTGAGCCCCATCGCCACGCGCTCCATCCATCCAAACTTCCACGAACTTACCCTTGTTCCCATATTTTGGATCTTCAAGGATTTCTTTGAGCTGGTTGAGGTAGTATTCGTTGTACTGTTCCTCTGTATCCACATGGTAGAGCGGGCTGTGAGCATCCCAAGGGGAGAGATAGACCCCCATGTCCATGTCATACTTGCTAGCAGAAGCAGAAACCTCGGCTAGGACATCGCCTTTCCCTTCCTTCCAACCACTTTTAGCAATGGTATGGTCGGTGTATTTGGAAGGGTACAAGAGGAAGCCATCGTGGTGCTTGACGACCATGATCGTCCGTTTAAAACCAGCATCCTTCAGGGTTTTGATCCACTGATCGGTATCCAGATGCTCTGGATAGAAATAATAAGGGTCTTCTTCCCCATCTCCCCACTCACGATCGTAGTAAGTATTCATCCCAAAGTGGATGAAAGCCGCTAGTTCTTCGCGGTGGTATTGCATCTGAGCCTTACTTGGAAGCGGTCCGTAATCTTCAATCTCAGTCTCCTCATCTAGAGAAGTGGCTGGTTGAGTGGCTTCTGTCCCTTGGCTGGCTGTGCGATTTTCTTTCTCGCTAGTAGCTACTGAGGCATGCTCTGATTCTTCTTGGTGCTCGTTCACAGTTTTCTCCTCCTTTCCTTGGTGATCGACATCGCTCGTTTCAACCCGTTCTTCGCGAGTTTCACTCCTCTCAGCTTGTTCCTCTGCGTAACTAGTAGTCACTCCTAAAAAACAAGTCGCTACGACTACCGAGCAGACGCCTACTGAGAGTTTACGAATGCCAAATCGATTTCTCTGATCAACTAATCTTTTTCCCATATTCTATTCCTTTATGTCACCAGGTAAAGAGGGTGGGGTTTCCCCATCCTCCTTCTTTTACCTGTGAACTTTTCACCGTATAGTTACTGGCTTATCCAGCTTTTTACTTGGCCTTATTGGCTCTTTTTTTCTGATCGTCCAGCACAGCACTGGCAAGGCCTGCCGCTAGGATTCCAGCAACGAGGCTTGCGACGCTTTCGTCTGATCCTGTATTTGGTAATTTTCCTTCGGAAACCGGAGCAGCTGAAACTGCTGGTGTTTGAGCCGTTTTTTCGACTTCCTTCTCTACTGCATTTGTCCCTTCCTGACGTACCGCTTTGACCTCAAGCGATGCTTGAGAAGTTGCGGTAGCTACTGGTCCTTCTGAGCCATGAGGATGTTCTGGGTTTGGAAGCGGTTGTGGTTCTGGTTGCGGCTCTGGTTGTGGTTCTGGCTGCGGTTGCGGCTGTGGCTCTGGTTGTGGAGTATCTGGAAGTACTTCTTTCGTGCCCACCTCCGTGATCTCTGCCACTGGATCTAGCTCTACAAAGGCATCTAGTTCCTTCCGGCTTTCCACACCATTTTCTTGAGAGACTTCCACCAAGCGCAATTTGCGGCCTTTTTGACCTTCTTGAACCACACGTTTCTCACCTTTTGGAAGATCCGCATTTGGACGTTCTATGCGTTCAAAGTCCATCTCTTCTGGCTCAATCACCAACTCTGGTTTGGTATGAACCAGATTCTTAACCCCTTCTTCAGGAATGGCTGAGCCTGTAGGTGCTTTTGCGGAGAGAGAAAGTTGATATACTTTTTCGAGCTTGCCATCTTCTGAGACAACCTTGACAAGCACAGGGGCATTGGCACTTTTAGCATCCACGACCGTAACGGCTGTTCCATTCTTGCCTTTTGCTGAAACGATTGGACGTTCTCCCTCATACTCTAGATGATAATCTGTCACATCTGGTTGAAAACCTTCTAGGTCTTTGCCATTCACTTGGATGGTGACATCAGTTATTGCCTGAGCCTCTTCTGTTGGAGCATAGGCGCTCAATTCAACGATTCCAATTCCTTTTAGATTTTCATCACGGACCATTCTTAAACGGATGGCTTTGGTTCTGGTTTCATTGAAGCTGAGGTTAGAGATATAACCAGGCTCAAAGGCATAATCCAAGCTATACGGAATTTCTTCCCAGTTAGAGGCCTGGTTAAATGGATGATCTGGAAGATTCTTCAGATTGCCATAATCATCCGGAACCTCAAAGTCTGGACCAATGTAGCGTTCAAGAACCGTTTTCGTTGGCAGACCTGTTTCCTGATCTGCAAAGAAGTCGACCGCTACTTTATTAACCAATCGCTCTGTTACCTGACCATTTTTCTTGAAGATGAGACCAGCAAACACTTCTGTTTGATCCGGTTCTCTCTTCCAGTTTGTCCAGCGATAGTATTCGTTGTAGCCACCATCGTTGATGTAATCGATATAGTCGATTTGATTTGGATCGAGATCATTGGTTTCACTAGCAAATGCCCTGGTATCTTCTGCATTGTAGTCACGGTTCACAGAGAGGTTTTCTCCTGTCTTTTCTGACACCCGGACGGTCAGCTGAGCAGTCAGATCATAGCCAATGACTTTTCCTTCCAGCGTGAAGCTACCTTCGTGAGAAAGTGCATCAGCTGGGATAGCCTGCCAGTCCACCGTCAGTTCCTTGCGTTCATAGCCTGTATCCCCTTGGAAGTAAACGCCTACGGTAGATGGTAGAACTAGATCTTGACCGACTTTCACAAAACGGCTGCCTGCTTCTACTGCTACTGGAGTAGCTTGTTTCAGTTTTTCTGCATCGCTTGTGAGATGGAGGCGGTATTCTTGTAAGATGGTACCATCTTCCGCTTTATGGATGACACGGATTGGCTCCCCTTCATGGACACTTGGCACAACCGTTGTAAGGCCGTGATGGCTGGCTGTCGCTTCCACTTGTGGATAAGCCCGATCACGCGCATCGATGTAGTAATCGGTCACACTTGGGTTGACACCTGGCAAGACATCGCCATTGACACGAATGGTCAACTGGCTCTTCTCTTCTGCCGCAACCTTATTGGCAAAGATCTGAATCTCTGAAATAGAGCTTCCACGCTTGCCTTCTGGTGTCTTCATGCGGATCCGAACGGCATAGGTGTCGACTTTATCAAAACTGAAATGGTTCATCTTACCAGCTGCTACCGGTTCTTCAACGGTTAGGTTGCTGACTTCTTTCCAGTTAGCTGGATTGTTAAATGGATGGTCTGTTTCGTCTTTGACACGATTTGGATTGCTTGGAACTGTTGGGATTTGTTCCCCTGTATAGTACTCAATCACATACTCACTTGGAGCCCCAACGCCGTGGTCTTCGTGGAAACCAACATGGAGGTTGTCCACTGCTCGCTTGGTCAAGATACCAGAATCCCCAAACAAGATACCGACAGAATCTTCCGCATTGTTACGGCCCCAGTTGGTCCAACGATTAGCCGGAGCATCGGTAAAGGAGATGACCTTGTCATTGACCTTAGCGACTGGATCCGCATCGTTAGAGTCACTTGCAAAAGCGAGCGGCAAGACAGATCCTGTCCATTGCTCTGCTACATTGGCTCCCTTGACTGTGTTTGCGGAAACACGAATATGAAGACGTGTTGGAAGGTTGGTTCCTTCTACACGGCCTGCTAGGACAACTTCTCCTTCTTGGGCCAAGAGTTGCGGATCGACCGCATCCCAGGCCACCTTAGCTGTATAGGTCTTACCATTAGAGTGATAGGTCCGCACGCTTTCTGGAAGAGCTGGTTTTTCGCCGACTGGAGTGGTGGTGCTGACTTCTTCTACAGCGATAATGCCTTCAACCGTCACTTGAGCTTGGGCTTCTTTTTCCACACCCTCTACATGACCTGTGACTGTAAAGCTATGGTAATCCTTGACTTGATCTGCGGTCACAGCATCCCAGGTCACGCGTTTTTCTTTCGGGAATCCCTTGTCATACTCGACCAAGACGGTCTCTGGAAGAGCTGGCAAAACGTTTCGATCCGTACTAATCCGTACAGGACGCACCTTGACAACCGTCTTTTCTTCTGGATTTGGCGTGATGGTAAAGGTGACTTCTCCCGTTTGTCCTTGGTAGTTGGCTTCTAAATGAACCAATCCTGCTTCTCGCAATTCCAAACCTTTATTGGTTGCGACGGCTTTTCCTTGGCTACCAGCTCTTGTTTTCACATCGATTTGATCTGCTTTGAGACTTGCCTGGCTACCATCTTGGTAATGGGCAATGACTTCAAGTGGTACCGTTTGGTCTTCCTTGAGTTCCTGTCCTTCTGGCAGACGCAATTCCAAACGCTCGATCTGTGGACTTTCTTCTTGGAATTGGACCACATAGGTCTGTACAGCTCCCGTATCCTGAGCAGTCACAAAGATTTGAGCTTTCAAACCATTTTCACGGCTAGCTTGTAGGACCGTCACTTGAGCATTTTCTGCACTTGCTGTGACTTGACCTGGCTCTTGACCATAAGCGAGGGAACGGAAAATGGTATGGTTGCCACTACCAAATTTTGGAAGAGCTACTCCATCTAGCTGAACCGTTGGTTTCTTAGCCTTGGCTACATCTCCTCCTGCAACCACTAGTGTCGCTTGGACCGTTTCCCCATTGCCTAGGAGTCCTGTCGCTTTCAAGCGTGCTCCTGGTGTGGACAACTGATCTTCTTGACCAGCTTCCAAGGTCCATTGATCGACTTCATAGTTAACTGTCCGGCCATCTGTGAAGACCAATTGCACAGCTTTATCCACCGTTGCTAGATCTGCTCCCTGTGGGATTTGTTTGATGACTGGAAGGACTTGTTCCACGCCGATCACATCGACCAGAGCTTCGACCGTGCGTCCTTGAACATGTCCTGTCACACGGACTTGGCCTGCACGGCTATAGTCTGCCGCATCCCATTCAACGGCTTCTTCTTGGGCCTTGCCATCGCTATAGACCACATTGACCTTACTTGGTAAGGTTGGTTTTTCTCCTAGATAAGCACTTTGTCGAACAGGTTCCACACCTAATACAGTGCGTTCTGCTTGGTCCTTCTTACCTGTAAAGAGGCTGACTTGGTCTGATTGCAAGCGATCTGAGTCTGCATACAGGGTAAAGGCACCCGCCTGCTCAGTTGATTTGACAATGACCACCCCTTTGCCGTTGAAGGCTTTGCGTTGCCATGAGCCATCTTCCTGCGCTTTGTAGCGTTCACGGCTGGCTTGTTCCCCATTATCGACACCGACAATTTGGCCTTGTCCATGCAAATGGAAATGCACCAAATTATTGGCAGTTGGCACCACACGACCTGCTTCATCGATGATTTCGTAGGTAATATAGGTCAAATCCTTACCGTCCGCTGCGATCGCATGTTCTTCTTTCAACAAACGAACACCCGCAGCCTTGCCGGCTGTTTCGACTTGATCTTTCGCGATCACTTCTCCTGCTTCGTTGCGCGCAATAGCTTCTACTTTACCTGGTACATAAGGGACCAACCACTCTAGATAGAGTTCATCCGGATTTGCCCCTTCTTGGTAGGTCCGGCCATCAGCTGTGGTCTTCTTGGTAAAGGTCTTCACTCCTTGTGATTCCCCATTGACAATCAATTCCACACTGTGGGCATTGGAGAAGGTCCGAACAGGAATCCGTCCTTCTTCATCCATGACACGATTGGCTAATTCTGGATTGTCCCAGTTCCAATGTGGCAAGAGATGGACCATTGGATGTTTCTCAGCTGACACCCATTGACTTTGGTAGAGATAAAAATCATTCTTTGGAAGGCCGGCAGTATCGACAATACCGAAATAAGAACTTTTTACAGGTGTGTCATTTTGGTTGTGCCATGGTGTTGGCTCGCCGATATAGTCCGTACCGGTCCAGATAAATTGTCCTGCATAGCCGGCATGATCACGGTCAAAGGTCCAAGAGGCGGTCGCTGTCCGACCCCAACCAACCCGGTCATTGCCGTAGTCTGATTGTTCATAATGGCGGTCTTCTTGGTTGCTACCGACCCATTCTCTTTCAGGATGGTAGTAAGAGCCCCGTGTCCGCGTTGCAGAAGAGGTTTCCGAACCATAAATGAGCCAGTTTGGATGTTTCGCCCGTAAGCTTTCATAGTTGGCCTCTGAATAGTTAAATCCAACCGCATCGAGCTCTGCTGCTACTTTTTCATGGCCTCCTGAGCCATCGCCAAAGCGGAATTTATCAGCTCCCATAGTGACATAGCGGGTTGCATCCACGTCCTTGATGGTCTTGACCAACCGACGAACGGTTGCGACAGATTTGTCTGAACCATCTGCTTCACCGACTTCGTTACCGATTGACCACATCACAATGGCTGGATTGTTCTTGCCCCGCTCTACCATGGTCCGTAGATCGTAATCTGACCAAGTATCCCCCTTACGAGCTTCTGGGTGAGTGGCATCTTTTTCAAAGAAACGACCGTAATCGTATTGTTTCTTGCCACCATACCAGGTATCAAAGGCTTCTTCTTGGACCATCAAGCCCAACTCAGCAGCAATTTTTAAGGTTTGTTCACTGGCTGGGTTGTGGGTCGTCCGAATGGCATTGACCCCCATGTCTTTCATCTGTTTGAGACGACGGTATTCAGCCTTGTAATTTTCCTCAGCTCCAAGAGCCCCGTGGTCATGGTGAAGGGATACCCCGTGGAATTTCGTCGCCACCCCATTGAGGAAGAAGCCACCTTCTGGCGTCCAGTTGAGATAGCGATAACCAAAGCGTTCCTTTTGCACATCCACTAACTGCGAATCTCGATAAACCCGCGTATACAAGGTATAGAGAGCTGGATGATCCGTTTTCACATCCCAGAGGGTTGGTTTTTCAACATGCAAGGTTTGAGATAGGTTGATCTCTTGACCTGCTAGAACAGCTTGTGCTTCACTGCGCGTTTTTTCGCTCACCACTTGGCCATTTTGATCGACAATTTCATATTCCGCATAAATACTATGGGCTTGATCATCCTGGTTGACAATGCGGCTCTTCACCACTGTATCTACTGCCCCATTTTGCTGTTTTTCCAACTGAGGGGTCGTAATCGTAGTCCCATACTGCGCTAAATGAACCTTGTCCGTCACACTCAGCTTAACATCCCGGTAAATCCCGCTACCAGAATACCAACGGCTACTTGGTTGTTGATTGACCACATGAACGGCGATGGTATTCTCGCTTCCATCTGCGTTCAAATAAGGAGTAATATCATAAGAAAAGGCATTGTAGCCATTTGGATAATGGCCGACGAATTGTCCGTTTACATAGACTTTGGAATCCATGTAAACCCCGCCAAATTCCAAGCGGACCTTCTTATCTAGATCTTTGTCGTCCAAACGGAAGGTCTTACGATACCAAGCATCCCCTCCGTTTAATTGCCCCCCTTCATTTTGAGCAGGAGAGTTGTGATCGAAATCAAAGAAAATAGACCAGTCATGAGGAAGATCTAATTTTTTCCAATCCTTGACATCCACTTGACGCCCTTCTGCACCAGGAGCTGCATTTGATTTAAAATACCAATCTTTATTAAAATCACGTTCTCGATCTTGCACAATATCCTCCGCTACACGATTTTGATCTGGAGCAGCAGTTTCTTCCGTTCCTGTAGCACGCTCAGATGAAGCTGAAACGGGCTGGCCTTCGCCTTGAGGCGCCGGCTTTTCCTCAGCTCTGGTAGGGGTGATGACAGCTGGAGCTTCTGAAACCCTTGCAACAGCTCCAGGAACTTCCGCTTCTGAGTTTTCCGTCACAACACTTGGTGTCTCAATCGAAGTCGGTTCACTTTCGAGGGCTGGCTTTTCTTCCGCATGGACCCTTGAAAGACCCAAGGCAGAAATCCCAATCACAACAGAACAAGCTCCAACTGAGAGCTTACGAATACTAAAAACAGGACGCTTTTCAAAAAAAGACTTTCCCATAAAAACCTCCTCTTAGGATTAACAATTAAATTTGTAAGCGCTTTCTTATGCCTGCGAATGCTTACAGAAAATCACATATTAACTATACCAAAAAAGGAGGAGTGATAGGCCTCGATTTCGCTCCAACTATAGTTAGATTAAGAATTCCTTTAATTAGTGGAAATCTCCTACAAACCAAAAAAATAGAAGCCCACGGCTTCTATTTTTTTATGATCTTATAATCCTGGTTCTTGACCAAGTTCAGCAGCCACCATCCAAATGTTCTTTTCAAGTTCTGCTTTAGCCCCAACAAAGATATCGTTGGTTACATCGTCGCCTTCAGCATCGGTAACATCCAAAGCTTTTTGGTAAAGGCCATCAAGGTAATGGAAGATTTCAAGAACACGTGTCAAGCTTTCTTCTACATTTTTTGTAAATGTTCCACGGCGTTCTTCAATATTGCTGTGTTCCAAAAATTCAGTCATGCTAGAATATGGCGCACCACCAAGAGTGATCAAGCGTTCGCTCACTTCATCTAAGGTTGCATCCAAGCTGTCCATGTATTCGTCCATTTTTGGATGCCAAACCATAAAGCCACGTCCACGCATATACCAGTGTACTTGGTGAAGGGCAATGTGAGCCACGTAGAGATCTGCTACGACTTGGTTCAAGAGAGCTTTTGTTTCTGGAAGAGTTTCTTTATTTGAAGGTGCAAAAGTTGCTACATCAGTAGCTGCTTCATGTTTCATAGTTGTCATGTCATTTCTCCTTTTTTATAATGATTCTAATTAACTATGTCTTTATTATATGCTTCCTCCACCAGAAAGTCAAGATAAAAGATTTAAAAAGTTCATCCCAAAGCTGGAATAGTTGTCAATTGAAGGAAGATACGATAGAATGAGGAAGACTAATCGAAAGGCTTGACCAATGAAATATATCTTTATCTTCCTGATCTCCATGGTTCCCCTCGTTGAATTGCGCGGGGCCATCCCTTTTGCCATTGCAAATGGTATTCCCTTATGGACAGCGCTCCTGATCGGAGTGATTGGAAATCTTCTCCCCGTCCCTCTGATCTTCTTCTTCGCCCGCCATATCCTCACTTGGGGCGCAAAAAAACCGATCATCGGAGGCTTTTTTAGCTGGTGTCTCAATAAGGGCCATAGAGGCGGACAAAAATTAGAGAAAGCTGCAGGAGACAAAGGAATCTTCTGGGCTCTACTCCTATTCGTCGGCATTCCTTTACCAGGAACTGGTGCCTGGACCGGAGCTCTTGCAGCTTCTATCCTTGACTGGGACTTCAAACGCAGTAGCCTCGCAGTCATGCTCGGAGTGATCCTAGCCGGCCTCATCATGGGAACCCTGTCCCTGCTTCTAGGAATCGATACCTTCGCACATTAAGCAAAAGACTGAAGCAACGGCTTCAGTTTTTGCATGCAAAAAAGATGCTTCCGTTCCTCTAAGAGTATAGACAAACTATTTTTTTTAAAATCTAATAAATTCTATAAAACAAAAAAATTTATTTATTAGAATTACTCAGTCATCTACTAAAACTTTCCGCTGTGAGAAAAGTGCTAGAAACAATCATGTTTCTAGCACTCGGGAGTTTTGGAACCTTAGGTCCAAAACTAAGTCATGGAACTTCTTTGAAGTTCGCTGACGTCCGTACTCACCTAAGGAAAGTTATTTAGATGAATTTATCTTACAAAAAAGAGGTTTCCTTCGAAACCTCTTTTTGTTTATTCTTAGTTGTTAAGAGCTGCTGCCATTGTAGCTGCAACTTCTGCTTCAAAGTCATTTGAAGCTTTTTCAATACCTTCACCAACTTCAAAACGAACGAATTCGATAACTGAAGCATTTACTGATTCAAGGTAAGCTTCAACTGTCTTGCTGTCATCCATGATGTAGACTTGTGCAAGAAGAGTGTAGGCTTGGTCAACTTTTGTGTTGTCCAAGAAGAAGCGATCCATTTTACCTGGGATGATTTTATCCCAGATTTTTTCTGGTTTACCTTCAGCTGCCAATTCAGCTTTGATATCTTCTTCAGCTTGAGCAACCACTTCGTCAGTCAATTGTGCTTTTGAACCGAATTTCAAGTGTGGAAGAGCTGGTTTACCAACCATTGCACGGCTTTCGTTATCTTGGTCGATGACGTGGTTCAATTGTGCCAATTCATCTTTCACAAATTGCTCATCCAATTCTTTGTATGAAAGAACAGTTGGTTTCATTGCAGCGATGTGCATTGAGATTTGTTTAGCAAGTGCTTCGTCTCCACCTTCGATCACAGAGATAACACCGATACGTCCACCGTTGTGTTGGTAAGCACCGAAGTGTTGTGCATCTGTTTTTTCAAGCAAAGCAAAACGACGGAATGAAATCTTTTCACCGATTGTAGCTGTTGCAGATACGTATGCAGCTTCAAGAGTTTCACCTGAAGGCATTGTCAAAGCAAGAGCTTCTTCGTTGTTAGCTGGTTTACCTTCAGCGATCACTTTCGCTGTTGCGTTTACCAATTCAACGAATTGAACGTTTTTCGCAACGAAGTCAGTTTCAGCGTTTACTTCAACTACTGCTGCAACGTTACCATTGACATAAACACCAGTCAAACCTTCAGCGGCAACACGGTCAGCTTTCTTAGCTGCTTTAGCCATACCTTTTTCGCGAAGCAATTCGATCGCTTTTTCGATATCACCTTCAACTTCAACCAATGCCTTTTTAGCGTCCATGACACCGGCACCAGATTTTTCACGCAATTCTTTTACAAGCTTAGCTGTAATTTCTGCCATTTTTGTTCTCCTATATTTTTTAATAAAATAAGAGGGTCGGGCTGAGCCCTGCCCTCTTAGGTTCGTTACTTATTGAATGAAATTAAGCGTTGTCGCCTTCTACAACTTCAACGATTTCTTCGATTGAATCAGCTTGACCTTCAGTAGCTGCCAATTCAGCTTCTACTGTAGCAACACTGTCTTCACCTTGACGTCCTTCGATAACAGCGTCAGCCATTTTCGCAGTGATCAATTTAACAGCGCGGATAGCGTCATCGTTCGCTGGGATGATAACATCGATATCATCTGGGTCAGTGTTTGTGTCGACCATCGCTACAACTGGGATACCCAATTTCTTAGCTTCTTTAACAGCGATTTGTTCTTTATGTGGATCCACAACGTACATTACGTCTGGGATACGAGGCATGTCTTCGATACCGCCCAAGAATTTTTCAAGACGAGCGCGTTGTTTGTTCAACAATGCAACTTCTTTCTTAGGAAGAACTTCAAAAGTTCCATCTTCTTCCATGCGTTTGATTTCTTTCAAACGAGCGATACGTTTTTGGATTGTTCCCCAGTTAGTAAGAGTTCCACCCAACCAACGGTGGTTGATGAAGTATTGACCTGAACGAACAGCTTCTTCAGCAACAGCATCAGCAGCTTGTTTCTTAGTACCTACGAACAAGATTACTGCATCGTTTGCAGCTGCATCACGCATGAAGTCGTATGCTTGGTCTGCATATTTTACAGTTTGTTGCAAGTCGATCACGTGGATTCCGTTACGTTCAGTGAAGATGTACTTAGCCATCTTAGGGTTCCAGCGACGAGTTTGGTGACCGAAGTGTACACCAGCCTCAAGAAGTTGTTTCATTGAAATTACTGCCATGAGTAGTTTCTCCTTTTTTGTTTTTTTCTCCTCTCTCAGACGTCAACTTGCAGCACGACCACAAGGGCAACGGTGACACAATGGATCCGAGATGAGTATTTGCTGTCTTAGACAACTCTATAAGTATAGCAGAAATCCCTAGAATTCGCAAGCTATTTGAGAGATTTTTTCAGCATTCTTCATCTGTAATGATTTGAAGGAAAAAGTTTTTCTTGACCTATCTTGTTTTTTAGGTTACAATATTATATGTTACGGCGGTATAGCCAAGTGGTAAGGCACGGCTCTGCAAAAGCTTGATCGTCGGTTCAAATCCGTCTACCGCCTTGATAATAAAATTTTTTATCATCTTTTATCTTTTAAAAATTCCCCTAGCAATAGGGGATTTTTTGTTTCCATTTGCTCCATTCCTTGATTATTGATATAATAAAATCTCGCCTGATCGGCGAAGCACATTAGAAAGGGTCATTATGAAAAACATTCGTTTCTTTACGATCGGCCTTCTTTCACTAGTAACACTAGCAGCTTGCTCACCTGCCAATTCTGCGCAACAAGCAAAAACAGCTTCTAGTTCTAGAAAACCGATCAAACAATCTTCAACCAAAAAATCATCTAGTAAACCATCGAGCACTTCTTCAGACAGCACTAGCTCAAATGATTTTTCAGATCGCTACAGCATGGATCCAGATGATGGTTCTTCTCTCCAATATGTGCCGGGAGCTGCATCCATTCCTGAGATCGAAAAACTCAAGAATCTCCATCTGAGCACTGGAATTATAATGAAAGTGAATGGGCAAGAAGTCGGTGGAGACAAACCAACATCTAGTTACGATGATATGGTGGCAGCCTTTGGTCAGCCAGTAAGTAGCACAGATAGTGCGAATCCTGGAGATGGGGTTAATGTTTGGGTAACAGATAATGGCGATATCATGGCTTTTTCCCACAATAATGTCCTAACAGATATCACCTTCCGACTAAGAGGGGGCGATGCCAACCACCAGTCTACTGGCGCCATTTCCAAATCAGATACACCAAAAACAGCTCTCGAGCGTCTCGGAAAACCCTATGCCATTATGCGTTCTGAACGTTGGACCAGCTATGTCTATAAAGATAGTAACGGGGACGAATCTAACTTCTCTACACAAGGAGACCAGATCGTTAATGTTATGTCTGCTGCAGAAACCAAGCGCTTAAAAGGCATCACAGGTCTGGATAAAAATCAATAACGATCCATACAAAGAGGCTAGGACAAAAGTCCTAGCCTCTCAATTGTCTTTGGATTGTCGAGCAAGACGCAGTGGTTGAGTGCTCAAAGCACTGCTTCGAGGTGGCGGATAGAACTTGCGAAGCAAGTATCCTAAGTCTTTGTTCGCTTTTTAAGCTTCAAAGATGCCCTATGTTGACGGAAACTATGTTTCCTTTATCTGCAACCTTCAACATTCTCCCAGACTGTTGAAGCTGTCCCACTCTCTCTTTCTTACAATTCAGCAATTTGGTTCAAATTCACTTCTGCAACCGTATCGTTACCGAACATAGAAATGACCATTTTGACCTTGTTGTTATCAATTTCAGTGATCTTACCAGTATAGTCTGTGAAGGCACCGTCGATGATACGAACTGTATCGCCTACCTTGACATCCAAATCAAACTCTTGAACAGTTTGACCCATAGAGAGCAAGATACTGCGGATTTCTTCTTCCAACAATGGAGTTGGTTTTGAACGGTTCCCGTGTGATCCAACGAAACCAGTAACGTTCGGTGTATTCCGAACAACAAACCAAGCTTCATCTGTCATGACCATTTCTACCAAGACATAACCTGGGAAGCGGTTTTCTTCGATTTCTTTTGTTTTACCGTTTTTCTCAACTTGTACGGTTTGAGTTGGAATCTCTACGCGCAAGATGTTTTCTAACATATTATAAGTTTGCGCACGTTGCAAAAGATTCTCTTTTACCTTGTTTTCATATCCTGAGTAGGTTTGTAGTACAAACCAGCCTTTATCAAAACTGTCCATTTGGGCATCCTTTCTTTCTGTTTAGCCTGCTCGAGCTTTTGTGAACATACTAAAAAAAGCCTCTTGGCTTTCCTTTTCCTAGCTTCATTATACCACATTTTGCCGGAATGCAAAGAGGTTTGCTGATTTATTTTTAAGAAAAGACCATAAAAAGCAGGACCCTTGGGATCCCGCCTGGCTTCTTTTCTTAAAAGAAATTGATCATGTGCAATAGGCCACGTGCAATGACTCTGTCAAACAAATAAATCAATGCAACAAAGAAAGCGGTGTACTCAATCACTGAGATAAAGTTTTTCCATCTTTCCTTGCGATTTGGCCAAGTTGTATCTTTTAGTAAGACGAAAATATCTTTAATGAATTTCACAACTCTCTCCTATCGTGTTTCTTTATGGATGGTATACTTGCTGCAATGTTTGCAGAATTTATTGACTTCTAGACGTGTTGGTTTTGGCGTCCCACTCAACTTAATGGAGTAATTGCGTGACCCACAAACCGTACACGCTAGACTTGCTTTTTTTAATGCCATAACGCCTCCGTTCACCCCATTATAGCAAGTTTTCCACGTTTTGACAAGGACAGAAAATCTACTGTTAATAAAAAAGCAAATCTAAAGCGTTATCACTCTGGTTTTTTCCTCATTTTTGGTAAAATAAAACAAAAGGAGACGAATATGAAAAGTGATAACTTAAAAGAAAGTAGAAATATCGAAGACCGTCGAGGGCAAAGTTACTCCCAGTCTTCAGGCAACAGTAACCTTGGCGGGGGCATTTTACAAATTTTGCTATCGCCTGGTAGCTTCAAGAGTAAGATCATCATCATCCTTGTCATGGTCCTTCTAGGAGGGGGAGCTAGCCTTGGGGGCCTCTTTGGAAATGGGACTTCACAACCTTACCAGTCCACCCAAGTCACGCGCACCAATAAGACCCATGTCGACGATGCAGACGCCCAGTTCGTCAGCAAAGTCCTTGGGACAACAGAAGATCATTGGCACAAGGTCTTTCAAGCAGAAGGACGGACCTACCAGGAGCCCAAACTAGTCTTCTATACCGGACGGACAAAGACAGGCTGTGGGGTTGGGCAAGCATCAGCTGGTCCCTTCTACTGTCCAACCGATAAGAAAATTTATTTGGATATGAGTTTCTACAAGGAATTGACCACCAAATACAAGGCTAGTGGCGACTTTGCCATGGCCTACGTCATCGCCCATGAAGTCGGCCACCACGTACAAAATGAGCTGGGAATCCTTGGCAAATACCACCGTATGCAGCAAGGACTTTCTGAAAAGGAACGGAATGCCATCAGCGTCCGCATCGAGCTACAAGCAGATTACCTAGCAGGTGTCTGGGCCCGCTCCATTCAAGACCGAAACCTTTTGGATATCGGTGATATCGAAGAAGCCATGAATGCGGCCCATGCAGTCGGTGACGATACTCTCCAAGAGCAAGCTTACGGCTACTCGGTGCCAGATAGCTTTACCCACGGGACTTCGGAACAACGCATGCGCTGGTTCAAACGGGGCTACCAGTACGGGGATCTCCAACACGGCGATACCTTTAGCTTGTCAGATAGTGAACTTTAAACAAAGATCTATTCAGAAATGCTTCTGAATAGATCTTTTAGAATATAGACAAATTGCATTTTACATAAAACAACCTAAGTGACGTTGAAAAATTAAAATAATTAATACTATTAGGATCATTTCAATAGAAACTTTCCGCCGTGAGAAAAGTGCTAGAAACACTGGTGTTTCTAGCACACGGGAGTTTTGGAAGTAAAACAGTTCGGGGAACTGTTTTAGCATGAGCCTAAAATTTGAAAAGCGAATGGGTTTAAAACGAATTGAACACGGGCTGCGGATCGTGTCAAAAAGATAAGTCTTCCTAGAATCTAAAGATTCTGCGTCAAACTTCCTATTTTGACTTTATCCGCCGCGCCCTTTGTATCTTAATTTAGTCATGGAACTTCTTCGAAGTTCGCTGACGTCCGTACTCACCTAAGGAATGTTGCTAAGATGACTTTATCTTCAATCTGCAAAAATCGATTCAGAAGAATTTCTGAATCGATTTTTTTAATTTTAGAAACCAAGCCAGCCTTTGAAGGTATCCCAAGCGTTTTTCGCTTTTCCTGGGATATCGGCCTCGTCGATTGCTTTTTTCGCATCATCGACCATATTCGACGCCTTTTCTTTGACATCCTCAAAGAAACCTTTGTCTTCTTTGCTATCTGTTTCTGTCGTTTCTTCTCCGACTGGTGCAATACCGTTTTCAGCATAAGAGTTCTTCACCGAGTCAAACTGGGTACCGTCTGTATAAGGCAGAACACTGTTGGCAACATTGCGGAAGATCTCTGACGCCGTTCCAGCACTACTGTCCGTCAGGTAGTGATTTTCATCGGTCGTTGGGAAACCAAGCCACTGACTGATGACCACATCTGGCGTGTAGCCGATCACCCATTGGTCTCCAGAGAGGTCCTTGTTAAAGCTGGTCTCTGTCGTACCGGTTTTCCCTGCCATGGTATAGCCATAAGGCGCAGCGTTAACCCCTGTACCATTACTGAAGGTACCAAGCATCATATTGGTCATCTTATCTGTCGTTGAACCACTAAGCACTCGGGTTGATTTCTGGCTGTGGCTCTTGACCACTTGGCCACTTGCATTTTCGATCTTGGTAATGAGGTGAGCATCATTCATGACCCCGCCGTTAGCAAAGGTTCCATAGGCCTGAGCCATCTGCATCGGATTAGTTGTCACACCAGCTCCCAAGGCAACGGCAAGCGACTTGTCCACCTTGTCCATGTTGAGTCCGAATTTTTTCCCGTATTCAAAGACCGTATCGAGACCCAAATCATTAGCGGTCGCTACGGCTGGAAGGTTAAGGGACTCTGCCAAGGCCTGGTACATCGGTACCGTTGGGCTAGACTGGATTCCCGCATAGTTATTGACCTCATAGCTTCCATATTGGGTGGTACTATTGTCCAACTCCTTATTGGTCGACCAACCTTCAGCAACAGCTGGGCTATAGACGACTAAAGGTTTGATGGTTGATCCTGGACTACGAGCAGCCTGGGTAGCGTAGTTGTAAGTACGGAAACCTGGATTTTGATCGCTGCCGACACGCCCTACGAGAGCCCGAACCCCTCCGGTCTTAGGATCAAGCGCCACACTACCAGATTCCGCGCGCGTGCCGTCTTCTGCTACTGGGAAGAGGGCCGTATTGTCATAGATCACCTGCATGCTTGCTTGGTAATTTTGATCCAGCTCGGTGTAGATCCGGTAGCCATTTTTGACAATGTCTTCTTCGGTCAGGCCGTATTCATTGACCGCTTCATTGATGACCGCATCAAAATAGGATGGGTAGCGGTAATCCTCCGACTTGCCTTCATAGGCATCGACCAGCTGGCCATGGATATCGACAGCAGCCGACTGATCAGCCGTTTTCTGGTCAATATAGCCAGCCGCCACCATATTTTGGAGGACCGTATTGCGGCGATTGGTCGCATTCTCTACTGAATAGAGCGGGTTATAGATCTCAGGTCCCTTGAGCATACCGGCGAGTACCGCAGACTGATCCAGGCTTAATTGACTGGCTGAAACCCCAAAATACTTCTTGGAAGCATCCTCAATTCCCCAAACCCCATTTCCAAAATAGGCATTGTTGAGGTACATGGTGAGGATTTCTTTTTTGCTGTATTTCTTATTGATTTCAAGCGCCAGGAAGAATTCCTTGGCCTTACGCTCCACCGTCTGGTCCTGAGACAGGTAAGCATTCTTGGCTAGCTGCTGGGTGATGGTCGACCCACCACCTGAGCGACCCAGGGTCAAAATCGCTAAGAAGAAGCGACCATAGTTGATCCCGCTATTCTTGTAAAAGCTCCGGTCCTCTGTTGCGACCACGGCATTTTGCAGATTCTCACTAATGGCATCGAGTTCGACATAGGTTCCTTTTTGCCCGGTCAAACTTCCCGCCTGGTCCCCATTCTTATCATAGATAATGGTGGTCGCCTTCAGTGCATTCTGCAAATCTTTGACGTTGGTCGTCTTTGCGAGGTAGAAGAGATAGCCCCCTGTCAAGAGGCTAAAGCCTAGCCCAATGATCAGGAGAATCTTGGTCAAATGGAAGCGGCGCCAAAAACGACGGAAAGGATGCTGAGAGAGAGGCTTGCTTCTGTGCTTGCCTGAGCGACTATAGGTCGGCTCTACTGTCTCTTCCGGTAGTTCCGTGTCTGGCACTTCTTCTGCCACCGCTTTGGGCGGATGATCCTTTCTAAAAAAAGTGATCAGGTTTTCAAATAATTCTTTTATTCTATTCATACCTGTTATTGTAACACCTTATCCTTGTCCTAGCAAGAAAAGATAGCTCATCCCCTTCTCTCATTTAGTTTTCTTTAAGCTTAGATTTTGCTACAATAGGGTCATGAATTATCAATTTACCATTCCACAATCCTTTCCCCAGATGACTGTGAAAGAGTTGCTTGAGGACTACTTCCTCATTCCCCGTAAGATCCGGCATTTTTTACGAACCAAGAAGCACGTCTTGGTCAATGGCGAGACCATCAACTGGCAGAGCCCCGTTCAAAAAGGAGACCAGATCCAGCTAATCTTTGATGCCGACGATTACCCTGAAAAGGAGCTCCCAGCCGGAGACCCGAGTCTGGTCGAAGAACTCTATCAGGATGAGCATGTCATCATCGTCAATAAGCCTGAAGGTATGAAAACCCATGCCAATGAGCCGACAGAAATTGCTCTTCTCAACCATGTTTCCAGCTATGTTGGATCCACCTGCTACGTTGTGCACCGCTTAGATAAGGAAACCAGTGGGGCCATTTTATTTGCTAAAAATCCTTTTATCCTGCCCATTCTCAACCGCATTTTAGAAGATAAAAAGATCCAACGGGAGTACTGGGCCTTGATCCAAGGCAGCTTAGCACAAAAGACCATCGTCTACAAGGATAAAATCGGACGCGATCGCCACGATCGGCGCAAGCGCCTGGTCGATCCACGCAAAGGGCAGTATGCAGAAACTCAGGTGACGCAACTGAAAAAAATCGGGCGAAACAGCCTGGTCAAATGCCAGCTCAAGACGGGCCGTACCCATCAGATCCGGGTGCATCTCTCCCATCATGGGCACCCGATTGTCGGGGATCCTCTCTATAACCCTGCACGCGGAGAGCGACTCATGCTCCATGCTCACCGCTTGACCTTCACCAATCCATTAACCCTTGAAACCATCCAAGTCGAGGCCCCTTCTAAGAGTTTCGAAGAAGGGTTGAAAAAATAAGAAAAGAACCGAAATAGTATTCTTAGAGACTTTCCTTAAGTGAGTACGGACGTCAGCGAACTTCAAAGAAGTTCCATGACTTAGTTTTGAGCCCAAGGTCTCAAAACTCCCGAGTGCTTGAAATTCTAATATTTCAAGCACTTTTCTCACTGCGTAAAGTCTCCAGTCATTATCGAATAATTCAAAAGATAAAAATCATTTAAAACAATTGACAGAATCTCTCATTTTATTTTAAAAACTTATCTGCATTCAAAAAAGAAGCCACAAAAAGAGGCTGGACAAAAACTGTTCAGCCTTTTATATTTGATAGAAATAACTGTATGACGCAGTGGTTGATTGGCATCTTTGTTCTCTTTTTAAGCTCCAAAGATGACCTAATCAACTGTGCGGGGGTGGGAAGACGAACTCTTTTTTACTAGTCGGAGTTCTTTCCCACTCCCTTTTTATTATTGATAGCGAGGGGTTGCAAATCCACGGATATTGCCATGTCCGATTCGGTAGGTATTGCGACGGACTTGGTTGTTGGAGTTTCCTTCAATGGTATGAATGATTCCGTTTGAGACGCTTTCGACAATTCCGATGTGATCCGCAAAGCCATTGTTTTGTTGGCTATTTTGATCCCAGTTAAAGGTGATGATGTCCCCTGCTTTTGGTGTAGTGGTACCATCTTCATTCCAGATGCCCAAGCGTTTGAAGATCTGGATGTGACGTTCGACTCCACATTCACGACCAATCAAACCGCTCAAACCTTCCCGCTGGAAGACTGTTGTGACAAAGATATCACACCAGTCATCGGTCGTCTTCACTGCATAACCAACTGGAAGTGGTTTGACACTGTTGTAATCATTGACCAATTGATGGTGAGCTGCAGTGCCGCCACGAACGCCCACTAGACTAGCTGCTGCCCGTAAGACACGGTCCCGTTGTCCATTCGTTACACGAGGACTAAAAGCAGTTTGATCTACTGTCGCACGGGGATGAAGGGCTGTTTGACCAAGGTTAAAGCCTTCAACGCCACCATCGACATAATCCACATAGACGTGAGTGGTATAGTTACCTGATTGGTACTGGTGATTTGCTGCAGAGACCTGCACTTCTGTATGCATACCAGAAGGTGCTGTTGAATACCAGAAAAGATTTTCTTGGTGCGCTTGAGACCAGGCTGCGACACGGATGTTCTTAATCCGACGTCCCTGAGGCGCTTGATCCACTGTTACCGTATAGGTTCCAGCACCAGAATTGACATTCTTAATAGAAGCTTGCGTCTTAGTCATGGCATTTCGGAACTCCACTTCTGTAGTCGTGGTACCAACACCTACACGAGAACCATCATTTTGGATATAGTAGAGGTGGATATGGTACTTACCAGTAGAGTTCTTGTGATCGCTCGCTTTGACCGATACCTTGTAGTCTCCATTTGATTGGCGAGTCGCTTCATACCAGCGAATATCATCTTGGCCGTCCTTATCAGACCAAGTAGGGACTTGAACGGTCCGCACACCTTTAGGATTGTAGACATCCTTGATGATGACGTCAAAGGTACCCGCATCCTTGTTGTTGTTTTGGATTAGGATCGTGCCAGAGCGGCGGGCTTGACGCACTTCTGTCGTAGTTTCTGTAATATAGCTTCGTTGGTTATTTTGATCTACATAGTAGACATGGACATTGTACTTCCCATCCTCATTTTTATGATCGCTTGCCTTAATCGTTGCACGGTAGCTGCCGTCACTTTGACGGACTGCTTTGTGCCATACTAGATCATCTTGCCAGTTCTTGTCTGACCAGGTTGGAATCAAGACTTCCTTCAAGCCATTTGGTGCAACAACATTACGAATAACTGCATCAAATGTGCCTGTTTCAGAATTATTGTTCTCAATGGTGACAGTGCCACTTGGTTTAACGTGGTGTACTTCTGTAGTGGTTTCTGTGATGTAGTTTCGTTGATTATTTTGATCTACATAATAAACATGGACATTGTATTTACCATCTTCATTTTTATGGTCTGAGGCTTTGATAGTTGCACGGTAACTTCCATCACTTTGACGGACTGCTTTGTGCCATACTAGATCATCTTGCCAGTTCTTGTCTGACCATGTTGGGATCAAGACTTCTTTTAATCCGTTTGGAGCTACTACATTACGAATTACTGCATCAAAGGTACCCGTCTCAACATTATTATTTTCAATTGTTAAAGTACCACTTGGTTTAACGTGGTGTACTTCTGTAGTGGTTTCTGTGATGTAGTTTCGTTTGTCTGCTTGATCCACATAGTAGACGTGGACATGGTACTTACCATCTTCATTTTTATGATCGCCTGCTTTAATAGTTGCACGGTAGCTTCCATCACTTTGAAGGACTGCTTTGTGCCATACTAGATCATCTTGCCAGTTCTTGTCTGACCAGGTTGGGATCAAGACTTCTTTCAAGCCATTTGGAGCTACCACATTGCGAATAACTGCATCAAAGGTACCCGTCTCAACATTATTATTTTCAATCGTCAACGTGCCACTTGGTTTTACGTGGTGTACTTCTGTTGTAGTCTCTGTGATGTAATTTCGTTTGTCAGCTTGATCTACATAATAAACATGGACATTGTATTTACCATCTTCATTTTTATGATCTGAGGCTTTGATAGTTGCTCGGTAGCTGCCGTCACTTTGACGAACCGCTTTGTGCCATACTAGATCATCTTGCCAGTTCTTATCTGACCAGGTTGGGATCAAGACTTCCTTCAAGCCATTTGGAGCTACTACATTGCGAATAACTGCATCAAAGGTTCCTGTTTCAACATTATTATTTTCAATTGTTAGCGTGCCACTTGGTTTCTCTACTTTCTCAACCGGCAAACTATTATCTTCTGATTCTACCACTCGTGCGCGTGCGCCATATGGTGCGCGACTAACTACCACAGTTGGTGCTGGTTTCTCTGATGCAACCTTGTCGCTAGTGCCCTTGTCAGAAGACTGGTTATTGCTAAGAGTCGGTGTGGCAGGTGTTGCCTCTGTTGCAACGGTATTTTCTGTCTGAATACCTTTCTCAACTCCCACTCCTTCGCTTACAGTATTCTGCGCTTCTGATGAAGTTGTTGTTGCAACGACAGCTGATGTATTTTCTGGTGTTTGATCGGACGCATGTTGCTCATCGGCTTTGACTTGTTGTGTCGAAAAAGCTAACAAAACGGCTGTCCCAGCATAAAAAATAAGATCTTTCTTTTTCATGTATCTTCCCTTACAATTTTTTATACGGATTGTACCCACATAGTAGTATTATAGCACAAACCGCCAGATCAAGAAACAATATCATGAGAAGAATCCTATTTTTAAAGAAAAAAAGAAGGCCAGATTGGCCTTCTGATTAGCTTATGCAAAAATTGAGAAGAAAGGTGCTCCAAGCTTATTATCCATCGGATCTTTACTCTTAATGGAGTGAAGATAGTTAATGGAGTACCAGCCGTTGTTGCCACTATTATAAGGATCGCGAACATAGGTTCTTCCATTGTCATAACCATGCAAGACCAATTCATGAGTATAAGGATCGCTAGTGAATTGGCTATTGCCTACCGCAGCAAGTACATGCTTGCCAGCCATGAGAGCTTCTGCAATGCCTCCAGCTCCATTAATCAATTGGCTCTTCAAGCCCCAGTTACGAGTGGCAGCTACAATCCCATCAGAATCTGTTCCTGCTTCACCTTTGTTGAATGAATCAGTATTGTTGTAGAGATAATCAGCTACTGTTGTTGGCAAAATAGTTCTACCTAGGATATCTGTAAAAGTCATAGCAAGGGAGGTTGGCACACAACCTGACTGATCGACATTGCTCACACCGTAATATTTCCCAGCCCAACGAGGATCCCGTTGAGAATAATAGGTTGTTTGTGGATTCACCTTTTGATTTCGTGGAGACAAGGCTGTCTGACCGAGGTTAAAACCTTCAACTCCCCCATCTTTGTAGTCTACATAGACGTGAGTGGTGTAGTTGCCCGCTTCATTACCGTGGTTATTGGCAGAGACAGTGATCTCTGTATGCATACCTGTCGGTGTTGCGGAATACCAGTATAGATTTTCTTGGTGCGCTTTAGACCAAGCTGCGACACGAATATTCTTAATCTGACGTCCCTGAGGTGCCTGATCTACAGCTACTGTATAAGTCCCGTTCGTTGCATTGACATTCTTGATAGCAGCTTGCGTCTTGGTCTGGGCATTTCGGAATTCAACTTCTGTAGTCGTGGTACCAACACCTACACGAGAACCATCATTTTGAATGTAATAAAGGTGAATATGGTATTTACCAGTAGAGTTCTTGTGGTCACTTGCTTTTACAGATACCTTGTAGTCTCCGTTTGCTTGGCGAGTTGCTTCATACCAGCGGAGATCATCCTGTCCGTCCTTATCCGACCAAGTAGGGACTTGCACAGTTCGCACACCTTTAGGATTGTAGACATCCTTGATGATGATATCAAAGGTACCTGTATCCTTGTTATTGTTTTGGATTAGGATCGTACCAGAACGGCGGGCTTGACGCACTTCTGTCGTGGTTTCTGTAATATAGTTTCGTTGATTATTTTGATCTACATAATAAACATGGACATTGTATTTACCATCTTCATTTTTATGGTCTGAGGCTTTGATAGTTGCACGGTAACTTCCATCACTTTGACGGACTGCTTTGTGCCATACTAGATCATCTTGCCAGTTCTTGTCTGACCATGTTGGGATCAAGACTTCTTTTAATCCGTTTGGAGCTACTACATTACGAATTACTGCATCAAAGGTACCCGTCTCAACATTATTATTTTCAATTGTTAAAGTACCACTTGGTTTAACGTGGTGTACTTCTGTAGTGGTTTCTGTGATGTAGTTTCGTTTGTCTGCTTGATCCACATAGTAGACGTGGACATGGTACTTACCATCTTCATTTTTATGATCGCCTGCTTTAATAGTTGCACGGTAGCTTCCATCACTTTGAAGGACTGCTTTGTGCCATACTAGATCATCTTGCCAGTTCTTGTCTGACCAGGTTGGGATCAAGACTTCTTTCAAGCCATTTGGAGCTACCACATTGCGAATAACTGCATCAAAGGTACCCGTCTCAACATTATTATTTTCAATTG
>NZ_JADNOY010000002.1:0-130265 GCF_015557775.1 Streptococcus parasanguinis | reverse complement strand
CTTCTTTCAAGCCATTTGGAGCTACCACATTGCGAATAACTGCATCAAAGGTACCCGTCTCAACATTATTATTTTCAATTGTTAAAGTACCACTTGGTTTTACGTGGTGTACTTCTGTCGCAGTCTTTGTGATGTATGTCGTGGTTTCTGTTATGTAGTTCCGTTGATTATTTTGATCTACATAGTAGACATGGACGTTGTACTTACCATCTTCATTTTTATGATCTGAGGCTTTGATGGTCGCTCGGTAGCTGCCGTCACTTTGACGAACTGCTTTGTGCCATACTAGATCATCTTGCCAGTTCTTGTCTGACCAGGTTGGTATCAAAACTTCTTTCAATTCATTTGGAGCTACTACATTGCGAATAACTGCATCAAAGGTTCCTGCCTCTGAATTATTATTCTCAATGGTGACAGTACCACTTGGTTTAACGTGGTGTACTTCTGTTGTAGTTTCTGTAATGTAGTTCCGTTTGTCAGCTTGATCCACATAGTAGACGTGGGCATGGTACTTACCATCTTCATTTTTATGATCGCTTGCCTTAATAGTTGCACGGTAGCTGCCGTCACTTTGACGAACCGCTTTATGCCATACTAGATCATCCTGCCAGTTCTTGTCTGACCAAGTTGGAACCAAGACTTCTTTCAAGCCATTTGGAGCTACTACATTGCGAATAACTGCATCAAAGGTTCCTGTTTCAACATTATTATTTTCAATAGTTAACGTGCCACTTGGTTTTAAATCCTCTGGACGTTTTCCAATGTAAACATTTGTCGTTGTTCCACCCACACCCGTCATTTGTCCATTGTTCTGAACATAGTAAAGATGGACATTGTAAAGACCGGTTGAGTTTTTATGGTCCGCTGCTTTTACATTGACGGTATAGGTCCCATTTGCTTGACGATTGGCTGTATACCAAACAAGGTCATCTTGACCGCCTGTTTCTGACCAGATCGGTACAGAAACGGTTCGAACTCCATTTGGTGCCTTAACATTTGAGATGACAACGTCAAAGCGGCCCGTCATAGTATCGTTATTGACAATGTCAATCTTCCCACTTAAGCTGCCTTCTGTCGGGTCTGCTGCAGGTTTTGCGTTCGCTGTGAAGCGACCGGTATAATCCACACTGTGGTCAAAGAGGTGTTTTCCTGGAAGCAATTCCGCTTGAGAAGTGAACTGCCAGGCGCCAGCTTTCCCATTGTAACGCAAGCTTTTCGCATCATTTACAGACAGTTTTGGAGAAGGGTATTGGGCAACCCAGAAATTCTGAAGCCCAAATTGAGCGGTGTTGACAGGACCTTTCTTGCGAAGGTTGTTTTCATCCAACCAGCTAGCACTGGTGTAGAACATCAAGTTGCTGTAGCCATTTTTACGCATTTCGTCCGCCCAGGCTTGGGTGTTGCGGTTAATGTTTGGCTGCATCTTGGCATCCTCAAAGTCATTGACCATGAGGGTGTTCTTTGGAAGATTCAAGCGTTGCGCCTCTGCAATGTAGAATCGTGCTTCTGCACGCGCTGCTTCCTCAGAAGTATAGCGTGAGAAGTGGTAGGTCGATACTTGCAGACCCGCAGCTTGTGCATTACGAATTTGGTTCTCCGCATTCGGGTTCTTGTACCAAGTGTCTTCTGTCAATTTGACAACGACACCGCCTACGCCTTTATTAGATAGGGTACGGTAGTCGCCAATACTAATGTCTCCGTTGTGGCTACTCACATCAACGAATGATTTTGGCTGAACCGCCACATCTGTTGAACGACCAGCAGGAGCGTGAGCGCCTGTGTTAAAGAAGGTCGTGCTTCCTGTATTAGACTGAAGAGGAGTTTCTTCTTTCTCAGTAGTCGATGCTTCTGTAGCTTTCTCTACAGATGGAGCCCCACTTTCTGAAGCCGCGGCCTTGTTCACAGGTGCTACAGGCTGTTCGGTCACATTTGCTGGTGCTGCATAGTTACTTGCGACAGGTGCTACCGACTTTTCAGCAACGGCTACTTCTGGCGCTTTTTCAGTTTGGACTTGGTTGCCTTCAGTAGTAGTGGCCTCATTTGAAACCAGCTCATCTGCACTGACTCCCTGAGCAGACACAGCCATCAAGACTGCCGCTCCGGCATAAAAAATAAGATCTTTCTTTTTCATATAAACTTCCCTTTATACAAATTTTATACGTTAATCATTTTACCACACGGTTTCAGCGATGAAAAGTTTTATAAGGCAAATTTTTAAAATTAGTGATATTTTTTTGAAAAACTAAAAAAAGAAGTCTGTCTGACTTCTTTTGATCTTATGATAAATGCTTTAAGGCTGTCTTTAAGTAGTGACCATCTCGGATTTCTTGGCCAACACGCTTGGCATTGTCTACCAAATCTTGGTAATCGGCATCTGAAAGATTGTCGATTGTCTCCTTCAAGTCATGAAGCGACTCTACTGCAATCCCACAGCCCTTCTCAAGCACAAAGTGAGATAAGGCTGACTGTTTCCACACCACCAGCGGGAAGCCTGATGCTAGATAAAGCGACGCCTTGTGAGAGTTGTTGTAGCGAAGGTACTCGCCAAAGACACCACTACAGGTTTTCGCACTATCCCCATCCCAGACAAGTCCAAAACCACCCTCAAGGGCTGCAGGAAGCTCATCAGGTAGGAAGGAGCCAAAGTAAGTTTCATTCTCTAAAGCTCTACTTTCATCAAAACCAACACCATAGAGGTTATAGGCAGGTTCTGCAGGAAGACCATAGAGATAACCAGCTTTTTCCTGGGCCAAATTACCTGCCACAATCATCGGCTGGTCTTTTGTTTGGCCACTTTTCTCTTGGAAATTTGGAATCAAATAGTCGAAAATGCCAAGGCTGACAATCTTATCTTCCGCAATTCCTTTATCCACCAAGACAGATTTCATCACTGGATTGTGGGCGATGATCCCATCAGCTGCACCAAGAAGACCTGATTCTTGAATTTGAACCCTAATCTTATGTTTCAAAGGTACTGTATCCAAATTGGCATAGCGTAAAACTTCCAAATCGTGGATAATAAAATGAACTTTTACGCCTTTTTTCTGTGCTTTCTTTACATGATGTGTTGTGAAAAAACTATGATGAAGCATTGGGAACTGGATAAGTAACTCATCGCCTTGCTTTAGTTGATTCAAGGCCTGACTAAAAGCCTTCGACTTATGAAGTTGTGCTTTAAGTGTGCTCATCTCGTACCAATTATCAACTGAAAGAACCAAGGCTTGATAGCCCTCTCTCGTTACAATTTCTTCAACATCATTACGTGCCTTATTACCCGCATTTTTAACATTGTTATCGTGTAAAAACTCTTCTTTTAAATAGTATTTCATCTCTTATTTCTCATTTTTCAAAAGCTGATTTTTCAGGATAGTGTTCTTTTAAGATTTCCTTAAAACGAATGATATACTCCTCTTTAAAGTCAATATCATCATTGACACAAAGCAATTTTTTACGTTTGTCTTTAAAGATACTTTCTAACCTATCTACTTGATTTAAATCTATCGACACTCCAAAACTCTTTGACATAGGGAAAAACTGATTACTTTCAATTTGCCAATGCTGACAGATATATTGATTAACATCTACTCCATAATCTCTAATTTGATTTCGTGACGTTTTATCTAAAGTTTCTCCTTCAATTTCCCATAAATGTGCCAAGGTACTTTTCTTCATTGGAACAGGTAAATGTTGGTTCACGTATCCTGTCGGACCCCAAGGCAAGAGTAACAAGTTTTTCAAAACCAAGAAACCATAACGGAAATTAAAGAATTTCCAAGGCGAAGATTTCAAAGCCTTCTTATTAGGAAAATGGCGATAAATTAATTCAACATTATTGTGATAAGTATTCGTAAATGGTGACCAAGGAACTAAAGCATCGTATACTGCTAAAAGCTTGGGTTGACCATTTTTATAAAAATCTGAAGGTTGACTATCTCTAATCAAGTACATATCATCATTGAAATATAAATAGTTTTCCGACAAACCTTTAATCCGATGGAGATTTAACTCAATAGCTGCTGAATTGAAAGTAGGCAAGTATTCTTCCGGAATAAACTCTTTATGAATCACTAATTTCAATTTTGGATGTTCTATGTTCAACCAGTCTGGCTTTTGTCCATTAGTAATGAGATAAATATTGTTAACCCACGGTGCATGTTTTTCAATCATACGGAACCAATAGTTAAAGGTTCCATAATCACGATACCTTTGTTCTCCATCAGTATCTTGATTTACAGCTTCAACTTGACCTGTTATACGTTGCTTCTCACGGATAAACTCGGGGTCACTTCCATCTACCCAGAGAACAACGATATCAATTTTTTCTTGTGTCATTTAGTAAATTCTTTCTCAACGACTTCTAAAGCACGCTCAATAACCACGTGCATGTCGTAGTATTTATAGTCTGCCAAACGTCCACAGAAGATAACCTTATCATTTTTAGCGGCTTCTTCTTGGTACTTGGCAAACATAGCGTTATTCTTTTTATCATTGATTGGGTAGTAGGGTTCATCCCCACGTTTCCAGTCAGCTGGGTATTCGCGGGTGATGACTGTCTTGGGTTGTGTACCATACTCGAAGTGCTTATGCTCAATGATACGAGTATAAGGAATCTCACGCTCGGTATAGTTGACCACGGCATTCCCTTGATGGTTTTCCTCATCCAAGACTTCGTGTTCAAAACGAAGACTACGGTACTCCAACTCCCCATGCTTGTAGTCAAAGTACTGGTCAATCATTCCTGTAAAGACAACCTTATCAGCTGAGCTTTCCAACTCTTCACGATTGGCAAAGAAGTCAACTCCAAGTTCTACTTCTACATCACCAAGCATGTTTTCAATGATGACGTTGTAACCACCGATTGGAATTCCTTGGTAACGGTCATTAAAGTAGTTATTATCAAAAGTCAAACGAACCGGAAGACGTTTGATGATAAATGGCGGAAGGTCTGTTGCAGAACGTCCCCATTGTTTTTCTGTATATCCCTTGATCAACTTTTCGTAGATATCTGGACCAATCAACTTGATAGCTTGTTCTTCCAAGTTTTTAGGCTCAACATCTTTCATATCCGCCGTTTGCTCAGCAATCTTGTCCTTGACTTCTTGAGGAGTCTTAGTGCCCCACATGGCATAGAAGGTATTCATGTTGAAGGGAAGATTGTAGAGGTTCCCCTTGTAGTTAGCCACCGGTGAGTTGATATAGTTGTTGAATTCAGCGAACTGGTTGACATAGTCCCAGACTTTTTTGTTGGACGTATGGAAAATGTGGGCACCGTACTTGTGGACGTTGATGCCTTCAATCTCCTCGCAGTAGATATTTCCACCGATGTGATCTCTCTTGTCAATCACTTTTACTTTTTTACCACGTTTTGTTGCTTCGTGTGCGAAAATGGCTCCAGACAAACCAGCACCAACAATTAGATAATCGTACATCAAAAACTCCTTTTTATAACTTAACTATTCGATTGATATAAGGGATTTTCATTAATATCATAGTTATTAGAAAACTAATCATTAATGTGAATACAGGGAAAAATAAGTATACACCTACTATGTTAAATCCTATCAACTTTTGCCATATTTTCATAATATAGGTATGTATAATAAATACCCCCATCGTTTGGACTGATAACAAGTAGATCATTCTATATTTAGAAGCATCAATAGTTAGCGTCAATAAAGTAAGAAATAGTCCTAAACTAATTACTTTCACCAAAAGATTGTCATAAAAATATTCAGCAAAAAGATTATGATAAGTATTTTTTGCTATGAAAAATAATATTATCGGTGAAATCAATAACAAAAGTATGCTAACAATTTTCATCCATCCCTTAAAGATTGATTTTAAATTATCTATATCGAATTGTGCTACAAAGCCACCTAAAATATAGTAAAAGAACCAAGTCCATAATCTAAACGTCTGTATAACATAAATTTGCACTGGCATTTGAAGCAAAAAATTTATCAATTCAAAAATCAAACCAATAATTGTTAATACAGATAGAAAGTATAAATAACTTCTTTTTGAATGTAAATACTTCTTCAATATCGGCAAACATAAATAAACTAGTATTAATGAGCCGAAAAACCAAAATTGGAAGAAATAACCCTTTTGTAGCAAAGAAGCCAAAATTTTTTTAATTGGATTAATTGTGAAGTCTCTTTTAAGTAACCAGATGATAACAGTCCATGACGACACTGTTATTAGAACCCATTTTATTTTATGTAGTATATAGGGATATGTTATCTTGCTTTTGCCCAATAATAAATAACCATTCACCATAAAAAACAAGGGAATTGAATAAGTACCTAGATAATATAAATAAGATGAGTAATTCCATTGCCCTGTTTCCTTAAACCCTGGCATCGTAGTGTGAAGCAAAACAACTCCGATACAAGCAATTATTTTAATCAAGTCTAAGTTTATATTCCGTATTATCTTCATTTCTAATTTTTCCCTATTATTTGTTTTAATTCTTTTACATCTACCACTTTCAGAACTAGAATAGCAAGCAGGTAAATGATCCCACCAAGCACCGCATATACGAGTACATTTAGGGTAGGGGTGAAATGTAGGAACGGTCTTACAAGTTGCAAGAGGCCATACATCAGAGCAGATGCGAACATAATTTTTGTCATCGCACCGATAATTGGAACTTCCTTGAGGTAATGACGGGTATAGTACAATTGAATCAGCCATACCAAAGATTCTGTTAAGACGGATACAATGGCTGCACCGATAAAACCAAAACGAGGCAAGAAGAGCAGGTTCAACCCGACACTGACGATAGCAGGAATGGTGGTGGATAGCATAAATTCTTTGTTCTTATCATGCGGGATAAGAATTTGAATCCCCATAATATTGGTCCATCCGATAAAGAACATACGGAAGATCATGATAGCGATGGCATAGCGAGCATCTTGGAAATCTTTTCCCAAGAAAAATTGAACAAAGTCATCGTTAACAATCAGCATGCCTGCAATGATTGGGAAAATCACCAAATTATAAACCAAAAAGGACATTTGGTGCATCTTATTGACAGCCTTGTGGTCTCCCGACGACAAGAGGCTCGATACACGGGGCAACATAACGCTTCCCAGTGAGGTGACTAAGGTCAACAAAATATTTACGAGTTTTAAGGCTTGGTCGTAAATCCCTACATCCTTTGTAGAAGCAAGTGCCCCCAGCATGGTCCGATCCAAGGTGACATAGAGGGAAATGGCAATCTGCGGTAAAAAGAGCAGAATGACTGGCTTCAAATGCACCCGTGCATAGGCCATATCAAAACGGGCTTTCCCAATAAATTCACGGGCAGGTAGCCACATACTAAGCTGACCTAAGAGCTCAAAGATGGTGAGCAAGAATACATAGAGATAAAGATCATTGGCAGATTTGACAAACAAGAAGATGGAGATGACTCCAACCAGTTTGACCGTGATATTTCGAACAGTAATTTTACGAAAATCTTCCAATCCCTGAAAAAGCCAGGAGATGTCCAGTCCTTTTGAAACTAAACTGAGCCCCAAAATATAGGCCACAGGATTTTGCATTGAAGGAAGCGACAAGCACAGCAAGACATAGAGCAGGATGGAAACAAAGGTCGCACCTAACTGGAGGGTATAAATCCCCCAAAAATTCTTTCGGATCTCTTGCAGGTGCCCTGAAATCTCCTTAGTACCATAATTTGCTACCCCTAAAGTCGCTAAAAGGATAAAGTAGGTAACAATGGAGTTGAAATAGCCGTAAGTTCCTAAATCTTCAGAGCTAAATACCCGAGTGACATATGGGGTAGTGATAATCGGTAGGATAATCACCAGTAGCTGGTAGGAAAGATTATAGGCGTAATTTTTAAGAACCTTCATAAGTACAATAACTTGTTTTAGCCTTCCTTTAGATTTAACGAATGCTCTTCTTTATTCAATGTTCGTATCCTCATTCAGAATAAACAGGCGACTGATAAACAAGATTAATGGAGAATAACGAAGAACTAACATCTGAGGATCAAACATGCCATGGATAATCATAATCCCTAAGCAAGCCAGTACGATATCTTTTTGAATGGACACAAAATAACGCATCACTTTTGTCAATGCAAACAACATAAATACACTGACAATCAAGCCATCAATAACCAATAATTGAACAAAAGAGCTATCAATATAATTGTAATTACTAGTGAAATTTCCAAATATATCAAGAGTTGTAAAGGAAATTGGTTGCCCTAACCAAGATACACCAAAATTTTGAAAACCATTGACACTGAGACGCAAGCGATTATGCGTAAATTGATCGACTAAGTGAAATAAATTCCCAGATGAATAAAAACAAAAATACAAGATAATCACTAAAGCTAAAATAAAACCGTACTGCACAAGTGTCTTTGTCCAGAAATTTCCAATGATAAACTCTTTTTTAAAAATTTTAACACTCAACAAAGCATAGGTTAGTATCAAGATACTTAAGTAAAATGGACTAGATGTCGAAGTTTGTTGGTACATATAAATCGTAGCCAAGAGTAAAGCCATCAATTCAATGTATGTAATTTTTTTACCTCGAAACATTAGATAACTACACAAGGCAAAAAACATTCTCTGGGAAGCAAATGAAACGTAGTTAAATCCCAAACTAAAGCGATAACCACCATCTGCATTCATAAACATATTGGCAATAATACCTTTTTGACTGGCATAAATTGTCAAACAAAGTACCAAGAATGTCGCTAAAGAAAAAGTTCCTAATAATTTTCTAAAATCAATATCTCTAGCAGAGAAAACAAGGAGTAGCACATTTATATCCAACATCCCATCGCGATTTTTTGCAACTATAAACATCGCAAGAAAAAATACCGTTACTGTTAATAATTGTTTCCAATGGAATCTAAAGTAATTTAGAGTATTCGACAAGTTCAGTAACTCTTTTATCAATAATGCGAAAATCGTAAGATAAAGTAATGATCGATAAAGCGATAAAAAGCCATCTAACCGAATAAAATAAGTGGTTGTGACTAATGAAGCGACAACAACCCATACAAACAAGGTACATAAATAAATTTTTTCTGAGATAAAACGATTGTTCGTCACAATAGTCATCCAAACCTTTCAATCATGATTATAAAATCTTATTACTAGTATCCATAAAAACCTCTCACAACTAAATAGCGAATATCCCTATTTTATCAAGGTTTGTAGTTTTTTTAAAAAAATTACTGTCAGATACATTCTGAAATGTAATAACCGTCTAACGAGAGGGTGAAGCGGAGAAGTCGCTTTTTTTAGCAATGCAATCATCTCTTGATTTCTACACAGCACCTCAACATAGTGTCGTTTTTTAGAAAGAGACATCTTTTGATTTGATATGTTCTGTATATTACTCATCAAAATACGAGCCTTTATTTGATCAATAAATTGATCATCATGGATGTCCCAGCCTGTCATCAACTGATCAACTTTTTCTAGTTCTTCCAATTGATAGCTCATCCGATAGGGATTATACTGCCCCATCGCAGAATCTGTTCTACCCGAGACATAAACATAATAACAAGTTTTTGAAAATGAAATTGTATGAACACATTCAAATACATTTAGATTGAATCGAACATCTTCTCCTAATTCATACTGCTCAAACATTATTCGATGCTCTTCCAAGAACTCTCTACGATAAATTTTATTCCAAACAGTATACATCATGTCTGATAAAAATAATTCCGTAAAGAGAGCAATGAACTGATTCCTATCTTTTTTTCCTTCAATAGGAAGAATTTTTGCTGATCTAGTCGTTTCTGATAGGTTCTTTTCAAGAGAGTTATAGTAACTAAATACCAATAAATCTAATCCAGAATCCAACTGATTTTCCATATCAGAAAACAAGTTTCCTACTAGATAATCATCCGCGTCTACAAAACAAATAAATTCACCTTGAGCTTTTGCTAAACCAAAGTTTCGAGCTGAACCGACACCATGGTTTTCAATATGATAGGCCGAGATATTTGAGTACTCACTAGCATAAGTATCGCAAATACTGCCACTACTATCAGTAGATCCATTGTCTATCAATAAAATTTCTAAATCAGTATATTCTTGGACAAGTATACTATTGATGCAACGATGAAGATAGTTCTCTACATTGTACACCGGTATAATGACTGAGTACTTCAACATAATCCCCTAAATCTCTTACTTCATTCCTTGTATAGTAAAAGCCATCTTCAACAAGTTCAAACGGTATAACAAATATTTCATCCTATTTGGTAGGTATTTTATTTCACTATACATTATTTTATTTTTTCTTAATTCCTGATTGACATCATTTCTTATTTCAGCATATTGACGATCTAGCTTAGCTTTATACAAGCTAGCTAAAATATGAGTCAATCCATTTACATAATACAGTTGTGAGATATGCAACTCTTCTTGATTTAATTGCGAACGTACAAAATCAGAATAAAACATTTCTTTATAAAACCCAAACATATCTCTAAACTTTTTTTCATTCCAAGACTGTGTAATAGAATCTGGATTGTCGATTAAGTAGTGATAGTATTTTTGATTAGTTGCATAGACCTTCTTAGCCGCAAGAAACAGTTTGTAATTAGTGCCAAGATCCTCATAGTATTTCCCAATTGGAAACTGAATGTTATGATCAGTGAATAATGATTTTCGATAGATTTTATCATTAGCAAACCCAGTAATATAACTATGCTTCAGCATTTGCACAAAAGCATCTTTACCTTCAAATACTTGAGTCACTACTGGATCCGAAACGATAACATCCTCTTCACCCTTCACAAACTCACGATTAAAAGAAATAATATCAAACTCTTGAGATTCTAGCGCTTCTACTAACGCTATAAAGGTATCTGGTTCAATCCAATCATCTGAATCAGGAAAATAAACATATTCTCCTTTGGCATGAGAAATACCTGTGTTCCGTGCTTCAGAAAGTCCACCATTTTCTTTATGAATAACTGAGATAAAGTCATAAGCCTTAACATAGTCATCACAGATTTGAGGAGAATGATCAGTACTCCCGTCATCAACAAGTAGAATCTCATAGTCCTTCCATTCTTGGGCAAGAACACTTTCAATGCAACGTTTTAAATATCTTTCAACATTATATACTGGAATGACGACAGTTAATAGTGGTTTCATAGATTATTTACCTAAATTTTTATTCTACTCTAATTCTTCTCCTCTCTGATCTAACTGACTTACAACATTCAATGATATATGGTAAATCTTTAAACCAGCTCGGATATAATCCTTTTTTCAGCGAATTTGATTATTTAGTATTTCTTATACAACTCCGAAAAATTACGAATATAACTTTGTAATGAGAAGAGTTCTTTTTGGCGTTTAACAGAGGCCTTTCCAAATTGTTCTCTCTTCTCAGTGTTCTCAGCCAATTCTTGAATAGCCTTGGATAATTCAGAAGGTTGATTTGGTGTGGCAAGAAGGCCGTTTTCGCCTTCCTTAACCATTTCACAGACACCACCATGACGGTAACCGACTACAGGTTTACCACAAGCCATCGCTTCTAGTACGACTGTTGGTAGTGGATCTGGATTGGTACTTGGCAAGACAAAGATATCAAACATATTATAGAGTTCTGTTGTCTTGCTATAATAGTCAATTCGCTTGATTTGTCCAGATACTAGTGAGTCTGATATAGCCTTCTCCAACTCCTCCACGCGCCACTCTTCACCTTCAAATGCACTTCCTGCCAAAAAGGCTACTGCTTTTAGATTAGACTTTAAGATTGGAGTCACAGCTTCTAAAAAGTCGCCTTGCCCTTTCCAGGCATTCACTCGACCAACCATTCCGATCACCAAAGCATCCTGGGCGATACCAAACTGATCACGGACCGCACTAGCATCCATCACCTGATAAACAGCATTGTCAACACCATTATAGATGACTTGAACTTGGTCATCTTTTACAAAACGAGACTGCTTGACATGATTAGCAACAGCATTTGAAACTGTCACAATCGTATCCGCATAGCGCCCCATCAAAAAGTTGATGAAATCAGAGATTGCTTTTGGTTTTACGATAATTTCATGTACATGCCAAATCAAAGGTAATTTCAACTTCCGTTTAAGATAAATCCCCTCAAGTACCGCAGTCGTATTATTGTGAATAAGAGTAATGCCATTCTCCTTAGCATACTGAGCAATTTGTTTGGAGTAACGGTTATAGGAGCCAAAGTACTCAAGAATCCCTTTTGGATTAAAATATTTACGGCGCAAGATGGGGTAATCAATAACTTTAACCTTTGCACCGACCTCTTCTAAAGCACCCACTAAGACACCGTCGTTGGGTAAAATAACGTGTGCTTCAAAAGCATCTTTATCCAATCCTTTAATAAGCTCTAACAAAACCTTGTCAGCACCATACATTTCGGCACCAGCATGAAGATATAATATTTTCTGCATTTCTAACCTTTAAATACTTTCTCGTAGTCTGTGACAATCTTTTCCCAAGTAAAAGCTTCTGCAATCCGTTGACTTGATTTTTGATTAAGATCTTCGATTGCTTGAACGTCTAATTGCTCAGCCTGATCAATGACATGTGCCAATTGATCTTTCTTCCAATAAAGAGCCCCCTCTTCACCGACTTCTCGGTTGAAACCAACATCTAACAATAGATTAAGCTTAGTAGACTCTAGTGCCTCAAGAAGTGACGGATTGGTACCACCTACCTCATGACCATGGAAATAAGCAAAGGCATTCTCACGAATGTATTTGAGCAACTCTTGATCATAGACCGTCCCGACAAACTTCACTCGAGGATCTTGATCAAATCCTGTATCCTTACGCAACTGTTCATAGAACTTGTTTTGTTCTACATTGGTAATCAGGACAAAATCTTTTTGTGAATTGGACTGCATAAAGCCACGAATCATAGCTTCATAGTTGTTTTCCGGCACAAAGCGACCTACGACAAGATAGTAGTTTCCTTCAGCAACTTGCTTATTCGCAAACCAAGTCCGTACTTTCTCGTCTTCTTTACTCAGGATAGACTTGCTTGTATCGGTTCCATAAGCAATATAGGTCGTCTGTGGTTGATACTTAGCGTAATCCTTCTGAATATAGGCTTCGATATTCTTGCTGTCACAGATCAAAAGGTCGGCATGTTTGACCATGAGTTGTTCAGAAAATTTCCAGTATTTGCGAACTGGAAGACTCCACTTGGCACGAAGCCACTCATGACCATCTGGATTGACCATCAGAGTTCCTCCGATAGCCTTGATTTTCTTTTTAATCCTTGAAATAAAGGGACCAATCCGACAAGCCAAGACATAAAAGATCGGTGCTTGATCTTTGTTTTTTTTTGCGATTTCAATCGCCTTATTGAGGGCTGCGATATCATAAGCAATGGCACGCGCAGGACCTATATTAGGGACATCAATGTTGTAACAGATTGCGCCGTTATGCTCGAAAGTATCTGCAGTGATTCCTGATTTGGCTGAATTTTCCCGCATACAAGCTACATAATACTGAATATTTTTGTCTTGTTGGAATTCTGTCAACTTCTCAACAAAGGTCTCAAAACCACCATATTTTGCTGGAATCCCTTTGGAACCAACGATATAAATTGATTGTGTCATTTTTCTCCTAACATGGAAAGGACGAAGTAGGTATTTTCCTACTTCGCTCCTTCTTTTTTAAGTACAACCTTCACGGTCTTGAGCAGGATCTGAATATCTCTCCAGATCGTCCAACCATCCATATACGCAACGTCGAGTTTGACCACTTCGTCAAAATCTGTAATCTCACTGCGTCCGCTCACTTGCCAAAGGCCGGTAATCCCTGGCTTGAAACTGAGGCGACGTTTTTGAGCTGGCGTATAGTCTTGGTATTCGTCTACCGTTGGAGGACGAGTTCCGACTAGACTCATATCACCGATCAACACATTGTAAAATTGTGGCAATTCATCAAGACTGGTCTTACGGATAAAGCGTCCGATTGGGGTTACCCGCGGATCATTTTCCATCTTGAACATGCCACCCGTCATGGTATTTTGTTCCATGAGATCTTTTTTAATCTCTTCGGCATCCACGCGCATGGAGCGGAATTTATAGAAGTTGAAATACCGACCATTCTTTCCAACCCGCTTCTGTACAAAGAAGGCAGGGCCGCCATCCTTACGAATCAGAGGGACTAAGACGATACTCACTAGTCCACAAATCAAGAGACCAAAGAGGGCTCCTGCAATGTCTAAGAGACGTTTAGCAAAGACGTGGCTCGGTTTGTAGAAGTTGGTTGAGAAAGTGACGACACTTAGTCCCCCGACTTCTCGAACCCGTTTATTGCCCAAGGAAGCGAAGTTAAAGGCATTGAGATTAACCGATACATCGATCCCCATACTCTCAAACTCCGAGACGAAGTCACTAATATTGTAGTCCTCACTTGGCAGATTAATAAACACTTCATCCACCACTTCCTTGGTCACAAAGTTCATCATTTGATCTGGATGCACCACCCGTACACCCGAATGAGCAAAATCCGTATCGTCCATGACGGTGACACCGATCAGTTCCCCATGATAAAGGCTAGGCGAATGCAGAATATCAAATACCTTTTCCATCCGACTGGTCGCTGTGATCAAGAAAATCTTTCGCGAACTTTTCCGTCGTGGTGAAACAGACTTCCGGTATCTCTTGAGCAAGAGATCCATGATATAGACGGAAAACGTATTGAAAAGAAAGAAGTAGATCATCCCCCGACGAGAGATGGAAAAGACCCCATCGAGCATAAAAGAGGTAAAGGTGATCCCAACAGCGAAAAATACGTTGTATTTCAAGACCTGAAAGAGCTCATCTAGATAGCCTCTGCTATAAAAACGATAGGCAATATTGCTAATGTAAAAGGCTACAAAATGCAAGAGATAGAGAATGGCGATCGTCTGTGACGTGTATTCTGCATCCTTAAAAAGACTCACAATGTAAGCTGAAAATAGGACAGCTAAACTTTGAAAGAGAACAATATTTAGTTTTTCCAGTTCAATTCTTTCTTCTCCCATTTTCCCTCAATCCTATTCTTTACTTTTTCCCGTACTCTCCGTAAGATCCATACCCACCGTATGAACCATACTCAGCAGCTTTAATGTTAAATTTATTGAGCACTACTCCTAAGAAAGGTGTGCCTGTTTGTTCTAATTGGTCCTTGGCCTTTTGGACAGCCTTGCGTCCATTGGCACCAGATTCTGTGATCAAGACAGTTCCATCACAGCGTTGGGCGATAATGGCCGCATCGATCACGACCCCGATTGGAGGCGTATCGACAATGATGTAGTCAAAATGCTCACGCAGGGCATCCATCATCACAGTGAAGTTCTTGCTTTGCAAGAGACCTGTTGGGTTTGGCGCGACCTGCCCAGACTCGATGATATCCAAGTTTGGAAAATCAGTCGCATACAAGATTTGGTCCAATTGGCTACGACCAGATAAGAAGTCGGTCAAGCCTTGGATCTTATCCCGGCTACGGAAAATCCCTGTCATGACAGAGTTCCGGATGTCACAGTCGACCAAGAGGGTCTTGTAACCCGCACGCGCAAAGGCAACGGCCAAGTTGGTTGAAGTGGTTGATTTCCCTTCATTTTCTTGAACAGATGAAATGGCGATGACTTTTAAGTCCACCCCGCTCAATTGGATATTCGTCGCAAGGGCATTGAAGTACTCTTCTGCCTTCCGAATTTCTTGTAATTTGTTTTTTGAAATTTCTAACGTATTCATGCGATCCCCAGTCTACAGTTTCTTAATATCTGGCACAATACCAAGCAAGGTTAAGCCCATCAACTCTTCGATATCTTCTGGTCTCTTGACACGATCGTCCAAGACTTCTACTACGACCATGAGCACCACCATGAGGCCTGCTCCAGCAATAAAGCCAAGAAGGACATTGCGCTTGATATTTGGTGAAGAAGGTGATTGAGGCACTTCTGCTTCATCCAAGGTCGTAACATCTGACACCTTGGTCACAGCAATGATCTTTTCAGCTGCTACATTCCGAAGGCCATTGGCAATACGAGCTGCCTCTTTTGGATTTCCGTCCTTAGCCGTAATCGAAAGGATACGAGTATCTGTTGGAACGGATACACTGATCTTTTTCGACAACTCAGCAGGTGTCATATCGAGTTTCAATTCTTCGATGGCTTGGCTCAAGACATTTTGAGAAAGAATGATTTCACGGTAGTCCTTAACCAAGTAAGAACCCGCCTGCAAATCAGAGTTTGTCAAGGCATTGTTGTCTTGGTTTTGACGACTGACCACGTAGATCCGGCTAGTACTTTGGTATTCTTTCTTGGCTAAAAAGGCACTGTAGCCAAATGCTGCAATGGCAAAGACAAGAGCGACCAAAACGATCGAAAACTTACGTTTCCATAGGGTCTTCAGCATAGCGAAAACATCAATTTCCACTGCTTGATTTTCTTGATTGTTCATTTCCTAATTACTCCTTCGTGTGGATCTCTCCACCTGTTTCATGGTTAGATTAATTCATCTGCTAACAAGAGTTCTTGATTGCTGACAAAGAGAGCTTGTGCTCGTTGTTCTCCGTATTCTTCCTTGATCAAGCGATAGGCTTCTGCCATATAAGGCGGTCGTTTATCCACATTGTGCATATCACTGGCAACAAAGTGCACCAAGTCTTTTTCTAAGAAGTACCGAGCTCGTTTTTTCAGTTGTTTTTGCTCATCCCCAAATAGGCGAGGCTTGAGAACGCTGGAACTATTTATCTGCATGTAGCAGCCCATGTCAATCATCTCTTGCACGCGCTCCTCATTTTTCTCCAAGCACTTGTAGCGCTCAATATGGGCCACCACCGGTGTCACACCTAGATGGAGCAAACGGTCCAAGGCCGTATGAATCTCCTTGTAAGGCGTTCCCATGCTGAATTCAATTAGTGCAAAGCGCGTCTCTGCCAAACGTGGAATGATCTTTTCTTCCAGTTTTTTCAAGACATCATTAGTAAAGTAGATCTCTGCCCCGTAATGAATCGTTAAATCTGGCGCGACCTCTGCCGCAATTTTTTTCACTTCTTGAAAATTTTCAGAAATCTTTTCTTCGGGAGTTTCAAACATTCCCTTGCGACGATGAGAAGTGGAGATAATGGTCCGTACCCCTTGGTGATAGCTTTCTTCCAATAAGGCGCGCGTATCTTCTCTTGTCTTTGGTCCATCATCCACATCAAAGACGATGTGCGAGTGGATATCAATCATTTTTCTTTTCCTTCCATAACTTTTTGGATGGTTTCTTTTGCCTTGGTCAAGCTGGCTTGATCCAACTCCATGACATAGAGGTTGTAACCAGGCATAGCATAAGACGGCAAGTCATTTCGTCCTTGACCGGTAATCGCTTGAGAAGTCACCTCATAAGAACCACCCGTTTCTAACTGGGTATTGATCAAGTTCATCATAGTCGGCAACTGCATATTGGTTTGGACAGAATCTTGGAGGTTTCCGATAATCTCATTGTAGTTGCTTAAGACCTTGGTAGAGGTCAACTTTTTGATAATGGCCGCAATGACTTTTTCTTGGTTTTTACCACGGTCATTGTCGCCACCTTGGAGAGAGTAGCGTTCTCGGACAAAACCGAGAGCTTGCTCTGAATTCAAATGAACCTTTCCAACTGGGAAATGGAACTTGCCATGAAGGCTCGTGAATTCTTGGTCATTTTCCACATCGATTCCCCCTAGAAGGTCAATCAACTTGAGGAAGGAGGTGAAATTGAGACGAACGTAGTAGTTGAGCTTGATATCATAGAGATTCTCAAGGGTATGGATCGAAGCATCCACTCCGTAGATCCCCGCGTGGGTCAACTTATCGTTCTGGTTGTTACCACCATCTGCAATCGGTACATAGGCATCCCGTGGAGTCGTTGTCAATAGGACTTGCTTGGTCTTTCGATTGACCGTCATGATGATATTGACATCTGAACGTGAAACCGAGGTTACTGGGCCATAGGTATCGATCCCGCTGACATAGATGTTAAAGACATCCGCATTGGCAGACACCTTGCTCGTCGCTGCCACTTCTTTTCGGATCTTGTAGGAATAGATTTTCTTCAACTTCTTCGCATAGTCCGCATCTTCTGCGGCAATGGTATCCTCAAAGGTACTGTTGAGGACCATAGCAGAAGCATTCCCTTCTTGCAGGCTCTTATAAGCATCTAGATAAGTCGGGGCATCCACTACAGAAATTTCCTGACCCTTGGTCTTTTTGATGTTGTCCAAGAGGGCAGTGAGATTGGCTTCGTTATTATTGCCCTTTGGTGCCACCACTTCCTTGATTTCTTTGATATCTTTGATGTCACTGTCTTTCTTGACATAGACAGCCATCTCAAACTCTGTATAGTTAGAATGGCCATTGACATTACTAGTCAGATTCAGCAGCTGTTGACTAGCAAATAACACTCCTGAACTAGCCAATAAGCCAACAAGAAGCAGGACCAAAGTTGTCTTTTTGGCCTGATTTTTGATCACAAACCAAGCTGATAAGAGCAAGAGAAGAGCTAGTAGTGCAATCACGAGAACATTGACATAGCGAAAAGCCAAGATGTTATTGGCCAACATGGTATAGGTCGCCCAACTTGCAGTCATAAGCAAAAAAATAAGCAATACGGAATTAATGATTCGCAATTGCCCCCACTTATGCTCTGAACGACGACTCCGTCTCCTTTGTGACATAAATACCTCCAATTAGTCCTAATCATATTTATTGTAACATATTTTTAGCAAAAAATGCATTAATTATCACTATTTTGTCTATTACGTACATCCGAGAAGTAAGCGCTTTCCATAGTTTGGAATTTCCCCTGTATACTTATGCAGAGAATCCAAAAAAACCGGGTGAAAAACCCGGTTTGAGAATGTAGACAAACTGTTTTTACATCAAACAAGTTAATGAATGCCTAACAAATTAAAATGGAATACTTTTTAGGCTCATTCAATCATCTACTGAAACTTTCCGCCGTGAGAAAAGTGCTAGAAACATTATTGTTTCTAGCACTCGGGAGTTTTGGAACCTTGGGTCCAAAACTAAGTCATGGAACTTCTTCGAAGTTCGCTGACGTCCGTACTCACCTAAGGAAAGTTTCTAAGATGACTTTGTCTTCAATCTGAACCGGGTGAAAAACCCGGTTTTTTGAAGATCCTACAAAAGATCATCTCGTTTGACCTGCTCAAAACTTTCCTTGCCGTCATTGAGCTTGTCCCAGATGACGACTTTTTCTTCTTTGAGGGATTTTTGAACATCAATGATCCGCTGGTTAGAAGACCCTCGGAACTGCAACATGAGGTTGCGTTTGCTATTATCATACCGTCCATCCACCAGAATATCAATCAGTGAGAGAAGCTCTAGCTTGTCTGGTGTCTCTAGCATCATTTCTTCCCAGGTGTAGCCAGTCCAAGACCAAATATCTTTGTCGGGCAACTCTTTTCTCACGCGCTTGACCAAGGGCAGAAGGATGCCAGTGTTAAGAAAAGGTTCCCCCCCAAGCAGGGTCAAGCCCTGGACATAAGGTTGAGCCAGATCTGCCATGATCTGCTCTTCTAACTCTTTGGTATAGGGAATGCCTGCATTGAAAGACCAGGTCGCTACATTGTAACAGCCCTCACAGTGAAACATGCAACCCGCCACATAAAGGGAATTGCGGACTCCTTCACCATCGACAAAGTTAAAAGCCTTGTAGTCGATGATGCGCCCTTGACTCAGCTCCTCACTCTTCCATTCGCCTGGTTTTGGTGTATTCCATGTCATCCTTCTACTCCACTTCTATCCAATAACGCTCCGTTCCATTTCGAACATCTTCAAATTGGCCGCCATTAGCTAAGATAACCGCTCGACTGGCCGGATTTTCCGTGCTACAAGTCACCAGAGCACGATGGATGTTCTTCTCCTTAGCTACTCGCAGACCTTGACGGAGAGCCTCCTTGGCATAACCCTTGCCTCTTTCAGAAGGACGGATGGAGTAGCCGATATGACCAGCATAATTCAGCAATCCCTCATTTAGTCTCAGCCGTAGATTCAAAAAACCTAAAGCATGACCTGATTCATCAAACAATACGAACTGAATTGATGGAACGCGATTTTCAGGCAAGTTTATTCCCATTTCTTTATTAAGGTTAGTTTCTAGCCACTCCTCATAATCAAAGTTCTCAGCATCCCAAAATCCGCCATCGTGAGCTGATTGATTCGCTTCAAACTCTGCCATCATGTCTAATACAGTTTCTTTATCTGCTAATGTTGGTCTGCGTAATTCCATCTTTACCTCCCCATACGAGAAAAGCGAGAGCGAACTCTCACTTTTTCTTATTCTTATTTAAAAATTGTTCTCTCAGGCTAGCTACTCGGTCTTTTTTATTGATTCCACCCTTTGAATGCTTCTCATGGAATCGTTGAACCTGAGCCTTACCCTTATCATCTAATTGGTATTTTCCCATAATGTCCTTTTCTAATCTGTCACTTGGTGTCCAGCTGATTTGATCGTGGATCCATTCATGTGTTTGACACGTGCAGCGATTTCCTTATGACGGCCATTGACCATCGGACGAGCTTGCGGGTTTCCTAGATAACCACAGGTCCGTTTGACCACATCAACCGTTTTCGGATCGCTATTGCCACAGTTTGGACAAGCAAATCCGCGCTCAGTTGGCGTGAAGTCTCCCTCAAAATCACACTTGTAACAACGGTCAATCGGCGTATTGGTTCCGAGATAACCGACCCGGTCATAAGCATAATCCCAAACCGCTTCAAGGGCTTTTGGATTTTGTTGGAGCACAGGGTATTCACAATAGTGGATAAAGCCACCAGAAGCTCCAGCTTCAGGATAAACTTTTTCAAAATCCAACTTTTCAAATGGCGTTGGGTTCTTACGAACATCGTAGTGGAAACTATTGGTGTAGTATTCCTTGTCTGTGATATCCGGAACCTTACCAAATTTCTCCGTATCTAGGCGACAGAAGCGGTCTGTCAAGCTTTCTGACGGTGTCGAATAGATGGAGAAGTGGTAATCATACTGGTCAGACCATTCTTCCACGCGCGCTTTCATATCCTTGATGATATCAATCGTGAATTGTTTGGCTTCTGGATTGTGTTCCCAATTTGGACCATAAAAGACGGTTGCGACTTCATAGAGTCCGATATAGCCAAGAGAAACAGTTGCTCTGCGATGACGGAAGAGCTGATCTACCTGGTCATACTTGCCCAAGCGTTTCCCGAAAGCCCCATATTGGTAGAGAATCGGCGCATTGGCTGGTGTCGCTTCTTTGGTGCGTTCCACCCGGTAAACCAAGGCATCTTCAGCGATGTTCATCCGTTCATTAAAGATTTGCCAGAACTTCTCCTTGTCTCCGCCAGATTCCAAGGCAATCCGAGGTAAATTGACTGTCACAACCCCTAGGTTCATCCGGCCAGAATTGACTTCTACGCCATTCTCATCCTTCCAACCTTGAAGGAAAGAACGACATCCCATCGGCACCTTGAAGGAGCCTGTCAACTCGACAATCTTGTCATAAGACAAAACATCCGGATACATGCGTTTCGTCGCACATTCCAAGGCCAATTGCTTGATATCATAGTTAGGCGTTCCAGGTTCTAGATTGAGCCCCCGCTTGAGGGTAAAGATCAACTTAGGGAAAATAGCTGTCCGGTGTTCTGAACCCAGTCCCTTGATCCGGATTTCCAAAATCGCCTTTTGGATTTCCCGCTCGAAGCGATTGGTTCCAAGACCAAAACCAAGCGAAGTAAAGGGAGTTTGTCCGTTCGAGGTAAAGAGGGTATTGATCTCATATTCCAGCGATTGCATGGCATCATAGATATCTTTTTGAGTCTTGCTCCAAGCATAGTCCTCCTGCTTTTCAGGAAGCACCCACTCTTTGGCATCTGCCAAGTGTTTTTGGTAGTTCTTTTCTGCATAAGGGGCCAGGACCTCATCGATCCGGTCAGCTGAGCACCCCCCGTACTGACTAGAAGCTACATTGGCAATAATCTGCGAGATTTGAGCCGTTGCAGTTTGGATAGACTTAGGACTTTCTACTTCTGCATTCCCAATCTTAAAGCCATTTCTGAGCATGCCTTCAAAATCGATCAAACAGCAGTTGGTCATCGGTGTATAAGGGCTATAGTCCAAATCATGGTAGTGGATATCCCCTTTTTGGTGGGCATTGGCTACGTGTTTAGGCAACATTTTAAGACCAATAGACTTACCAACGATCCCCGCCGTCAAATCCCGTTGCGTATTAAAGACATCGCTGTCCTTATTGGCATTTTCATTGACAACCGCTTGGTCCTTGTTGAGGAGTTTTCCAATCGTAAAGTTGATATCCGTCGCTTTTGAGCGCTCAAAATCCCGCTGAGTCCGATAAGTAATGTAGCTCTCAGCAATCGCATATTCGTTGGCTTGAAGCAATTCATGTTCAACAACGTTTTGGATCTCATAGATCTTCACGCCATTTGGAAAACGTTCCAAGATCTCTGCGATCACACGATCGACAATGGCTTCTAGTTTGGCTTCCATCACTGGAGTGAGAGAAGTCACTTCTTCTGTCGCCTTCAACAAGGCTTTATAAATTTTTTCAACATCGAATTGAACACGACGGCCATCTCGTTTTTCAACAAAAATATCCGGGGCCATTCTCAGTTTTTCTTCTCTCAAGGTGATCATACCAAACATGCCTCTCTTCATTTATTTACATACAAGTTGTATTATACCACTCCAAAAATAAAAATCAATATCTTGTGGTGAAAATTCTAAAAAACTTTCTAAAACACAAGATATTGATTTTCTTAAGAGCGTTGATAGAGTTTGAAATGACGGTATTTCTTCTCAACTAGACGATAATTTTCTTTGAGCAAGTCCTTCATATTGGAGGTCAACTCTACCTGATTGTTGACCACAATATACTTCGGTTCAGACCGATCGATTTGTTGGATCACATTGGTCCGATTTTCATTAATTCCCAGATAAGATATCGGAGTCAATAAGGCAGAAGCTGCCAAACGATCGCTTTCTTGATAGAGAGTAGCTGTCGTATCCCAAGCATAGATGGTATCTTTCGACTTGGTGTGATTTTTAATGTAGCTGGCAATAGCGCTCCGTTCACTGGATTGACCAGACTGAAGCACAACATCTTGAACCACTGGATTCGCCAACAGATAGACAAGGGCTACTAGCGGTAAGAAAACTTGGCTCGTAAAGTAAGCGGCCCAAACTTCCTTGTTTTTCTTCTTCCGACCACGGCGTTCGATCCCATCGTTTTCTTCCCCATCTCGTGAGAACCAGATCGCAAACAAAGGAAGAACAAATGGCAACATTGGCAACAATTGGTAAGCGCCTTGTTCCGGAAGACCAATCGACACGATGAGGACTACCAGGCTACCTGCCCATCCCATAAAGCGGAAGATCCGGCGAGCACTGCTATTTTGCTTCGTAAAGGACATCAAAAAGGCAGAGACTAAGCCAAAAGCAAGCGCTAACAGTCCATAATAAATGGCATTACTGAAGGTCTGTCCATTACTAAAATTCAAGGCATTAAAGACATAGGTTACTTGGTTAATGGCATAGCCAAAAGTCTGATTCAAAACGGTGATATAGCCAATTGGGTAAAAGACGAGTGAAAAACCAAGGAGAGCTGCCAGCAGTTGATAAAAGCCACGCGCCCATCTCTTCTGCTTGATATTAAAAGCTGTTAATCCAAGGAAAGCCAACAAATAAAACAGGGCACTGGTCATCGGATCAATCAGGAAAGCCACAGCTGCAATCGCACCATAAAGGATAAAGCCTTCATCCTTACGATGCCCAATCAAATAAGCCAAAATGAAATTCATGCTAGCAAATAGGATTGGAAGGCTAAAGAGAGTCACATAAGTCCCTCCAAAACCAAGGCCTAGCACCAAGAAATAAAAGAGTAACTGGACATTCTTCGCTGTATCTTTATCAGACACCAGCAAGCGCACAACCCGATAGAGGTAAGTCCCCGCAAAGAAGAGAGCAATCGCTTGGAGAATCATCAAGATCCAATGTCCACCAGCCAAGCTTCCCAACCAGTTGATCGCATAATAGAGCAGACCATTGGTTCCGTAAAAATCACCAAACGGTACTTGACCCTTGGTCATTGCCCAGCCAGCATACAAGTTTTGCGATTGTTGATTGGTTGCAAAACGGGTTAAAAATGGCACCCCGACATGCAGCAAACTAATCAAGAGACTCAACACAAAAGGAATCGCTAGGGGGACTGGACGCTTGGATTGACGACGGATCGGCTCAACTGCCACATCCGCTTCTAGCTCTTCCGTATCCTCTTCTACCTTAGATGCTTCCACTTTTGCCGCTTCAACTCCCGCCTTACGGGAACGACGACTCATCCGACTGAGCGGTTGCTCCGCTTCCTGTTCTGGTTCTTGCTTAGGCTCTGTTACTGGTTCTAGCTCTGTTTCCACTGCTGGCTCCACATCACTCATTTCCTCTGATGCCTCCATTGCAACCGGCTCCTCCAAGACTTCTGCCTGTTGGCTATGAGTCGGCTCTTCTTCGCGAAAGACCGACTTGTCTAGCACTTCGCGAATTTCACGTGTATCCTGGAAACTATCCCCCACGTGAAGCCCTAGTTTTTTCGAAGTCATTTCTTGCTCTTTTTCGCTCATTCTTTTTCCTTTTCTTCGCTATTCCTCTGCTCTTTCCTTTTAGAAAAAAGCCCATTATCTTTTCTAGTATACCAAATTCTGCCGACCATGTCAGCCTCTTGCCACATAGTCCTATGGAAAAAGAGTCAGGCATCTCGATTCCTGACTCTGATTTTCGTTTTTATACATTTACAACATCGGTGCGAACAATTGCATAATTTCCTTGATTAAGCTTTGGTGCCAGGTAAAGTGGAAGGTATCTTCAGTGATCTCTTGAGATACTTCAAAGATGTGGTCAAAATCCGCCCGGATCTCTTTCAGAGCAGGCGTCCGATACATCCAGACCGCATTTTCATAGTGATGGACCAGACTACGGTAGTCAAAGTTAATCGACCCTACAACCGCCATTTCGTCATCTGCCAGAACTTGCTTACTGTGGACAAAACCAGGCGTGTACTCATAGATTTTCACACCAGCATCCATCAGATCCAAGTAAGCCCCACGCGTAACAATTTGGATCAATTTTTTATCCGGAATATGCGGGGTCACGATGCGAACATCCACCCCACGAAGGGCCGCATTGCGGATATCTTCTGTCAAATCATAATCGATGATCAAGTAAGGAGTCGTGATATAGACGTAATCCGTCGCTTGGTTGATCATATTTTGATAAACCGTCTTTCCGACCTGCGACTTGTAAATTGGCTTTGGTCCACTCCCATAGGGAATATAGAGCCCTTCTCCTTCGACTGCCTTGTTTTCAATATGATAGCGGTCAAAATCCTCGATTTCCCCACGGTTGATGTACCAGTTCATGAGGAAGAGTCGCGTTAAGGCCTTAACAGCTCGTCCATCTAAACGGATGGCACTGTCCTTCCAGTGACCAAACCGCTCAATGTGGTTGATGTACTCGTCTGCCAAATTGACACCACCCGTATAGCCGATCTGCCCATCAATGACCAGAATCTTGCGGTGGTCTCGGTTGTTATATGCCACTGTTAGACGGGGGATCACCTTGTTAAACTTATGGGCATCAATCCCCATCTTTCGCAATCGTTTGGTATAGTTCCCAGCCAAGGTTGCCATACAGCCGATATCGTCATAAAGGAGTTTGACTTCAACCCCATCTTTCACTTTCTGCTCTAAAATCTCTAGGATACTGTTCCACATCAAGCCCTCATCAATGATGTAAAACTCGATGAAGATAAATTTTTTCGCTGCTTTTAGATCCTCTAGTAGTTGCTCATACATCTCCTCCCCTAGAGGGTAAAAGGTCGATGCTGTCCCATTGTAGAGATCCGCATTGTGGTCCATGGATAAAATCGACTTGACCAAGCCATAAACCGCTTTGCTTTCTTGCTTGAGCTCCTTACGCAACTGATGACTATTGTCCTCTCGAAACTTCATGGACTCCATATTTTTCAGCTGGATCATTTCCTTTTTGGACAAACGCCGCTCGCCAAACATGAGGTATAAAAGCGATCCAAAGACAGGAATGACGGCAATTAAGAGCCAGGTCACCTTATTTTCAGGCGGGGTATTTCGATTAACAATAGCTAAGATTGTCGACACATATAAGAGCCCAATGACTGCAACAGATAGCCAATGAGGGAACCATCTATTGAGCCAAAAGAAGGCCGCAAAGGAGGCCCATAGTTCAAAGCCCATAAACAAAATACTAAATCCATATTTGGACATTAATAGACGTAATTTTCGAAAGGTCACAGCATCCTCCTTGTTTCTTTCTACTAGTATACCAATTCTTTTTACCCGTTGCAACGACCAACCAAACCCCTTCTAGACAAACAAAAAGAGAGTGGGACAGAAGTCCTAGCCTCTCAATTATTTTTGGATTGTCGAGCAAGACGCAGTGGTTGAGTGGGCTCTACTACGCTGATTTCATCAGCTTTTACAGCCCTACTCAACTGTGCGGAGGTGGGACGACGAAATCGAATTCTAACGAATTACCGATTTCTGTCCCACTCTCTCTTGTTTCGTCCCTTATTGCTTGGTCAAAACGATAATCCCTTGATCATCCTCTGCTTGCTCTAGGTCTTCTAGCGACAACTGATCTCCTTCGATCCGATAGCGATAAGGCTCATCCCCGATACGCATGGATTGATTGACCGGATCAATGCTGACCTCTTTGGTCTCTTCTTCTCCATCAGCATCTTGTACCGTAAACGTGCCTTTTCGCCCCGTCACAACTAAGAGAATCGTATTTTCCTCGTCCTGTCCTCGATAACTGCCATCTATGGACACTCCTTCTTTCTGTTCTTCACTCGCCGAAGTCATAGTCTGTGATGAAGTTGACGTCTGTTTGCTCGAAGTCTGTGTTGCTTTTTCTTGCTGGCTACAAGCAGTCAGGAAAAGAGCTACCGCCAAGGTCAGTATAGACATGATTTTTTTCATTAAGATCGACTCCTTTCGCCATAACCGTATACTATCTACCACCAGTATACGCCAAGAAAGTCTTTAGGTCAATTGTTTACCCCTCTAATAAAAATGCCCTTACTTCTGCAATAAAATACAAGGAACCTGTCACAAATAAAACCTCATCTGGATGGCTCTGATCCATAAACTCTTTGATATAGGCCTTGTAGTCAGCCACATAAGGCAGGTCTTGTCGATCACCCTGCGCCACCACTTCACCGTAATGAAAGGTCGTCAAAATCAATTCAGCTTCTGGCAATCCCGCTTGAAGCGTTTGGAGCATCCCACTATAATCTTTTCGTTTGAGAGCACCGAATAAAATCTTCACGCGTTTTCCTGCTAAGCTATTGGCAAACTCAATCAAGCGCAACATAGCATGAGGATTATGAGCGCCATCCAGATACACCTGGTCTCCAAACAACTCTAGACGTCCCGGCCACCGCGTCTCTTGCAAGGCGTGCTTGACCTGATCTATATCCACTTCTTGATCTAGACCTTCCATATAGAGGAGAAAGGCCTCCAGAGCTACTGCAGCATTTTCCCGTTGGTAATCACCCTTCAAGCCCAGAGACGGCAAGACAAGTTCCACACGTTCATTCCAAAAGCGATCCTGCTCTATGCCAAAATCTTTCTGGAAGGCGTGGAGACCCACAGCCAATTGCTCCGCTTTTTCTTGACAAACAGCTATAGCATCATCCGATAAGGGACCCACCACAGCTTTCTTGCCCTTCTTAAAGATTCCTGCCTTTTGCTGGGCGATTTCCGCAATCGTCCCTCCCAGTGTTTCCTGGTGATCCAGGCCAACCGAAGTGATCACTGCGATCTCTCCCGTCACTACATTGGTCGTATCTAGAAGCCCACCGATGCCAACTTCCAACAAGACTACATCCACAGCTTGTTCCTTAAAATACAAGAGGGCCATGAGGCAGATAATCTCAAAATAAGAGAGTTGGTCCTGGGTTTGAAGCAAGGTCTGCTCCATTTGTTGAACTTCTTGACCAATCCGAGTAAAATCTTCATCTGAAATCGGCTGATCCCCAATACAAATCCGATCATGGATACTGATCATATGAGGAGAGGTAAAGGTCCCAACCTTCTTTCCGTGAGCCATCAATAATTGACGCAGAAAGGCGATTGTGGATCCCTTCCCATTGGTTCCTGTCACATGAAGGATCGGGTAAGCCTTATCTGGCCTCCCTAAAAGGCTCACTGCCTGCTCCATACGATCCAGTCCCGATCGAAAATTCAGACCGATCCGACTATTCATCCATTGCTCAATCTTATTCACATCTTCCTCCTAAAAGAAAAAAGCGACAAAACCTCTTCTGACGTTTGCGCTCCTTTCTTTTGTAGTTATTTCTTTCTCATTTTTACAGCAAGTCCATCGGACTTCCTGCTTTTTCTTGTTTCTTGAAGCAGGGCTAAAAACGTCCCCCGGACTTACCAACTCTTTCCAATTTCTTGGAGTTGGGGTAAAAACATCCAGTGGATGTTTTTACTCCTCCATGAAGCTGTTGAAGACTTCTTCGATCATATCCCATTCTGCATCTGAGTCTTCTGGGATTGGTTGAAGGTCGCCTTCTGTTCCGTCTTCGTTTTCTGTAAATGAATAAGCTTGGATTTCAACTTCGCCGTTTTCATCTTCTTCTGCATTTGCAGGGATCAAAAGGACATAGTTTTTCCCAAATTCTTCTTTGCCATCAATGGTCAAAAGAATTTCAAACAAGGTTTCATTTCCTTGTTCGTCCACCAATGTGATTAATTCACGTTCTTCATGGTCGTGGTTATGATCATGTGCCATACTATTCTTCCTCGTTTTCTTTCTAAAAATTGCGATCTAAATAATTTTGTAAAATAAGCTGCGCCGCTAACTTATCAATAACTTTTTTGCGTTTGCTACGGCTAATATCTGCTTGCTCAATCAACATCCGCTCTGCAGCAACTGTCGTCAACCGTTCGTCTTGGTAGTCGACTGGCAACCCAAACTTTTCAGCAATCATCGTGCCGTAAGCCTGACTGGCTTCCACACGTGGTCCGCTGGTATTGTTCATGTTTTTCGGCAAGCCCACAACAAAACGGTCCACCTTGTATTGAGCTACTAATTCGGCTAAGCGCTCCAAACCGAATTCTTTTTTGTCTTCATCGATTTGGATGATTTCAAGACCCTGAGCTGTAAAACCGAGAGGATCACTCACAGCAACCCCGACAGTCTTTGAGCCAACATCCAATCCCATAATTCTCATTAGAGGTCTATTCCTTGCCCTTTCAAATAATAACGTACCAATTCTTCCACGATCTCGTCTCGTTCATATTTACGAATTTGGTTCCGTGCATTATTATAACGAGGTACATAGGCAGGATCACCACTGAGTACGTATCCTACGATTTGATTAATTGGATTGTAGCCTTTTTCATCCAGTGACAAGTAAACATCTTTCAAGGTCTCGCTAATTTCCTTACGATTTGAATCATCAAGATTAAAACGTACTGTTTCATCTGTAAATCCCACAAGAACACCCTCTTTCCTTAGAATATTACTATTATACCATAATCAAGAGTTTTCCACAACGGTCAAGCCCTTGATTTTACAGCTTTTTCAAGCATTTTTGAGCTATTTCAGTTAAACTGTTTTTTTATTTTTGCTCACTTGCTCCAGCATTGATGAGATTGTCCGCAAATTGACTCGGTGTCAGCTTCAACAACTCTGGTAAGTGATTGTTTTTGAAGTAGGTCATACCTTCAGCCTTCTTCACATCCATCGCTTCAAAGTCATAGGTGATGGTTACCTTGTATTCATTCTCATTTTCCAAGGTCAAATCAGCTGTGAAACCTGGCACTGTCAAAGCTTCTTTAAAGGCATCATCCTTATTAAAGGATTCTCTCAATTGCTTTTGCGCTTCCTCTACTCCAACCTGTTGGATCCCTTTTTTCAACTCCTCATCGGTTGCCGTCACATTGATGGTCTCCAATTTTTTAAAGGTATTCCCCACATAGGTGACGATTTGCGTCTGTTGTGTCCCCTTGTCATCTTTTGGAAAGACAAAGGTTCTAGTGATGACTTTATTTTCTTCAGCTTTTTGCAGGATACTCTTATTATCCTTTTGCAGTTGCTCTGCTTTTGCTTGGATTGCCTTTTGTTCACTTGAATTTGGCGTTTTCGCTTGTTTTTTTTGACCGCATCCAGTCAAACACAAGGCAAGTGCACCCAATAAGAAGATTTTCCTTTTCATTTTCCATTCCTTACTAGTTATTGTTTTCTAAAATATTGTATCATAGATTTGGTAAAATGGCGCAGTAAACTGCTTTCCATTTCGATTTTTAACAAGAAAAAATCAGAAACAAATTGTTTCTGATTTTCAATCGTTTTAAAGAGCTGCACGCATCCGCGCTTCTGCATTTTCTACATTTCGAACTGATCGTGGCAAGAAGGCACGAATATCATCTTCTTTGTAGCCCACTTGGAGACGTTTGTCATCTACCAAGATCGGACTTTTAAGAATACGAGGTGTTTCCATGATGATGTCAATGACTTCATTGACACTCAAGTCTTCAATGTCCACTCCTAGATTTTTAGCGTATCGATTTTTTGAAGAGACAATACTTGCCACTCCATTTTCAGTCTTTGTAAGGATATCCAATAATTCTTCTTTGGTGATCCCTTCCTTACCGAGGTTTTGTTCTTTATAGGTTAGCTGATGAGCGTTGAGCCAAGTCTTTGCTTTTTTACAGCTGGTGCAACTTGACACTGTATAAATTTTAATCATGCCTGCACTCCTTTCGCTACACGATAATACTATCGTATTAAATTATAACACAAAAACCATCAGTCTAGCGACCTATTTTGAAAAAAATTAATCTTCAATTTCAATCGCGTCATCTAAATCTAGAGTTACTTCTTCTACGACAGGAGCTGCTTCTTCAGTTTTATCAAGGGTTTTCACTGCTTCGTCTTCTTCGATCAAACCAAAATGAACCCGAACCTTGTGGTCGATTTCGTCAAAAATTTCTGGGTGGTCAGCCAAGAATTTCTTAGCATTTTCAGATCCTTGACCAATTTTTTCGCCATTATAGGAGTACCACGCACCCGCTTTTTGGATGATATCCAAATCTGTTGCAATCTTCACCAATTCACCTGTACGTGAAATTCCTTCCCCGTACATGATTTCAACCATGGCTTCTTTGAATGGTGGAGCTACCTTGTTCTTCACAACCTTGATCTTGGTTTCCTTACCAACGTTGGTATCTTTTTGGTCCCCAGTCCCCTTGATTTGAGTATTTCCACGAACATCTAGACGGACAGAAGCGTAGAATTTCAGGGCACGACCACCAGGTGTGGTTTCAGGGTTCCCAAACATGACCCCAACTTTTTCACGCAATTGGTTGATAAAGATAGCAATGGTCTTGGTCTTGTTAATAGAAGCTCCAAGCTTACGCATCGCTTGGCTCATCATCCGCGCTTGCAAACCAACGTGGCTATCCCCGATATCGCCATCGATTTCTGCGCGTGGGACCAAGGCCGCAACAGAGTCGATAACGACCAAATCAACGGCACCAGAGTCAATCAATTTACCAGCAATTTCAAGTCCTTGTTCTCCTGAGTCTGGTTGAGACAAGAGGAGTTCATCAATATTAACCCCAAGAGCTGCAGCATAAGATGGGTCCAAGGCATGCTCGGCATCGATAAAGGCAGCAATGCCTCCTTCTTTCTGTGCTTGCGCTACTGCATGGAGGGCAACGGTTGTTTTACCAGATGATTCTGGACCATAGATTTCGATGATCCGACCTTTTGGATAACCACCAGCACCCAAGGCAATATCAAGCGCCAAGGAACCAGAGCTCATGACTTGAACTTTTTGCTCTGCGCGTTCACCCAAACGCATGATGGATCCTTTACCAAAGTCTTTTTCGATTAACTTCAGGGCATCGTTGAGCGCTTTTTCACGCTCGTCTCCAAATTTCTTAGAGATATCATCTAATTTTTTCTGTTTTTTCGCCATTCTTTTCTCCTATGTTTTTGCTATACAGGAAATACATGCAACTCACTGACGTTTTCCGTCCTTTGAAAGGCACATTTCCTATCCATCTTTAGAATTATTCTTCATTTGGCACAAGCTTCATTATACCAAATTTTCACCATTTAATACAGCCAAGCGCACCAAATTAAAGGCATGAAGGACTGCAATTTCGCGGACATCAGCTCGGCTACGTCCGGCGATATTGACTTGGACACTATCCACTCCATTTGGAGTCGCAAGTCCGATAAAGACGGTCCCTGCTGGGTGCCCTTCTAGACTATCTGGCCCCGCAACTCCGGTCAGGCTAACACCATAATCGGATCCTGTTAACTTACGGGCCTGTGAAGCCATGGCTTGAGCTGTAAAATGAGACACCACTCCATGTTGCTCTAACTCTTGAGCTGGAATAGACAACATCTTGCTTTTTTCTTCCAAACTATAGGTGACAAAACCACCCGCGAAGATGCTGGACGCCCCTGAAAAATCTGCCAAAGTCGCTTGGAACAGGCCAGCCGTCAGGCTTTCTGCAGCTGTAATGGTCTTACCAGTCCCTTTCAAGAGATCAAAGGCAACCTTGGCCATCGAATTGTCATCTCCATAACCGTAAAACAACTCTTGCAAGGGTTGATGATCCAGAGTATGACGGGATAAGATTTCCTTTTCTAAGACATCGAGCTTCGCATCCGCTGAGGCTTGATCCTTCGCCTTTGTAGATAGACGCAAGGTTACTTCTCCCGTCTTGGCATAAGGGGCAACCGTCGGATCACTCTGCTTTTCAATGATATCTGCTAGGATCGTAACTAGCTGGCTTTCCCCAATCCCAAAGAAGCGCAAAACTCTTGAAAAAAGCTCTTCCCCTGTTGTCAAATGAGGCACCAATTGTTCATTGACCATGGGTTTTAACTCACTTGGTGGACCAGGTAGAACGACATAGGTCACACCATTGACTTCAATCAAACCTCCAACCGCGAGACCTGTACGGTTTTGAAGGGGGATTGAACCGGCAATCAATTGTGCTTGTCGCTCATTATTGGGCGTCCGGACATAATCAGGGCGACTTGCAAAGAAGGTGTCGAGTTTGGCAAGCGCTGTCGGATCAAAAACCAGTTCTTTCCCTAAAAACTTAGCAAGGGTTTGCTTGGTCAAATCATCCTCTGTTGGCCCAAGTCCACCACATAAAATCACCAAATCACTGCGTTTTGAAGCTGTCTCAATGGTCGAGAAGAGACGACCTTCATTGTCTCCTACCGCCACATGATAATAGACATCAATCCCTAAACTAGCTAATTTTTCAGACAAGAATTGCGCATTGGTATTGACAATCTGTCCTGTGAGAATTTCGGTTCCCACTGCAATGATCTCTGCTTTCATAACGCCTCCACTTATACTATTCGTAATTTTCATTTCATTTTAACACAATTTCCTAAATTATTTAAAAAACAGATTGAAGATAAAGTCCATTTTGGACAACTTTCTTCAATCTTTTTCTTTTAGAGTATAAAGTGAAAAATTCTTAGAAACACTATTACATCAACATTCCCAAGAGTTTTAACTATGTGGCAATCAACTTCTAAAGGGCTATTTTCTATTGTTGATAGAGCTTATCTATATTCTGAAGCAACCATATCGAGCGGTTGCTTTTTTACTTCTTTCTTGATCTAAAAGCCTTCTTCTGGCTCTAATTCTTGTTGTTTCCCCTCATTTTTTGTGATACAATAGCATCAATTTATTTCTAGGAGGATGAGATATGGTTTCTACTATTGGTATTATAAGTTTATCTAGTGGGATTATCGGAGAGGACTTTGTCAAGCACGAAGTGGACTTGGGAGTCCAACGACTCAAAGACCTCGGACTCAATCCTATCTTTTTACCTCATTCACTAAAAGGCTTAGACTTTATCAAAGAACATCCCGAAGCTCGTGCAGAGGATTTGATTCAGGCATTTTCTGATGATAGTATCGACATGATCCTATGTGCCATCGGTGGAAACGATACCTATCGCTTGCTACCTTATCTTTTTGAAAATGACCAACTACAAAAGGTCATCAAACAAAAGATTTTTCTTGGCTTCTCGGATACGACTATGAACCATCTCATGTTGCATAAACTAGGAATCAAGACTTTTTATGGGCAATCCTTTTTTGCAGACATTTGTGAGTTAGACAAAGAAATGTTGCCATATAGCCGCCACTACTTTAAAGAATTGATTGAGACTGGAAAAATCTCAGAAATTCGCCCTAGTAACGTTTGGTACGAGGAACGGACTGATTTTAGTCCCAAAGCCTTGGGAACACCTCGTGTCAGCCACGCAAATACAGGTTTTGACTTGTTACAAGGCAATGCTCAGTTTGAGGGAGAAATCCTCGGTGGTTGTCTTGAGTCTCTCTATGATATTTTTGACAACTCTTTACACGCAGACAGCACGGACCTCTGCCAAAAATACAAACTTTTCCCTGACTTGTCAGACTGGGAAGGAAAGATCCTCTTGCTAGAAACTAGCGAAGAAAAGACTAATCCTGACGACTTCAAAAAGATGTTGCAGACTTTAAAGGCCACGGGCATATTCGCGGTCATCAGTGGACTCTTGGTCGGAAAACCTATGGATGAAACTTTCTATGACGACTATAAAGAAGCACTATTGGATATCATTGATAGCAATATCCCGATTGTCTATAATCTGAATGTCGGACATGCAACTCCAAGAGCAATTGTCCCCTTCGGAGTCCACGCCCATGTAGATGCAACGGAGCAAGTCATTCGCTTTGACTATAACAAATAAGAGGCTGGGACAAAAGTCCTAGCCTCTTATTTATCTTTGGATTGTCGAGCAAGACGCAGTGGTTGAGTGGGCTCTACTACGCTGATTTCATCAACTTTACAGCCCTACTCAACTGTGCGGAGGTGGGACGACGAAATCGAATTCTAACGAATTACCGATTTCTGTCCCACTCTCTTTTTCTATATTCTCTGATGTTCTAGTCATCTAAAGTTACTTATTTCCACTTTTCCATTCACAATCATTCTCATGGTCATCAACCAATCCTGCTGCTTGTAGGTAGGATAAAACTGCGACTGGTCCGGTGAACTTAAAACCACGCTTTTTGAGGTCCTTGGCTAGCTTCTCAGAAAGAGCTGTCTTCGCTGGTGCTTGACTGTAATCTGGAACATCATTGACGATGGTTTTCCCATCGACAAAAGACCAAAGATAGGCATCAAAGGTGCCAAATTCTGCCTGGACTTGTAAAAAGGCCTGAGCATTGGCCCGTGTCGCAAAGATCTTGGCACGATTTCGAATGATGGCTGGATTGTCTAACAAAGCTTCTAGCTCCTCATCCGTCATGTCTGCAACACCTTGAAGGTGATAGCCATGAAAAACCTCACGGAAAGCCTGGCGTTTATTGAGCACCGTCTCCCAAGAAAGGCCCGCCTGATAGGTCTCCATACAGAGTAACTCAAAAAGGGCCTGGTCATCATGGAGGGGCCTTCCCCATTCCTCATCATGGTAGGCTACATAGAGAGGGTTGCTCATTTTGACCCAGCCACAGCGTTTTGGCATAGACTTCTCCTATTTCACCAACATCTTCAGGGCAGACTTGATGTAGTTTTCAGCAGTATCAGAAGTTCCTTCAAAGAATTTCTTAATTTTCTTAAGTTCCGTTGCCTTGTAGCCCAATGCCAACATGGCTTCCATAGCTTCTTCAAGGGCTTGGTTTTCTTCTGCAACTTTGGCTTTGGACTGAGCCGGTGCATCTTCTAGATCAAGATTGATCTTACCTTCCAGATCCAAGACCATCTGTTGGGCTGTTTTCTTGCCGATCTTTGGAAACTTGGTCAAGTAGGTAATGTTCTTGCTTTCGATGGCTTGGACAAGGCCTGCATTATCGTCTGCAGCAATGATGGCCAAAGCTGAGACAGGTCCAATCCCAGAGACTGAGATCAAGTTCAAAAAGAGCTTTTTCTCTTCTTCTGTCGCAAAGCCATAGAGCAGGTGAGCGTCTTCACGGACTACTTGATGGAGATAGACTTGCACCTCTTGATTCATTTTACCAGAGTAGGCATAGGGATTGGCCACATGCAAGAGATAGCCCATCCCAGCTGTTTCTACCACAATGTATTTAGCGGTGATTTTCGTTAAAATTCCTTTAATGTATTCGTACATAATCTTCCTTTATTGTTTGATTAATATTTGCCCAATTCCCGTAAACTGGTGTGATTTTCCTGAATGCGTCGGAACATCTTTTCCATATCTGACTTGGTAAAGTTAACCAAGACCGGACGGCCATGAGGGCAGTTATAAGGGTTGTCACATTGGGACAGTTGGTAGATCAGATCCCGTGCAGAGTAATCATCCAGTGTATGATTGGCCTTGATAGAGCGTTTGCAGGACATCATGATGGCCAACTCAGCTCGGTATTTCTTGATGGACACTTCCTTGGTCAAGAGGAGCATGTCACACATCTCATAGATGCCTGACTCGATCTCTTCTTCCTTCATCCAGATCGGATGCTCCCGCAAGATCAACTGGTTAGCTCCGTATTCTTCTAAGTAAACGCCCACTTCTTCTAGAAGGTGCTTGCGCTGTTGCAGGCGGATCAGATCGTCTGTAGGGAACTCAAAGATATAAGGCACCAGCAGTTGTTGCTGACTGCCGTCTACGTCCCCGATGCTCTCCCGGTATTCTTCGTATTTGACCCGCTCTTGGGCCGCGTGCTGGTCAATGATATATAGGCCCCCATTTCCTTGGGCAAAGAGATAGGTTCCATGCATCTGACCAAAATATTCCAATTCTGGGAAGGTCGAATGTTCTTCCCCATCCAACTTATCATAGGCCTTGTCTAGACTAGCCAGATCCAACTCTGGGTGGTCCAGTTCATCATAAACCACAGCCTTTCTTTCCGCAAACTTGATCGCGCTTGTCGGTTTTTCTACTGGGTTTTCTTGGATTCTAGCTTCAGTAGCAGTCTCATCTGCTAGAGGCCGTTGAGGATCTGCCACCTCTGGTCGAAGCTTGAAATCTTGACTCTCTCGGTCATAATAGAGGCGGTTTTCTTTTAAAGGCAGGGTCGTCTGTACTGGCTTTTCTGTTCGACGAATAGTCGACTTGGCTAGATTTTCTAGAGCATCCGGAATCAGGTCCTGCTCTTTCAAAGCGTTCGCAATCGCCTGGGAGATCAAGGCCATTAGTTCTCGTTCTTTGGAGATGCGAACCTCTTGTTTAGTGGGATGAACATTGACATCCGCTAAGTAAGGATCGATCTGGATATTAATGATCGCAAGTGGAAAGCGACCCACCATGAGTTTACTGCCGTAGCCGTCTAAAATAGCTCGATTGAGCAAGAAATTCTTGATGTAACGGCCGTTGATAAAGAGACTGATGTAATTGCGATTTGCACGAGTCAATTCAGGCAAAGACACAAAGCCCGTAACTTCAAAATCTAGGTCGCGATTTTCAATAGCCACCATCTTCTTGGCAGACGCGAGGCCATAGACACCCGCAATCGCTTGCCGGAGATTACCAGTCCCAGCTGTTTTGGTCATTTCTTTTCCATCATTGATCAAGGTAAAGGCAATCTCAGGATGGGCCAAGCTCAAGCGGTTGAGAATATCCACGATATGGGACAACTCTGCCTGCTGGCTCTTTAAATACTTGAGACGAGCAGGGGTATTAAAAAAGAGATCTTCCACTGTGATCTTGGTCCCGACAGGGCTTGTCGCTGGCTCCAATTCCTCAATTTCGCCACCCTTTGCGACCAATTTGGTCCCGTGGGCAGCTCCTTCTTGCGCCGTTAGAAGGGTTAGAATACTGACAGAAGCAATGGAAGGCATGGCCTCACCACGAAAACCAAGCGTTCGAATACGAAAGAGATCCGCTTGACTCTTGATCTTACTGGTCGCATGTCGACGGAGGGCCAAAGCGACCTCATCGTGCGCAATTCCTTCCCCATTGTCTGTGATTCGAATCGACTTCAATCCTGCTTCTTCGATTTCGACAACAATCTGGCTTGCTCCAGCATCGATCGAGTTTTCAACCAATTCCTTGACCACGCTAGCAGGTCGTTCAATCACTTCACCTGCCGCTATCTGATTGGCTAGGACTTCTGGCAATTCAATAATCTGTGACATGTCTGCTCCTTTACCTATTTTTTCACCGATACATGTAGCTCTATTATACCACAGATCCACAAGACTCCCTTTCTTAAAAAATAGAGGCCAGTCCCATCTTCTTCCTAAAAAACCGCATAGGCAAAGAAAATGACCACATAGACAAATCCCCTTGTCTTCCCTTTGGAAAAAGTGTTTAATAGTAGTGTAAAGAAGGGGCCGGGCTAGCAGGCCAACCGACTTTACCCAAAGGAGGGAGAAACGATCTTATGAAAGTTGAAGTACAAATTGATTCCCACTTCCAAGAAGAAGCGGTGATGATCACAGCACCTGCACTGTCTGCGCGTGTAGAGAAAATCCGTGACTTTGTGGAAGAATTGGATCAAAAAGGGCGCTTACGTGCCAAAAAGGATGGGGAAGCTTACCTGATCGAAAGCCAGCTATTCCAACGTTTTTACATTGAAAATCGGCAAGTAATTGGCGAGACTATGACAGATCAATTTATTCTGACTGGGCCACTCTATCAGTTATCTGAAGACTTACCGACCTTCTTTCTCAAAATTTCCCAATCTGAAATTATCAACACAAAAGAAATCGATCACCTGCACTTTACCAGTGGAGGATCAGTGCAAATCTATCTTAAAAACGGGAGTCTGACCTACTCCTCCCGTCGTTACTTGAAAGCCATTAAGGAGAAATTATCATGCTAAAACAATCTTTTTCTGACGCCCTGAAAGGGATTCTCATTGGGCTCATCCTATCCATCTTCTTTTCCTATCTCTTCTCACCTGAGTTGTACCTTCCCTTAAGTCCCAACTCTGCAGTCGGTCGCTGGATGTTCTTGCATCATGTTCACGGCTCACTAGTCATGCTCTATTGTGCCCTCGTTTGGGGTGCAATTGGGGTCCTCTTTAGCTTCGGAAGTCTCCTCTTTCAAAAAGACTGGAGCCTCTTACGGGCTACTCTGAGCCATTACCTACTCATGTTACTTGGTTTTATTCCTCTGGCTACTTTGGCCGGCTGGTTTCCAGCACGACTCGGATTTTACCTCTCACTCGTTGTCGAATTCACCCTCGTTTACGTGATCATCTGGTTGGTCTCCCATCATTTTTATAAAAAACAAGTCCAAGAAATCAACCAAAGCATTGCTAACCACTAAGCAAAAAGATCCTCAGTGCTACGAGGATCTGAAAGTGGAGATAAACTGTTCCTTTATACAAATCTAATAAATTCTATAAAAATTATACTCGTTATAGTTATTCAATCATCTACTGAAACTTTCCGCTGTGAGAAAAGTGCCTGAAACAATTGTGTTTCAGGCACTCGGGAGTTTTTAGAGTAAAACAGTTTAGGAAACTGTTTTAGCCTGAGCCCAGAAATTAAAGAGCGAAGGGGCTCAATAATTAGTCATGGAACTTCCTAGAAGTTCGCTGACGTCCGTACTCACTTAAGGAAAGTTTCTAAGATGACTTTGTCTTCAATAAAAGATCCTCGCTATTACGAGGATCTTCTTTTTACAATTTCTTTTTCAATTCGGCGACTGCCATCATGACTTCCATGGGAGTCATATTGTAGAGATCCAGATTCTTCAATTCTGTGATCACTGTATGTTCTGGCTCTTCCTCAAAGAGGGACATTTGTTCAGCAACCTGCGAAGACACTTCCTTTTTAGGAGTTGCATCCACAAGCGGTACTTGCTGGGCTTGTCCTTCGAGCTTGGTCAAAATCGCATCCGCCCGCTTCAGCAATTCTTCTGGTAAACCAGCGATCTTGGCCACGTGAATCCCATAGGATTTATCTGCTGGGCCGGATTCAATCTTGTGCAAGAAGGTAACCTGACCATCTCGCTCCAAGGTCGCAACATGGACATTTTCCAAACGGGACAAGGTCTCTGAGAGAGCCGTCAACTCATGGTAATGAGTCGCAAACAAGGTTTTGGCACCGGTTCGATCGTGAATGTATTCGATGATGGATTGGGCGAGGGCCATCCCATCATAGGTCGCCGTTCCCCGTCCCAACTCATCAAACAAAATCAAGGACTGGGGTGTTGCCTTGCGAATGGCGTGATTGGCTTCCATCATTTCCACCATAAAGGTAGACTGACCCGATACCAGGTCATCAGCAGCTCCGATCCGAGTATAAATCGCATCAAAGATTGGCAACTCGGCCTTTTGCGCTGGAACATAGGAGCCAATCTGGGCAAGAATCACAATGATCGCCAATTGGCGCATATAGGTAGACTTCCCGCTCATATTTGGCCCCGTAATCAGCTGAATATCCCGTTCCTCATCCATAAAGATGCTATTAGGAATATAGGACTGGGCTCCCATCACTTTCTCAACAACCGGATGGCGGCCTTTGTCGATTGCGATTCGTCGTTCTTCATGAAAAAGGGGACGATTCAACTGTTGCGACTCAGCGACACTGGCTAAACTCTGTAACACATCAACCGTCGCAATCGCCTGAGCTAACTGTTGCAGACGTTGGATATACTTGCCAACTTCTTCCCGAATCCGCATAAAAATCGTATATTCCAAATTAGCAGACTTCTCACGCGCCTCTAGCATATCTCCTTCGATACGTGCCAATTCCTCCGTACCAAAGCGTTCTGAATTTTTCAAGGTCGCCTTGCGGAAAAAGTGAGCAGGAACGTGACTCAATTGAGAATTGGTGACATGGAAATAGTAGCCATCCTTCTTGTTGTAATCGATTTTTAGACCTGTAATGCCACTGGCTTCGCGCTCCTTGGCTTCAATCTCAGCAATCCAACCAGTACCATCCCGAAGAACGACACGGTACTGATCCAATTGCTCGTCAAACCCAGTTCGGATGATATTTCCCTCTGTAATAACAGCAGACGCTTCCGGAGCAATAGCTGAGGTAATCAAGCGGTGCAACTCAGGAAGTTCATCCAAGCGTGCAATCAAGACATCTAAGACTGGATCACCAATCCCCAGTAGAATCGACTTGATCGTCGGCACATGCCCCAGAGTATCTCCTAGCTGCAAGAGATCCTTAGGATTGATCTTGCCAAAGGAAACACGACTCGCTAAGCGTTCAATGTCATAGACCCCTTTGAGGCTGTCGGTCAAATCGCTCCGTTCAAAGAAATGATCCATAAAGACCTGAATGATGTCCTGGCGCTCTCGTATCCGTTTCAAATCGACTAAGGGTTTCTGAATCCAGGACCGCAACAAACGACCGCCCATGGCCGTCTTGGTTTCATCCAAATACCAATACAAGCTACCATGCTTCTTCCCAGTCCGCGCATTCTCTGTCAAATCAAGACTAGCCTTGGTCGCAAAGTCCATCTGCAAGAAATCGCAAATCTCATAATGATGAGCTTTCTTGAGGTGGCTCAATTCCCGCATTTGTGTCTGGTGGACATACTGGAGAAGTTTTCCAGCTGTTTTCTTTTCTAGCTCACTCAACTGATCCCCTAAGAGTTGAACATCGTCAAGCGCCGTCTCTACATGTGACAGCAAGAGATTCATCTGACTCACAAACACACGCTCTTCCTGTTCTGGCAACTCATAACCCAAGACCACCTCACGCGCACGTAAATTGCGGATTTCTCCACAAACCATGCTAAAGTCATTGAGGGTCGTCACCTGAAACTCCCCTGTCACCAGATCCATATAGGCTAGCCCATACTCATTTCCTGAACGATCCAAAGCAACCAGGAAGTTGTTCTCACTATCTGGCTTGGTCGAATCCACCACTGTACCCGGCGTAATCACCTGTACGACTTCCCGCTTAACGACCCCCTTAGCTTCTTTGGGGTCTTCCATTTGTTCTGCAATCGCGACCTTATAGCCCTGTTCAATGAGAACATCAATATACTGCTGAGCCGAGTGGTAGGGAACACCCGCCATGGGAATTGGATTCTCTGCATTTTTATTCCGTGAGGTTAAGGAAATCTCTAAAATTTGAGCCGCATTCACTGCATCTTCATAAAATAATTCGTAAAAATCTCCCATTCGAAACAGCAAAAAGGCATCCGGATAGTCTTTTTTGATATCTAGATACTGCTGCATTCCAGGAGATATTTTCTCTACTGCCATACTTCTTTATTCCTTACTCTTGCATCATTTTCTGACGCAAGCCCATAGATGAAAACAGGAGTAGATAGCTCACTATCTTCCTCCTTTTGACATCTTAACAGGGCTTGATTACTGCATCATCCCTAAAATTTCATTTTGAATTTCAATAGCTGCCTCTTGGTCACGGCAGACAATCAAGAGGGTATTGGCCCCTGCTACTGTTCCCAAAATACGCTCATCTGCCATTTCATCTACACCATTGGCCAAGAGGGCTGCTTCTCCTAGCTCTGTCCGCAAGACCAAGGTGAATTCCGCTCGTGAGACAGACTTGGCATGGCTGGACAACATAATATAAATCTCTGCTACCTCAGGCTCATTGGGCAAAATATAATACAACTGGTCTTTTCGTTTCACCTTGACTAGACCCAGATCGCGCAAATCTCGTGACAGAGTAGTTTGCGTTACAGCAATTCCTTTTGCTTCTAATCGATCCTGAATCTCTTTTTGAGTCGATAATTTTTCATTTCGAATCATTTGTTGAATCAAAAGGTGACGTTCTGTCTTTTTCATTGGACCTCCACTTTTGAATAAATATACTTTAAATTATACCAAAAAAATTGAAAATTCGCTCAGAATTGTGTTAAAATAATAGTTAAAAGGACTAAGGAGCTAATATGAACAATAAAGAACTCATTGCTAGTGAATTGGCCAAAGTGATTGACTCTCTTGACCAAGATGCTATTTTAAATTTGCTTGAACAACCAAAATCATCTGATCTTGGTGACATTGCTTTTCCAGCCTTCTCACTTGCAAAAGTGGAACGCAAGGCTCCTCAAGCAATCGCTGCAGATATTGCTGAAAAGATCGACCAAAGTGCCTTCGAAAAAGTCGTTGCAACTGGACCTTACGTGAACTTCTTCTTAGACAAATCTAAGATCTCTGATCAGGTGATCAAATCCGTCATCGAAGCAGGTGCAGACTATGGCCAACAAGACGAAGGTAAAGGTCAAAACATTACCATCGACCTTTCAAGTCCAAATATCGCAAAACCATTCTCAGTTGGTCACTTGCGCTCAACCGTTATCGGGGATGCTCTTTCGAACATCTTCCGCAAAATGGGCTACAACACGATTAAAATCAACCACTTGGGAGACTGGGGTAAACAGTTCGGTCTCTTGATGGTGGCCTACAAAAAATGGGGTAGCAAGGAAGCTGTCGAAGCCAACCCAATCGATGAATTGCTAAAACTTTACGTTCGAATCAACGCTGAAATCGAAAACGATCCTGAGCTTGATGAAGAAGGACGTAAATGGTTCAAAAAATTAGAAGATGGGGATCCAGAAGCAACTGAATTGTGGCAATGGTTCCGTGACGAAAGCTTGGTGGAATTCAACCGTATCTACAAACTCCTCGGTGTTGAGTTTGATAGCTTAAACGGGGAAGCTTTCTACAACGACAAGATGGATGAAGGGGTTCAAATCCTTGAAGACAAAGGCTTGTTGAAAGAATCTAAAGGGGCTAGCATCGTTGAGCTCGATGATGTGAACCTTCCACCAGCTATGATCAAAAAATCAGACGGTGCCACTCTTTATATCACTCGTGATATCGCAACCGCTATCTACCGTGCACGGACATACAACTTTGTGAAAAACATCTATGCTGTAGGTCAAGAACAATCCAACCACTTCCGTCAGTTGAAAGCTGTTCTGAAGAAAATGGGATTTGACTGGAGCGATGATATGGTTCACGTTGACTTTGGTTTGGTGACAAAAAACCGCCAAAAATTGTCAACTCGTAAAGGAAATATCATCCTTCTCGAACCAACTCTTCAAGAAGCCATCTCTCGTGCCAAAGCTCAGATTGAAGAAAAGAATCCTGACCTTGAAAACAAAGAAGAAGTGGCACATGCAGTCGGTGTTGGTGCGGTTAAATTCTACGACTTGAAGACAGACCGTCGCAATGGGTATGACTTCGACCTCGAAGCCATGGTATCCTTTGAAGGAGAAACTGGACCTTACGTTCAATATGCTTACGCTCGTATCCAATCAATCCTTCGCAAAGCCAACTTCACACCATCTACAGATGCAACTTACAGCTTGAGCGATCCTGAAAGCTGGGAAATCATCAAGCTTCTCCAAGACTTCTCTCGTGTTGTCAAACGTGCCGCTGAAAACTATGATCCATCTTTGATCGCAAAATATGCCATCAACTTGGCTCAGGCCTTCAACAAATACTATGCACACACTCGTATCTTGGATGAAAGCCCAGAACGCGAAAGCCGTCTTGCTCTTAGCTACTCAACAGCAGTAGTCTTAAAAGAAGCCCTTCGCTTACTTGGTGTCGATGCCCCTGAGAAAATGTAATTTCTTATCTATGATGGATAAGTAGAACATCTCTTATGGGAGTGAGAGGAGAAACTAAATGCGATTTAATTTAGTTCTTTCTCACTCCTTTTCTCATGCCCAATGCCCTTCATTCTCTATATTTTCAGATCCTTTATATACAGGAGAAATCTATGAATCAAACCGTTTACATCTTAATCCTCATCAGTTTAGTGGTCCTCTTTTTATTTAACAAGTACGAAAGAGAAAAACTACAACGGCTCTTACAAGAGCAACTCTTGAAAGATCAAGCTTTCAAAGATAGCATCAAGGAAAAAATCCAAGAGACCGACAATATTAACGATGTCATCCATGCCATCAATAAAGACTATCGATTGGGGCTCCTACTTGCTAAAGAAATCACAGAAAAATTAAAATAAGCCATAGAAGAGGAGTCATATAAAATGTGACTCCTCTTCTATTCAGTCGCAACAAATAAGAGGCTGGGACAAAAGTCCTAGCCTCTCAATTATTTTTGGATTGTCGAGCAAGACGCAGTGGTTGAGTGGCCTCTACTACGCTGATTTCATCAGCTTTTACAGCCCTACTCAACTGTGCGGAGGTGGGACGACGAAATCGAATTCTAACGAATTACCGATTTCTGTCCCACTCTCTTTATTTTAAAGATGATACAAATCTTCTACAATGGCAGCTACTTTTTTAATATCTCCCAACATCCCCCGCATTTCAAAATCGGCTAACATAGGGAAACCAAAGCGTTGGCTATATTGCTTAGCGGTTAAACAATATTGATTGTTAAAATTCCGATTGCCTGACCCAACCACTCCTAAACACTTGCTGGCATTGTCTCCGTAAGCAATAAAATCCGCAACATCTGTCGTCAAAATTTCCACATCGCCATTGTCGACACCATTTCCACCCTCCAAATAGGTAGGCAAAAAAGTGATAAAAGGATTGGTCATTTCAAAGAAGGGCTGGCCCTCTTTGACTAGGTCTTTCACATGCACTTTCTCGATTTCAAGTCCGGGATGGGCCTCCAGCAAATAGTCACTTAAACGGCGGACAAAACTCTCTGTATTCCCACTCAGACTAATATAAACAAAGGATACTTTCATCTTTTTTCTCCAATCAAGAAGCTCTCTTATCCTCTAAGAGAGCTCCATTCAAACTTATCTATTATGCCCTAGCTTGAGCTTTTCTCAAACGCAAGGTTTTATACAAAACAATTCCAAGGAAGAGAAGGGATAAAGCAGTCAAGAGTAACAAAGCAATGGATGAAGATGCCAAATATCGTTGGCGAAGGGACGGGTTTGAAAAACTAGCTAATAGTGGACGCCCTGCAAAATAATTATAGCAAGAGAAGGCTTGACTTAATAAAATCTGCCCCATATAAGTATAATGTGCTGTTAACAGATCCTGCTTCATAAAGAGGAAATAGAAAGTTGCCAGCAAAGCAATCAGAATCAGGGACACAAATAAAAAGGTTAGTGGAGACTGATTGAGTTGGGCTGATTTCTCATAATATGTCACATAGTCAGCCTTGTCTTGAGCCGTTGTTAAACCAAGTTGTTTAGCAAAATCATCTGTCAACTCAAAACTCTTTGAAGCTCCAAAGGTTGAAACAGCTGAAGTCAGGGTTCCAACCGTAGAGAAAAATAACAGGATATAAAGATAGATAGGTTTCTTTTTCATACAAACTCCTTTTCATTTCTTACACCCTATTATATCGCGATACAGATAGAAAGGCAAGCGCCTCAAAACCGTGGAAGCACTTGCCTGATCACTGATACGTTCAAATGAAATTCATTTGGAAAAGTAATGTGTGCAAAAGATGAAAAAGACATCGCAACTGTATCATTGGAATGATTAGAGATATAACGGAGTCCTATAAACTTTCATTCGAACACCACCAGTATACCTCATTCTCTTCTTCTTGTGTCATCCATTTCTATTCTGCTTCATTTCGACACGATTTGGTCTATAAAAGCCATTTCCTCTCCTTATCCAAAAACTATTCTGTTCTATTTCTCAACTATTTGGTCATCACTCCATCAAAAAAGCCAGAAGGACTTGCCTTCTGACTTTCTTTATTTAGATGAATGAACGAAAGAAACAAGAATTAATCTTCTTTTTTCTTGCGTGCAAGACCCAATCCAAGCAATCCAGCCATCGCACCTGCAAGAACAGCTGCAGTTGAGCTTTCTGTACCTGTATTTGGAAGCGCAGGTGTTTGTGGTTGCGCAGGTTGTACAGGCTGTTCCGGAACTTCAGGAGTTGGTTCGATTGGAACCTCTGGAGTTGGTGGAACGATTGGTGTAGGTGGAACAATTGGTGTTGGTGGGTTGTATGGAGTTGGTGGAGTTGGAGGAACTGGTGTTGGTGGGGTTGGAATATCTGTTTCCGTTACCACTTTATTCTTATGCCATTTCACTTCAGCTTCCGGTTTCACCGGATTCGTATTTGGAACGACTTCAGGAGTCGGTGGGGTTGGAGCTTTTGGTGGAGTTGGAGCTTTTGGTTCCTCCACATCGACCGTAATCACAGTGTAGTTAGGTGCTGTTGGCGGAGTTGGTGATTTAGGTTCTTCTGGTTTCGTTGGCTCTGCAGGTAGATTTTCCACTGTAATCGTTGGTGGAGTTGGAGCCTTTGGTTCTGTTGGTTTTGTTGGCTCTTTCGGTTCTTCTCCTGGCTCTTTAGGAAGACCTACATTTGAGTTGATGGCAAACCAGTAAACCGTTGGTTGACCAGCCGCATTGGCACCATTAGCCGTAAAGACTAAGTGTCCATCTGACATCTTCAAGCCTGCTCCACCATAATAGAGGTATGGAGAAGATGGATTATCCCAACCTTCAAGAGTTGTTGAAGATTCACCGTTAAAGACAGAGCCATGTTCAATATATTGGTTATCTTTAAAGGAAGTTACTTCTTTAGTAGCAGCATCATAAGAAACACTTGAGTTTGGAATTGGAATAAATTTATTATTTCCAACATTTACAGACTCTTGGTGTTCCACGTTTTCAAATTTCTTCTTAGGCGTGAACGTAATTTGACCTGTAGTTGCATCTACTTTGTATGATCCGATAACATCATCCTTACCTTCAAAGGTAAATTCTTCTGTACCAATAGAATGAACACTTCCTGAACCCGAAGCATTTACAGTTAACGCATCCGTTACTTCTTCCTTCTCAGGTGTCGTACCAGGAACCCATTTACCTGTGTCATCTTTAACATAACCATATTTCTGAGTCACAATTTTGAGAGGGTTGTCTGCTGAAATGGAAACAGTTGCAGTACCAAAGTCTGCTTTTCCTGTTTTAACCTTCACTTCATTGTTTTCAATGCTCATGGATGAACCATCTGCATATGGATCCCAAGTTCCACGAACAGTGTTGCCATTTTTATCTTTGGCTTCTACTGTAAGGGCACGAGGTTTGTCTCCACTATCGACATAGGAAGCACCTGTCCAGTGGTTGAGCGAGTTCAAAGCGACAATGGCATTGCGTTGAGTCAAATCAAATTTATTGCCATCACCATCATAGAATTCAACATCGACAGCAACCTTAACAGGTTTGTCTTGGTCTGTTGAAGCACCCACTGTCATGGTTACCGTTGGATCTGCGTTGACTGCTGCAATCCCTTTGCCATCATTTGATGGAAGACTTAAAATCTCATAACGGTAAATCACACGTTTGATTGGATGCATATCCGTATTTTCACGCATGCTGGACTGATTCAAGTTATCATAAGTAACGACAAATTTATCGCCTTCTTTCACTTGAATGTACTCAGTTTCATTATTGGCCCAAGGACTAGTCGCTACAATATCTGAAGCTTCCAATTTATTGGAATCATATTGATGCACATTGCTTGTATTTAAACGAGCTTGAGCATCACGAGTAAGATACGTGCTGATGCCGTCAATGGTGTGAGTTGCACCACCTTCACGTTGGAAGGTCAAATCTTGAACAGTTGAAACATTTTTAAGGTCAGCATACGCATTGTCTGTCATATATTTGTCGTATGCTTGTTTCGCGTCCGTATATTGTTTTTTGGCAACTTCGTATTCAGCTAATTTCTTTTGATAAGCAATATAATCATTTTCGTACTGTGCTTTTTCAACATTGTACTTTTTAAGATCAGCTTCGTATTGAGCCTTGGCAGCATCTTCTTCTGCCTTCTTCGCTACCAATTGATCATAAGCTGCTTTATCTTTATCGTACTGAGCTTTCTTAGCTTGGTACTCTTGTAAATCTTTATCGTATTGTGCTTTAGCTGCATTATAAACAGCCATTTCTGCATCATACTTAGCTTTTGCTTCTGCATTAGCCTTATCCGCTGCTGCTTTTTCTACTACTTTGGCATCATAAGCTGCCTTTTTAGCATTGTACTCTTCTAAAGCTTTATCATAAGCTGCCTTTTGCTGATTGTACTCTGCTACTTTCTTTTGATAATCTGCTTCTGCTTCCGCATTTCTCTTTTCAATCAATGTGATTTCTTGAGATTTTGCTTCATACTCAGCTTTGGCCTTTTTGTAGTTTTCAACGACTGTGTTGATTTCAGCTGTTTGAGCTTTATTATCTGCTTCTGCTGCTGTGATAGATGGTTGGACTTTTTCAGCTTCTTCTGTAACGGTTACACCTTCTGTAGCTGCATCAGCTTTTGCTTTTTCAAGTTCCGGTGATTCTACATAAGTAGTCGTAACTATTTTATTTCCTTCTGTCACAGTTGTAGATGTCAACTTAGAACTTGTTGCAACAGCTGCATCGCTTGTTGCTGTATCCGTAGTAGTCGCTTCAGTTGCAGGCGCTGTTGCCTCATCTGCTTTCACTTCTGCTCCGTAGGTATTAACAGTAGCTAATCCAGCGATAGCCAATGAAACAACACCGACTGATAACTTACGAATTGAAAATTTTTCCTGCTTCGAAACATGTTCACGATAGCTTTTCATTTTCAAAACTCTCCTTTTTGTTTATGTTTAAAAAAATCTCACTGTAGAGGCAAAAATATGCTACTGCCAGTTAACTCTATTGTATCACAATCAACCATTTTTAAATATTTGTCTATTTAATTTTTTATTTTACTTTAAAGATATAACAACTTGAAACGCCAAACCTTCCGGACCTTCCCCATCTTTAGTTGAAAATATATGCAAACGCCTGTGAAAAAATCCTTTATTTTCAAGGGTTTTTAAGACACTTTCTCTTTTTATAAATTTCACCGAAAGGCTTTTTAAAGGGAAGTATTTTTTTATACCAATAAATTAGATTTGAAGACTGAAATAAAAATTATGTAATTTTTTCCCTGCCGGATCGGAAAAATTCAAAAAAACAACACTGTTTACAGAAGTGTCCATTCTTTAAATTCCTTCCTTTTTCTTCCCAAATAACAAGAAATGAAAAAGACCAGGGTCCTAAGAACCTTGGTCTAATATCGGGTGATTAGTTTAAGTGCCAGATGTCTTCGTTGTACTGAGCGATCGTACGGTCAGATGAGAAGAATCCTGCTTTCGCAATGTTAACGATGACTTGATCCAACCATGCATCACGGTCTTCGTAATCAGCCAACATGCGTTCTTTGGTTACAATGTAGTCTTCCAAGTCAAGAAGAGTCATGAACCAGTCTTTGTTGATCAATTCCTTGTGAAGACGAGTCAAGCGTTCCTTGTTACCAACTGCAAGAACGGCATCGCTGATAATGAAGTCTACCAATGGTTTGATAGCTTCACGTTCATAGAAGTCCGCTGATTTGTATGCTGATTTCTCATATAGATCGATTACAGTTTCTGAATCTTCACCGAAGATGTAGATGTTGTCACGTCCAACCAATTCAGCGATTTCCACGTTTGCTCCATCCATAGTACCAAGTGTTAACGCACCATTCAACATGAATTTCATGTTACCAGTACCTGAAGCTTCCTTAGAAGCAAGGGAGATTTGCTCAGAAATATCGCTAGCTGGAATCAAGTAGCTTGCAGCAGTCACGTTGTAGTTTTCTACCATAACGACTTGCAAGTGTGGAGCTACTGCTGGATCGTTTGCAATCACTTCAGACAAGCAAAGGATCAAGTGGATAATATCTTGTGCAATGGTGTAGGCAGGAGCTGCTTTACCACCAAAGAGAACAGTGATTGGGCGAGCAGGGATATTTCCAGCTTTGATGTCCAAGTATTTGTGGATCACATACAAAGCGTTCATTTGTTGACGTTTGTATTCGTGGAGACGTTTGATTTGGGTATCAAAGATAGAGTTAGGATTGATTTCCACACCTTGATGGTCTTTCAAGAAACGAGCCAATTTCCGTTTGTTGTGAGACTTGATGTTTTCCAATTTTGCTTTGACTGCATCTTTATCTTCATAAGAAAGAAGGTCTTCCAATTTAGATGCGTCATGGTGCCAGTCACGTCCGAGGATATCATCCAAGTAGTGTGACAAGGTTGGGTTGGCATGCATGAGCCAACGACGGAATGTGATACCGTTTGTTTTGTTGTTGAATTTTTCAGGGTAAATGTCGTAGAAGGCTTTCAACTCAGAATTCTTCAAGATTTCTGTGTGAAGTGCTGCTACCCCGTTTACGCTAAATCCATAGTGGATATCCATGTGGGCCATGTGTACGCGATCATTCTCATCGATGATTTGAACAGCTGGATCTTTGTATTCAGCGCGAACACGGCGGTCCAATTCTTCAATGATTGGAACCAAGTGAGGAACCACTTCTTGCAAGAATTCAAGTGGCCATTTTTCAAGGGCTTCTGCAAGGATTGTGTGGTTAGTGTAAGCCGTCATGCTACGAACGATAGAGATGGCTTCATCCATTCCAATACCACGTTCTGTCAAAAGACGGATCAATTCAGGGATGACCATTGATGGGTGAGTATCGTTGATTTGGACAACAGCATAGTCAGCAAGGTCATGCAAGTTGCTTCCTTTTTCGATGGCTTCGTCGATGATCAATTGTGCACCGTTTGATACCATGAAGTATTGTTGGAAGATACGGAGCAATTCCCCTTGACGGTTACTATCATCTGGGTACAAGAAGAGGGTCAAGTTGCGAGCGATATCTGTCTTGTCAAAGTTAATACCATCTTCAATAATAGATGAATCAACTGAATCCAAGTCGAACAAACGCAAACGGTTCTTGGTTTCAATCTTGTAACCAGGGACATCGATATCATAAAGGGTAGAAGTCAATGTGAAGTGTGCAAATGGCACTTGGTAGCTACGGCTTGAACGAACGAGCCAGCTTTGGTCAGTCAACCATGCATTTGGAATCGTTTCTTGTTGGTTGTTTTTAAGGACTTGTTGGAACAAACCAAAGTGGTAGTTCAAACCAACCCCATCCCCTGTCAAACCAAGGCTTGAGATAGAGTCGATAAAGCAGGCTGCCAAACGTCCCAAACCACCGTTACCAAGTGATGGTTCCAATTCCACTTCTTCGACTTCGATCAAGTCTTTACCAGCATCTGACAATTCTTTTTTAACATCGTCGTAAAGACCCAAGTTGATCAAGTTGTTAGACAAGAGTTTACCGATCAAGAACTCAGCTGAGATGTAGTAAACTTTTTTCTTACCAGTATTTAATTTCTTTTGGGCACTTGCTTGCTTGGTGTAATTAAGCAAAGCAATGTACAATTCTTCATTTGAACATTCTGCAATTGTTTTTTGGTGATGATCAATCACATATTTTTGTAATGATTCCATGTTTTAAAGTCTCCTTTGTTTCAACAATTTTAATAGGGAAAGATTATTTTTCTGCTTTCTTAACTTCTTTTTTCAAGTCTTTATTTTCACGACGATAGATCGTAGTGAAATCAAGCAATTCTTGCTCAACAGCTGGAGTCAATTGATCCGCTGTCATTCGCCATGACCAGTTACCACCGAGAGTAGATGGGAAGTTCATCCGAGCTGAGCCATCTAACTCAAGCAAGTCTTGCATCGTAGCAATCGCCATAAAGCTGACGGAAGCAAAGACGGTGCGAAGCATAGCATGCGGTACAGATTCGTACTCTTTCCGGTTGGTATAACGAGCAAGATACTCACGAGTTGGATCGTCGATTTCATTTCGGTACCATCCAAGAACTGTGTTGTTATCATGTGTTCCAGTGTACATCACAGAGTTGTTTGGTGCCAAGTGAGGGCTATCGATACTTTCATCGTCAGGATTGAAGGCGAATTGAAGAATCTTCATTCCTGGGAAGCCAGTACGTTCACGAAGTTCGATGACTCCGTCTGTCATGAAGCCAAGGTCCTCAGCGATGATGTTCAAATCACCGAGCTCTTTCTTCACGGCTGCAAAGAGTTTGTAGCCAGGACCTTTAACCCATTTACCTGGTGCTGCAGTTTCAGAACCAGCAGGGATTTCCCAGTATGATTCGAAACCACGGAAGTGGTCGATCCGAACGATGTCATAGATCTTGAAGCTTTCACGCAAGCGTTCAATCCACCATTGGTAGCCATCTTTGTCCATTGCTTCCCAGTCATAGATTGGGTTCCCCCAAAGTTGACCAGTTGCTGAGAACTCATCTGGCGGGCATCCTGCAATGCAAGTTGCTTTTCCGTTTTCATCTGTTTTGAAGAGATGAGGATTAGCCCACATGTCACTTGAATCTTCTGCTACATAGATTGGCATATCTCCCACAATTTCAATGTGGTGGTCGTTAGCATAAGCTTTCAAGGCCAACCATTGTTGGAAGAAGAAGAATTGAGTCACACGATGGTAAGTCAATTGATCCGCCAATTCTTCACGGTATTTAGCCAAAGCTTTTGGCTCACGCGCACGAATAGCTGCATCTGGCCACTCTGTCCAAGCTTTCAAATCAAAGTGTTCTTTAATAGCCATGTATTCTGCGAAGAGCTCCAACCAAGAAGCATTGGCTTCACAAAATTCTTGGAATTCTTTTTGATCACTTGATTTTAAGAAATTCGCAACTGCTTTTTCAAGCAAGGGACGACGTTGTTCGAAAACCTTTGCATAATCCACTTGAGTAGGATCTTGACCAAAGTCCACTCCTTTAAGGTCTGCTTCTGTTAACAAACCTTGCTCGATCAAAAGATCGAAATCAATAAAATGAGTGTTCCCAGCAAAAGCTGAGAAAGATTGGTATGGAGAATCTCCATAACTAGTTGTACCAAGCGGCAAGATTTGCCAGTAACGTTGCTTGGTCCGAACGAGGAAATCAACAAAATCATATGCTGATTGACCGAATGATCCGATCCCGTATTGTCCAGGAAGGGAAGAAATGTGCATCAAAACACCACTTTGACGTTTTTTCATGGGTTACCACCTTTTTTTATTTCTTTGAAGCCTGCGATTCGGTGCACGGTATGGGTATCGTTGCAGAGTCGTATCCAGCTCTCAAGCGGCTCTACTCTTTGTTAAAAATCGAACAGGCGCAACTCAGTTTACGCAATTTTTGCGAAAACGTTTGCGTACCATGTTATTATAAACTTTTTCCCTATTTTCTGCAAGGGATTTCTTAAAAACTTTTTTAACTTTTTTCAGAATGTCCTCACCCCCTTAGTGTATTCTTTCCTTTGGCTAATGTCAACAAATTTGATGCATTTTATAGAAGAAAGTTCGGAATTAAAATATTTTTAAAAAAATTGTTTAAAACTACTTGCAAACGTTTTCGCCTTGTGATATACTTAAGACGTTTTAGGAAAACGTTTGTCTAAAACGGTTTCTAATTATTATCTTTTTTTATTCTTTAGGAGGAATAAATCATGAAACGTACAATTTTACGTAGTGCTGCTGTACTTGGTACAGTTGGTTTTGCCGGCTTCTTACTTGCTGCTTGTAGCAATAGCTCATCAGGTTCTTCTGAGGCAAGTAAAGAAATCAACGTCTATGTAGACAAAGGCTACAAATCTTATGTTGAAGAAGCTGCAAAAGCTTTTGAAAAAGAAAATGGCGTAAAAATTAACATCAAGACTGGTGATGCTCTTGGTGGATTGGATAACCTTTCTCTTGATAACCAATCTAAAAAAGCTCCAGACGTAATGATGGCTCCATACGACCGTGTAGGTGGTCTTGGTAGCGATGGTCAATTGGCTGAAGTGACATTAAACAAAGATAGCCATACAGATAAAACAACTGAAGCTCTTGTAACAAACGGTGGTAAAGTTTACGGTGCACCTGCTGTCATCGAAACATTGGTTCTCTACTATAACAAAGATCTTTTAAGCGAAGCTCCAAAAACATTTGGTGATCTTGAAAATCTTGCAAAAGATAGCAAGTACGACTTCGCTAGCGAACCTGGTAAAACAACTGCCTTCTTAGCTGACTGGACAAACTTCTACTACACTTACGGTTTACTTTCAGGTAACGGCGGTTATGTGTTTGGTAAAGACGGTACAGATCCTAAAGATATTGGATTGAACAACCAAGGTTCTATCGATGGTATCGAATATGCGAAAACTTGGTATGCTAAATGGCCAAAAGGTTTGCAAGATACTAAAGGTGCTGCTAACTTCATCCAAACACAATTCCAAGAAGGTAAAACAGCTGCTATCATCGATGGTCCTTGGAAAGCTGCTTCATTGAAAGAAGCTAAAGTAAACTATGGTGTCGCAACTATTCCAACTCTTCCAAACGGAAAACAATATTCTGCCTTTGGTGGTGGTAAAGCTTGGGTTATCCCTGCAGGTGCGAAAAACCTTGATGGCGCTCAAAAATTCATTGACTTCTTGACAAGTACTGACCAACAAAAAGCTTTGTTTGACAAGACCAATGAAGTTCCTGCCAACACAGAAGCTCGTAAATATGCGGTTAGCAAAAACGATGAATTGACAACTGCCGTTGTTGATCAATTCAAGAATGCTCAACCAATGCCAAATATCTCAGAAATGAGTGCTGTTTGGGATCCAGCTGCTACTATGCTTTTCGATGCTGTAAGTGGTAAAAAATCTGCAAAAGCATCTGCTGACGATGCAGTGAAATTGATTAAAGAAACCATCGAACAAAAATTCGGTAGCAAATAAGACAGTTTTTAGGTGTGAGTAAGAGGTTGGAGACAAGGTCCCAACCTCTTATGTTCAATTTTCAAGCACAACTTACTGTCTGACTTGTCTTCTTGCTCTCTAGCAAGGACATTATAAGGAGATTTGAATGACTACAGAACAAAACCCTAAAAAGGCTATGTGGCTCTCTTTGATCCCGGGTCTTGGGCAAATTTATAACAAACAAAAAACCAAAGGCTATATTTTTCTTGCCGTAACTGTTCTCTTTCTCGCCTATTTCCTAGGAATCGGAGTTGGAGAATTATCGAAATTGGTTACACTTGGAACCGTCCGTGGACAAGATAATTCTCTCTTTATCTTGATTCGTGGCGCCTTCCACTTGATCATTACCATTGTTTACTTCCTATTTTATGCCTTAAATATTAAGGATGCTGGAACCGTTGCAAAACGTATCAACAATGGCATCGCTGTTCCAAAAACTGGAAAAGAAATGGTTCAAGCCATCTATGAAAATGGCTTCCCATATTTATTGATCATTCCTTCATACATTGCTATGACATTTGCGATTATCTTCCCAGTTTTAGTAACTTTGATGATCGCCTTTACCAACTACGACTTCAAACATACCGCTCCAACAACCTTGCTCGATTGGATCGGGTTCCAAAACTTCACTAATATGTGGACCTTGAGTACCTTCCGCTCAGCCTTTACATCTGTTCTTGGCTGGACCTTGATTTGGGCACTCGCAGCTTCTACTCTTCAAATCGTACTCGGTATCTTGACCGCTATTGTTGCAAACCAACCATTCGTAAAAGGAAAACGAATCTTTGGGGTTATCTTCTTGCTCCCATGGGCTGTTCCAGCCTTCATCACTATCTTAACTTTCTCAAATATGTTTAACGATAGTGTCGGTGCTATCAATGCACAAGTTATCCCATTGTTTGCGAAGATCTTCCCATTCTTAGATGGCATTTTGATTCCTTGGAAAACAGATCCTACTTGGACAAAAATTGCTTTGATTATGATGCAAGGTTGGCTCGGCTTCCCTTACATCTACGTCTTGACTTTAGGGATTCTTCAATCTATTCCAAACGATCTTTACGAAGCTGCTTATATTGATGGTGCCAACGGTTGGCAAAAATTCCGCAGCATCACTTTCCCAATGATTATGGCTGTTGCAGCTCCAACTTTGATCAGTCAATATACTTTCAACTTTAATAACTTCTCCATCATTTACTTGTTTAACGATGGGGGACCTGGTTCTGTCGGAGGAAACGCCGGATCTACAGATATCTTGATCTCATGGATCTACAAGTTGACAACCAATTCTTCTCCTCAATATTCAATGGCCGCAGCGGTAACCCTGATTATCTCTGTGATTGTGATCTCAATCTCTATGATTGCCTTCAAGAAACTACATGCATTTGATATGGAGGATGTATAAAATGAAAAATTCAATTCAATTTAAACGCCGCCTCAATCATTTCTTGACTTACCTGTACATGGTGGTTCTTTCAATCGTTATCATTTATCCATTGTTGATTACGGTTCTATCAGCCTTCAAATCAGGGAATGTCAGTGCCTTTACACTTGATTTTAGTGGCAATCTTAGTTTTGATAACTTCTCAAAACTTTTCTCTGAAACTCATTATGGCACTTGGTATATGAACACCTTGGTTATCGCCATTATCACCATGATTGTACAAACAAGTATCGTTACCTTTGCAGGTTACGCATACAGCCGTTACAATTTCTTGGCGCGTAAACAAAGTTTGGTCTTCTTCTTGATTATTCAAATGGTCCCAACCATGGCAGCCCTCACAGCCTTCTTCGTTATGGCTTTGATGCTGAATGCCTTGAACCAACCTTGGTTCTTGATCTTCCTTTATGTTGGTGGTGGTATTCCAATGAATGCCTGGTTGATGAAGGGATACTTTGATACTGTTCCAATTTCCCTCGATGAATCTGCGAAATTGGATGGAGCTGGACACTTCCGTCGCTTCTGGCAAATCGTCCTTCCTCTTGTTCGTCCAATGATTGCCGTTCAAGCACTTTGGGCTTTCATGGGGCCTTTCGGAGACTATATCTTGTCTAAATTCTTGCTTCGTGACGAAGTGAACTATACGGTAGCCGTTGGTCTTCAAACCTTTATCAGTGACCAAAAAAATCAAAAAATCGCCTTCTTTGCAGCCGGTGCTATTTTGATCGCGGTTCCAATCTGTATCTTATTCTTCTTCCTACAAAAGAACTTTGTTTCAGGCTTGACAGCTGGTGGAGATAAAGGATAAAATAGAATCTTATTTCAAGCACATTTTATTTTTAAGTTGAGGGTAGTATGGTGGATGCTTTACTACCCTTCGTTAAGAATAAAATCAATGCAAAGAGATTTCTCTTTGCATTTCTGATACTCTTATATTTAGAAAGGTCATCTTATGCCCTATCCTTTTAATTATTTCGCAAGTATCTTCAATTTCCGCTCTTCTTTTGCAAACCGCAAAAAACTGAGCTGGTTCCAAATGATTTTTACTTCTTTCTTTCTAATCTCTATCACACTATTACCTGTGGCTCTGCAAAATGCTCAACTCAAAACCTATCCTTTGACAACCTTTGTCAGCGATGTGTTTGATCCTTTATCAACAGACGTTATGAAAGATATCCAAGAACACGTCGTGATCAAAGACCAAGAGCTCACCTATACAGGGACTAACCCTGTACACAAGACTTCAAAAGGACAGGTTATCTTAGGCCAAGAGGCAAAGGCTAGTGAAGGCAAGGAGTTAACACTCCATTTTGATCGCAAACAATTGATTATCTCAAAAGAGAATAAAGAACTCGCTACAGTCTCATACCAGGCTATTAATCAAGAGAGCCTTCGGGATAAAAAAAGCTTCACTCAAGCTATCTCTAGCGATTGGTTTCGCGACAATCGACTCCCTGTCAGTCTCTTTCTCGTGATTTTCTCTGGCTTCTTATCGACAGTCAATTATTTGATTCTCATCCTAGGGGCATCTTTCTTCCTCTACTTGACACGAAAATCTCGACTCTTTTCACTACAAACTTTCAAGGAATGTTTCAATTGTATTCTGAATTGCTTGGGACTCCCTATTTTACTAAGTGTCCTCATCAGTTTACTATTCCATCAAGTATTTACTACGACGATCATGATCCAAAATGTCTTATTTGTACTCTATCTTGCTATGGTATTTTATAAGACCCACTTCCGTGATCCAGACTATCACCGCTAGGAGGTTTTCTCATGCGTGTTACCATCAAAGATGTGGCGAAACTCGCTGGCGTCGCGCCTTCAACTGTCACGCGCGTCATCCAAAACAAATCCACGATTAGTGATGAAACAAAAAAACGTGTCCGTGAGGCCATGGTCGAATTGGACTACCATCCCAATCTTAATGCTCGCAGCCTTGTCAGCCAATCTAGTCAAGTCATTGCTTTGGTCCTACCAATCGACAGTGACGTCTTCTACCAGAATCCTTTCTTCCCAACTGTTTTAAGAGGGATTACCCAGATCGCGTCAGACAATGATTATGCCATCCAAATCTGTACGGGGCAAAATGAAGAACGGCGGCTCGACAACCTCAAACAACTCATCTACGGAAATCGTGTAGATGGTTTGATTTTCCTTTATTCCAACCCGAATGATCCCCTCGTTGAATTTGCGATCAAAGACAAGTTCCCCTTCCTCATTCTCGGAAAGGCAGCTTCACCTTTTGTATCGCTAGTGGATAATGATAATATCAAGGCTGCATTTGATGCGACGGATTATTTCATTCAACAAAACTACCGAAAAATTGCTTTTATCGGGGGAAACAAAGAACTGTTCGTATCTCAAGACCGCTACGAAGGTTATAAAGAAGCCCTCCAAAAAGCAGGGATTCCTCTCGATGAAAAACTGGTTCATTTCTCATTTGGTTTTATGTTGGAAGACAATTCTTATCAAATGATGGAGAGCCTTCCCCTAGCAGAGTTAGATGCCATCATGACAACCGATATTCTCGTTGCTGAAGGGGTGCGCCAATACCTATTAGAACACCAGCTGACAATCCCGATTATTTCCTTTGATTCGATTAAGCCACGACTCGATATTGAAGCCTATATTGACATCAATGCAGTGGAACTCGGACGTGAGTCTGTTCGGACAATTCTACAAATTATCAAGGATCACAAAGAAGGAAAAACCGTTTGCTACCGTCAATTGATTGACCATACCATTACGAAACTCTAGGAGTCTTTATGTCTACATTTACTGCTTATTTAGATGACCAAGACCTCATTCGTATCCAAAAGGGTGAGGAGCATATCCTTCCTTTTTATTTGAAAACGAACCAAGGTCATCTTGCCTTAATCCCTGTCAAAACGTCAAGTGCAGCGACTGACACAGGAGACTATTTCTTAAGCCCTATTCCACTTGAACTCGGAGAAGAGTACACCATCTACGATGCTACTGGAAATTCTTCTATACTCCACTATCGAAACATCGTTCGCAAACCCATTTTCGATCAAACCTTCACCTATAGTGGAGAAGATTTAGGAAGTTTTTACACACCAAATCAGACGCAATTTAAATTCTGGGCACCGATTTCGCAAGATGTGAGTCTCCATATCGAAGATCAGATCTATCCGATGACACGTACAGAAAACGGTGTCTGGAAACTCTTGCTCAAAGGGGATTGGGAAGGAGCTGCCTACCACTATGAATTTCGTGTCAATGGCCTAGAACGTCGGATTCACGATCCCTATGCTCTATCCTCTTTAGCGAACTCTGGAGATAGCTTGGTCATCGACCGGAAGAAGATCACACGTCCTATCACGCGTGCCACTCGTCAATTAGACCCAACAGAGGCAATCATTTACGAGATGAGCGTTCGTGATTTCTCTGTCCAAAAAGAGGCTGGCTTTAAGCATCCTGGTAAGTTTAAAGGTTTAACAGAATCGCCCCAACTAAATGGCCAGATCCTTGGATTTGATTACCTTCAAAAACTGGGCATTACCCATGTACAGTTACTTCCTGTCTATGATTTCGGTAGTGTCGATGAAGAGGATCAATGGAAAGCCTACAACTGGGGCTATGATCCTGTTCAATACAATGTTCCAGAAGGCAGCTATGCGAGTGATCCTAACGATCCTTATGCACGAATCCTAGAGCTCCAAGACACCATTGACACCTATCACCGCGCCAATCTGAGTGTTATCATGGATGTAGTCTACAATCACGTCTACCAAGCAGACGAATACGCTTTTGAACAGATCGTTCCTGGTTATTTCTACCGTTATAATGCAGAGGGCGAGCGGACCAATGGAACCTTCTGTGGAAATGACGTAGCAAGTGAACGCTCCATGGTGAGACACTATATCAAGCAATCCCTCAAACAATGGGTTTCCCTCTACGGCTTTGATGGTTTCCGCTTTGACTTGATGGGAATCCTAGACATTCAAACCATGACAGAGATTGCAGAAGAACTCCGTGAAATCTATCCTAACATCTATCTCTATGGGGAAGGGTGGAAGATGGATACAGGCCTCTCTGAAGATCAGCTCGCTCACCAATATAACGCGAAACGATTACCAGCCTTTGGCTTTTTCAGTGATAACTTCCGGGATACGATCAAGAGAACACTTGTAGCTGGTCACCGTCGTGAGAGTCAACATTCCGCGAATGATTTTGCTAACATTCTAACGGCGAATGTCGGGAAGCTAGGGCCTGCTCATTTCACCCAACCTCAACAAGCCATTCAGTACGTCGAATGCCACGACAATGCAACTGTTTTTGATTATTTCCAATTTGAAAAGGAAGAGATTCGTCTAGAAGATCGAAAAGCTCTCTCACGATTAGCTCTTCATTTAGTGTTACTAGCTCAAGGAGTGCCGTTTATCCATGCTGGTCAAGAATTTTATCGCACAAAAGGGCTCGAAGACAACACCTATAACTTGCCAGATAGTCTCAACCAATTGGACTGGACATCCCTTCCAAAATGCCAAGAAGAAATTGCTTTTCTTGAAGAATTGATTGCTTATCGGAAATCACAGCCACTCCTTCGTTTGAAAAAAGGGCAAGAGATTCGCGACTACTGTGATGTCAAATGGTTGTCTGATCATCATTTGATCTACACGATTGAGAAAGATCGTGAAAAAATAACGATTCTTGTCAATATCGGTGATCAAGAACAGACCTATCAACATCCGAGCGATAGTCACCTGTTATTTGTCTATCCTCATACCAACCTAAAAACCCCTATTCCTAAAGGAAAGGAACTTTCTATTCCTGCCCATAGTTGGCTCCTTCTCCATGAAACTGAATCAGCAAAATAAAGGTCACCACAATGTGGTGACCTTTATTTTTATTCTTCTGTTTCCACAAAGCGTCCGATGATATGAACGTTTTCTGAAATGGTGATAAAAGCCTGAGGATCAGCTTTTTTCATAATATATTTGAATTCATTAAACTCTGCACGCGTAATAACTGTCAGCAGAACTGCTTTTTCCTGATGGTTATAGGTTCCTTCTGCATTGTGGATAATGGTTGCTCCACGATGCAATTTTTTATGGATCTTTTCAATAATGGCATCTGGCTGGCTCGTTACGATCATTGCCTGCATCCGTTTTTGCTTGGTAAAGACAGCATCCGTTACTCGACTCGATACGAAGATGGTAATCATAGAGTAAAGAGCATACTTCCAACCAAAGGTCAGACCAGCGATCAACATAATGGTCCCATTGACCAAAAAGGAGATGCTGCCGACATTCTTTCCTGTCCGTTTTCGAATCGTCAAACTGACAATATCCGTTCCTCCACTGGAAATGTTGTTCCGAAGAGCAAAACCAATCCCTGTTCCCATGACAACCCCACCAAATAGGGCATTCATGATCGGATCGTTGGTCAACGTAATCACTGGCACGAACTGAATAAAGAGGGAACTCATCGAAACCGTAATAAAGGTAAAGATGGTAAATTTATGGCCAATTTGATACCAAGCCACAATCATCAAAGGGATATTGATGGCATAAAAAGTCAAGGAAACGGGAATCGTAAAGCCAATAAAGCGTTGGCTCAGAACAGATAAAATCTGAGCTAGACCTGTTGCACCGCTGGAGTATACATGTCCTGGTTGAAAGAAGAAGTTGACGGCAATCGCTGATAGAAAACCATACAGCAAGGAAGCTGACACTTTTTCATCGTATTTCTCACGGGAGATGCTCTTCAGCACGCGCAATAATTTAATGTTATAAGCTAGTCGCCGCACATGATAGCGAAATAGCTTATAAAAGCGAATTTTTTTCATTTTCAATCCATCGATTAGAAGAAAAGGAAAATCTTAGAGCAACTGATTCCTAGACTCTCCCTTTTCTCTCTTGTCCTATTCTTGCTCTGCTACTTCTACTTGAAGATTTAACTCATCCAATTGCTTTTCAGAAACGACAGAAGGAGCTTGTGTCATTGGATCTGTCGCCTTGTTATTCTTAGGAAAGGCAATGACTTCCCGAATATTATCTTCACCTGCAAGAAGCATCACGAAGCGGTCCAAACCAATCGCCAATCCTCCATGTGGTGGGAAACCATAATCCATTGCTTCCAACAAGAAACCAAATTGTTCATTGGCAGCTTCTTTTGTAAATCCAAGTGCCTTAAACATCCGTTCTTGTAAATCTTTATGATTAATCCGTAGGCTTCCTCCACCTAATTCATAGCCATTTAAGACGATATCATAGGCAATTGCTCGAACTTTTGAAAGATCGCCTTCCAATTCATGCTCTGTTTCAGCTTGTGGGAGTGTAAATGGATGGTGAGCAGACATATAACGGCCTTCTTCTTCAGACCATTCAAACATTGGCCAATCCACTACCCAAAGGAAGTTGTATTGATTGTTGTCAATCAAGTCAAGCTCTTTCGCAAGACGAACACGCAAAGCACCAAGCGTTGCATTGGCTACTTCAAGAGTATCTGCTACAAAGAGAACTAGATCTTTGTCTTCTAACTGTAAAGCAACTGTCAAGTCACTTGTCAAGTCTGTCAAGAACTTCGCAACAGGACCGTTCAAAGTACCCTCAGCATATTTCACCCAAGCAAGACCTTTTGCACCGTATTGCTTCGCAACTTCTGTCAATTTATCGATGTCTTTACGAGAGTAATGATCCGCTGCACCTTTGACAACAATCGCCTTAACTGCTGGAGCTTCTGAGAAGACTTTGAAGTCTACACCCTTGACAAGCTCTGTCAAGTCTTGGAGCAACATTTCAAAACGTGTATCTGGTTTATCTGAACCATACAAGGCCATAGCCTCATCATAATTCATCCGTGGGAATGGGAGTGTTACTTCAATTCCCTTGGTTTCTTTCATGACACGTGAAATCAAGCCTTCTGTGATATCCTGGATTTCTTGATCACTCAAGAAAGAAGTTTCCAAGTCGACTTGTGTAAACTCAGGTTGACGGTCTCCCCGTAAATCCTCATCACGGAAACACTTCACGATTTGATAATAGCGATCAAAACCGGCATTCATCAACAATTGTTTTGTAATCTGAGGACTTTGTGGAAGGGCATAGAAATGACCCTTATTGACACGGGAAGGAACCAAGTAGTCACGTGCTCCTTCTGGAGTTGACTTAGAAAGAAAGGGTGTTTCCACATCAATAAATTCTAATTCATCTAAGTAATTGCGGATTGAATGGGTCACTTTTGCACGGAGTTTGAGGTTTTCCAACATCTCAGGACGACGAAGGTCTAAGTAGCGGTAACGAAGACGAGTATCATCATTGGCTTCAATACCGTCCTTGATTTCAAATGGTGTTGTTTTAGCGGTATTGAGAACCGTAATAGCTTCCACTTTGAGTTCTACTGCTCCTGTAGGCAAGTTTGGATTAGCTTGTTCACGAGCTTCTACAAGACCTGTCACTTCTACAACATATTCACTACGGATGCTTTCAGCTGTAGCCATTACTTCTGCACTAACTGTTTCTGGATTGATCACCAATTGCATGATTCCTTCGCGGTCGCGTAGATCGATAAAGATCAAACCACCCAAGTCACGACGACGGCTAACCCATCCTTTCAAGGTAATACGAGTTCCAATGTGTTCTTCACGAACACGTCCAGCATACATTGAACGTTTCATTTCTAATTAATCTCCAAACTAATATTCTTCCTTCTATTTTACCATAAAGACCAGCAGAAAGTGGCCTTTAGCTCAACTTTTTCAGTCACCAACTTCTTTAGTTATCGTGGCTCTCTTCTTTCTTTTTGGGATCATCGTAGAGAGTGGGTGCTAGCACCTTCATTAAAGTCGCCGTCCCAAATCGTAAGACAGCTGCTGCTAGTCCAAAAATAGGGGATAGGTAGCGGAAAAAGAAATCTCCCCTAAGTACATAGGTCATGCCACCCACAATAAAAAAGATCACAATTCCCTGAACGATTGCGTAAAACCAAATTTTTTTCACACTATTCTCCTTTTCACAAACCAGCTGACTTATCCACTGTTTTTTATCACTTATCCACAAAAATGTGGATAACTTTCACCTTTTGCTCCCTCAAAAGAGGAGGTGTCATCAGCACCAGGACTTGTTTTCATCCATTTACAAGGAAGTTTCCCACAGCCTGTGGATAACTCTCTTGCTCGTTTGTGACTTTCTCGTCACTTTCCTCACAAATCAAGGAGCCAGGATTCGATCCTGCCCCCTTTGATCAAGCATTATTTAAATTCGTCTGGTGTCCCTTTATATTGGGCCCAGTCTTTACTGAAGAAGCGATCATTTAGATGGTAAGTTGGTGCTTTTTCAGCCTTTGTGACAAAGGGATTGACCGCTTTATCAAAGGCTAGCCAACCATTCCATCCCATATGAATCGTATCTTCCATAAAGTAAGGCTGATCACCATCTTTAGAAAAGTCTGCAATATTGGTGAATCCTTGACTTTTCAATTGGTAACGAATCTTTTGAACAGCCTGTTCATACTTTTCTTGGCTCAAGCCTGTGTATTTCATCCATTTGGCATTAACTGGAGGAATGACAAAGATAACATTGGTCCGAGATTTAGCAAACTGGTCTAGAACCAATTGCAAGTCATTGTACTCAGGAGATTGAACATAGGATTCGTTTTTTTGGAAACCTTTTAGTTTCTTCAGCTTCATTTTTAAACGAGTATTGTAAAAATGATTGCTGATTCCAAGGTCGTTGTTATTGGTTTTGACTTTTGCTTCAGCCGTTGCAATTTCTTCCAATTTCTCATATGAGAATTGATCTGGTAAATCTTGTAGACGTTTTTTGACCTTCTGATCGTAATTCCCATTTGTACGCGTTGCAAGATTACTAAACAAAGCATCTTCGCGTTGAACAAGGTGGGAAACAAACTGGTTCAAAGACTGATCAAATCCGGAAATTTTCTTTCCTTGAGAAATTTTCGTTACAACACTTTGAAAGGCGACGTTTGGATACTGTTGTAATAGACGCTTTGCAGCATACTGGGATGCAGCATCCTGTTGGTGATTGGCAATAAAGCTATTCAACTGATCGCTATTAAAGAATTGTTGAAAGGCAGAGGAATCATAGCCCTTCTTGGTGAACCATTGCGGAGAAACTACATAAACAGCTGTATTGTCCTTGAGTTCTGGCAAAATCTGTTGCATCCCAAAATATTGGTTCAAAGAAGCCGCACCACGTTCTCCTAAAAAGTAGGGTCTGTAATTGCGGTCATATTTTTCAGCCAAAACTGCTGGATGCACCACATCAAAGCGCAACCACTCACTGGAGCCGAAATAAGGAACAAAGCGATGCTGTGGATCAGAAAGTGCTTCTTGTTTCTTTGTACGACTCTTGAATCCTTCTGCATTCAGACTAACCGCAGCTTTTTTCTCTTCGGTATAGTTGTGCTTATGATTGATTGGATAAAAGAATAATAAAGCTGTTACCATGAGGAGCGCGCAAAATACGGGCCCTAAAATCAGCCACAAACGCTTAAGCATTCTGAAGCTCCGTTACACCTTCTACGATCTTGTTAGCAGTATTCCAATCATCACGTCCAAATTCAGATACAGGAACACGGATGCCAAAGCGATTTTCCAGTTCTACAATCAATTCGACTGTTCCCATACTATCAAGGACACCCGCATCAAAGAGATCCTCATCCATCATGTCTGAGACATCTTCCATAAACAATTCGTCAATAATTTCAATTACTTGTGATTTTACATCCATTTTTCTATTCTCCTTTTATTTCAATTTTGGAAACCATTGTTGATCCAAGAATCCTGAGAAAATCAGGAAGGACAGCATCACTGTGTTAAAGGTGATAAAGATCCCTAAAGCTTTGGTCCAACGATTGTCCGGTATAGGATCCAATCCTTTTGCTTTTCTTTCTTTATTGATGGTCTTTTTCTTACGAATCCAAGCATCATTGATAACCAGTCCAAGCCCATGGAAGAGCCCATAAGCGATGTAGTACCAGGTCACCCCGTGCCAGAAGCCCATGACCAACATATTGATAATATAGGCAACATTTGAGGTGGTAATTCGGCTCTTGAATACTTTATTGCGCATCAATACCATCACGAGACGCATAAAGACAAAATCACGGAACCAGAAAGACAAACTCATATGCCAACGATTCCAGAATTCCTTTAAGTCACGTGATTTAAAGGGACGATCAAAGTTGATTGGACTTTTAATTCCCATCAAATTTGAAGCTGCTAAAGCAAACATCGAATAGCCCGCAAAGTCAAAGAAGAGGTCAAAGCCATAAACATACATGACTCCCAGCGTTCCGATATTGAAGAATCCACCTTGAGACAAGGCATAGGTCTGCACATGACCTAATAATAAGTGACCAAAAATATGAGCTAGGATAAATTTATAAAGGAAGCCATACATGATATACTTAACAGCTTGCTCCAACATATCCAATAATTCTTCACGCTCAGGAATAGCGTTATAATCCTCATTAAAACGCTTGAAACGATCAATCGGCCCACTTGAGAAGGTCGGCATAAAGAGCATAAAGCGTAAGAATTCCCAAAGTGTGAATTCTTTCAAGACACCATCTCGCATTTCGATGATCATTCCGACAGCCCGGAAGGTTAAATACGAAATCCCTAAAAATCCAAACAAGGATTGGTGCCCATTCTTGATTGCTGGCTCTACCTTAACAAAGATCAGGGGCAAGACAGACAAGAAGGAATGAAGATAGAAAATCCACTTATTGTCCGCTTTCTGACGATAGATCTTGTAGGAATACACAATCAAGATTTGCCAGACTACGTAAAAGAGCAGGGCATAAATTTGCTTGAGATTCGAACCTGTCAGCATCAAAATGATAAAGATCAGACTCACCAGTCCTTCATAGATCGGAAATCTCTTTTTGAAAAAGAGACCCACAAAGATCGGCAAAAAGGCTAGAATGAGGTAGATAAAATAGATCGGTGTTCCATAGTGTTCTAAATGAGGGAGCTGTTTCAAAAACTCGATCATCGGTTGTTAACCTCGCTAATCAACCCTTTGATGTCGATTTTCCCGTTTGGTGTTAATGGCAGGCTGTCACGATAGAGGAATTTTGAAGGCATCATATAAGACATCATGATGTTTTCTAAATCTTCCTTAATGGCTTTCGTGATATCAATTTCGCGCTCAAATTGTTCTTTGACGCCCTCTTTTAAGATGACATAGGCCAAGAGATTTTGCACCTTGTGATCTTTATTATAACGCGGTACTGCGACTGCTGAGTCAATATACTTCGATTTATTCAAGTTTTGAGAGACATCCTCTAGCTCGATACGATAACCGTTAAACTTGATTTGGAAGTCCATTCGACCACCATAGAGAAGGAGTCCTTCATCCGTCATGGTTCCGACATCTCCCGTATGGTAGGCTGGCAGACCTTCAAATTCGAAGAAGGCTTCTGCTGTTTTCTCTGGATTATTCATATAACCTTTTGAAACGGCTGGTCCAGACACGATGATTTCCCCTTGCTCACCATTTGGCAATTTGTTGCCTGCCTCATCAATGATGAAGGTTGGAGAATCTTCTTTGGTATAACCAATTGGCAGACGTTTCAAAGTAGCTAACATCTCATCTGTTACGGCTACAGCCGAAAGAGCTACAGTTGCTTCTGTTGGGCCGTAGGCATTGATGATGCGTGCATTTGGGAAACGCTCGCGCAATTTCTGAGCAGTCTTGACTGTCAACTCTTCCCCATCAAAGTAGAAATGGGTGATCCCTGGCATTTTTTCAGCATTGAAATCTTCAGACAACATGGCCATATCTGCAAAAGATGGTGTTGAAGTCCAGATCGCAATCGGAAGGGAAAAGATGGTCGCGAAGAGTTGTTTGAAGTCTTGAGTAATGGCTGATGGAAGAGCAAAAAGGGTTCCTCCAAGAGCCAAGGTCGGTGCCCAGTACATGACAGACAAGTCAAAGGAATAGGGCGGTTGCGCCAACATTTGCGGACGCTCTGGCGTTGCAAATTCCTTGTCCGTAATCATCCAGTTGGTAAAGCTGAGCAAGTTATCGTGCGAAATTTGCACCCCTTTTGGTTTCCCAGTTGTCCCTGAGGTAAAGATGATGTAGTAGTTATCATCCCCTTTGACTGGATGTTGCAAGTCATAGGCATGCTGAGCCGCATAAGCTTCACGCACTTGCTCCAAGGACATGATTGGAGCAGCTGGGTTTTCCAATGGAAATTCATTGATGGCAATAATCAAGCTTGGCTCTGCTACTTCAACAATGGCAGACACGCGCTCCAAGGCAGAGTGGCTATCAATTGGGATATAGGCATGGCCAGATTTTGTCAAGGCCACAAAGGTTGCTAACATTTCATATTCTTGACCACCAAAGACCACTACAGGTGACTTTTCAGGAAGTCCCATTTGGTCGATGTGGGCAGCCAAGCTATCTGAATCAGCCTTCAATTGGCCATAGGTATGCTCCTCACCAAGGACATTGTAAACCGGATAGTCTGGTTGTAGTTGCGCATAACGTTCAATTGTCTCGATCATATCAGTAATTGGTTGGTTTGACACGGCTAGGAGTCTCCTTTTCTAAAATTCGTTGTAGATAAAGCCACCCTGACCTTGACCAAGGTAACTAAAGAAATAAAGTAGGGCTAGGAAAATGGCGAAATACAAGACCGTCTGCCCGATAAATTTATAAAGTGTTTTATGTTTCATAAGTTTCACTCTTCATTTTGATTGTTACTCACTATTTTACCATTTTTTATACCAAGTAAGCAATTTTAAACATAGTGAGAATGTCGTAGAAAACGTTATCATTTCAGACATTTATCCCTTCTAACCAAAGGATTTTTTTCTTTAATCAGTTTTTCTGATTGAAATCCTGTTTTATTTAACATTCCCCTGACGAATCAACTCCAGACACTTGTCCAGATCCACATTTCTCTCGAAATGGCTAGGTGTCCAAGGAATCTCTATATCGGGTAGAACACCCTGATCCGTCATCCCTTTCCCTTTATCCACGCTTAAACAGCGAGAGGTGGGAAACATTAAACAAAAATTGCCATAATCAACTGTACAACAATTAGAGTAGTCTAGAATCCCAAGAGTTGGTCGACCCACCACCGTTACCTTCTTAAACTGCTTCATCATCTGAACAAAGTTATCCCCAGATGAAGCACAATAAATATCTGATAAGATAAAGATCTGTTCAGGATAGTGACTTCCTCTGACCTCTGGGAAAAATTCCTCGCCTTCTCCCTTATATGCTACATAACCTTTTCCCCGATGGCGAAGCAAGTCCTCTTTCATATCTTCAAGCAGTTTAGCTGTTTCAGGACTAATTTCTTCCTGTTGCATCCAGTCCTCAAAGTCTTTCAAGCGCAGATCAACATTACGCTCCGTGTAGAGAATTTCCATGCCATCATCATCCCAATCAATGCCCTCATAGCCCTGATCCTTCTCTAAACCTAGATGTAATAGAGGGAAATATAAAGAATCTGTCCCTCCGCCGTTCTGTCGGACATCAATGATAAGAAACTTGACTTCCGTCATCATAGGTAAACACTCTTGATATACCCGACTAATAGCTCTCTCATCCATAAAGTTATCCAGACGAAGATAAAGAATCTCATCGTCTAATCGTTTCCAAAAAATCTGATCTTGGATCGGTTCTCGACTGGGTACTACTTTAATGGTCTTTTCTATCCCTTCTCGAAGCAGGGTGACACTCGTTGACTGAGAGACCAAATCTGCCCATTCTCGGTAGTGTCTTTCAGGGGTCTTACTGATAAAATAGTCTTTATGAAGAGACGTTACTTGCTCCAAGTCACTTCCATCCAGAGCTAGGATCTGATCTCCTACTTGAAGACCCGTATCTTCATTAGCTTCCTCAACATACAGTTTCTGTCCATTTATTCTCAAAAGAAACCCTTTTTGACTGGCCTTTTTATCTCGAAAGGAAACATGCCCGATCACCCCAAAACTAGCTAGGTAAGTCTTGACCTGATAAAGAAAGGCATCATCTGTCATATCATCTGTAATGTTTTCTCGAAAAGGCTCTGGATCGCATCCTTTTCGATCCTTGATAGTAGATGAATCATGGGTCATAATAGAGACGACATCTTCAAAAATAGCAGTCTTTTTCATAAAGGATTCCTTCAATTTTTTAGAAACAGTATACCACTTTTTCTTAAAAAGTTCTTAAAACCCTAAAAAACTATCCTAAAGTAGGATAGCCGTTATAGATTCTTTCTTTTCTTCGCTTTCTTTGTCAAAGCGACATCACAATTTTCAATCTCGCTAATCAATAGATTGGCAAGGGCAAAATCATCTATGTTTGATTTCATATTTACCTCATAGTTCAAGGTCAGTTGTTCTCCAGCTTGGGCCGTTGTGACAGATATAAAGTCAATTTCTGAACAACTTTGGTCCAACAACTGGCTGATTTGTTCTGCAACAGAATCTTGTTTTGTGACGGTAATGGTCAAATGACGGCGCCGTTGATGGTCTGCCTTACTCTGTTTGTTCTCTAATACAAGCCACACTCCTAGTAAAGAAAGGGTTGTTAAAATGGCCAATAAAAGATAACCCGAACCTGCAGCCAATCCTATAATCATGGCTAAGAAAATGGCAATCAATTCTCTCGAACCACTCGTAGCCGAACGAAAACGGATCAAACTAAAGGTCCCTGCCACTGCAATCGAGGTTCCCAAACTTCCATTGACCAAAAAAATCACTAAGGTCATCATAGAAGGAAGCAAGGTCAAACTAATGACAAACTCTCGAGTGTAAAGTGTTCGGTATTTATAGGTCCAAGATAGAGCCATCCCTAGAAAGAGGCTGACCAAAAGGGCCAGTAGTAAGCGCAAGGGATCCACCGTTGCTGTGGCATTATTAAAAATAGAATCAAATAGATTAGACATAGGCAGCACCTACCGTTTCTTGAACTGGTCTTGGGGCATAATCCAAGCCTTGTGATTTATGATAAGCACAGCTATATTTTGAAAATTTCTGCTTCACCAAACCATACTTCTCTAAAATATCCCTTAGCCATTTAGGTTCTTGGCCAGGAGCCTTAATTTCCATGATCACGAAGTCATCCTCTAGTAGAGGTTCTCCTTTCTTCCCATCAAAAAGGCTAACAGCCTGGTCTCGAAAGACTAGGTTTTGATCAATTGTCACGCGAATCTTCTGATAAGGATAACCCTGAATGGATTTCTTTTCTTTGAGAGACAAGCGATCGTAGTAAATGAACATCCGTGGTTCCAATCGATGACCATAACGTTTTCGCAATCTCTGAATCTCTTGCACTAAGTCTGGATCTTGTATCTGATGATCTACTTTCCCATCTGTCATCAAGTTGATAATGGCTTGCGAAGTGGCGACTAGACGGAATTTATGGCCAATTCCTTCTTCATCTTTTGACTTCACCTCTAGAAATACTGGACTGTCTGCTTGAGGTTTTTCTATATAAGTCCGCATCCGAATTTTTTCACGGCGGTGTTGTTTGGCAAGAGCATCTTGAATGACATCAAAATTTTCCGTATCAAAATAAATGTTTGAAATGGTTGAGGTTGGGTAATTATCTTCTACGACGTATTCTTTTAAGTCTTTGATCAAGTCCTTCACGTCATCTTTTGCGACGATATATTTTGTTTCGATTCGTTTGAAACTTGTCTCAATTGTTTTTTTCATGTTTCTTCTCCTTTAAGGGGGATCTATTGTTTCTAACCTTCGGTAAGTATGAATACGACTTACGTGCTTTCTAGTTTAATGGGACTTTCTTAACTGGTCATTAAGCCAAACTTAAAGAAAACTAAAGTTAAGGTTCCTTTCAGAAAAACTTTAGGAAACTTTCAGCTAGCAACTTTAGACTAGGAGCATATCAATTGAACGAGAGGAAAAGCTCATGAAATCAAACAAATGGAAATTTTTATTAACGGGGGCCGCAACCCTCACCTTACTGACAGCTTGTACCCAGGCGTCATCACAATCAGCTACAAAAAGCAATACTGCACAAACAACCACTACCTCTACTTCAAAAAATAAAACAAACAATTCCAACTATTTTACAGATAAGGACAAGGACAGCTCTTATGATGAAAGCAAAGCCTCTACTGTAAAACTGTCTGGTTCGTCTGCAAATGTATCAGGTGACGGCGTAGCTGTATCTGGATCAACTGTGACCATCTCAAAGGCTGGAACCTATGTCATCTCTGGTGAATCCGATGGGGTTCAAATCAAGGTCGAAGCGGGTGACTCAGATGATGTTCACATCGTCCTGAAAGGCGTTACCATGACCAACACCAACGCGCCAATTTCTGCTACGAAAGCAGGTCATGTCTACCTCACTCTAGCAGACGGCACGACCAATACCTTGTCTGATTCAAGTTCAAACAATGATGAAGACGCCGATGCAGTGATCTTCTCTAAAGGCGACCTCACCATCAATGGTTCAGGTACGCTCAACATTGACGCTAAGAAGAATAACGGGATCAAGGCCAATGACACTCTCCATATCACAGGTGGAACCTATAAGATCACGGCTGTAGGAGATGCCTTCAACGTCAATGATGAACTCAATATCACTGGCACGACCATGACCATCGATGCAGATGAAGATGCAGTCAAGGTGGATAATGATGAAGATACTTCGGTCGGAACCATGTATCTTTCAGATAACAAAATGACCATCACCGCAGGAGACGACGGAATCCATGCTTCTGGTGATCTGATCATCGATAGCGGAACCTATGAGGTAACAGAGTCTGTCGAAGGTCTCGAAGGAAAATCGATCACCATCAACGGTGGAGATATCACCATCTATGCAACCGATGACGGTGTCAATGCAGCCAATGCTAATGCTAACCAAGATGAAATTTTCTTCACTATGAATGGTGGAACCCTCAACGTTGAAGTTGGCCAAGGCGATACTGATCCAATTGATTCGAATGGAAATATCACTGTTACCGGAGGAACCATTAAATTAACGGGACAATCTGGATTCGACTTTGATGGTACTGCTACCTACACTGGCGGAGACATCTATATCAACGGTGAAAAACAAACGGAAATTGTCAACTCCATGCCTGGAGACGGTGGGGCTCCAGGCGGTAGCGGACCTCAAGGCGGCGGTCATTAATAATAACAAATAAAGGCAGGATTTCTTCCTGACCTTTTTTTGTTGCCTTTTTTATGATAGAATAGAAAATCAATTAGCTTATCGAAAGGAACATGATGAAAAAACAGACACTCCCTCTTTTCTTCACACTCTTGCTGTCTCTTCTTTTTCTATCAGCCTGTGTGCCGGACCTTAAGATCAACTTTAAAAAAGTACCCACTGCTACCAGCTCAAAAAAGAAAACCTTTAAAAAAAGTAGCTCGAGTCGTTCTAGCCTCCCGAGTCGCTCAACCAGTTCAAATAGCTCAAGCAACTCCTCTAGCTCTCCCTCAACTACTACGGAAACCACTTCTGACATCGTCACAACCGAAGGACTCCCTAGAAATGCTCAAGAAGCACCCAAAGATAAAATTTATGCAACAGGGAACTTAAAAGTAGCCTACTCTAGAAATGACGATAAAATTTTTGCACAGACGCCGGATTATGAAGGATATACCACTGCCCTTGTCCAAAAGATCCTTGGGAATCCAGAGAAACAAATAACAGACCCTGCTTATATTGCTGAATCTTTTGAAAATACCGAATTAGAAAATATTAAAGGGCTCTACCACGAGGGGAAAATCACAGGGGAACAAGCTCACGCCTTTTTGATGGGAGCTGTTGATCTCAAACAAGCTTCTAAATCCGGAGTAGACTATACCATTTACACCTATAAAAACAACACCATCCAACTGGTCTTTGAAAACGACCAACTTCTCTATATTACTCCAAATCCTGATGTCGTCTTCTTTAAATAATAAACATTCTCGCTTAAACAAGCGAGAATTTTTGTTTCACATGAAACAAAAAACTCCCAACACATTCTGTTGGGAGTTCCTGAAGATTAGTCCTCTTCATATTTTTTTGGATTATAGAACCACATTCCGAGTCCTGCAAAAAGGACAATAGTCATCAGAAGGAAGGCCACTTGATTTCCAATTTCTCCTGTCATCGAAATCGTTTGACGAAGACCAGAAACGGTATAACTCATTGGCAAGAATGGATGAATGGCTTGGAAAAAGCCATTTGTCAAAGCAAGAGGATAGGTTCCTGCACTAGAAGCCAATTGCAAGAGCAAGAGGATCAAGGAAAGGAAAGCACCGATCTTTCTTTGCCATGTTGTCAAAGCAGTCACGATAGACATGAAGGCCACACTACCAATCACACAAAGGAAGAGAGTAGCCATCTCATGATTAGCTGATAAACCAATCAAGTGAACGGCACCATAGACCAAGACTCCTGCAATCACCGCAATCGTTCCGTTGACCTCAAAGCGAGATTTAAACCATGCCCAGCGACTTTCAGGATGACTGCCGGATGGTAGTTTTGCAAAGATCATGTTGGTTGACAAGGCACAAACAAAGAGAGCTACCGAGATCATATAAGGAGCCATTCCGACACCATTCACAGGGGTATTGTCATGGTCTGTTTTAGACAAAGTGACAGGATCTGCTAAGGTTTTAGCGTTTTCTTTTTCAGTTGTAGCCACATTCAATTGTCCCTTAGCATCGTTTAATCCTTGACTCAAGGTTTGGCTTCCTGTTGCTAATTCACCTAAACCATTTGTCAATGTTTGGCCACCTGCTGCTAATTTGCTGGACCCATCTGAGATTTGATTTGCACCGTCGGCTAGTTTATCAGCACCAGTCACCAATTGACCTGATTTTTCTGTCAACTGATTGACACCAGTGACAAGTTTGTTGACACCACCTGCCAACTCTGGAGTCTTGCTGTTCAATTGTCCTACACCGTCAGCTAATTTTCCAGCACCAGCAACCAATTCACCCGACTTACCTGTTAATTGGGTCGCTCCTGAAGCCAGTTGATTCATGCCTGATGTCAAGGCAGGCATCTTCCCATTTAACTCACCTAGACCAGAAGCCAATTGATTGCTTCCTGCAAGTAATTCTGATGATTTACTATCTAGTTGACCAACACCTGCTGCTAACTGACTAGCCCCATTTGTTAAAGTACTGCTATTCGTCTGAAGTTGGGTTGCTCCATTAGCGATTTTATCGACACCAGCTGTATAAGCGCTGATCCCTTGACTGATGGTTTGACTAGCTGGCAACAATTGTCCACTAACTGCGGATTGGATCTTAGACAAGCCACTTGACAAGTCTGTCAAGGTAGAAGAAGCTGTCGGTAAAACTTGATTGGCTGCCGTTTGCAGTTGTGTCAAGCTATTTCCTGTATTCAAACTACCTTGGATCGTTTGAATCGTAGTCAAGATTCCTTGAGCCGCCGTTTCACTCGAGCTTGGGCTCGATGAGATTGCCGCATTGATTTCCGCTTGTTGGTCAGCTGTCATTGCTTGATAGGCTGCTGTTCCTTGCACACTTGCAAGGGCATTTGCACGATCCGCTTGGGCTGAAGCAAGGATTGATTGAGCTGAATTCGCAATACTCGTCAATCCAGACGAAAGTTGACTGGTATCTACTGTAGCATTTTGAATCGCTGCATTTAATTGGTTTAAACCAGCTGCCAATTGATCAATCTGAGCAGATTGACTTGTAGAAGCTTGTAGCTGGCTTGATAATGTTTGAATACCTGATTCTAATTGAGAAACCCCATTTCGAAGGGTAGCAGATTGACTACTTAATTGACCCGCTCCTTCTGATAAAGTAGCGACTCCATTTGTATAGGTTGCTAAACCATTTGAAAAGTTAGATAGGCCCGAATTCAATTGACGCACGCCATTGGTATAATTCCCAAGACCATCATTGAGGGTCCCCATACCGCTGGTTAATTGACCAACTCCTGAGGCCAACTGAGGGGTTTGACTCGCCATTTGATTGAGACCATTTCCTAATTGATCCACTCCGGTAGCGTAAGCCATCAAGCCTGTATTAAAAGTACCAAACCCATTATTTAATTGATTGACACCAGATACCAAGTTTGGAAGTTGACCAGCCATTTGATTGAGACCATTTCCTAATTGACCAACACCATCTGTATAGGCTGCTAGACCTGTACGAAGAGTGGTTGCACCATCTGAAAATGCTAAGCTTGAACGAGCCAATGTATTCAAATTAGTAGACAGTGTTTGACCACCATCTTCCAATTTACTTGCACCATCTGCTAATTTAGCACTTCCATCTGCCGCTGTCCCCATACCAGTTTTAAGCGATCCCATTTTAGAAAATAAAGCTGTTGTATAAGTATTGGTCACTTTTTCAGCCACTGACTGCTTCATTTTTGTCATCGCAGTGTCACTCATTTTTCCTGCGATAAAACTATGACCACTGGACGTTTGGTAATCAATGGTCATCTGTTCCGGATGATTGGTTAAGATGGAGCTAGCTTTTTTTGAAAGATCCTCAGGCAGGGTTACAATCATATAATAATCGCCATTTTTGAGACCATCTTTCGCAGCTTTCTCATCTACAAAATGAAAATCAAGTGAGTCATTGTCCTTCAAATTGGACACCATGTCTTTTCCAATTTCCATCTTTTGTCCATTATATGTAGCAGATTGATCCTTATTGACAACCGCTACAGGAAGATCCGAAACCTTTCCATATGGATCCCACATGGAAGATAGAAAAATAATATTATAAAGAGCTGGAATCAACGCAACTCCAATCATGACAATGATAAATGTTGGCTTTTTAAGAACAGCCTTCCATTCTTTCATCATATTTTTTGTCTCCTTTTTATACACAATGTCTAAATTTCTGATATAATAGATTATACAGTTTTTAGAAATTTTCACAAGTAGAAAATCTTATTTTTAGACACTGTGTACAATTTTGTGCAAAAAGGATTAACAGATGACTGAGAGCAATAAACGATTAAAAACAAAACGAAATATCGAGGAGGCGATGGTTCGACTACTCGAAAAGGAATCATTCGACCAAATCACGACGGTTGAGTTAGCACAAGAATCCGGCATTAGTCGCTCTAGCTTTTATACCCACTATCGAGACAAGTATGACATGATCGAGCGCTACCAACAAGCACTCTTTCACAAGCTTGAATATATCTTTGATAAACACCAAGACGACAAGCGCCAAGCGATTACAGAAGTGTTCGAATTTCTAACCAAGGAGCCACTCTTCGCGGTTCTTCTGACAGAGAATGGAACCAAGGAGATCCAAACCTTCTTACGACATAAATTACAGATTCTTCTGGTTGATAGTTTGCAAGAGCGCTATAGTCATAAATCATTAACAGATATTGAAAGAGTCTACAGTTCTGTCTATCTGACCAATGCCTTCTTCGGAGTCTGTCAAATGTGGGTTTCTCGCGGAAAAAAAGAAAGCCCTCAACAAATGGCTGAATTTTTAATGAAAATGTTACGGTAACAGTGCCTCCTGATCTAGATAGATCAGGATTTTTTTATTAGCAGTTTTAGGTTTTAAGAAAACAAAAAGGGTAGCTAACCCAGAAATCAACGGTTTAAGACAAAACAAAAAGCCCACAACCATGGGCTTTTCGTAAGATATATCTTAAAATTAAAGCATTTTGTTGTAGAATTCAACGACAAGTGCTTCGTTGATTTCTGGGTTGATTTCATCGCGTTCTGGAAGGCGAGTCAATGAACCTTCAAGTTTGTCAGCATCGAATGATACGAATGCTGGGCGTCCAACTGTAGCTTCAACAGCTTCAAGGATAGCTGGAACTTTAGCTGATTTTTCGCGAACTGAGATCACTTGACCTGGAGTTACACGGTATGAAGGAATATCAACGCGTTTTCCATCAACAAGGATGTGACCGTGGTTAACGAATTGACGAGCTTGACGACGAGTAGTCGCAAGTCCAAGACGGTAAACAACGTTATCCAAACGACGTTCCAAAAGAAGCATGAAGTTGAAACCGACAGTTCCTTCTTTAACTTTAGTAGCTTGTACGAACAAGTTACGGAATTGTTTTTCACCAAGTCCGTAAGAGAAACGAAGTTTTTGTTTTTCAGCTAATTGCAAACCGTATTCTGACAATTTTGAACGGTTGTTTGGTCCGTGTTGACCTGGTACGTAGTTACGACGTGCCAATTCTTTACCTGTACCTGTAAGTGACAAGCCAAGACGGCGAGATTGTTTCCAAGATGGTCCTGTATAACGTGACATTTGAAATGTCCTCCTATAAAAATAATTTTTGTAGGAAATAACGTTTTAGACAAACCTGATTCGTTCAGAAAGCCTTCGCCCAAACAGCAAAGGTTACTTTTCTAGCTGACTTCCTGTTGACGAGCTTCATTTTGTCCTGCTGTCATTTCGCACAAACTCTATTCTATCACGGAATAGAAACTTTGTAAAGTCCTTCAAAACAATTTCAATGAAATTCAGACAATAATTCTATGATTCGTTTTTTATATTGCAATTGTTGCCAGTCCCTATCCGTTGTTGGATCCCATTTTAAAGGAAGATCTGCAATAATTTCACCGGGATTATGATTCAAAATATAGACCCGGTCACTCAATGTCAAAGCTTCTTCGATACTATGAGTGATCACTAGAGTGGTGAGACCAAGACGTTCCTTACTGTCTAGATACCAGTGATAAAGATCCTGCCTTGTCAATTCATCTAAGGCACTAAAAGCTTCATCTAATAGGAAGACAGAATGACCCAGAAGATAGGTTCTCAATAGCGCCACCCGTTGCCGCATTCCCCCACTCAGCGCATTGGGATAAAGGTTGGCGATACTTCCCAATTTAAATTCATCTAACAATTTTAGAGCTGTAGATGCCGCCTCTTCCTTAGGAATCTTTTTTAATTGAAGGGGAAGAATAATATTTCCCAATACTGTCTTATGTTCCAACAAAAGATCCTTTTGTAGCATATAGCTGACTTTCCCAAAGGAGATCGGGGCGTTATCTACTTCTATAGCCCCCTTTTGTAAGGGAAGGATCCCAGCAATTAAATTAAACAAGGTTGATTTCCCTACCCCACTCGGACCTAGAATAGAGACAATTTCTCCTTTTTGCACTTCTAGTGATACATTGTTTAAAACTGCTTTATCTCCAAAAGAGAAACTTACATCTTTTACGGTTAAAATATCAGTCACCTACCAATTCGTTTGTGAAACCTTTGTCTTCTAAGTCATTTGAAACCAATCCTTGCTCTTTTGCCCAAGCATAAAAAGCATTCCAACGCTTGGGGTCAAACTGCCCCCATTTGTCCTTATCTGAAGCATACTGACTGGAAAGATATTTTTGAGAAGCCAGGACAAAATCACGCTGGTTAGCCAAAGCAGGGGCCTGTTTAATCAAGATATCTGCTGCTTCTTCTGGATGCTCTATAGCATATTGGTAGCCTTTTTTCACCGCTTGAATGAATTTCTTTGCTTCCTCTTTATGAGACTTCAAATAGTCATTGTTAGCAATAATAACAGGCGAATAGTAGTCAAATGCAGGAACAAAATCTTTCATATAGAAGAAATTGGTCTTCATTCCCTTTTGCTCAGCCAAAATTCCATCCCAACCGTGATAAATCCAAGCAGCATCAAAGACCTTATTTTCAATCGGAGTAATGGAATTTGAATCACTATTTGGAACCAATTTTACTTGATTAAAATCAGCCCCCTCTTTTTTCATCATCGATTTGATCATTTCCAACTCAATCGGATCATTCCAGGTACCATACTTCTTACCAACCAAATCTTTTGGACTTGTGATCGCTGCATCTTTTCTTGAAATAATCCCTGACGTATTGTGTTCGACGATAGCTGCAACAGCGGTAATCCCCGCACCTTTATCCAATTTCTTGGCCATAGAATCTTGGAAATAAATACCAAATGGAGCTTTCCCATTAATAATCAAATCAGAACTACTGTCTTCCGGCGGAAGTTTTATATCTACATCCAGTCCTGCATCTTTAAAATACCCTTTTTCCTTTGCTACATAGAGACCCGTATGATTGGTATTCGGGGTCCAATCTAGAATAAAATCAATCTTTTTCAAACCACTTGACGATTGCTTGACAGAATTTTGACAAGCACTTAAAAAAACAAATCCCAATATTATTGAGAAAAATAAACCTATTGACTTTTTCATTAGCTATACCTCTTTTACATTTTTGTCAATTTAATTTTTACACCATTTACAAGTTTGTCAATCCTTTTTCCATTTTAGAATGGTTCGTTCTAATTGGTCAACGAGAAACATACCGAGTAAACTAATAGCAGAAATCAATACAATGATCGCAAACATCGTATCATACTGAAATAACTTCTTCGATTGGATCATATAGACCCCCAATCCATCAAAACCTCCTAACCATTCTGAAACGACCGTACTGATAAAGGCATAGGAAACGCTCACACGTAAACCTGCAAAAAAATAAGGAAGCGCTGCAGGAATTTTATAATGGACTAAAGTCTGAAAGCGATTGGCTTTCATAATCTGAAACAATCTCAGAATATCTTGATCGCAATGCCGAAAACCATCTAACAGACTGACTACGATGGGAAATACCACCGTAATAATGATCAAAACCAGTTTTGGAAGCATACCATAACCAAACCAAAGAACCAGGATAGGGGCCAAGGCAATCGTCGGAATGGTTTGAATAACAACCATAAAAGGATAGACCAGATCATTCACCCATTGAAAACTATCCATGAGAATCGCAAAGCCAGCAGCAAGAAGAACCCCTATAACCAGTCCGATCAAGGCCACTTGAAGGGTAGACAAACTGTGATGAATCAGGAGAGCTCGATCTCGTACAAAGGCATTCCCAATTTCAAGTGGCGTTGGTAATACAAATTTGGGGAGGATATTTAAAAATCCTGCTAACTGCCATAAGACAAGAAGGCTGCTAAAACCTGCAAATCCTATCAACTGTTTTGAATATCTTTTTACAAGAGACATCGTAACCTCCTTTCTCACAAATAAAAAACGCCTCCAAAATAGGAGACGGATTGCACAAGGTCACTCATAACGAAAAATACATTTCATTTGTTTCCTACGCTGGCATTACCCAGATCAGGTGCGGTCGAAGCTTACACTTCCTCTCAGACTGTACACAGACTCCCATATGTATTTATTATAATAACTGATTTTGACGATAAAAGCAAGAAATTAATCCAAATAACGAATTAAATTCTTCTCTGTTAAAATATCTGAATAGGTGTAAGACTCCACGTATGTATTGGCCGGTTCACCTGGTAAGCTATTGTCGTTCGTATACTCGATAATAAATAAAGAAGGATAGACCTCAATTAAGCGTCCAAATTTATTTTTTTGACGTTTCCGTCCATTTTCAAGTGTCATTTCAACCACTTGTCCTTCATGGGCCTTGATTTCTTCCTTAATTTTTTTCATTTTTGCAACATCTGTAAATGCATCACTCATCTTATTGATCCTCTCTCTTTGAAATACTTGAGAATTTATTGTATTCCTTTTGGAATATTAATTCGACTGTCCCACGCGCACCTGAACGGTTTTTCTCGATAATCACTTCAACCGTATTATTAGGCATTCCATCTTCTTCCTCTTCACCAGCTCGATCATAATAATCATCACGGTACAAGAAAGCAACAATATCCGCATCCTGCTCAATCGATCCAGATTCACGAATATCAGAAAGAACCGGACGTTTATCTTGGCGCTGTTCCACGCCACGTGACAGCTGACTCAAAGCAATGACGGGAACTTTTAGTTCCTTAGCCAAAATTTTTAACTGACGAGAAATTTCTGAAACTTCCTGTTGACGGTTTTCTCTTCCAGTCCCTGTAATCAGCTGCAGGTAGTCAATCAGAATAAGACCGAGATTCCCTGTTTCCTGCGCTAATTTTCTTGCTCTCGAACGAATCTCAGTGATCCGAATTCCCGGGGTATCATCGATGTAAATACTCGCATTGGCCAAATTTCCTTGAGCAATGGCATATTTTCGCCACTCTTCATCCGTCAATTGACCTGTACGAATCGAATGGGATTCAATCAAGCCTTCAGCAGCTAGCATCCGGTCTACCAAACTTTCAGCACCCATTTCTAATGAGAAAATAGCCACTGTCTTATCCAACTTTGTCCCGATATTTTGAGCAATATTGAGAGCAAAGGCTGTTTTCCCTACTGCAGGACGAGCCGCTAAAATAATCAACTCTTCCTCATGTAGCCCCGTCGTCATATGGTCCAAATCGCGATAGCCTGTCGCAATACCCGTAATATCAGAGGTTTGAAGCGAACGAGCTTCTAAGCTACCAAAATTTATATTCAAGATGTCTCGAATATTTTTAAATCCACTACGATTTGCGTTTTCACTAACATCAATCAGAGCTTTTTCAGCACCCGCAATGATTTCATCTGAAGGACTTGCGCCATCATAAGCTTGATTAATACTTTCCGTTAATCGAGAGATCAATCGACGTAAGACAGCTTTTTCGGCAACAATCTTCGCGTAATACTCCGCGTTAGCTGAAGTTGGTACCGAATTAATGACTTCTACCAAATAGGAGAGACCGCCAATATTTTGGAGATCCCCCTGACTATCTAAAATATTTCGAACAGTCGTCGCATCAATCGCATCCCCGCGGTCAGCTAGATCGATCATGGCTTTAAAAATCAAACGGTGCGAGTACTTAAAGAAATCGCCAGGCTCGATATATTCACGAACAAAGACCAATTTCCCCTCATCAATAAAAATGGCTCCCAACACTGATTGTTCAGCTTGGATATCTTGAGGTTGTGTTCGTAATTCCTCTATCTCAGCCATAAAAAAACCTTTCTATCGATCGTGCTTACCCTTCGTTTACACGAATATTAATCACACCTGTAACATCTTGATAAATTTTTACAGGGACGTCAATCAAACCTGTTGAACGAATTGGAGAGGAAACTTGGATATGACGTTTATCAATCTTAATGCCAAATTGTTTCTCAAGTTCTTCTGCAATCTTTTTATTGGTAATAGAGCCGAAAGTTCGGCCATCTGGCCCAATTTTTTCAGTGAATTGAACAACAGTTGCTTCTTCTTCTAATTTCGCTTTAATCTTTTGCGCTTCTGCTAACAATTCAGCATGCGCTTTTTCTTCTGACTTTTGCTTTCCACGAAGTTCACCGATTGCTTGGGCATTGGCTTCTTTCGCAAGATTTTTCTTGATCAAAAAGTTTTGTGCATAACCAGTAGGCACTTCTTTAATTTCGCCTTTTTTACCTTTACCTTTTACATCCGCTAAGAAAATAACTTTCATTCTACATTCTCCTTTTCAATAGTTACTTCGTTTTCAATAGTCTCAATCAATTGTTGACGAATACTCAGCAAATCTTGACCCTCAATTTGAGAGGCTGCCGAGTTGAAATGACCTCCTCCGCCAAGCTGTTCCATGATACGCTGTACATTGACTTTGCTTCGACTTCGTGCAGAAATCGAGACAGTCCCACTTTGATTACAAGCAATGACAAAGGTTGCTTCCACCTCAGACATGGCCAGCATACTATCAGCTGCTTTACTAATAGTTACTGAATCATAGGCTTTAGTCGTATTGGCACAAGCTACGATGATATGCGGCAAAATCTTTTCACCAGTCAAGATCAGTTCGTTCACTTCGCGGTACTCATCAAACTGAATCGCAGAGATCTCCTGGATGGTTACACTATCACTACCTCTTGAACGAAGGTAACTCGCCACATCAAAGGTCCGACTCGTAACACGTGCGGAGAAGTTCTTAGTATCCAGCATAATCCCAGCCATCAAGACACTAGCTTGAATCTTCGTTAACCGATTTTTCTTCGACTTCTGGAACTGAATAAGTTCACTAACCAATTCGCTCGCACTACTTGCTCCACTTTCAATATAGGTGATCAGAACATTTTCAGGGAAATCATCATCCCGACGGTGATGGTCAATGACAATAATCTGTTGAAATTCCTGATAAAACTCTTTTGAAAGAGTCAAGGCTGTCTTAGAATGGTCAACCATAATTAACAAAGAGCGATCCGTCACCATTTGCATGGCTTCCTCTAGGGGAAGGATTTTCGTCACCTGCTCTTCTTCTAGTTTCGCAATTGCTCTTGAAATATCACTAGCCATTGCATGCGGGTCATAGACCACATAAGAGGAGGCCAAAATATTGCTAGAGAAAAACTGCATTCCCACAGACGCTCCTAAAGCGTCCATATCCAAGTTTCTATGTCCAACAATGAAGACTTGATCAACGGATTTAATCTTATCCGAAATAGCTGTCATCATAGCGCGTGTGCGAGTCCGAGTCCGCTTCACAGCCGAAGCTGTTCCACCACCAAAGAAAATAGGGTTTTTCTGTTCATCATTTTCCTTGACAACCGCTTGATCCCCACCACGAACTTCCGCAAGGTTTAGGTTCAAGAGAGCCACTTTACCAATCTCATCATGCTCCCCGTCACCATACGAGAATCCCATACTTAAGGTAATAGGTAGCTCACGATTTTTAGCTTCTTCACGGAATTGATCGATGACAGAAAATTTTGATTCCATCAACTGTTCTAAGACCGTGTAGTCTGTAAACAAATAGAAACGATCCATCCCCACACGTCTGTAAAACATATGGTAATGAGCTGTAAACTCTTCTACAAAGTTGGCAATAAAACTATTGATATTGCTAATATCAGAGTCTGAAATGACATCTTCTAGATCATCATAGTTATCAACAGAAATAATACCGATAACAGGACGAGTTGTCACCAATCCCACAGTTGCTTCATATTCACTTGAAACATCAAAAAAGTAAACAACACTAGACGTCTGATCAAAGTAAACAGAATATTTCTTATCGGCTACAGTGACATAATGACCTTTATCCTCAAACAGAGTATTGAGTAACTTTTTCAAGGATTCAACATCAAAGTCCCCATCATCTGTTGAAAAAATCAATTCAGCATAAGGGTTGAACCACTCTACTTCATTTGTCTCTTCATTAATTTTGATAACTCCAACAGGCATTTTATCAAGGAGGGATGCTAATCCGCTTTCTGCCTGATGGTTAACGTATTGTATTTGTTCTAATTCATCTAACTCTGAAATTTGTAACTGGTATTCAAATAAAGCAATCAATCCAGCTAAGACTAAAAAAATTGCAATAAGAGTTACATAGCCTTTGCCAAAGATTCTTAAAAAAATTGCTAAAATTGCAAATGAAATAAAACCAATTAACACATAATGGATGAACGATAAACGAAATTTTTTCATCATAAACCTCTTCTCGGAATTATACCATAAATAGAGGTAAAAAGCGAGGTTTCTCTCTATATTACAGAGAAGATTGACCCGTAAAAAGCTTTTCCTCGGTTTCACTACTTTGTAAACAAGGTTTACAACTGTGTAAACAGTAACAACAGATTTCAATCCATAAAATTGAGGCTGAAACATCATCTCAGCCTCATTTGATTAGTGGTTTGCTTTGTTTTTGGAGATACTCCGAGATTTACCTTCCAAGTAAACCATTAAAATAGAGATATCCGCTGGATTGACACCTGAGATACGACTTGCTTGACCAATCGTTTCTGGATTAATTAATTTAAATTTTTGACGAGCTTCGGTTGCGATGGAGTCAATATCATCCCAGTCAATATTCGCAGGAATTCTTTTTTCTTCCATACGCTTCATTTTTTCGACTTGGTCCATTGCTTTTGAAATATAGCCTTCGTATTTAATTTCAGTTTCAATCAATTCAATGATTTTATTATCCAGTTCTTCAGCTGCAGGACCGATAAATTCTACCACATCTTGGTAAGAGACTTCTGGTCTTCGCAAGAATTCTTTAGCAGTGACAGCATCTGTCAAAGGTTTAAAGCCTAGTGCTGCAACCTTCTCGTTCGTTTCCTTTACAGGCTTTAACTTAATGCTATCCAAACGCTTCATCTCGTTTTCAAACTGATACTTCTTGGTTTCGAAACGTTGCCAACGTTCATCATCTACCAATCCAATTGCTCGTCCCATTTCTGTCAAGCGCATATCGGCATTATCATGACGCAAAATCAGACGGTATTCTGCACGGCTTGTTAACAAACGATACGGTTCGATCGTTCCCTTTGTTACCAAGTCATCGATCATGACCCCAATATAACCATCACTGCGTTTCAAAATGAGTTCCGGTTTTCCTTGGATTTTTAGAGCCGCATTGATCCCTGCAATAATCCCTTGACCAGCAGCCTCCTCATAGCCAGACGTTCCATTGGTTTGGCCAGCTGTAAAGAGACCTGAAATTTTCTTAGTTTCCAAAGTTGCGCGCAATTGATGAGGCAACACCATATCATACTCAATTGCATAACCCGTTCGCATCATTTCTGCCTTCTCAAGTCCCTTAATAGAATGGACGAGATCCCGTTGAACATCCTCTGGTAAACTCGTTGACAGCCCTTGAACATAGACTTCTTCTGTATTTCGCCCCTCAGGTTCTAAGAATAGTTGATGACGCTCTTTGTCAGCAAAACGGACAATTTTATCCTCAATGGACGGACAATAGCGAGGACCCACTCCCTTTACAACCCCTGTAAACATAGGTGCTCGGTGTAAATTATTCTGGATAATTTCATGGCTATGCCCATTCGTATAAGTCAACCAACAAGGAACCTGATCCTTTACATAATCTTCATCACGCGATGTATAAGAAAAATGATTTGGAGCTTCATCTCCAGGTTGAATTTCCGTTTCGTCATAATTAATTGACGATGCCTTTACACGAGGTGGTGTCCCTGTTTTGAAACGTCCAATTTCTAATCCTAGCTGTTTGAGATTATCGGCCAAATTGATAGAAGCTAGACTATGATTAGGTCCTGACGAATACTTGAGATCTCCAATGATAATTTCTCCGCGTAAAGCTGTCCCAGTAGTGACAATAACAGCCTTTGCCCCATACTCTTGGTGAGTCGCAGTCCTTACACCAACAACCTTACCATTCTCCACCAAAATCTCATCAATCATAGTTTGGCGAAGAGTTAAATTATCTTGGTTTTCAACCGTTTTTCGCATTTCTTTTGAGTAAAGTTCTTTGTCTGCTTGAGCGCGAAGTGCACGAACCGCAGGACCTTTACCAGTATTGAGCATTTTCATTTGGATGTAGGTCTTATCGATGTTCTTCGCCATTTCTCCGCCAAGTGCATCTACTTCACGGACAACAATCCCTTTAGCAGATCCACCAATAGATGGATTACAAGGCATAAAAGCTAGCATTTCAATGTTAATAGTCGCAAGTAAGACCTTGCAACCCATACGGCTAGCAGCTAGAGAGGCTTCTACTCCTGCATGCCCAGCACCGATTACAATGATATCGTATTCTTCAATAAAATTATAAGTCATTTTTTCTCCTATTTCTCAAGATGGATGTGTCGTAATTTTCCGTCCCATTCTGGTAGGGCTGATTTTAAAAAGGCTGGTTTCAGGTCAACAGTGTGTAAATCATCTAAAGCAATCCAACGGCAAGGTAATTGCTTTGTATCTTCCTGCATGACCAAAGGTGCATCTTCCAGCAGGTCCACCAAATAATGAAATTCAATGTTATGGTAGTGGATTCCAGCTTGTTCAAAGTGATTTTCAACCACGAAAGCTAACGGACCTGCTGTAGATGTGACACCAAGTTCCTCTTTGACTTCCCGAACTACAGCATCTTCTGTAGTTTCATTGACTTGAATAGCACCTCCGATTGTATAACAGCCGTCCTCATCTTCTATGACGAACAAGCGATTATCTTTTACAATCAAAGCAGTCGCTCTCACGCCAAAAACAGTAGAACCTATTTTCGTACGAAAATCCTGTTGCCTCATTTTACTTCCTTTCAAAATCACACAAAAATAGTCAAAACTCTGAGAAGTGCAGGACAAAAAAGCCTGCAACATCCATGAGCTTTGACCATCATTTCTATTGCTTTTCTTATTGTAGCAAATTGAGAAAATTTGTCAATTTAAATATACTGACAAACTTTTCCATCTCGATAAGCATTATCAATCAAGCCACCGCCTAGACACTCTTCCCCGTCGTAAAAAACAACAGCTTGTCCTGGTGTAATAGCACGCTGAGGTTCAGCAAAAATAACCTCTGCTTTATCACCTTTAACCTTTACAGTAACTTTACTATCAGGTTGACGATAACGGATTTTTGCTGTACATTCCATTTCAAATTCTTCTGGCATATCTCGTGTAAAGTGAACTTGACTAGCCTGTAAACTTGTTGACATCAGTGCATCATGATAGAAGCCTTGACCAACGTAAAGAATATTTTGACTAAGGTCTTTCCCCACTACAAACCATGGAGCATTGTCTCCACCCTGTTGTCCACCAATTCCAAGACCACCACGCTGACCGATCGTGTAATACATCAAACCGGCATGTTCACCCATATCTCGTCCATCTACGGTCATCATTCGGCCTGGCTGAGCAGGTAGATAGTTGCTGAGAAACTCTTTGAAATTCTTTTCTCCGATAAAGCAGATTCCAGTGGAATCTTTCTTTTTAGCCGTTGCTAGTCCAGCCTCTTCTGCTAACCGGCGAACCTCAGGCTTTTCTAAATGCCCCAACGGAAACATGGTTTTTTGAAGTTGTTCTTGTGACAATTGGCTTAAGAAATAAGTTTGATCCTTTCCATTGTCAACGCCACGTAACATATGGACAACGCCATCCGCATCACGCGTCACGCGTGCATAGTGCCCTGTCGCTATATAATCGGCACCGAGGGTCATAGCGTAATCTAGAAAGGCCTTAAATTTGATTTCCTTATTACACATGACATCCGGATTTGGTGTCCGACCAGCTCGGTATTCAGCAAGGAAATATTCAAAGACACGATCCCAATATTCTTTCTCAAAGTTGACAGAATAGTAAGGAATGCCAATCTGGTCTGCAACTGCTGCTACATCTTTGTAATCTTCTGTAGCTGTACAGACACCATTTTCGTCTGTGTCGTCCCAGTTTTTCATGAAGATGCCGATGACATCGTAACCCTGTTGCTTTAACAACAAAGCCGTTACAGATGAATCGACACCGCCACTCATACCAACAACAACACGTGTTTTCGAGTTATCACTCATAGGTTTCTCCCATCTTTTCGTTACTCACGATTGAAGGTCGTGGTTTGCTTCAACGATTGAAGGTCGTTTTGAGCAGTTACCATTTTAACACGCTTTATAGAAGAAAACAAGCATTTGACCGCCCTAGTCCTCTCTAATTAATGATACGTTTACAGAGCTGTAAATTTAAAAAGAGTCTTATTCAAGGACTCTTTTTAAACGAATTTAATACCAGCCATTTGCCAACCAGAAATTTTTAGCTGCTGACCATGATCCATAACGGTTGACAACGTATTGATTGGCCACTTTTTCTTGGTTTGCAGGTGATAAATCACCATTCAAATAGGTGAGAGTTAATTGGTAACGACCATAATATTGGCCATTTTGTGCTGTATAACTACCACTTGATTCTTTTTGGGCAATCCATTCCTTAGCAGCTGCATCTTCCGCACTCAAGCCATCTGAAGCAGAGACAGTCGTTGTTGCTTGTGTAGTATCCGTTTTACTAGTAGTAGCTTGCTCCGTAGTTTTCTGCGTTGTTTTTGCATCTTCAATCTCAAGAACTTGACCAACTGAGATAAGGTTCACGTTACTAATCTTATTTTTCTTAGCAATCGCATCAACCGTTGTGTTCTTCTCTTTAGCAATAGCTGATAAAGTATCACCTGATTTTACAGTATAAGAATCTGCATTCGCTACAATGGGAAGGAAAAGTCCTGCAAGTAAACTAAGTCCAATAATATGTTTCATCATTTGTTTTTTATTCATTATTATGTACTCCTTTATTGGTATACCTCTATACTACACAAGAAATATTTCATATTTATTGAAATAATGTGTCAAATATTTCAGTCAGATGTTAGAAATACTAAAAATCCAGGATAATATAAATGCTTTAAGCCCCCTTTAAGATTTCTCAGATATTTCGGGAAAAATAGAAGAAATCATCAGCCATATCTGATATAATGAAGTAAAGTGATCACAAAGGAGCAGAGCATGAACTCTTTAAAATTCCAATCAGTTTTTGATATTATTGGACCTGTGATGATCGGCCCATCCAGTAGTCACACTGCAGGTGCTGTTCGAATTGGTAAAATTGTTTCTTCTATCTTTGGAGAGGAACCAAAAGAAGTTGAGTTCCAATTATTTAATTCCTTCGCCAAAACCTATCGTGGTCATGGAACAGATTTAGCCTTAGTAGCGGGCATCTTAGGAATGGACACAGATGACCCTAGAATCCCAGATAGTCTAAAAATTGCACATGAACGAGGCATTCGGATTGTTTGGTCTATTCAAAAAGAGAGCAATGCTCCTCACCCCAACACAACAACCATTACTGTAAAAAATGACCATAAAACGATTTCTGTCACTGGAATCTCCATTGGTGGTGGGAATATACAGGTTACTGAGTTAAATGGCTTTGCTATCTCGCTAAATATGAATACTCCAACCATTATCATTGTGCATCAAGACGTCCCTGGGATGATCGCTCATGTGACAGAAGCCCTTTCTCGCTATGATATTAACATTGCACAGATGAATGTGACGCGGGAAAAAGCTGGAGAAAAAGCGATTATGATTATAGAAGTTGACTCAAGGAGTTGTGAATCAGCGATCGAAGATATCCGTCAAATTCCTCATCTTCATAATGTCAACTTTTTCAAATAAGGAGTTCGTATGTTTTATTCAATTGTAGACCTCGTAGAACAAGCAAGCACACAATACGAAGGAAACGTCGCAGAGTTAATGATTGCAACTGAATTTGAACTAACTGGTCGTGAACGCGAAGAAGTCCTCCGATTAATGACCCGTAATTTAGAAGTGATGATTGATTCTGTAAAGTTAGGATTAAATGAAAATCACTCTCGTAGTGGATTAACTGGTGGAGATGCGGCAAAATTAGATCGTTATATCAAATCAGGAAAAACTTTATCTGACTTGACCGTCTTAACCGCAGCAAAGAATGCTATCGCTGTCAACGAACACAATGCTAAAATGGGGCTGGTCTGTGCAACACCCACTGCAGGATCTGCTGGCTGTCTTCCTGCAGTTCTCACTGCGGCAACTCAAAAATTAGGGTTAAACCGTCAGCAACAATTAGATTTTCTACTGACAGCTGGAGCTTTTGGTTTAGTCATCGCAAATAATGCTTCTATTTCAGGTGCAGAAGGTGGTTGTCAAGCAGAAGTTGGTTCTGCTTCAGCTATGAGTGCGGCAGCATTGACACTAGCTGCTGGGGGAACTCCTTATCAAGCGAGTCAGGCAGTCTGTTTTGTCATCAAAAACATGCTTGGTCTCATTTGTGATCCAGTAGCAGGACTCGTGGAAGTTCCATGTGTCAAACGAAACGCAATGGGAGCCAGCTATGCCTTCATTGCTGCTGATATGGCCTTAGCAGGTATTGAATCAAAAATACCTGTTGATGAAGTGATTGACGCCATGTACCAAGTTGGATCTAGTCTTCCGACTGCCTTTAGAGAAACAGCTGAAGGAGGATTGGCAGCAACACCAACCGGACGTAGATTACAAAAAGAGATATTTGGAGAATAGCATGCAAGCCTTATTTTTTGATTTAGATGGAACATTAGTTGACAGTTCCAAGGGAATTACAGAGAGTTTTCAACATACATTCGATACTTTGAAGGTTCCTCAACCCGATCTCAAAACTATCCGTAGTTTTATGGGACCACCTTTGATTTCTAGTTTTGAAGCTACCCTTCCTGAAACTTTAGTAGATCAAGCAGTGATGATCTATCGCCAGTATTATCATGAAAAAGGTCAATACAAATCAACTCTATTTCCTCAGATACTAGAAGCTTTGAAAGCATTACAAGACAAAAACATTCCTCTTTATGTAACTACTTCAAAACATGAACCAGTTGCTTTACAGATGTGTCAAGATTTAGGTATCGATAAATACTTTAAAGGAATTTATGGATCAAATTCAGATCGTATCCACAAAGCCGATGTCATTCGATACGCCTTGTCAATCAATGACCTTCCAAAAGAGGAGACAGTGATTATTGGAGACACAAAATTTGACCTCATTGGAGGTCAAACAGTTGGCATAAAAACCGTGGCCGTCACTTGGGGATTTGGAGATCTTGAAGAGCTACTTCTTTACTCACCAGATTTTATTTGTCACTCTCCACTTGACATTCTTGAGACATTAAAAAAATAGGTTTACAAATTGTAAACCTATTTTTTAATAACCCCAAGCTGACAAACCTTGAGAGCTGTATGCATTATATGCCGCCTGGATTTGATCATCAACTGTTGCAGTTGAACCCCAACCTGGCATTGTTTGGAATAAACCACTTGCACCAGAAGCATTTGCTGCATTTACTTGACCATTTGATTCACGGGCAATAATTGCTTCCCAAGTAGAAGCAGGTACACCAGTCATTTCAGCCATACGAGCAGCTGCATAAGAACCTTGTTCCCCAGCAGTATTTCCATTTGATAGAACAATTCCACCATTTGTTGATTGTGCAGAAGTCACTGCAGCATTTGCTGCATAAGTTGTTTGTTTTTGAGCAGTTTGTGCTGCTGCAGGTGCACTTTCAGCAGGTTTCGCTTGCTCTTGTGGAGCAACTTTATCAATCATAGATTTTGAACGCTCACCTAACTCAATAATTTGTCCTGCATAGATCAAATCTTCATTGGTCAAATTGTTAGATGCAATAATATTTTCTACTGAAGTGTTATTTTCTAGTGCAATTTTTGATAGAGTATCTCCAGACTTCACTTCGTAAGTTTCAGCATTCACTGTAGCAATACCTGAAATGAAAAGTGATGCTGCTGAAAGTAGGGAAGTGACTGTCCATTGGAACTTTTTACTGTTCATGAATTCTATTCTCCTTTCGAACATAATTCTATCATACACACAAAATGTTACAGTTTATTGTAGAATATATTACAAATGTTACAAGAATATGTGAATTTAATGTAAAAAGCGCTTTGTATAGCGCTTTTTCCTTATTTTTGAACCAATACAACTAGCTCTATCCATTTTTTAGATAAAAAACTATCAACATGAGGCACAGAATAACGAGCAATGCCAGGGTATCTTTTACTCCCCACTGCAGAGTCCGATAGCGTGTTCGTCCCTCACCGCCTTTGTACCCTCTCGCTTCCATCGCAATTGCTAATGCATCTGCGCGTTTAAAACTAGAAGCAAATAGAGGAATGAGGATCGGAATAAAGGAACGGATCCTTTTTAATAGATTTCCCTCACCAAAATCAACACCACGTGCCCTTTGCGCATTCATGATTCGATTCGTATCATCTACTAAGGTTGGAACAAAGCGCAAACTCATAGATAGCATTAACCCAATCTCATGAGCCGGAACCTTAATAATTTTTAGTGGGGTAAGGATCTTTTCAACAGCATCTGCTAAACTCAATGGTGTCGTCGTCACGGTTAAAATCGTCGAATAAAAAATAATTAAAATAAATCTACAAAATATGATGGCGGCTTGCATCAATCCTTGGTCGGTTAATTTAAAAAACCACCATTGATACAAAATAGTTCCTTGAGAAGTCGCAAATAATTGAAAAATAGTTGTAAAAGCAATGATAAAAATCATTGATTTTAAGCCTTTAATATAAAAACTAACCGAAATCTTCGTTAGATACATTAAAACAAAAATAAAACCAAAGAGAAGAACATTTGTCTGGATATTATTTGCCCAAAACAGAAGAAATATGAATAAAAACATTGAGAGCAACTTCCCACGAGGATCTAGTTGGTGGATAATGGAGTTTCCAGGAATATACCTTCCTAAAATCATATTATTCATGAAGTAACAGCTCCTTTAGTTCCTCAATTTTGATTGGTAGTCTGTCCAGAGGAAGTCCTCTTCGTTTCAATTGAAGAGCAAAATTCGTAATTTGTGGGACTCCTAATTGAAGTTTTTGTAAATACTCAACCTGTTGAAACACTTCCCTTGGGGGTCCGTTTAGGACAAGTTTTCCCGCTTCTAAAGCAAATACGGTATCAGCAAAATTTGCTACATCATCCATCGTATGAGTTACCAGAACTAGAGTCATCCCATTTTTATGTAATGTTTCAAACAGCGCCATCAATTCCTTTCTTCCAGCAGGATCTAGCCCTGCTGTTGGCTCGTCCAATACTAAAATCTCTGGTTCAATAGCTAAAATACCCGCGATCGCAACCCGTCTCATTTGTCCACCAGATAGTTCAAATGGACTTTTATCATAGATAGACTCTTCTAAACCAACGATCGCTAATTTTTCTTTGGCTATTTCCTCCGCTTTGTCCTTAGGTACCCCAAAATTTTGTGGTCCAAAGGCTACATCAGCTAGAACAGTTTCCGCAAATAGCTGACTTTCTGGAAATTGAAAAACCAAACCGACTTTTTTTCTCAGGTACTTCATTTCTTTTGGCTCAGAATGATTATCTAAAACAAAATCTTCAAATTGAATCGTTCCTTTAGTCGGACGCAGTAAACCATTTAGTAATTGCAACAAAGTAGACTTGCCACTGCCAGTATGCCCGATGATGGCTGTATAAGATCCATCTTTTATTTCCAAACTAATATCAGAAAGCGCCTGCCCTTCAAAAGGACTTCCCTCTTGATAAGTATAATAGACATTCTTTAAAGAGATTCCCATAGTTGGTCTAATAACTCACTTTCTGTTAGATAATCCTGTTTTAGCGGAAAATGCGAGCTGAGAGATTCTTGAACCTGCTTACTAAAAGGCTTATCTAGTCCAATCTCATTAAGGTCATTTCTTGAAAACAATTCCCGCGGCGTCATAGAAGACTCTAGTTTTCCTTTTTGAAACACCAGTGTTCGATCACTTAAGGCAATTTCGGTTAAATCATGGGTAATGGAGATAATTGTTAATTGAAATTTTTTCTGAAGTTCTCTCATTACCGCCATTAGATCCTCTCTGCCTTCTGGATCTAACATACTAGTTGCTTCATCAAGGATAATAATAGTTGGTCTCAAGGCGATAATACCTGCTATGGCCACCCGTTGCTTTTGACCACCTGACAAACGAGATGGTTCGCGATCTTTAAACTCCAGCATACCAACTTGCTCAATAGCCTTCTCCACTCGTTGAAGCATTTCTTCCCGTGGAATTCCTTGATTTTCTAAACCAAAGGCAACATCATCTTCTACTGTCGCACCAACAAATTGGTTATCAGGATTCTGAAATACAATCCCAATTTTACTACGGATTTCCCATATAGTTTCACGAGTCAGTTTTTTTCCATCAATGTAAATCTCACCAGACTCAGCTTCCAAAAGACCATCAATCAGGCGTACAACTGTAGATTTCCCACTACCATTGTGCCCAACAATTGAAAGCCACTCCCCTTGTTTCACGTGAAACGAAACAGTGTCAATTTGATACTCTTCTATTATTTTATCGTATCGAAACGATACATTTTTTAGCTCTATAATATGTTTCATTTATTTAAATGTGTCTTTAAAGAGATAGCTACTTCCCTTAAAGTAGTCGTAACCAGAATAAATTGTAAAAATCAGTGCGATATAAAGTAATACTTGCCCTGGAAGGGTCCAATGACAAAGCAAAAAGATAATAGCAAACATTTGGCTAAAGGTCTTAATTTTACCAGGCATGGCTGCAGCAAGAACTGTACCACCCGTCTCAACAAGTAGAAGACGCAAACCAGTGACAGCTAACTCACGACAAATGATAACGGCTGCAATCCAAGCAGGAACCATCTTTAATTCAATCATCATGATAAAGGCTGACATGACCAATAATTTATCTGCCATTGGATCGGCAAATTTTCCAAAATTACTCACTACATTCCATTTTCGTGCAAGGAAGCCATCTAAATAATCTGTAATACTTGCAATTGCAAAAATAACTGCTGCTACAATATGGCCTAGATAAGAATGGCTTAGACTTAAAATAGCAATAAAAATAGGAATCATCACAACTCGAATTAATGTCAATGCATTAGGAATATTTTCTTTTTTCATACTTCCTCCAAAAAACAAACTATCTTTACAGCTATTTTACTCATGCTGTAAACTTATAAAAATATACGATATAAATCACAAATCCAAGAATAGCAAAGCTAACTAGCAGATAATACAGGATTGGTAACCAGCTTGTTTTCTGCCTTAACTTTCTTGAATGAAGCTCTTCATCATTTACAAGTATTTCTTCATCAAATAACAATTCTTTTCCTTCATGAAAAGCTGTCAATAGGATGGACTCATCCAATCCCAAAGCCCATGATAACTTTTTAAGATAGATCTGGGCGTAAAAGGGACTCGGTAATAAATCAAACTCATCGTTTTCCAACGCTTCTATATAAGGAATTTCGATGGCTGTCTTATTTGAAACATCCTGTAAACTTAAGTGTAAATTTACTCTTGACAATCTTAACACTTGACCAATCGTTCTCTTCTTCATGTTTTCCCTTCTTGATACATTGTTTACTACTTTTGAAAAATCATATAGTCAACCATTTCAGCCTGGTCGATGAACTGACGACCTAATTTGATGATATCTTGTAAACTAATACCTTGTAAAATCTTTGGAAGATCATAAGAAGTGCTACCGTCTGAAAAATATTCAAACTGAGTGGCACTATACTCAAGCGAATTTAAACCTTGTAAGAAATCACCAAACATTTCGCTTTTAATCGTATCTAAATGTTCCTGATTCACATCCGGATCCTTATCAAATTGTTTAATAGCTGATCTAAATTGATGAGATAAGGAGACCGGTTCTTGAGTATCCATTGTCAAGACGACGAAATGAAACAATTCCTCAACCTCGACTTCAAGTGTCAATGAGTTGTCAATTTTCCCAGCTTCATATAAACTTTGAAACCGTTGTGAGGTCCAACCAAACATCATCGAAAATAGTAATTTTAACATTAATTTATAGCGAAATTTTTCCTCTTCCTTAATGATATCATTTCCTCGAATTCCAATTGCCAACTTAGGAGTAGCAACTTGCATTCTACAGGATTGATTCAATTTCACTTCATTTTTTTCTACAGGAAAACGTTCTAACTCAATAGAAGGATGAGGAGGAGTCAGATCATATTCCTTTACTACTTGCAATACTTCATCAACATCAAAATTTCCGATCACTAATAAGTGCATTTGAGAGGGATGATAGAATAGGTCAAAGTTTTCACGGAGATTATCTATTGTAATATTAGAAATAGATTCCCTCGTCCCAGCAATATCGTCTGCTAACGGTGTCCCAGGATATAAATTTTCTAAAGCACCAAAAAACAATCGATAGTCTGGACTATCTTGATACATTCCAATCTCTTGTTGAATGATTTCTCTTTCCTTAGATACAGATTTTTCTGTAAAGGAAGCTTTTGAAACCATCTCCAATAACAATTGAATATTTTCAGGGACCTTTGAAGTTGTTGAGAAAAGATAACTTGTCTTTGTAAAGCTTGTAAAGGCATTGCTTTCCGATCCTAAATGAACGAATTTTTTTAGATAATCTTGGCCTTTTTCATCTTCGAACACTTTATGTTCTAGAAAATGAGCAATTCCTGCAGGATATTTTCTTTCATCCCCATTCACTAGAATTCGTGTGTCCACTGAACCAAACTTAGTTGTGATCATCCCATAAGTTTCATAATAATCTTCTTTTGGAACTAAATGAATGGTCAACCCGTTTGACAAGCGTGTAAAGTAAACCTGCTCACCAACTGATTCATAATATTTTTCTTTAATTTTCAATCTTTACACTACTTTCCTTCCATAAAATAAACAGACTGTAAATTAATTGTTTTTGCCGTTTCAATAATTTCCTCTCTACTAACCTTATTGATGGATTCTAACCATTCTTCTAAGGAAAGTACCTTCGTTCCTAGGATCGTTTTCAGATATTCCCTTTCAATCAAGGTATTTTGTCGATCCTGTGCTAATAAGGTCGTATTCACCAACATTTCTTTTGTCAACCGAAGCTCTGAATCTGTAAATTTACCTCGTTTTAAATCATTCAACTGTCGCATAATCAAGGTCATTACTTTCGTACGAGATTCCTTATCGATACCTGCAAAAACTCTCATAAAGCCTGTGAAAATATCAAAATGGCTAGAGATGGTGTAAGCGAGACCTTCTTTCTCACGAATTGTTTGAAAAAGTCTTGAATGCGAGAAAGCTCCCAGCATCCCATTTAATACAACTAGTGGGATATGGAGAGATTCTCCATACTGGGTAGAAAAATGGTAACCTAATTCTAAAATAGATTGTTGGTTTTGTTTTTGCTCTAACTTTTCTCTAACGACATTTGTAAAAGGTTGTTGATAATTGACAGATAAATGGTTATCACGTGGCTTGAATTCAAACTGGTTCACTCGATCCACAATAGCGACCTCATTAAAGTCACCTATGAAAAAGAAGTCAATGTTATCTAATTGGAGCATCTGATGAAACTGTTCAAGAGAACTTTGAGCTGTTTCTTGTCTCACTAGATCAACTTTCCCCAATCTTGACATCCCGATTGTTTCGTCTTCAAAAAATAGTTGATTCAATTGCCCATGTGCATAATAATAAGGCTCTTCAATTTCCGACTCCAAATCGGAAATTGTATTTTTCTTTTCAACGTCAAATGTATCATTATCAAAGTGATCTTCTACTACCAAAGGTGAAAAGAAGATAGTTTCTATAATGTCCAAAACCTCATCAGTAAGAACATTTTTCTTGCTCAAAAAGTCATCGCGCACAAAGGAAATATTCAAATCAACATAATGAACACGCCCCCTCTTAGAGACTGAGGTTGACAATTCTACCCCATATAGACTCGCTAATTTTTCACGGAATAATTGTGAAGTTGGATATTTTTGATTTGCAGTTTCCATCATACAGGCTACTAAAACACGCGCAGCCACAGTATTTTCATCTAATAGCGATGAAAAACGGACCTTAATTTTATTGGTTTTAAATTTTTTTGATTGAAGAAAGTGAAGATTCACGCCCTTTACTAATTCCATTTTCATCCTCGTTCTACTCAATAGTAACTTTCATTATAACACGAAATCACACTAAAATCCTAATTCAAACTGTGAAAAAGCTCCTCAAATCACTCAACATTCTCTACCCTAGAAAAACTAAAAATATGGTATAATAACACGCAAAGAGGTGAACTATGAATTACAAATTATTTGATGACTTTATTACATTACAAGCAATCTTAAAAGAACTCGGTATTATACAGAGTGGTGGTGCAATCAAAGCCTTTCTTCAAGAAAAAGAACTCTTTGTTAATGGTGAATTAGAACAACGGAGAGGCCGTAAACTTCGTGTCAATGATCAAATTGACATTCCTGAACTGAGCGTTACTATCACCATTCTTGAACCTTCTCAAGAAGAAATAGAAGAGCATCTTAAAGACAAGGAAGAAAAGGAACGTGTTGCTAAACTTGTCAAGCAACTCAATCAACAACAAAAGAAACAACCGACAAAGACTAACAAAAAAGAAAAAGCGATTCGCTTTCCTGGTATCTCCTAATGTGGTTAAAACACTTATCCATTCAACATTTTCGTAATTATCAAGAACTAGAAGTCGAGTTTCATCCTGGATTAAATATTTTCCTAGGTCAAAATGCTCAAGGAAAGACCAATATTCTCGAATCAATTTATTTTCTAGCTTTAACCAGAAGTCATCGAACACGAAATGATAGAGATCTCATCTATTTTGAATCCACCGATTTTAAAGTGTCTGGTCAATTACAAAGAGAAACTGGTCCCCTTCCATTAGAAATTTCCTTGACACCAAAAGGTCGGATAACTAAGGTAAATCATTTGAAACAAGCCAAATTATCGAACTATATTGGCCATATGAATGTTGTCCTTTTCGCACCCGAAGATTTGCAACTGATCAAAGGATCACCTGCAGGGCGTCGAAAGTTTATTGACATTGAATTAGGTCAGATGAAACCTCTCTACTTATCTGACTTATCTCAATACAACCATGTACTGAAACAAAGAAATAGTTATCTAAAAAATTCGGAAAAAATTGATGCTACATTTTTGGAGGTCTTAGATTCACAACTAGCTAGTTTTGGAAGTCGCGTCATCCATCATCGGCTTGAGTTTATTAAAAAATTAGAAGCTAAAGCAAAAGAAAAACATACTCGACTTTCTGACAACAAAGAAAACCTATCAATTCAATATCAGTCAACTGTTTTTTCTGAAGAAGGAAATGATATAGAAGAGCAGTTTCTCTCTATGTTGGAAAAAAACCGTCAGAAGGATATTTTTAGGAAAACAACAAGTATTGGGCCTCACAGGGATGATTTGGCATTTTTCATCAATAATATGAATGCTACCTTTGGTAGTCAAGGCCAGCATCGAAGTGTTGTTCTCTCTCTAAAATTAGCAGAAATTGAATTAATGGAAGAAATCACAAGAGAAAAGCCGATTTTACTACTTGACGATGTCATGAGCGAACTTGACAATTATCGTCAACTTCAACTACTTGAAACCATCTCTAATAATATTCAAACATTTATTACAACGACCACTCTCGATCATTTAAAAGAACTACCTGAAGAGTTGAAAATTTTCACTGTTCAAGCCGGTCATATCAAAACAGCATCTTGACAATACTGTCAAGATGCTGTTATTTTTGTTTACAAATGTGTAAATTTATTGTGCCGAGTAGTTAGGAGCCTCGTTTGTAATTTGCACATCATGAGGATGGCTTTCTTTCAATCCTGCACCACTCATTTCAACAAATTGTGCATGATCATGTAAATCTTGAATGGTTGCTGCACCAACATACCCCATACCTGAACGAATACCACCGATCATTTGGAATACCATATCTGCTACAGAACCTTTATAAGCAACACGTCCCTCAATTCCTTCAGGAACCAATTTATTGGCTTCATTGACAGATCCTTGGAAGTAACGGTCGCTAGAACCTTTCTTCATTGCTGCAATAGATCCCATACCACGGTATGTTTTAAACTTACGACCTTGGAAGATTTCTGTTTCACCTGGTGCTTCATCTGTACCTGCAAGCATTGAACCAAGCATTACTGCATTTCCACCAGCTGCGAGTGCTTTGACAATATCTCCTGAATACTTGATACCACCATCAGCAATGATCGTTTTTCCATATTCACGAGCTACAGCGGCTGCGTCATAAATAGCAGTCACTTGAGGAACACCAACCCCTGCAACAACACGAGTTGTACAGATTGATCCTGGACCAATTCCGACCTTAACTACGTCTACCCCTGCATCAAATAATGCACGAGCACCTTCAGCAGTTGCAATATTTCCTGCAATCAAGGTACGATCTGGGAAGTGAGCACGAATTTCTGCAATCTTACGAAGAACACCCGCAGAATGTCCATGAGCAGTATCAATGACAATTGCGTCTGCACCAGCTTCAAAAAGAGCTTCTGCACGTTCAAAAGTATCTGAAGTAACCCCTACGGCACCAGCCACAAGCAAACGACCAAATTCATCCTTAGCCGCATTTGGAAACTCAATAACTTTTTCAATATCTTTGATTGTAATCAAGCCAGAAAGACGACCATTTTCATCTACCAATGGTAATTTTTCAATACGGTGCTCTTGTAGAATGCGTTCAGCTGTTTCCAAATCAGTTCCAACTGGTGCGGTCACCAAATTTTCACTCGTCATATGATTTGAAATGGGTTGATTGTAATCAGAAATAAAACGCAAATCCCGGTTTGTAAGGATACCAACTAATTTACGATTTTCAAGTGTTTCAACAACAGGAACACCACTGATTCGGTATCGTCCCATCAACTCATCTGCTTCTGCAATTGTATGAGACGGAGTCAAATAGAACGGATCAATGATAACTCCATTTTCAGAGCGTTTTACTTTGCGTACTTCATCTGCCTGTTGCTCAATTGACATGTTTTTATGGATCACACCAAGTCCACCAGCACGTGCCATAGCAATTGCCATTTGACTTTCAGTCACTGTGTCCATGGCAGCAGTAATGATTGGGATATTCAAGCGTAAATTACTTGCTAATTGTGTACTTAAATCTGCATCATTAGGCAATACGTGACTTTCTGCTGGAATCAAAAGCACGTCATCGAATGTAAACCCTTTTTTTAAAAACTTTGTGTCCCAATTAGACATTAGCTGGATCCTCTTTTCTTTTTATTTGAGCAAGGCTCGAATTTTTATTGTTAATATCATACCATTCTATGGCAATTTGTCAATCATTTATTGGTAAATTATCAATGAACAGTAAGAAATGTTCGCTTTTAATGAAGTCGTTTTATTTTTTAAAATAGGTAATTCCCATCGCAGATTTTACTTCATCCAGTGTTTGAGCTGCTACATTTCGAGCGCGCTCACTTCCTTTTTCAAGAATAGAGTAGACCTCACCCATATCCTTTGCAAACTCAAGTCGTCTTTCACGAATTGGTCTTAATTCACGATCTAAAATTTCTAAAAGATATCGTTTGGTCTTTACATCACCAAGTCCACCACCTTGATAATGTTCTTTCATTTCTGCAATTTCAGCTACATCTTCTGGACGGCCAAATACATCCAGGTAATGAAATACCATATTGCCTTCGATTTTTCCTGGATCCTCTACTTTAATATGATCCGGATCAGTATACATACTCATCACTTTTTTCTTTAAAGTATCTGCATCATCAGCTAGGTAAATGCCATTATTCAACGATTTAGACATTTTAGCATTTCCGTCTAAACCAGGTAAGCGCCCTGCTGCTTCGTTTTCAGGATAAATCCCTTCCGGTTCCACCAAAGTATCTGTGTTGTAAGCATGATTAAAGGAACGAACAATCTCACGAGTTTGCTCAATCATTGGCTTTTGATCATTTCCTACTGGAACAAAATTTGCTTTAAAAGCTGTGATATCGGCTGCTTGTGAAATAGGGTATACCAAAAATCCTGTTGGAATACTCTCACCAAAACCTTTTTGAGAAATCTCGGTTTTTACAGTTGGGTTTCTTTCAAGTCGCGCCAAAGATACTAGATTCATGTAATACATGGTCAATTCCGCTAATTCAGGAATCTGACTTTGAATGAAAATCGTAACTTTTTCAGGATCTAGTCCAGCTGCCAGATAATCCAAAGCAACATTACCAATAGATTCTACAATCGTTTTTGGATCTTTTGCATGGTCTGTCAAAGCTTGCTGGTCTGCTAGGAAAACAAACATATTATACTCGTCTTTATTTTGTAGTAAAACGCGATTTTTTAAAGAACCAACATAGTGGCCAATATGAAGTTTTCCTGTTGGTCTATCTCCTGTCAAAATGATGGGTTTTGTCATACTCTTCTCCTTAATCGTTATCCTTATCATTATAGCACTTTCTAGTTGAAAATGTTAGTCTATCCTCTATGTTTGTGACGAAATAACACTTTACTATCATGTCAACTAAATTTACAAAGTTGTAAAAATAAATTGACAGTAAAAAAGTTGAATTTTCCTCTTTTTTCTAGTAAAATGAAGACATTATAGAAAGAGGAGAAAATCATTGCTTACAGTATCAGACGTCTCACTACGTTTTAGTGATCGAAAATTGTTTGACGATGTCAATATTAACTTTACAGAAGGAAATACATACGGTCTCATTGGTGCCAACGGTGCTGGAAAATCAACCTTTTTAAAAATTTTAGCTGGAGATATTGAACCAACAACTGGTCATATTTCTCTCGGTCCTGATGAACGTTTGTCCGTTTTGCGTCAAAATCACTTTGACTATGAAGACGAGCGGGTCATCGATGTTGTCATTATGGGAAATGAGAAGCTCTACAACATTATGAAAGAGAAAGATGCTATCTACATGAAAGAAGATTTCTCTGATGAAGATGGTGTCCGTGCAGCTGAACTTGAAGGTGAATTTGCCGAACTTGGTGGATGGGAAGCAGAAAGTGAAGCATCTCAATTGCTTCAACATCTAAATATTTCAGAAGACCTTCATTATCAAACTATGAGCGAGTTAGCCAATGGGGATAAAGTGAAAGTTCTCTTAGCTAAAGCCCTTTTTGGTAAACCAGATGTCCTTCTTTTGGACGAGCCGACCAATGGATTGGATATTCAATCCATTACCTGGTTAGAAGATTTTCTGATTGATTTTGAAAATACGGTTATCGTTGTATCCCACGACCGCCACTTTTTGAACAAAGTCTGCACCCATATGGCGGATCTCGACTTTGGAAAAATTAAACTTTACGTCGGGAACTATGATTTCTGGAAAGAATCTTCTGAACTTGCAGCAAAATTACAAGCAGATAGAAATGCAAAAGCTGAAGAAAAAATTAAACAATTACAAGAGTTTGTCGCACGTTTCTCAGCCAACGCTTCAAAATCAAAACAAGCAACTTCGCGTAAAAAAATGCTTGACAAGATTGAACTTGAAGAAATTGTTCCATCTAGTCGGAAGTACCCATTTATCAACTTTAAGGCAGAACGAGAAATTGGTAACGATCTCTTGACAGTTGAAAATCTTTCTGTCAAGATTGATGGAGAAACCATCCTTGACAATATCAGCTTTATCTTACGTCCTGGTGACAAAACCGCCCTTATCGGACAGAACGATATTCAAACAACCGCTTTAATCCGTGCCTTGATGGATGATATTGAATATGAAGGAACTGTCAAGTGGGGTGTTACAACTAGTCGATCATATCTACCAAAAGACAACAGTCGTGATTTTGCAGGTGGTGAAAGTATTCTTGATTGGCTTCGTCAATTTGCAAGTAAAGAAGAAGATGACAATACTTTCCTTCGTGGTTTCTTAGGACGTATGCTCTTTTCGGGTGACGAAGTTAACAAGTCTGTCAACGTCTTGTCAGGGGGAGAAAAAGTTCGTGTCATGTTGTCTAAATTGATGCTCCTCAAGTCAAATGTTCTTGTACTGGATGATCCAACCAATCACTTGGATTTGGAGTCTATCTCAAGTTTGAATGATGGATTGAAGAATTTTAAAGAATCGATTATCTTTGCCAGCCATGACCACGAATTCATTCAAACACTCGCCAACCATATTATCGTTCTTTCAAAAAACGGCGTAATCGATCGTATTGATGAAACCTATGATGAGTTTCTTGAAAATGAAGAAGTTCAAGCAAAAGTGAAAGAACTTTGGAGCCAATCATAAAAATAAAGAGCCCTGAAATCATTATTTCAGGCTCTTTCAGTAGAAATATATGAATAAAACAAAGCTAAAAACATCCCTTTTTATAGTATCTTCTTTCCTGATTCCAGCTATCATGATGTTCTTTATTTACCTCTCACAAGGAATCTACTGGAACAGTGATACATCCCCCTTATTAGGAGATGGTTATCATCAGTATGTCATTTTTGATACCACACTTCGAAATATTTTACACGGGACAGATAGCCTATTTTACAGTTTTCAAAGTGGATTAGGTATTAATTTCTATGCACTCAGTAGCTATTATCTAGGAAGTTTCTTTTCTCCTCTTGTCTACTTCTTTAATGCACAATCCATGCCGGATGCTGTTTACCTCATCACTCTTCTTAAATTTGGAGCTATTGGGTTAAGCACTTATATTAGTTTACATGGAATGTTTTCTAAAATTCCTAGATCCCTGGTTCTTACCCTTTCAACCTCATTTGCTCTTATGAGTTTTGCTATCAGCCAAATTGAAATCAAAACTTGGCTAGATGTTTTTATCCTAGCACCATTAATTCTTTATGGATTCAAAAAACTCATTTACAATGAGGGAGAGATTCTCTACTTTATCAGCTTAACCAGCTTGTTTATCCAAAATTATTATTTTGGGTTTATGATGTCTATTTTTCTTATTTTATGGTACTTGACACAACTGTCATGGGACATCAAAAGAATTGGAAAACGCTTCTTTCATTTTGTGATTGTATCTCTTTTATCAGTTATAACAAGCCTTGTGATGTTATATCCAACCTTCTTAGATTTACGCACTCATGGAGAAAGTTTTTCAAAGGTTGACAGTATCTTTACAGAAAAAAGTTGGTATCTTGACGTATTTGCAAAAAATTTCATTGGAAGTTTTGACACTACTAAATATGGATCAATTCCAATGATCTACGTGGGATTGTTTCCACTTCTATTAGCGATCACCTTTTTCTTTGTAAAGTCGATCAAGTTTCACGTGAAACTTTCTTACTTTATACTCTTGACCATTCTTATTTTGAGTTTTCGTTTTCAATTATTAGATCTCCTTTGGCAAGGTATGCACGCGCCAAATATGTTTCTTCATCGATACTCTTGGATCTTTTCTTTGACGATTATTCTGATGGCAGGAGAAGTACTAAATCGAATAGAGGAGATCACTTGGATTCGTTTTAGTCTTGCTAATTTCCTCCTTATTCTAGGATTTGGAGCAACTGTCCTTTACAGCAGTCACTATAAATTTTTAGATGCTGTCAATTTCATTGTTACTTTTGAATTTTTAATTGCTTTCTATTTGGTCTGTTTAGGATTTATCCTAAAAAAGATACCGCCTAGACTTTTCTATCTTTCGATCCTTTTTTTCTCCATTTTTGAATTATCGGTAAATAGTTATTATCAAATGGAAGGAATTGCGAATGAATGGGTCTTTGCTTCTCGCTCATCCTACGAACGCGACTTAAAAGCCATCCAATCCTTAGTAAGAGAGAAGACAGACTCAAATTATCGGACTGAGATTCTACATCCACAAACGGGCAATGATAGCATGAAGTATGGTTATAATGGAATTTCTCAATTTTCATCTGTACGAAATACGGATGCTAGCTCGACATTGGACAAACTAGGATTTAAATCTGAAGGAACTAACCTCAATCTTCGATACCAAAACAATTCTATTTTAATGGATAGTCTATTTGGTGTTCGCTATAATTTAAGCCAACAACCTGTTCAAAAATTTGGATTTAAAGAGATTGCAACCAAAAATGGAGTCTCACTTTCAGAAAACGAATATGCCTTACCAATCGCCTTTCTGTCAGCAAAACCTTATAAAAATACTTCCTTTACGAATTTGACACTGGATAATCAGACACGATTCATCCATCAAATCACAGATGAAAAATATAAATTTTATAAGAAATTAACTATTCTCTCGCCTACTTCACAAAATACTACATCTTCGTTGCAAACTGCAAAAATTGAAGAAGATAGTCATCTATCCTACGCAAGTATTCAATATGAAGTAACGGTTCCTGCCCATAGCCAACTATATGTCAATGTTCCAAATTTACAATTTTCAAACGATGATCGGAAAGATATTGAAATCAGCTACAATGGACAGACCCAACGCTATACCATTGATAATGCCTTTCCATTCTTTTCGATTGGCCATTTTGACACAGAGGAAACGATTACTATTCGTATGAGTTTTCCAGAAAATTCGACGGTCTCCTTTCAGACGCCAGAATTTTTTTCTCTGGATCTTGACCAATATACACAAGCTATCGCTAGCATTCGTCAGCAAGAAGTTGCTATTCACAAAAAGAAAAACAAATTGGTAGCAGCCTATAACGCAAATAGAGACACTACCCTTATTTTTACACTCCCTTATGATAAAGGCTGGTCAGCTAAACAAAATGGAAAGCCTATCCAAATTCATCGCATCCAGAAAGGATTGATGGGAGTTCGTGTTTCAAAAGGATCCGGAACAGTCACCTTAACATTTGTTCCCCAAGGCTTCATTGAAGGACTCATTGCCTTTTTCGTTGGAATCATTCTCTTTTTCCTCTACGAATGGAGACAAATAAAAAGACGAAAAAGCTAAGGAATCTAACCATCGTTCACTTATAAATAAAAGGCTAGGATAGTCATTATCCTAGCCTTTTTCAAAACAAAAACACACCCAAATGGGTGCTATACTAGCTCCGCCAGTAGGACTCGAACCTACGACATCATGATTAACAGTCATGCGCTACTACCAACTGAGCTATGGCGGAATGAGATATAGTCCGTACGGGATTCGAACCCGTGTTACCGCCGTGAAAAGGCGGTGTCTTAACCCCTTGACCAACGGACCATATATTCATTAACAGAACATATCCCATTATATCAAAATTTAACTAATTGTCAAGCACTAAATTCTAAATTTTGCTCTTCAATTAATTTTTTGGCACGTTTGATATTGCTTCTTGAGATTGGACAAGAATACCCTTCTTTCAACAGCAGCTGTTTCTTTTTCTTATCCATTCCAATGATCATACTTCTATTCACGATAAAAGATTGATGGGGACTGAAATATCTCTCCTCCACATCTTTCTCCAAGACATCTGATAAACTTCCCGCAATTTCTTTTTGAAAATTTTTCCCAACTAAGTTTAATTTATAAGCCGAACCAACAGTTTCAATATAGAGAATATCCTTAAATGGAATTTTTATCTTTTTATCCTTAAAGTCATACTCAAAATAATCTGTCAAATCATCATTTCCAATTTGAATAGTTGTTAGGTACTCAATACACTCCTTGATTTTTAATCTAAATAAATCTTCATTCAAATTTTTATCAATAAAATCTAAGGCAGATACTTTATAACGATAGGTAATCGAAGCGAATTCTGATTTTGTAGTAATAAAAACAATAATGGCATAAGGATTTGCTTCTCGTATTTTTTGAGCAATTTCCAGCCCACAATACTCATTGTCTTGGATATGAATATCTAGAAAATATAATTGGTGGATATCCGAATGTTGGATATAATTTTCAAATTCCGAAATTTTACCGGTAGAAATCACTTCAAGTTTAATTTCTAATTCCTTAGCAATTTCTGCAATATGTTTTTCTACCCGTATCTGTTGAGAGAGCTCATCTTCTAATAAAAAAATCTTCATTCTTGTTCGTATCCTCCAATCTTCAAAACTTGTAAAAAACGATTTCCTTGCAATTCCGTTTCTAAAAACATCGTTCCATAATTTGCTAAGATTTTTCTCACATTATTTAATCCTAGTCCTCTATTTTCTCCTTTTGTCGAATAGCCTTCTTCATATATTTTTCTAATATCAAAAGTGATTTCATTTGTTGTATTATGAATCACTAAGTAAACAATTTTTGAAATAGAGAAAATAGCAATATGAACTTTCTTTTCTTCTGCTTCTTTTGAAGCTTCCAAAGCGTTTGTCACTAGAATCCCAACGATTCTCACGATATCCAATAAATCAACTGGTAGTTGCTCGATTGGTTCACTCGTTTCAAAGGTCATTTCTACCCCAGCATCTCTTGCATCCAACCAACCTCGAATCAAAATACTTCGTAAAGCAGAATCTTTGATATTGACCAAGTTGAATCCTGATAATGCTTCTGTATTGATCTCTTTATAACCTTTTTCCAATACTTCTCTATGGATTCTCTGTATTTCTGGAATATTTTCTTCCTCAATAGCTAATGACATAGAAATAACTAAATTTCCCAAATCATGACGAAATCCCCTAACAATAGAATAGAGACTTTGAATTTCAGCCATATACCGACTCATTTGTTGCTCAGAAAATTCTTTATACTCCAGTTCTAAATTTTTACGATACTGATCTCGCTCGATTTTCATATGGAATAAGCTGACTACAAAAGAGAAAAAACAAATCGTTGCCAACATACTCCCAAAATTTTTAAATTGCGCTTGTTCACTAATCCATAAAGCAAAATTAATCACTACAAATATAGCAAAATAGACACAGATGAGTCTCTTTAAATATTTTTCAAATTCTTTCTCATAAAAAGGAGTAAAATCAAATTCAAATAGGTCAATTAACTTCAAAATGATTCCTAAAGAAAGCAAACGAATACACATATTGTAGACAATCGAGTAAGCTGCTACAACAGCATCCCCCAATACTGAAGAGACAATTATCGTCAGAAAAGTTGCTGTTCCTTCAACCGCTAAATAAGTAAAAAAAGAATAAAAAATGGCGCACAAGCGATTCGTCCGATTGGCATAATGATAATAAGGATATAAATAAACCGGCCATAAGAGCATATTTAAATCAGAAAGTCGAATATTTGAAAATAAAGTCACATCTAAAAATACTAAGAGACTTTCAAAAAGAAGAACAAAGGTGCTCAGCAGAAAGATAAATGCAAATTGATGTTCCTGATAGATTTTTTCGTCCACTAATGCAAACGTCAGAACAATGATCCCTCCCAAGAGAAAAGACAAGATTAATGACTGAATCACACAAACTCTCCCACTTTGTTTTTTCTATTTTATTATACTCTAGTATTATTATAAAAAAATAAAATTTTATATACAAAAAATTATAATATAAAATAGCCTAAAATTAAAGGGAATAGGTAAAATTGTAATTTTTTTAATGTTTTTGTTACATGAATGAAAACTATTTTACACAATTTATATAATCTACACTTTACACTATATAGGGATTGTTAGTTCTTTTTTAAAATTTTCCTAATAAATCATTCTATTACTATTTATCTAAAGTAAAGTATACAAAAATTAATAGATAATGAAAATTTATACATTTTACAAAAAAGAAAAGATGCAGTAAAAGCTACATCTTTCATTTGATCCCAGCAGGATTCGAACCTGCGACCGTTCGCTTAGAAGGCGAATGCTCTATCCAGCTGAGCTATGAGACCGAACTTACTTCATTTTAGCAGAAAAAGGAAGGAGCGTCAAGGTTATTTATGGTAAGGACTCCCCTGTTGAATCATGAAAGCACGATAGATTTGTTCCACCAACACTAATTTCATCAACTGATGAGGAAGAGTTAATTGACCAAAGCTCATTAATAGATTTCCTCTTTTTTTCACTTTAGGAGACAGACCAAGACTGCCTCCAATAACAAAAGTAAGGTTTGAATAACCAGATGTCATAATCTGGTCAATCGTTTGACTAAATTTCTCTGAAGGAAATTGTTTTCCTTCGATGGCCAATACAATCACATATTCCTTATCTGAAATTTTAGAGAGAATTCGTTCCCCCTCTTTTTCAAGGATTTGTTGATTTTCGAGTTGACTAGCACGATCTGGAGTTTTTTCATCAACTAACTCAACCTGTTCTACTTTTGCAAATCGACCAAGCCTTTTAATATACTCCGCGATCCCATCTTTTAAGTATTTTTCTTTTAATTTTCCAACGGTTATCAATTTAATTTTCATTCCCCTATTGTAGCATAATTCTTCAATTTCACAAATAATCCACAGCTATAGAAAGGAAATCTATTCTATAAAGTCCTTTTTAAAGGCATTTCTCAACTAAATTCTACAAGTTATCCACAATTTGTGGATAACTTTAGTTATTTAAGATATAATTAAGAAAGTTTTTCTATACTATAGACAATTTGATATCCTTAGGAGGAAAATATGAAATCTTCATCTAATTTACTGAAAAAAATTGGAAACGTAGCCCTCATTTTTGTTGTAGGTTTTCTAGGTGGGATTCTTGGAACCTTTTTAACCTTACAAACATCTCATTCTTCTACTTCAAATACTGAAAGTAAGCAAGTCCACTCAACCACTGTTAAAACAGCTTATAAAAATACAACCTCAACTAGTGAGGCCGTAGACAAGGTGAAAAATGCTGTAGTTTCTGTGATTACTTATTCTGATTCTTCGAATCAAGGGTTATTTGAAAAAGAAGAAAACTCTGACTCACAAATTTCTAGTGAAGGTTCTGGGGTCATTTATAAAAAAGAAGGAAAATATGCCTACCTTGTTACCAACACCCATGTAATCAATGGTGCTAAAAAAGTAGATATTCTTTTAGCAGATGGGAATAAAGTCCCAGGAGAAGTAGTTGGGTCAGATGTCTATTCTGATATTGCAGTCGTTCGTATTAGTGCGGATAAAGCAAAGGCAGTAGCTGAATTTGGAGATTCAAACCAATTAACAGTCGGTGAGACTGCAATTGCAATTGGTAGCCCTCTTGGAACAGATTATGCTAATTCTGTTACCCAAGGGATTATTTCCAGCCAAGGCCGCAATGTGAAATTGAAAGCCGATAATGGACAAAATATCTCTACACGCGCCTTACAAACAGACGCAGCCATCAACCCAGGAAACTCTGGAGGTCCATTAATCAATATTCAGGGACAAGTCATCGGGATTACCTCAAGTAAAATTTCAAATAACGGACAAACTTCAGTAGAAGGAATGGGATTTGCAATTCCTGCAAATGATGTTGTCAATATTATCAAGCAACTAGAAGAAAAAGGAAAAGTAGTTCGACCAGCTCTTGGAATCCAAATGATGGATTTATCCAACCTTTCAACTTCTGATTTAAGCCAATTAAAACTTCCTGAAAAAATCTCTGGAGGAGTACTGGTTCGTTCAACACTTGAAAATATGCCTGCTTCAGATAAATTGCAACGTTATGATGTCATCACAAAGATCGATGATACAGATATCGAGTCAACGGCAGATTTACAATCCGCCCTCTATTCTCACCAAATCAATGATACGATCAAGGTCACATTCTATCGTGATGGAAAACAACAAACAACTTCTATCAAGTTGACAAAATCAACTGAGGATCTGAGCGATTAACGTTCACTTTCTTGACATACTTGTAAACACACCTTTACGAATTTGTAAAGGTGTGTTATTCTATTTATAAGATGGAAAAATTAGAAAAAATAGCGGTAAAGGACATTCGAACCAATCCTTTCCAACCAAGAAAAGTATTTGATCAAGAAAAATTAGAAGAACTGGCTCAGTCAATCAAAGAAAATGGCTTAATTCAACCCATTATTGTCAGAAAATCTCCAATAATTGGTTTTGAATTGCTTGCAGGTGAAAGACGTTTTAGAGCTTCAAAAATTGCTGGATTAGATCTTGTTCCTGCGATTATTAAAGAGTTAACGGATCAAGAAATGATGCGACAAGCCATTATTGAAAATCTTCAACGAGAAGATCTCAATCCAATTGAAGAAGCTATCTCCTACCAGAAGCTCGTTGATCATGGCTATAAGCACGACCAAATCGCTCAATTTATGGGGAAATCTAGACCCTACATCAGCAATATGCTTCGCTTGTTACAACTAGCTCCCTCTGTTCAAGAAGCAGTCATTCAAAATGATATTTCTTCGGCTCACGCGCGTGTTCTTGTTCCTCTTGATGAAGAAGAGCAGCGATTTTGGTTAGAGCGAATCAAACAGGATCATTTAAATGTTCGAACATTAGAAAATAAGATCAGTTCAAAAAGAAAACAGAAAAAACAAAAAGCAAAAGAGAGCTTCCTACTGGAAGAGGAACAGCGATTGAAAAAAATATTAGGAACAGATGTGACGATACACTCCTCTTCTCAAAATAAAGGAACTATCCAAATTTCTTTTTCCAGTCTTGATGAATACCAACGAATTATCAACAGCCTTAAATAAGGCTGTTATTTTTATTTTTTGTATTGACAAGCTTTTCCACCATAAAAATCTTTTGTAAATAGCAGAAAAATAAGGATATTCACTAGTTATCCCCACTTTGTGGATAACTTTTAAAAACAATGTGAATTTAAATCCACAACTTGTGGAAAAGTTTAAAACTATAATTTAATTTCATGAAATTTAGCCTGTGGAAAACTATTTTTGTTTGTGGTAGAATAGGAGTACGTATGATTTGATACAATTCAAGAAAAGGAGGGAAGTCTGATAGTGTCACAAGAAGAGCAATTTTGGTCTCGTTTTTTAGAATTAGCCCAATTACAACTAAAAGATAGTGCCTATGATTTTTTTGTCGCCGATTCAAAATTAGTAAAAATCGATGGAGAGACGGCTACCATTTATCTTGATGGGAATTATAAAGAATTATTTTGGGAAACAAATCTAAAAAATGCTTTGATCACAGCCAGCTTTGAAGTCTACAATACAGATTTGAAGTTCCATTTCGTTTTTGAAGATACCGAAGAAATTCCTAGTAGTCATAGCAGTGAGAATAGGAGATTATCTTCAGGTAGCTTAACAACCGAACCGTTGCCTAAAATTGATACAGGCCTGAAATCAAAGTACACCTTTGATAATTTTGTGCAAGGGGATGGAAATATTTGGGCGAAAGCAGCAGCGCTTGCAGTTTCTGAAAATCTTGCAACAACTTACAACCCTCTCTTTATCTATGGTGGACCAGGACTTGGAAAGACTCACCTATTGAACGCAATTGGAAATCAAATCCTAGAAAATATTCCAAATGCACGGGTTAAGTATGTCCCAGCAGAAACCTTTATTAATGAATTTTTAGAACACCTTCGATTAGGAGAGATGAAGACGTTCAAGAATACCTATCGAAGTCTTGATCTCTTACTGATCGATGATATCCAGTCACTTGGTGGGAAAAAAGTCACGACTCAAGAGGAATTCTTTAATACCTTTAATGCCCTCCATAGCGACAACAAGCAGATTGTTCTAACAAGCGATCGAAGTCCGGATCATTTAGATAGTCTTGAAGAGCGGCTGGTTACTCGTTTCAAATGGGGACTCACGCAAAATATAACACCACCTGATTTTGAAACTCGGATTGCCATCTTACGGAATAAAATTGAAGATCTAGACTATATTTTTCCTAATGACACACTAGAATATCTAGCTGGTCAGTTTGATTCAAATGTCCGAGACTTAGAAGGTGCCTTAAATGATATTTCTTTAATGGCGAAGGTTAAGAAACTAAAAGAAATTACGATCGATGTTGCAGCTGAAGCTATTCGAGCTCGTAAAAACGATAATAGCAAGACGCTTGTCATCCCTATTGAAAAAATTCAGGAAGCAGTTGGAGCCTTTTATGGAGTCAGTGTAAAAGAAATTAAAGGTTCGCGAAGAGTTCAGAATATTGTCCTAGCACGACAAGTGGCTATGTATCTTTCAAGAGAGATGACGGACAACTCACTTCCTCGAATCGGAAAAGAATTCGGTGGGAAAGACCATACGACTGTCATTCATGCCTATGAAAAAATTAAAAGTATGGTCGACACAGATGATAATCTACGACTCGAAATTCAAAGTATCAAGAAAAAGTTAAATTAATCTGTGGATAACTTTCTCTAAACTTCTAGGGGTTATGCACAATTTTTAAACAAGTAACTTTTCAAGTCATAGACAGGATTCTGAGAGTTTTCCACAACTTCCACACAATCTACTATTACTATTAACTTACTAATCATAAAATAAATAAAAGGAATGACCATGATAAATTTTTCTATTAACAAAACTTTATTTTTACAAGCATTAAATACTACCAAAAGAGCGATCAGTTCAAAAAATGCTATCCCAATCCTTTCCACGATTAAAATTGATGTCACTCCAGAAGGAGTTGCCTTATCTGGATCGAATGGCCAAATTTCAATTGAAAACTTTATTTCTATCAAAGATGAAAATGCTGGTTTATTGGTGACCTCTCCAGGCTCTATTTTATTGGAAGCAACTTTCTTTATTAATGTGGTTTCAAGTTTACCAGATGTTACTTTAGATTTTAAAGAGATTGAACAAAAACAGGTTCTTTTAACAAGTGGAAAATCAGAAATTACACTTAAAGGAAAAGATGCAGATCAATATCCACGTATTCAAGAAATTGCTGCAAGTAATCCATTAGTTTTGGAAACAAAATTATTAAAACAATTAATTAATGAAACAGCATTTGCAGCAAGTGTACAAGAAAGTCGGCCAATTTTGACAGGTGTTCACTTTGTTCTATCGAATAATAAAGAGCTAAAAACAGTAGCAACAGACTCTCACCGTATGAGTCAAAAAGTGATTACACTGGAGAAAAATGGAGACAACTTTGATGTTGTCATCCCAAGTCGCTCTCTTCGTGAATTCACCTCTGTTTTTTCTGATGATATTGAAACAGTTGAGGTTTTCTTTGCTAACAATCAAATCCTATTTAGAAGTGAACACATTAGTTTCTATACCCGTTTGCTAGAAGGAAATTATCCTGATACAGACCGTCTCATTCCAACAGAATTCAATACAGAGGCAACCTTCAATGTGGCCAACCTTCGATTTGCAATGGAGCGTGCTCGTCTTCTTTCAAATGCGACTCAAAACGGAACGGTTAAATTAGAGTTCAAAAATGGAGTAGTTTCTTCCCACGTTCATTCACCAGAAGTTGGGCGAGTAAATGAAGAGATCGATACGAGCGCCGTTTCAGGAGAGGATTTGTCTATTAGCTTTAATCCAACTTATTTGATTGAAGCGCTCAAAGCTATTGATAGTGAACAAGTTGTTATTCGTTTTATTTCTTCTGTTAGACCGTTTACATTGGTTCCAGAAGGAAATGAACAAGGGTTCATTCAATTGATTACGCCAGTTCGCACAAATTAACAAAGGTGAATCATGTATACGTTAGGTGATTTTGTAGAAATGAAAAAGCCCCACGCTTGTGTGATTAAAGAAACAGGCAAGAAGGCAAATCGTTGGGAAATTACGCGACTTGGTGCAGACATAAAAATCAAGTGTAGCAATTGTGATCATGTGGTCATGATGAGTCGCCATGATTTTGAACAGAAAATGAAGAAAGTACTATAAAAGGTTCAGTCACTTATGTGACCGAACCTTTTCGATTATTTTAATTCTTCAAATTTTCCATTTTTAACTTCTTTGAAACCACCCTGTTTCATCATATCAAAAGTTGATTTGAAGCTGATATAGTCGACTTTTTTATCTTTTTGTGTCGTTACTAATTTCTTTTCAATTAGCTGATCTAAGTCTGCCTTTTCATAATTTAGTGTTGTTTTTTCAACCATATAATCATCTTTATATTCAGCAGAATGTGTGAATCCTTTGACATCTTTGTATTCTTCATCATATTTATCGATCATTTCCTTTAATTGATCTTTCGTAACTCCCGCCTCTTTGTAATAAATAGTAGTGGTGGTTTGGTTACTGATCGCTTTATCACCTTTATGTTCTAGTGTAATACGAACATCTGTTTTCTTTTCTTGGTTGATTGCCTGAAGATAGGATTTTTGAACAGATTGTTGTCCACAAGCTCCAAGAAGAAAGAGAGTAAAGATAGCGATTAAAGAAAGAAAAATAGATTTCCATGTTTGTTTTTTCATCTGAAAAACTCCTTTGTTCATTGTTAAATATAGTATACCATTTTTATCTTTTTAGAACGTTACAGTTTGATGAAAAAATCTAGTTTCAAAGGTGATGAAATATTTCATTTTTCATCACTTGTCTTTTGAATTATGTTATAATAAAAGAGATTGAAATTTGAACGGAGAAAAAGAAAAATGGCATTAACAGCAGGTATCGTTGGCTTACCAAATGTTGGTAAATCAACCCTATTTAACGCAATTACAAAAGCAGGAGCAGAGGCCGCAAACTATCCCTTTGCAACCATTGATCCAAACGTTGGGATGGTAGAAGTTCCAGATGAACGCCTCCAAAAATTGACGGAAATGATTACTCCTAAGAAGACAGTTCCGACTACTTTTGAATTTACAGATATTGCGGGGATTGTGAAAGGGGCTTCTAAGGGAGAAGGACTTGGTAATAAATTCTTGGCCAATATCCGTGAAGTAGATGCCATTGTTCATGTGGTACGTGCTTTTGATGATGAAAATGTCATGCGGGAGCAAGGTCGTGAAGATGCCTTTGTTGATCCACTGGCAGATATTGATACCATCAATTTAGAATTAATTTTAGCCGACTTAGAGTCTGTCAATAAACGCTATGCGCGTGTAGAAAAAATCGCTCGTACACAAAAAGATAAGGATTCTGTTGCGGAATTTAATGTTCTACAAAAAATCAAACCAGTTCTTGAAGATGGTAAATCGGCTCGGACCATTGAATTCACTGAGGAAGAACAAAAAGTGGTGAAAGGACTTTTCCTTTTGACTACCAAACCAGTTCTTTATGTAGCCAATGTGGATGAAGATGTTGTTGCAGATCCAGATTCTATCGAGTATGTGAAGCAAATTCGTGACTTTGCGGCAACAGAGAACGCGGAAGTCGTGGTGATTTCTGCGCGTGCTGAGGAAGAAATTTCTGAGCTAGATGATGCAGATAAACAAGAATTTTTAGAGGCGATTGGCCTAGCAGAGTCTGGAGTTGATAAACTCACGCGTGCAGCTTACCATTTACTAGGACTTGGAACTTATTTTACAGCTGGTGAAAAAGAAGTACGTGCTTGGACTTTCAAACGTGGTATGAAAGCTCCTCAAGCAGCTGGTATCATCCACTCTGATTTCGAAAAAGGATTTATCCGTGCCGTGACTATGTCTTATGATGATTTGGTGAAATATGGATCTGAAAAGGCTGTAAAAGAAGCAGGACGCTTGCGCGAAGAAGGAAAAGAATATGTTGTCCAAGACGGGGACATCATGGAATTCCGTTTTAATGTGTAAGATAGTTAAAAAAATGTAAAGGTTGGAAAAAAATATTTCCAACCCTTTTAGTGTTTTGAAAGGAAAGAGATGACGAAATTAATTGTTGGATTGGGAAATCCAGGTGATAAGTATTTTGAAACGAAACACAATGTAGGCTTTATGTTAATTGATCAAATGGCAAAGTCTTTAAATCTTACTTTCTCCCATGATAAGATTTTTCAAGCCGATATTGCCTCAACATTTTTAAATGGCGAAAAGGTCTATTTTGTAAAGCCAACCACTTTCATGAATGAGAGTGGAAAAGCAGTCCATGCCCTTCTGACTTATTATGGTCTGGATATTGAAGATCTTTTGGTTATTTACGATGATTTAGATATGGAAGTTGGCAAGATTCGTCTTCGAGCTAAAGGATCAGCTGGAGGTCATAACGGAATCAAATCGATTATTAATCATATTGGAACTCAGACTTTTTATCGAATTAAGATTGGAATTGGAAGACCTAAGCAGGGCATGTCAGTTGTTCATCATGTCTTAGGAAAATTTGATAAAGACGATTACATCACTATTCTACAAACAATCGATCGAGTAGAAGAAGCGGTTAACGATTACTTAGTAGAAGAAAATTTTGAAAGAAGCATGCAGAAATACAACGGGTAAGTAGATGAATGTAATTGATTTAGTGAGTCAAAACTCCAACCTTCTATCCTGGCAACAAGGTTTGCAAAAAAATAATAGGGAATTAATCTTAGGATTGTCTGCGACCACAAAGGCTATTGTAATGGCTTCAGCCTTTGATTCTATTGAAAAAGCAGTCCTCATTACTTCCAGTTATAACGAAGCAGAACGATTGGCTAGTGATTTTATTGCTTTACTTGGAGAAGAGAAAGTCCATACATTTTTGGGAGATGATAACCCTTTAGCAGAATTTGTTTTTGCTTCACAAGAAAGGCAATTTTCACGATTAGAGGCTTTGAACTTTTTATGTCAAGAGGATCGTCAAGGCATCCTTGTGACCAATGTGAGTGGTATAAAACTACTATTACCTTCTCCTAAAGTTTTTGCATCTAGCATTTTTCAATTGAAGGTCGATCAAGAAATAGACTTAACTACTCTGAGTGAAACATTACAGAAGATTGGCTACCAAAAGGTGAGCCAAGTTTTGCAACAGGGAGAGTTTAGTCTACGAGGAGATATTTTAGATATCTTTGAGATCGACCAACTCCAACCCTATCGGATTGAATTTTTCGGAGATGAGATTGATGGAATCCGAATCTTTGACCCAGAAAGTCAGCGTTCTGTTGAAAATGTTGAAGAAGTTCAACTGAAGGCAGTGAGTGATCTATTGTTGCAAGAGGAAGATTTCATCCGTGGTCAGCAGCAAATCGAACAATTGCAAGAACAGAGCGCGAATGAAGAATTTAAATCTTATCTAGCAGAAATTTTAGGAGATATTTCTCAAAGGAAACTTCATCCGGATCTTAGAAAATTTATTAGTTTCTTTTACGAGAAGCAATATACCCTATTCGATTATCTCCCTAAACACACTCCTGTTTTTCTGGATGATTATCAAAAAATAGCAGATCAAATAGCGAGATTTGAACTAGATACAGCTAATCTCTTGACGGAAGATTTACATAAAAATAGAGCTTCTTCTCGCCAAGTGTATTTTGCAGACACCAGTACAACATTACGAAAATATACGCCTGCAACTTATTTTTCAAACTTTCAAAAAGGATTAGGAAATCTGAAGTTTGATCATTTGTATCAATTCAATCAATATCCCATGCAGGAGTTTTTTGGACAATTTGATTTACTAAAAGAGGAAATTGAACGGTATCGAAAATCAAACTATACAGTTATTATCCAAGCAACTTCTCATCACAATCTTCAACAGCTCCATAAAAATTTAGAAGAGTATGGGATTCGATTAGATTATATTGATGGGGATACGATCATTCCTCAAGCTAGTCAATTAGTTGTTGGAGGACTAGCTCACGGTTTTCAATTTGTTGATGAAAAAATTGTCTACATTACAGAATCAGAGATTTATCAGAAAAAGATCAAACGAAAGATTCGCAGGCAAAATATTTCCAATGCAGAACGCCTAAAAAATTATAATGAACTGGAAAAAGGGGACTATGTTGTTCACCAAGTTCATGGTATTGGTCAATATTTGGGAATTGAAACGATTGAAATTTCGGGTGTCCATCGTGATTATGTTTCAATTCAATATCAAAATGGAGATCGCATCTCGATTCCTGTCGATCAGATTCAGATGTTGTCCAAATACGTTGCAAGTGATGGAAAAACGCCAAAAATTAACAAGTTAAATGATGGGCGTTTCCAAAGAACGAAGCAAAAGGTTCAGACCCAGGTGGAGGACATTGCGGATGATTTGATAAAACTTTATGCGGAGCGTAGTCAATTAGAAGGCTTTGCCTATTCCCAAGATGATGAAAACCAAGAGGCTTTTGAACAAGATTTTCCATATATTGAAACAGATGACCAATTACGTTCCATTGAAGAAATTAAAAAAGATATGGAATCGAATCGTCCGATGGACCGATTGCTGGTTGGAGACGTCGGTTTTGGGAAAACAGAGGTCGCTATGCGAGCAGCTTTTAAGGCAGTAAATGATCATAAACAAGTAGCAGTGCTGGTTCCTACCACTGTTCTTGCCCAACAACATTATGCCAATTTTAAGGAGCGTTTTGAATCTTTTGCAGTAGAAGTTGCTGTTTTAAGTCGTTTCCAGAGTAAGGCAGAGCAGAAAGAAACGCTTGAAAAGTTGAAAAAAGGACGAGTGGATATTATTATTGGAACTCACCGGCTCTTGTCCAAAGATGTTGTTTTTTCAGACTTAGGCTTAATCGTGATAGATGAAGAACAACGTTTTGGAGTGAAGCACAAAGAAACCTTGAAAGAATTGAAAAAAAAGGTGGATGTGCTTACCTTGACAGCTACCCCTATACCTCGAACTCTTCATATGTCTATGCTAGGAATTAGAGATTTGTCTGTCATTGAAACACCTCCTACCAATCGATATCCTGTGCAAACTTTTGTACTAGAGACCAATCCAACTATTATTCGAGATGCTGTGTTGCGGGAGATGGATCGTGGAGGACAGGCCTATTATCTTTACAATAAGGTAGATACAATTGAACAAAAGGTGTCTGAATTAAAAGAGTTGATTCCAGAGGCTTCGATTGGCTTTGTTCATGGCCAGATGAGTGAAGTTCGCCTGGAAAATACCCTGTTGGATTTCATTAATGGCGAATACGATGTCTTAGTGACGACAACCATTATTGAGACAGGTGTGGATATTCCAAATGCTAATACACTCTTTATTGAAAATGCGGATCATATGGGACTTTCAACGCTTTATCAATTAAGAGGTCGTGTGGGACGAAGCAATCGAATTGCTTATGCCTATTTGATGTATCGTCCAGACAAATCTCTTACAGAAGTGTCTGAAAAACGCTTAGAAGCTATTAAAGGTTTTACTGAGTTGGGGTCTGGATTTAAAATTGCTATGCGAGATTTATCGATCCGTGGAGCAGGGAATATCCTTGGAGCTTCTCAATCTGGTTTCATCGATTCAGTTGGTTTTGAAATGTATTCTCAATTGTTAGAAGAAGCTATTGCTAAGAAACAAGGCCAAGAGCATCGTAGGCAAAAGAGCAATGCAGAGTTGAACCTTCAAATAGATGCATATTTACCTAATGAATATATTTCAGATCAACGTCAAAAAATTGAAATTTACAAACAAATTCGTGAAATGAATTCTGCGACGGACTATGAATATTTGCAAGATGAATTGATCGATCGTTTTGGAGAATACCCAGATGTTGTGGCCTACCTACTTGAAATTGGTTTAGTGAAAGCTTACTTGGATCAAGTCTTTGTCCGTCTTGTTGAGAGAAAACAACAAAAAGTGACAGTGAAATTTGAACCTATTGCCAAACAACTGTTTTTAACACAGGATTATTTCAAAGCTCTGTCAATGACACAGTTAAAGGCACAGATTGCAGAGGAAAAAGGATTGATTGAAGTGATCTTCGATATTCGAAATAAGAAAGATTTTGAAATTTTAGAAGCTCTGAAGCAATTTGGTCAAACCTTATTGGAAATTAAACAGGAAAAAGAAGAGGACTAGAAGTTCTTAGCTCATTTTTCGCATTTTATGTATAAAAAATGATACAATACTATGTTAGAGGTGACAGTATGAGATTAGATAAATATTTAAAAGTTTCTCGCATTATTAAGCGTCGTCCTGTTGCAAAGGAAGTTGCAGATAAAGGGCGGATCAAAGTCAATGGAGTATTAGCCAAAAGTTCAACGGATTTGAAAGTGAATGATCAAATTGAAGTTCGTTTTGGAAATAAAGTATTGACGGTTAAAGTCTTGGAAATGTTGGATAGTACAAAAAAAGAAGATGCATCCAAAATGTACGAAATAATTAGTGAAACAAGGATAGAAGAAGATGCCTAAAAATATCGTTCAAATGAACAATAAATATATCAAAGACGAAAGTCAGCGAAAACGTTTTTTAGAAGAAGAAAGAAAAAAACGCAATCGTTTTCTAGGGCTCGTTTTGATATTGGTCATGTTACTGTTTATTCTTCCAACTTATAATTTAGCCCAGAGCTATCAATCGCTACAAGATAAGAAAGAACAATACAAACAGTTGGAAAAAGAGTATAAAGAAACAAGTGAACAAAAAGAATACCAACAAGACATCGCTAAAAAATTAAAAGACGATGATTATGCAACAAAATATGCACGCGCAAAGTATTCTTTTTCAAAAGATGGTGAATATGTTTATACCATCCCAGATTTACTCCCCCAATAACCGATGGAAAATATCTTACAAACAGTTAAACAATTTCTTGAATTTTCAGATGAAAAATTAGAGGAATTAAAAAAGAAAAACCAAATGATCAAACTTCAAAAGGATGAAAAGGAAAGGAATACAGGTGTCTAAACGATTTCTGCTCCTATTGTTAGTTCCAATTTTATTTATTGGGTCTCAAGCAGCGAGTATCGAGCAGTCTGAGTTTTCTCAGACAATGGCTCATCCATCAGAACTTTATTTTTCTTCAATTCCAGCGAACCCGAATGTCTATCGCAAAATTTCTGTTTTTTCTGATCCTCAGTTGAAAAAAGCAAAAGGAGAAATTCTTCCCAACACACCGTTTACAATCGAACAACTCTTTGTAAATGATGAAGGGAAAGCTGTATTTAAAATAGCAGATAAGGGATATGTATTAGCAGATTCTTCTGTCATTTTTTCTGATGTTGTACAAGAAACACAAGAAAAAAAACAAGACATGTGGCTAAAACCTGGTTTTAAAATGTATGACCGACCCTTAATAAATGGTGCAAAAGAAAAAAATACACCTCTTTCTCCTTATACAAAAGTGACAGTCTTACGTACAGCTAAGACTTTACGAGATGAGTTTGTGGAGATTGAAGGTCAGGGCTGGGTGAACAAAGCATTCGTTACTGAAAAAGATAATCGAATGGAAAAAGTCCAGGACTTGTTAAATAGTAAATACAATTCTCCTTCGTATGGAATCTATGTAAAACAATTAGAGACTGGAAATACTGCTGGAATCAATCCGCAAAAAGAAATGTATTCTGCCAGTGTAACGAAATTACCATACTTGTACTACGTCCAAGAACAGCTCAATAAAAAAGCCATTTCTCCAACTACAACCTACAAATATATTCCAGAAGTCAATGATTTCAAAGGTAGCTATGAACCAGAAGGAAGTGGTAGCCTTTCAAAAACACCAGATGGAAAAGAATATAGTGTTCAAGAGTTGGTAGATAAAATTGCAAAAGAATCAGATAATGTTGGACATAATATCTTGAATTATTATGTCACTCATCAATCAGATCAAGACTTCCAAAAAACTTTGGATAAAATTGCAAAGAAACATTGGGATGTTGAAAAAAGAGAAGCATCCGCTGAAATGGCTGGCAATGTCATGGAGGCTGTCTATCAACAAAATGGCCCTATTATTGATACACTCTCCTCTACAAAATATGATGATCAACGGATTGCGCGTGACCTTCCAGTAAAAGTTGCTCATAAAATTGGAGATGCCTATGATTTTAGACATGATGTTGCAATTGTATATACAAATTCACCCTATGTAATAGCCATTTTTACAGATCATTCGAATTATGATACGATTTCCAACATTTCAAAAGATATCTATGAGGTATTGAAATAATGGAAAAGCGATTTTTAGAGTTTTGTGAAAAACAAGATCTATTTACTCCCCATCGCCGTGTTTTAGTTGCCTTATCTGGTGGATTGGATTCAATGAATCTGTATGAACTTTTATATAAGAATAAAGAACGATTGAAAATCCATCTGGTACTCGCTCATGTCAATCATGGACAAAGACCAGAATCAGATTTAGAAGAAAGTGAACTTCGAACGCTAGCTGATAGGCGAGAGACACGTATCCATGTGGCTCACTATTCGGGTGATTTTACAGAAGCAAAAGCTCGTACCTTTCGTTATGATTTTTTTAAACAGATTATGGAGAAAGAGGATTGCACCGCTTTAGTAACAGGTCATCATGCAAACGATCAAGCCGAAACAACTTTCATGCGCTTAATACGAGGAACAAAATTACGCCATTTAAGTGGTATTCCTGTACGCCAACCATTTGGTAAGGGTGAGTTAATCCGTCCTTTGTTAACTTTTACCAAAGATGAGTTGATGAAAATCCCTCACTTTGAAGACAGTAGCAATGACTCACAGGACTATTTTCGAAATCGTGTACGCCATCAATACCTTCCAGAATTTGAAAAAGAAAATCCCCAAATGCAAGCAAGTCTTCGCTATTTAGCAGAGGAAGTGAATCATTGGCACCAAGCACTGAAAGAATTGACTAGCGAGTTAAGCATTCAAGATTTAGCTTCTTTTAGAACGTATTCTCATTCTGTACAATCATTCTTATTAGAAGAGTATTTGGCACAATTTCCAGATTTGCAACTTGGTAGGGCCCAGTTTCAAGAATTATTAGATTTACTGCGAAAAAAAAGAAATTGCATTCATTATTTAAAGTCGAATTATGAATTACATCAAGAATATGATTTCTTTGAAATACAAAAAATCAGTCAAAAGTCGGATGACCAACCCCTCCCATTTTTGTTAGAATTTGGGAATATCTTTGAAATTGCAAATTATAAACTATCTTTTGGACAACCATTAGTAGGAGAAAATGTAGAAATTCTTTCTGTTTCACGCGAAACTCCCATCTTAATTAGAAGGAGAAAGGAAGGAGATCAGCTGCTTGTTAATGGCCACCATCAAAAATTAAGACGGTGGTTTATCAACCATAAAATTTCAATTTCTCTTCGGCAAAAGGCTCTCATTATAGAACAAAATCATAATATTCTTTCTGTAGTGGGATTGGTAACGAGTGATTTGAGTAAGCTCTCAAAAAGTGGTATAATGAAAGACAGTCTTTATATTCAAAAAATAGATAGGTAAAAACATGTTAGAAAAAGATATAAAAAAAGTATTGGTTTCACATGATGAAATTGTAGAAGCAGCAAAGAAATTGGGTGAAACCCTAACAAAAGAGTACCAAGGAAAAAATCCAATTTTTGTTGGAATTTTGAAAGGCTCTGTTCCATTTATGGCAGAGTTGATCAACCACGTGGATACACATATTGAATTGGATTTTATGCTGGTTTCAAGTTATCATGGTGGTACAGCAAGCTCAGGTATTATTAATATTATCAAGGATATCGACCAAGATATTACTGGTAGAGATATTTTATTTGTAGAAGATATTATCGATACAGGTAAAACCCTCAAGAGTCTAAAAGAACTCTTTGAAGAACGAAATGCAGCATCTGTGAAGATTGCTACCTTACTGGATAAACCTGAAGGACGTTTGGTTGAGATTGAAGCAGATTACACCTGCTTTACGATTCCAAATGAGTTTGTTGTAGGATATGGTTTAGACTATGATGAAAATTATCGTAACCTACCCTATGTTGGTGTATTAAAAGAGGAAGTGTACTCAAAATAGAGGAGACTAGATGAATAACAGAAAAAATAACGGTTTTGTCCGAAATCCATTTCTGTATTTGTTGATTATTGTAGCGGCTGTGACAGGATTCCAGTACTTTTTTGCGGGTAATGGGGTTGGTCAAAGTCAGCAAATCAACTACACAGAATTGGTCAAAGAAATTAAAAATGATAATGTAAAAACGATCAGTTACCAACCAAATGGTAGTGTGATTGAAATTGCAGGTACCTATAATAAAGCAAAAGAATCAAAAGAAGATACAGGAATTCAATTTTTTACCCCAAGTGTTCAAAAAGTATCTCGCTTTACTAGTGTCATCCTTCCATCTGATATCACTGTCAATGAATTACAAAAATTAGCAGCTGACCACAAAGCAGAAATCACCATTAAGCGTGAGAGCTCAAGTGGCATGTGGATAACAATTCTCACTTCAATTGTTCCATTTGTTATTGTCATGTTCTTCTTCTTCTCAATGATGAACCAAGGCGGTGGCGGAGGTGCCAGAGGTGCCATGAACTTTGGTCGTAATAAAGCCCGCGCTGCTAATAAAGAAGATATTAAAGTTCGTTTTTCAGATGTAGCAGGAGCTGAAGAAGAAAAACAAGAACTTGTTGAAGTTGTTGAATTTTTAAAAGATCCAAAACGCTTTACTAAATTGGGTGCAAGAATCCCAGCAGGTGTGCTTCTTGAAGGCCCTCCCGGAACTGGTAAAACCCTTTTAGCAAAAGCAGTAGCTGGTGAAGCTGGAGTGCCATTCTTCAGTATCTCTGGTTCTGACTTCGTTGAAATGTTTGTCGGAGTCGGTGCTAGCCGGGTTCGTTCACTTTTTGAAGATGCTAAAAAAGCAGCACCAGCCATTATCTTTATCGATGAAATTGATGCTGTTGGGCGCCAGCGTGGTGTAGGTCTTGGTGGTGGAAATGATGAACGTGAACAAACCCTTAACCAGCTCTTGATTGAGATGGATGGTTTTGAAGGCAACGAAGGAATCATTGTTATCGCAGCAACTAACCGTTCTGATGTCCTTGACCCTGCCCTTCTTCGTCCTGGCCGTTTTGACCGTAAAGTATTGGTTGGACGTCCAGATGTGAAAGGTCGTGAGGCAATTCTTCGTGTTCATGCTAAGAATAAGCCACTTGCTCAAGATGTGGACTTGAAATTAGTTGCTCAACAAACACCAGGATTTGTCGGTGCTGATCTCGAAAATGTTTTGAACGAAGCAGCCTTGGTTGCAGCTCGTCGAAATAAAAAAGTAATTGATGCTGCTGATATCGATGAAGCAGAAGATCGTGTTATTGCAGGTCCATCTAAGAAAGATCGGACGATTTCACAAAAAGAACGTGAAATGGTTGCTTATCACGAAGCTGGTCATACAATCGTTGGTTTGGTCTTATCAAATGCTCGTGTAGTTCATAAAGTTACGATTGTTCCACGTGGTCGTGCAGGCGGTTACATGATTGCCCTTCCTAAAGAAGATCAAATGTTACTTTCTAAAGAAGATATGAAAGAACAATTAGCTGGGCTCATGGGAGGACGTGTTGCCGAAGAAATTATTTTCAATTCGCAAACAACGGGTGCTTCAAATGACTTTGAACAAGCTACCCAAATGGCGCGTGCAATGGTGACAGAATATGGTATGAGTGAAAAACTTGGACCGGTCCAATATGAAGGAAATCATGCAATGTTTGGTGCTCAAAGCCCACAAAAAATGATTTCAGAACGAACAGCTTACGAAATTGATGAAGAAGTTCGTAGTCTGTTGAATGAAGCCCGTAATAAAGCGGCAGAAATTATTCAAGGAAATAGAGAAACGCATAAACTAATTGCGGAAGCTCTATTAAAATATGAAACCTTGGATAGTGTTCAAATTAAATCATTATATGAAACAGGAAAAATGCCTGAAAATTCAGAGCATGAATTAGAAGAAGAAGCAAAACCTCTATCATATGATGAGATTAAGTCAAAATTAGAAGAAAATAACTAATTCAAAAGAAGGAAAATATTTCCTTCTTTTTTTATTAAAAAAGTGTTGACAGAGTAAAAATATTCTGTATAATAGAATATGTTGTAAAAATGGTCCGTTGGTCAAGGGGTTAAGACACCGCCTTTTCACGGCGGTAACACGGGTTCGAATCCCGTACGGACTATCGATGAACTGTCACCAAGTGGCAGTTTTTTTTGTGTATTTGGAAAAAATAGTTAAAAATAATAACCAAATAGTTAAAAAAACGAGCAGAATAGAAAAAAAGTCCAATGGGCTTCTTTATTTTTATAAAATACAGATAAAAGTAAAGGAGAGCTTATGGAATTTAATAAAATGTATCAAAAAGTAAAATATATCGTAAGAAAATGTGAAAAAGAGTATTATATTCAATTATGGGAAAAGGATGATTGGGAACAAGAAGGTCAGCTAACTCTGTTTGAACTTTATCAAAAAAATCCTGAAATTGAAACAAATGAAGAATTACTTTATACATATTTCAAAACAAAATTTAGAAATCATATTAAAGATAAAATAAGACAACAGGAAAGTGATAAGAGAAAAATTAATAGACTTCCATATATTGAAATTGGAGAAATTAGTCACAGAATTTCATCAAGAAAAATATATTTAGATGAGCTGGTTGTTCTGAGAGATGCATTAAAACGTTTTAAAGAAAAATTAACAGTAAAAGAAAAAGAACAATATGAAGCATTACTAGCAAACAGAAGATGTCTAGGAAAAACAAAAATGAAAAAGAAATTAGAGAACTATCTAAAGGATTTTAAAAATTCAATTTAAGAACTGAAAGTTGACAGTGTATAAATGAACTTTCAAAAAAATAAAATTTTTTGGAAAAAAGTGTTGACAGTAAGGTAAGGTCGTGATATACTAATATAGTTGTCGCGCGAGAGCGACAAAGACCTTTGAAAACTGAACAAGACGAACCAATGTGCAGGGC
>NZ_JADNOY010000001.1:436810-588870 GCF_015557775.1 Streptococcus parasanguinis | reverse complement strand
AGAGGCTGGGACAAAAGTCCCAGCCTCTCAATTGTTTTTGGATTGTTGCAGCGGTTGAGTAGGCTCTACTACGCTGATTTCATTAGCTTTTACAGCCCTACTCAACTGTGCGGAGGTGGGACGACGAAATCGAATTCTAACGAATGACCGATTTCTGTCCAACTCTCTCTAACTTGATTGATTAAAACCATGAAAATAACTTCATAATTGTCATATTGGTTTCTACTAAACGAGAATAATAAATATTTCCGCCATTGATGTAGAGTTCCATCCCATTTAATAGGGAAATAGGGTGGAGGTAAAGATAAGTTTCACCGGTTACATTGCCAAGGCTTGGCGCTACTACATCCCGCGAATAAGCTCGGGCCAACTCTAGGGAATTTGTTCCACCGTGTTTAGCTACATAATCAATGTAATCTTTCCCGAAATTATAGGCTTGAACGGCTGTCCAGCTATCAACCCCTTTTTTCTTGGCTTCTTTTAACTCATCTGAAAGAGTTTGAATACCTTGGCGAATGCTGGCCTTATTATCACTAATGGTATTGGTCTCACCACTTGCACTCTCGCTAGCCTGCATGACATCGTCCTCTCGACCTTTGGTCTCTGTATAGATCATAGCCAGAATGAGGTTTTCATTGGCTGTGGTATCCTCCTCAGCAAGGACTTCTCTAACCAGAGAGCGGTACTGCATGACTTGTTTGACATCATGGTGGATCTGGATCCCCTTGTAGATTCCAAATATAAGTAAGATGAATAAGAAGATCTTCACTATGCGTTTAATCATTATTTACTCTGTATATCCTCAATGTTTTTGATCAGAATAGAATAGGTCCCGTTCTCGTTTAGAATAAATTCAACAGATTCTGCATCTTCATAGACATTATTCGGAACGATCAGTTCAATTCCATTTGACAATGACAATTTCTGATTTTCGAACTTCTTCAACTGGCGAGATGCATCAATTTCTTCAAAAGTGACAGGTTCAGGTACCGCTTCTTTGACTTGGTCAATAAAACTGAGGCGAGCTGTCAAATTATCGTCAAAGAGATCATCTGCTAATTTCTCTGGAGAGAGTTTATTTTCTTCCTCGATATGATTGAAAATAGCTGATTTAACCTTTGATTGAAATTGAAAATCATCTGTATTAAAGCTTTCCGCAATCTTCTGGGCTGTTTTTTCTAGAGCCTTGATCGATTTTTTAGGAGAAATCTTGGGTTGCGCCTGCAAGAGATTCTCAGAAAAATAATTCAAGAAGGTCCCGTTATACTTGATCCGTTTTTCAATCAAGTGGTATTTGCGGCTTTGAAGATTAATGACCAAGGCTTCATCAGCACCAGTCCCAAAACCAGGTAGATTGTTTTGCGTCAGCTTAATCGGATTGTCCACTTCACCGCCAAGATGGGTCAAGGTTTCTCGTAAAGCGATTCTAAGAAAGGCAAAATGCTCCACTCCTTCTTTCGAGAATTGGACGAATACCAAATCATTGGTCTTTTGATTCTCAGAGACGACAAATTCTTCCTTCCAGCGATTCGCTACTGCGACAGATGTTTCTAACAGATCATCTGAAATCATCTCAAGAAAAGGATTGTCCTCTTCGAAAATACCGGTCCTGGCTTCATCGGAATAAACTCGCTCAATCTTCTTGCGCAAGTATTCCTCAATTTTAGGCGTGATATTGAGGAATTTATCTGCCAGATAGAGATCGGTATCATCTGGGCTAAATTGATGAATGATGGCTTTCTTTACGTAAATATCCATAAGATGATTTAGTCCTCGTAAAGTGGGAAGGCATCTGTCAAGGCTTTGACTTGAGCACGCACCTCTTCTAATACTGCTTCTTTATCTGCATTCTTCAGTGCTTTGATCATGAGTTCAGCAACGGTGCGACTTTCTTTTTCACCAAAACCGCGAGCAGTGATGGCTGCTGCACCAATCCGAATCCCACTGGTCTTAAATGGAGACAAGGTTTCATAAGGAATAGAGTTCTTATTTAGGGTAATGTTGACTTCATCCAACAAGTTTTGCGCCACTTTCCCATTTTCAACGACTTTAGTCACATCGACAAGGAAAAGGTGGTTATCAGTTCCGCCTGAAATGACACGGAAATCAGGATCTTGCAAGAAGACATCAGCCATAGCCTGACTGTTCTTAATCACATTAGCTGCATACTCTTTAAAGGCAGGATCCAGTGCTTCTTTGAAAGCGACTGCTTTAGCAGCAACGACATGCTCCAAAGGTCCTCCTTGGATACCAGGGAAGATGGCAGAATTGATCTTCTTAGCCAACTCCTCGTCATTGGTCAAGATCAAGCCACCACGTGGACCACGAAGGGTCTTGTGAGTGGTTGTTGTCGTGATATGGGCATAAGGAACTGGACTTGGATGAAGACCTGCTGCAACTAGACCAGCAATATGGGCCATATCAACCATGAGCTTAGCTCCTACTGCATCTGCAATTTCACGGAACTTTGAGAAATCAATAATGTGAGAGTAGGCTGAGGCACCAGCAACAATGAGTTTTGGTTTGACTTCTTGGGCTTGTTTTAAGATGGCGTCAAAATCCAAGAGTTCTGTTTCCGGATCTACACTATAGGACACAAAGTTATAAGTTTGACCAGAGAAGCTCACAGAAGCTCCGTGCGTCAAATGCCCACCGGCAGCCAGATCCATCCCCATGACAGTGTCGCCAGCTTCAATCAAGGCCATATAGGCAGCACAGTTAGCCTGACTTCCTGAATGCGGTTGAACGTTAGCAAATTTAGCCCCAAAAATTTCCTTAGCGCGTTCGATGGCCAGACTTTCGACGACGTCTACGACATCAGTCCCACCGTAGTAACGACGACCTGGATAACCTTCTGCATATTTATTGGTCAGGATAGACCCTTGCGCTGCCATAACCGCCTTAGAGACAACATTTTCAGAAGCAATCAACTCGATATTGTTTTGTTGGCGTTCCTCTTCTTTGGAAATAGCATTCCATAGGTCTGCATCATAGGCTTTGTAATCTTCTTTATCAAAAATCATAGGTCTACTCCTTATTAAATAATTTTTTATATACATTATGACAGAGGAAGGTTATCTTCCTCAAAAGAAAGCTCGGGCACTTGTGCAAGCAAGTCAGCTTTCGTAATAGAACCTTGTCGTAAAATCCTCGCTTTGGCCCCAGAAATATCTAGGATAGTCGAATCTTGGCCAGTAAGGAAAGCATCATCCTCAAAGCCAGGAATTACCTGATCAAATTCTTTTATAATAGCTTCATACTTTGTTCCGCTAGCGTGTCCAGATAGATTTGCAGAAGGACCAACTAAAGGACCATATTTACGAATTAATTCCAAGGTCTTTGGATGGGCTGGCATCCGAAAGCCAACCGTAGACATCCCTGAATGAATCCAGTCAGGCACCTTTTCATTTGCTTGAAGAATAATAGTTAAAGGCCCAGGTAAAAATGAATCAATCAGTTTTGTTAAATAGCTAGGTTGATTTTTCGAATAAATTCGAACACCTTCTTCATTTGCTACATTCAAGTTCAGGGCTTTCTCTCTAGATCTACGTTTTAATTCGTAAATATAATCAACTGCCTCTTGATCCAAAGCTTTAGCGAAAATACCATAGACTGTTTCAGTTGGCAGAATAACCGCACGTCCTGCTTCTAATTCTTTCTCAATGTGATCCATTGTCTACTACTACCATTCTATCTTGTCCAAATTGGTCTTTCAAAACTCGAACTTGTTTGTCGGGAAATGCCTTTTGAAAGAGCTCTTTTACTTTGTTACCTTGCTTATAGCCGATCTCTAGATAGACCTTCGCTTCTGGTGTTAAAACACTTGGTGCTTGCCGGGCAATCTTTTCGTAGATAGCATATCCATCACGGTCTGCAAAGAGAGCTAAGTGAGGTTCAGAGGCTAATACATTGGCTCCAACTTCTTCTACATCATCACGCGAGATATAGGGTGGATTGGAAACAACCAGGTCGTATGGACCTTCTAGATCATCTAGTACATCTGAAGACTTAAAGGAAACGACTGCTTCTAACTGCTGGGCATTTTCATGAGCAAGGGCTAAGGCCTCCTCTGAGACATCACTAGCTTGAATCTGCCAGTTAGGTCTAGCAAGGGCTATGCTAATAGCAATGGCACCACTTCCTGTTCCAATATCCAGAACTCGTAAGGCTTCCCCATCGTTTTCCTCAAGTATGAGAGCGACCAACTCCTCAGTCTCTGGGCGTGGAATCAGCACGCGCTCATCAACTGTAAAAACATGGCCACAAAATTCTGCGCTGCCAATAATATATTGGGCAGGGATGTGATGTTTCAACTGCTCAAAGATGGATAGAAGCAAGGCGTGATCCTCTACTTCCACTTCTTTTTGCAAAGCAAGGACAAAGTCTGTAAAGGTCCAGTTTTTTAAAGCACGATACGCGAAGGAGAGGCTTTCTGCTTCCTCTCCAACGGCTATTAATTCTTCTTCATACTGGGCTAATAATGATCCCAACAACATTATTTATTCAACTCTTCTAGTTTTTGTGTTTGATCATACAAGACCAAAGCATCGACCACTTCATCTAATTTACCAGATAAGATAGTATCCAGTTTTTGAAGAGTCAAGCCAATCCGGTGATCAGTCACACGGTTTTGAGGGAAGTTATAAGTCCGGATCCGCTCTGAACGGTCACCAGTACCGATAGTAGACTTCCGCTCAGCATCTTGCTCATCTTGGGCAATCTGAGCGAAGTGGTCAGCCACACGTGCACGGATGATCTTCATGGCTTTTTCACGGTTCTTCTGTTGGGTCCGTTCTTCCTGCATCTCTACCTTGATATTGGTTGGCAAGTGGACGATACGAACGGCTGTTGCAACCTTATTGACGTTCTGTCCACCCGCACCAGATGCGTGGTAGATGTCAATCCGAAGGTCTTTTGGATCAATGTCGTACTCAACTTCTTCGATTTCTGGCATGACCAGAACGGTTGCTGTAGAGGTATGGACACGACCTTGGCTTTCAGTCACAGGGACCCGTTGTACCCGGTGGGCACCAGATTCATACTTGAGTTTCGAGTAGACTGATTGACCAGAAACCATGGCCACTACTTCTTTGATCCCACCAACGCCATTGTAGGAAGCTTCCATGACCTCAAAGCGCCAACCTTGGCTTTCCGCGTATTTTTGGTACATCTGCAAGAGGTCACCAGCAAACAACTGTGCTTCGTCTCCTCCTGCTGCCCCACGAATTTCCAAGATAATGTTCTTGTCATCGTTTGGATCTTTTGGAAGAAGTAAGATTTTCAATTTTTCTTCGTACTCTTCTTTTTCAGCCTTGGCATCTTTCAGCTCTTGCTTGGCCATTTCTTCCAAATCTGCATCGCCACCTGCTTCCTTGATCATTTCTTCAGCATCGACGATGTTTTGGAGTACTTGTTTGTATTCCCGATAAGCTGTCACCGTGTCACGAGTGGAAGCCTCTTCTTTTGAAAGCTCCATAAAGCGTTTGGTATCAGAGACCACATCAGGGTCACTCAGTAATTCTCCTAACTCTTCGTATCGGTCTTCTACAGCTTGTAGTTGATCATAGATATTCATGTTTGCTCCTTAATTCTAGGTTGTTAGATCATAGATTGCTACAATTTCGTCTTCTATGACTTGGCCAGTTTCTTTAAATCCATAATGGAGATAGCAAGATCTCGCTTGATTATTTTCCGGTTCATAAGATAACCAAAGACTTGTTGCTTTTCCAGCTGGCTCTGTTCGAACAAAGTCAATGACTGCATCCATAGTCGGTTTAAAATAGCCTAAACCTTGAAATTGTTTATCGATCATAAAACGAAATAACAAGTAGTTCCCCTTACTGATCCCAATTTTCCGGTCATAGGCAATCATAACAAAACCAACTAATACTTCCTTATCATAAACTGCTAAGGGAGCTATAAAATCACCATTTTTATCATATACATAGGCTTCAGCTAAACTAATGGAATTGGATGCAATAAAATTCCTTTGGTTTGGATGAACTTCTAGATTTAAAACGTCAAAATAATTCTCTATTGTAATATCTTTTAAACAAATAGACATTTTTATCCTCTCTTAAACGTTCTAGACGCTTTCAGTTGGTATGTCCGGATTAAAATAATGCTTGCGGCAAACCGAGATATAGGTCTCGTGTCCACCAATCTGGATCTGCTCTCCGTCGTAGACAGGTTTGCCCGCTTGGGTACGCAAGACCATGGTCGCCTTGCGGGAACAGTATTGGCAGATGGTTTTGATTTCCTCGATCTTGTCCGCTAACAAGAGGAGATGTTTAGAACCTTCAAAGAGTTCATTTCGAAAATCATTTTTGAGGCCAAAAGCCATCACCGGCACATCCAGTTCATCAACGACTCTTGCCAGATCATAGACATGGTGGCGTTTCAAAAACTGAGCTTCATCGATTAAGACACAGTAAGGTTTGATTGCTTGGTTTTTAATAAAACCAAAGATATCGGTTTCGTCTTCGATCGCAACGGCTTCCCGTTTCATACCGATCCGGCTAGAAACAACTCCAAATCCATCACGCGTATCGATTGCTGAGGTCATGATAACGACGCTTTTGCCTTGCTCTTCATAATTATGGGCCACCTTCAAAATCTCAATGGTTTTACCTGAGTTCATGGTCCCATATTTATAATATAATTGTGCCATTTTCCTTCTGTTCTCTCTAAAATGTGTTTCATTATCATTTTACCATAATTTTGCTGACCTTTGTATCCCAAAATGTGATAAAATAGTCCTATAAAAAATTTAGGAGGTGGCCCTATGCCATTTGTACGAATTGATCTATTTGAAGGACGCACTTTGGAACAAAAGAAAGCCCTCGCTAAAGAAGTAACGGAGGCTGTTGTCCGCAATACTGGCGCTCCTCAGTCAGCTGTTCACGTTATCATTAATGATATGCCTGAAGGAACCTACTTCCCTCAAGGTGAAATGCGCACCAAATAATATTTCCACTAAAAAAACCTTTCTTGCTTGTGATAACACATAGCAGGAAAGGTTTTTTCTTATTTTTCTTGTGCTTGACGTTCTGCTTTACGTTCTTCGAATTCTTCATCACTCATCAGAGTTCCACCGACATTAGCTGATTTAGCAAAAGCAGTGTAACGGCGCAACCATCCACTTGAAATCTTAGATTTGAAAGGTTTCAAGTGTTTACGGCGTTCTTCAAGCGTTGCATCATCGACAAGCAAATCAAGGGTACGATTTGGAAGATCAATCACGATTTCATCCCCATCTTCAATTAGGGCGATATTACCACCTTCTGCTGCTTCTGGAGAAACGTGACCAATCGCAATCCCACGAGTAGCTCCTGAGAAACGACCATCCGTAATGAGAGCCACATCCTTACCAAGACCGCGTCCGACAATCTTAGAAGTTGGCGCCAACATTTCTGGCATACCAGGACCACCTTGCGGACCTTCGTAACGAATGACAACGACATGTCCCTTCTTGACTGTTCCATTGTCAATCAACTCAAGTGCTTGATCTTGTGAATCGCAACAAATAGCCTTACCGCGGAAAGTGGTCACAGACGGATCGACGCCACCGACCTTGATAACCGCTCCATCTTGAGCAATATTTCCGTAAAGGATAGACAAACCACCAACTGGTGAGATAGGATGCTCAATTGGATGGATAATTTCTTCATTTTTGATTTCCGCACCAGCTACGTTTTCTTTCAAGGTTTTACCAGTAACTGTAATACGATCACCCTTAATAGCACCTTTTTTGATCAACTGATTGATAATGGCTGGAACACCTCCAGCTTCGTGCACATCATGCATAGTGTAGACACTTGAAGGTGCAATTTTAGAGAGATAAGGTGTCTTCTTGGCAATTTCGTTGATATCTTTGAGATCATAGTCAATCCCTGCCTCTCGCGCAATCGCAAGCGTATGGAGAACAGTATTGGTTGAACCACCCATGGCCATATCAAGCGCAAAGGCATCATCGATCGCTTCTTTGGTCACAATATCCCGTGGACGGATATCTTTTTTAATATTCTCCACCAATTGTTTGGCTGCTTGGCGAACCAATTCGCGGCGTTCATCTGAAACAGCTAGGATAGTACCATTTCCTGGAAGAGCAAGGCCTAATACTTCCATCAAACAGTTCATGGAATTGGCGGTAAACATACCAGAGCAAGAGCCACAAGTTGGGCAAGCATTTTTTTCCAGGAAATCCAGCTCATCCATGCTCATATCACCAGCCTGATAAGTACCTACTGCTTCAAACAAACTGGAGAGAGTCGCTTGATGCCCCGTCATGTCAACGCCACCCTTCATAGGTCCACCAGAACAAAATACAGCAGGCACATTGGTCCGCATGGCTGCCAAAATCATTCCTGGTGTAATCTTGTCACAGTTGGGAATATAGAAAACACCGTCAAACCAGTGGGCATTGATGACCGTTTCAGCAGTATCAGCGATCAACTCGCGAGATGGCAAACTATAACGCATCCCGATATGCCCCATAGCGATTCCGTCATCGACACCGATGGTATTAAATTCAAAAGGAATCCCACCAGCCTCGCGAATAGCTTCCTTAGCAATATCCGCTAATTCACGCAGGTGAACATGCCCTGGAACGATATCAATATAGGAGTTACAAATGGCAATAAAGGGCTTTTGCATATCCTTTGCTGATTTTACTTGCCCTGTCGCATAGAGGAGACCACGCGCTGGTGCTCGGTCGATCCCCATTTTGATCATATCACTTCTCATCTTGTTCTCCTTCTAGTTCTTCATTTCTACCTCCTAATCTTACCACTTTGACATCAATTGTCAAGAACTTTCAGAAAATTTATAATATTCACGGTACACAAAAAGCCTGGTTTCCCAGACTTCATTTTAGTTTGCCTGCTTTTTTTCGATCTGCCAGAGCCGAAGCTGGTAACAAATTCCACTCACGACAAGGCTAGAAATAAGGCCGATCCAATAGGCGTATGGACCCAAGTTAGTCACATGATCAAGGAAAATCCCTAGTGGGATAGAAATGCACCAATAACTAAAGACTCCTAATAAGAATGGAACGGTTGTATCTTTATACCCTCGCAAAATCCCTTGTAGGGGTGCTGCAAAAGTATCAGCCACTTGGAAAAAGAGACTATAGGTCATGAAAATAGCTGTTTGTTGCACAAAAATTGGATCCTTGCCATACAGCCCTGCTAGTTGGAAGCGGAATGTATAGAGAAAGACGAGAGTGACAATGGCAAATCCAAAGGCTGTCAGTCGTCCCAAACGGCAATATTGTTTGACCACTTCTGGTCTTCCTGCTCCCAGTTCGTAAGATACGATAATCGCCATGGTACTAGAGATACTAACCGGGAAAGCATACATCAGGGTAGAAAAATTCATGGCTGATTGGTGGCTCGCAATGGTCAGTGATGGGAATTTTGCCATTAACAAACCAACCAGCGAGAAGATGATGACTTCTGCAAAAACAATTCCACCGATTGGAAGCCCAAGTCGTAATACTTCTTTCATCCCTTTAAAATCATAAGGCTGTGGCTTCCACAACTGGAAAGGTGCTACCTTGGGATGCTTGCACAAGATCAAAACCGCAATAACCAGCAAGACCCAGTAGGCCAGAGAGGTTCCAAGACCTGCTCCTGCTCCTCCCATCTCAGGAAAACCAAATGCTCCATAGATCAGGATATAGTTAAAACAAGCATTCAAAGGCAAGAGCAAGAGCATCAAGTACATGGATAGACGCGTCATGCCCAAGGTATCGAGGAAGGTCCGCACGATACTAAAGAGCAACAAAGGTAAGATTCCTAGAGAAAGGAAATATAAATAGCGAATGGCTATTTGGGCAACAACATTTTCTAAACCGATCTGCTTGAGAATCATGGGCGCAATCCCCCAAACAAACCCTATTAAAAGAATAGCCATACCAAATGACAGATAGAGGAATTGGTAAAAATCGCCAGCAATCCGTTCTTTATTTCCCTTGCCTAAATGATGCCCAACAATCGGCGTCAGCGCGGAGACAATCCCTGTTAGGAAAGTAAAAAATGGATTCCACAGACTGGTAGCTGTAGAAACACCAGCCAAATCAAGGGTCCGGTACTGACCAGTCATGGCTGTATCGACAAAGCTGGCTGAATAATTAGCTAATTGGTAGATTAAAATCGGCAAAAATAGACTCAAAAACAAGCGCAAGCGCTCTTTAAAGTGATAGGTTACATACATGATTCTAACTCTCTTCTCATCAAACTAGATTTTCTCCTCTTCCACTCTACTATATGTTTCTTTAAAAGTCAAAAAAACCGAAGATCCAAGGACCTCCGGTAAATTTGAGATAATTATTTGTTGCGGTTTAAAATAGCGTTTAGAACGATCGCCAAGACACTGGCAACGACAATTCCGTTAGCAAAGAACATTTGGAATCCTGTTGGAAGGCCATTGAAGAGGGTGCTGTTGTTCAAACCAACCCCTGCAGCAATCGATACAGCAGCGATCAAGAAATTGTGCTCATTGTGTTCAAAATCAACACGCGCAAGAATCTGCATCCCTTGAATCGATACAAAACCAAACATCACTAGCATCGCTCCCCCAAGAACTGGACTTGGAATGATTTGTGCCAGAGCTCCAAACTTAGGAAGGAGACCAAGAAGAACAAGGAAACCAGCCGCATAGTAGATTGGAAGACGAGTCTTGATACCAGACAATTTCACCAACCCAACGTTTTGTGAGAATCCGGTGTAAGGGAAGGTGTTGAAGATACCACCGAGGAGAACGGCCAACCCTTCAGCGCGATACCCATTGCGAAGGCGCGTGCTATTAATTGGATCTTTAGTAATATCAGAAAGAGCAAGATAGACACCTGTTGATTCCACCATAGAAACTGTCGCGATGATACACATCATGACGATTGAGGTGATTTCAAACTTAGGAGCTCCAAAGAAGAAGGGCGTTGGAACGTGAACGACTGGTGCTTGAGCCACAGGTGTGAAGTCTACCAAGCCCATAGAAGCCGCAATGGCAGTCCCTGCGATCAAACCAATCAAGATTGAAATGGATTTAATAAACCCAGTCGTATAGATATTAACAACTAAAATGATGAGAATAGTCACCACAGCCAAAATCAAGCTTTGAACGGTTGGTTTTGGCGCATTATTTCCCATATTTCCAATCGCTACTGGAATCAAAGTCAAACCAATGGTGGTAATAACGGATCCCGTTACAATTGATGGGAAGAGATTGGCAATCTTAGAGAAGAAACCAGATACAAGGATGACATAAATCCCTGAGACAATCAAGGCACCAAACATGGCCCCACTTCCATGACTAGCCCCGATCATGCTGAGAGGTGCTACAGACTGGAAGGCAACCCCCAGGACTACCGGAAGACCGATCCCAAAGTATTTATTGAGCTGCACTTGAAGGAAAGTTGCGACCCCACACATGAAGATATCTGTAGAGATGAGATAGGTCAGTTGATGAGCGTTATAACCCAAAGCTCCCGCGATCATGATCGGTACCAAAATAGATCCCGAATACATGGCCAAAAGGTGTTGCAAGCCTAAAATGGCTGCCTGTGAATGGCTTTCTTGTTTTTGCATTAGATGTCTGCCTCCTTAAATACAACCTGACCATTTTCAAAACGGTCCAAACGTGCGAGGGATACAACTGGATATCCCAACTCTTCTAACAATCCCCGTCCATCTTGGAAGGATTTTTCAATCACGATCCCAATCGCTTCGACTTGAGCCCCGGCTTGTTCGATGATTTGAATCAAGCCTTTGGCTGCTTGGCCATTTGCAAGGAAATCGTCAATGATCAAAATCTTATCTGATGGATCCAAGAATTTACCCGCAATCGAAACGGTGCTGGTCACTTGCTTGGTAAAGGAATAAACCTCAGCCGTCAAAATGCCTTCATTCATCGTGATGTTTTTCGCCTTCTTAGCAAAGATCATGGGAACATCCAAGGCTTCAGCTACATAAAGGGCTGGCGCAATTCCAGACGCTTCAATGGTTACGACTTTCGTCACGCCAGCATCTTTGAACCGGTCCGCAAAGGTCTGACCAATTTCTTTCATCAATTTGAAATCCACTTGGTGGGTCAAAAAGGAATCCACCTTGAGGATATTCTCACCCAAAACATTGCCATCTTTTAAGATGCGCTCTTCAAGTAATTTCATACTTCCTCCTACTTTTTTAAAAATCCTCTACTTCATTCACAAAATACAAAAAGGCCTGCTAAGCAAGCCTTGAAATCTCTCTAGAAAGAGAAATAATCCCGACTTACTTATTGTTAGGTGTTCCGGCACCTTGTAGAAACATCACGCCTATTCGTGAAATAAATAAGTAATTCAATTAGTGTGCATCGCCATTCCAGATAGAATTCTTAACGATCACATAGTCAACATGTTTCAAATCTGCTAATTTTCGGCCTCCTGCATAAGAGATCGAACTTTGCAAATCTTGTTCCATTTCTGTCAAGGTATCTTGCAAATGACCCTTGGCAGGCAATAAAATCTTCTTACCTTCGACGTTCTTATATGCACCTTTTTGGTACTCTGAAGCAGATCCATAGTACTCTTTGAAAGACTCTCCATCAATCTCTACTGTTTTACCAGGACTTTCAATATGTCCTGCAAAGAGAGAACCGATCATGACCATAGATGCCCCGAAACGAATCGATTTCGCAATATCGCCATGGGTCCGAATCCCACCGTCCGCAATGATTGGCTTACGCGCTGCTTTTGAGCACCAGCGAAGGGCAGCCAATTGCCAACCACCTGTACCAAATCCAGTCTTAACTTTGGTGATACAAACCTTACCAGGGCCGATTCCGACCTTAGTCGCATCAGCTCCCGCATTTTCCAATTCACGAACAGCCTCAGGTGTTCCAACATTACCAGCAATGACAAAGGTATCTGGCAATTCCTTCTTGATGTGTTGAATCATCCGAATGACACTATCCGCATGACCATGTGCGATATCAATGGTGATGTACTCAGGCGCATCTTCCTTTAATTGACTCACAAAGTCGTATTCGTATTCCTTAACACCAACCGAAATCGAAGCGATCAAACCTTGATCATGCATGCGTTTGACAAAAGGAATCCGTCCCGCTTCATCAAAACGGTGCATGATGTAGAAGTAACCACCACGTGCCAACTGCTCTGCTACATTCTCATCCAAGATCGTCTGCATATTGGCAGGAACAACTGGAAGCTTGAAGGTATGGTTTCCAAATTGGACGGTTGTGTCTGCTTCTGACCGGCTATTGATGATACATTTGTTGGGAATCAACTGGATATCTTCATAGTCGAAAATAGGAAATTCATTTAACATAAATTGAAAAATCTCTTTTCTAAAAACTGACCTACCTATGCGCAAGCGCATCGCTACGTCTCTTGACGTTTCCTTGATAGATTATACCAAAGATACGGACCTAATGCAACGGGAATGATTTTATAGGAAATAACGTTCGGAAATTACAAGATAAAAACCTGTTTCAAAAAAGAAAACAGGTTTTATTTATGAACATTTTGGAGCCAATTGTTGACTTCTCTAGCTACAATTTCTGGCGCCTCTGTATACAGTTCGTGCCCCAAACCTTCTAGCAATACTTGCTTGATCTGGGGATCTAGTTGCTTCAGAGCTTCTTTTCTCCATTCAGGCTCTTCTTGGTATCGAGGTCCAATAAAGAGAACAGGCAGGTCTGCCAGTGGAATCTGGTAAGTCTTGATCTGACGCCGTAGACGCAATAAAGCCATGACCTTTTCGAGATCCAGATTTAATTCATATTGTTCACTCACTGGATTCCAACGATAGCTAGCCTCTACCGCTTTTCGCGCTATAGGAGTAGGATCTGCTCCATCACCAAGTTCGGATAACACAGCTTCTTCTAAAGTTGCAAAGACTTGCTGCTGCATGAAGGACGATGTGCCGTCTAGCTCTTCCTCCAAAGGCAGGATCTTTTCCATATCCAGATAGCCACCATCCAGGAGAATCAGAGCCTGAATCTGAGGAAACTCAGCAGCCAGATAACGAGCCAAATCTCCACCCAAGGAATGCCCCAATAAACAGATCTCTTCTGCCTGGCCAATCTGACCTTGAAACCAAGCATGAAGATCTTTTTCTGTCCGAATCATTTCCCTATAGGGATCTAGAAAAGTTACGGGAAAGCCTAGTTTTTCAATAAACGGAGCCAGATGGTAGCTATTGCTACCTAGGCCACCGATAAAATAAAACTGCATGTGTTTTGTCCTCACTATTTAAATTCTGAAAACTATAAGTGATCGCGATGTTTTTCATACCACTCTCTGTATTCTTTATACGTATTGATCGGAGTTTGCTCATTTGTCTTTGGATCTGTTGCAATAACATCTAATTTATCCTGACCAACTGGCGCAAACCAATGGCGCATATCTTGGAAAATAGCTTCCGGATCATTGTAGTCTCCTTGTCTAACTACAATAAAGGCTAATCCTCCATTCCTCTTAAAATATTCAGGATATTCTTTAATAAAATTTAGCTGAACGTCTTTTCTTACTTTAAAATTCTTTCTGTAAGATAAATCATAATAGCTTATAAAACCGTACTCATTAGCTATATCAGCTAGATTGGTATAAGAAAATGAAAAAGGGCGCCATTTATATTCTGTCTTATCTTCAGGAAGTGCCCGTGTGATCTTCTCACTTTCTAAATCTAAAGCAACTTCTTTTTTATCTTTATCGTTCTCCTTATTTACCAAAGAAAGAACCATATAATCTCTACCATTATCCGAATATCCTCCTCTTGCCTGAAAGTCCAGTTTGTATCTCTGATCATAGGTTTGTAAAAGCTCGACCACGTTAATCGTTTTCGGTGGATTCTTCAAATGATTAAGATCATAGACATCAAATGATAATCCAACCGGTTGATTAGATCCGCTACCAATAAACTTATCTGTAGTTGCAACATAATAATTGGATAAAACAAAAGATCCATTAGCTCCACTCGTCTCATAATAAACATAGCGATTCTGAGATCCAAAAGTTTCGATTCTTTCTACCTTTGTTTTAACAATCTGTACTTCATGGTCTTCCTTCCACTGAACATATTTAGGCCAGACATAGGAATAAGCAGAGTAGGCAAAGAGAGCTAACAAAATCAAACTCACAATCACCTTAGTCCGAAAGCTGAGGGCCTTTAGGTATTTCATTCGATTAACATTCTCCTATCTATTTCTAGTTTTTAATCAATTCTCTAGTTTTTTACACAAACTATTTCTATTAAACGAGGGGTTGGTATTACTCCGGCAATTCTATCTTCAAACTCATATCCGTCGGTTGTAACACTTTCTGAACCGCCGCAAGAAAGGCCAATCCATTATCAGATGGGGAATACTGGAATGTGATATGGATGATTTTTTTATCAAACTTATCACCATATCGCTCCACATACTGCTTGCTTTCGAGGAAGTAGATGTAGTTGTTGAGTTTTTCTTGAAGCTTCAAGAGATGCTCCTCTTCTAATGACTCTATCCATTTGTTTTCATCAATCAACAACAACTCTAGATGATCATCTGAAACACCCATCGCATCGATACTCGTAACGTCTAGTACAATTGGCCATACCTCTGCAACTGATTTAATTTTTCTTCTATTCTTATTTTCCTCTTTCTTTTGATCATTAACAATATATTCTACTTTGTCTTTATCACAGCTTTTGAAAAGCTCCATAGAATCGATTAAATTGCAAATATTACGGTAATAATCAACCTTTTTCTCATTAGGAAGATTATAAATGCTTTCAAGAACGATAGGTACTATGTTCTCCACATCAATGATAAAAGGTAAAGCATCATATTCTTCTAATAAATCTTCTTGGTATTTGATAAATGATACAACTTGATACAAATGTATAATATCCTGTCTAGAAGCTAACTCCTTTAAAATATTAAAAGTTCGATCTGGAATATCAAAATCTCCCTCTACATAAATTGGATAAAGGCTATATTCTATCAAAATATGGGTATCCGTAATATCTTGATAATATGAATCTCGATGGCCAATTCTATACTCGGGATCAATACCTAAGAAAGCATCTATTTCTCTGTGATTTTCAATTGCTTTTTTATACCGCATAATATCCCACTCGGTATCTGTTTTTAGTTCATATGTCTTCATTTATTTACTCCATTGATTTATTCTACCTATTCTAGGTATTACTCGGTCTATTATGGAATGTTGGTATTAAAACTTTGTCTTATTATAGCATAAAATAAATATAGAAAAATAAAATGGAGAACTTAAGGAAAAAGAAAACCACCTAAAAAACTATCAGATGGTAAATTTTTCAAACATGAACAGACTAATCAGTTTTTTAGAATGTTAGTTTTGTGATAACTTCTGCAACATCTCAGGTGAAATCGGGTCTACGAGAACATATTTGGCATCCAGCATATAAATTCCTTCCGTTAACGACTCTAAAAATTCCCGATAAGGAACTTCAGCGAGTTTTTTACCATCAGCTGTCATGATGAATAATCGTGCTACTGCAACCTTACTTCCTCGATACTGTTGCAAATATTGAGGTTCCAACTCAGGGTATGCTGGTAGAACTGTCCGCGCTTCACTATTTAGATAATTGATAGGGATAATGATATCCTCACCATTTTGCTCTACTTTAAAAACTTGCTGCTCAGAGTAATAAGCATTTAACTGTTGGGTAAAGCGCAAGCGCTGGTCATAACTATTTAGGAGTTGATCATCCGGCACATGGATAATCTGCCCTAGATAGAGTTCATTGATGTAAATAGGACGTTTTACACCCATAATTTCCACGATAGGATGATCTTTTACTTCTTTAGTCAATTCCGAAAGAGCTGATAAGAAAATATCCGTGAAATGAAAATCAAGAATGGAATCTTTATCATACTCCACGCCATCATGTTCACACACACTGACTTCTAAGATAAGGAGCAAGGTTTTCAAGAACATCAAGGCCCCAGTCCAGTCAGAAGCTGTCGCCAAATCTGGAACAGATACCTGATAGGCTTGACCATCAAAAGCAAGACGGAAACCTAAACTAGACTTCCCTTTGACTCCAAACTGAACAGAATGGAAATCCGAAATAAGAGAGTCTGCAGATGGCTTTAATCCTGCATCCTTAGCTGAAACACTGTAACATTCAAATGGTTCTGCTTGAAGAACCTCCCCAATTCTTAGTGATTGGTTACTTTTGATTTTAAACAAAATTGAGTTCATATTTTCTTCTTTCTATCTTAATAATTTAGATACAAGTTCCTTGATTTATTTTTTAATCATACCTTCTATCCCTTTGAAAAGAATTTCTGAAACAGCCTCTGGATAGCCTTCATAACCATTCTGTTCTGAAAGGGCGTCGATGATATTTCTAATTTGGCCATCCAATATAATGGTTACAGCAGGAACAAGTTCATCTGAACCTTCTTTTTTGAACATCTCTTGCATAATTGATACTTTGTTACTCATATTTGCTCTCCAATCTTAAAAAAATTAATTTTCACCATATACATCGGTGCCACATTCCAACCAGAATTTTTCTGCTTCCGGAATCTTATCCCAAAACGACTTATACCGACCTTTCCATGGTTCCGAAACATATTCTTCAAATGATACGTATTCTGCGTACTGCGAGTATAGTTCCAACTCATCCATATCAATAAACAAGGAAGGTTTAAAATCATAAACCGCGTTCAATCTATCTTCCTGATACGATTTAGCAAATGCTTCTCCTAGCTCATTTCGATCGCATTTGTATGCTTCCATATCTTCTAAGAAATATGGCAATGTTTCATGGGTCAGTTTCGAAGAACGTTTTCGCTCATCATATAGAGTATCAAATGAATAGCGTGCTACCTCATAATCAATATACCAGAATTCCAAATCCGAAACATACCAAGTATATTTATTTTCATATTTAAAAAGAACAACAATATTTTCACCGTACTTAGGTTCTATCATAATTTATTTCCTATCTTTTTTAATTTAATGAGTCATACATCATGAGACTTATTCTTCCGTCTCACCTTCCGCAACCAAATCATATGGAAAATACGGAAGCCCTTTTAATCTCTTATAATCCAATCCCTTCAATTTGCAAAGAGCACCTGATTCAAAGGACCAGTAACCATAATAATTATCAATATTCTCTTTATGCAAGTCATACCACCCAGTATCCCGATGTCCCGGATACCATTTCTTAGTTATATATTCTTTGAGTAGCTTGATTGCTTGATCAGAATTCTCTTCTTCAATGATTTTTCGAGTAAAGCCTTAGGGTCTTGGGAAATTATAGTTTATCCGAATTGTCCACTCTGGATGACGTGATTGAATCAAGTAATCAATCAAATAATCCTCTGGATCATCTTTTTTGACCAAATCAACCAATTTATCAAAAGTCGCTTCATCAATCTCTAAAAGTATCCCAATAGAAAGCGCCCAAACCATTTGAAGATAGCCCGAATTGCTCTGCCAAACGGGTACAAGGCTATCGACATATTTAAGGTACTCTTCTTTGAATCTCTCAATAGAATATCCTGCAGTGTAGGTGGATATCATTTTCTTTTCTTGATAAATAGAAATATCTTCTTTAGTCAGTCTAATAACTTCTTCAATTGGACGTTTATAAGGATTAATTCCTTGGTTAAGTTGGTCTAACTCTTGTAACCATTCCTTAATCATCATTTCATTAAATGTAATGAGTTCATTAATTTTTTCTTCTATAAAAATAGAATCTCTTTTCATCATTTATATCCTTTTGGTATATGGAACTTTTTTTCGTGTTGTGTGACCAAAAAAATTTTAAAAATATCTTCTGTATTAATTACTACTGGATAATTTATTTTACAGCCCTTTGTATGCTTTCTCCAAATAGCCCTACACAACTAAACCGTAATTCTATTCCCTACTATCATACCGAAATACAGTTTGAAGATCAAGTTCGTCACTAGCTAGGGGAATTAGATGCACAAAAAGAGCCCACAGGGTCTCTATCTGAATAAACAGGATACAAAAAAATCCACTCACTTGTTGTGAAATGGATTGTTTCTTCATTAACGGTTCAACAAGAAATTGAACAATTTTTCGACAATTTTTACGACCAACCAGCATAAGAATCCGATATAGGTAAAATAGAAAATGAGTGACAAAATCGTAATAATCATGGTTTCCTCCTTCATCGATTGCAAGTCCTTGTCTTATTATACCTTTTTATGCAATCGAACTCAATAGAATTTTGAAAATTGTCAGATTATTCTTTTTCTTTCTTATCTTCTTTTGCGTCTTGATCAGCTTCTTCACTGCCTTTATTGACAGCTGTCTTAAATTCAGCAAACATTTTGCCGATAGACTGGCCCAGCTCAGGCAGGCGTTTTGGTCCAAAAATCAAGAGGGCACCCAGGATGATGATGATTAAACCTGGTGCTCCAATATCACGTAAAATTCCCATTAGTTTCTCCTTTTTCTCGAATAGATGACTTTACTGATGGCGACACTGACTTCAAATAAGAGGATCAAAGGGAGTGTCATGGCCAAGTCACTGATAAAGTCTGCAGGGGTTAGCACGACGGCTAAGACCAGCAGAACAAAGTAAGCGTAACGTCGGTAGGTTATTAAAAACTGTGGTGTCAAAAGTCCAATCGAGGTCAGAAAAGCGACCAAAACTGGTAACTCGAACAAGACCCCTAAAGGCAAGGTAGTATGCCATAAGAAGGTTAAATAATTTTGTGCTGTTAATTGGGTATCAAACAGCCCTTCTCCCAAGCGCATCAGGACCTCTAAAATAGCTGGGCTGAGAAAGAAATAACCAAATGCAAGCCCCAGCACAAAGCAAATAAAGCTAGCTGGGATGTAAGCAAAGACTGCACGCGCCTCCTTCTCCTTCAGAGCCGGCCTTACAAATTGCCAAATCTGGTAGACAATAAAGGGCAGGGTCAGGCTAAAGGCTGTAATATTTGCCAGCGATACATAGATCCAGAGGATATCATTTGGCCCTAGTACCAGCAGTTTTTGATGGAGGCTAGCTGTTAAGGTTTGGTAGAGTTCTCCTCCAAATACAAAGGCTACGATGAAGACGATAATATAACACAAGACCACTGCAATTAATCGTTTTCGAAATTCGACCAAGTGCTCGACAATGGTCATTTTATCTGCTCTACTCTTTGCCATGTTGTCTCACCGTGATAAGGGCGATCAGGGCCACAAAGAGTAGTTGAGGAAGAAGAACTTCCCAGCTTGGATAGATCCCTACCCAATCGATGGTTGGAAGTCCATTGACCAAATGACTCGGTAGGATATTGGTCAACTGTAGGGCGTGGATGCTGACACCAAGCATCTTGAAGGCCAAGGCGTAAATCAACCACGTCAGAATGAAAAAGATTCGATGAGGTTGGATGGCTTGACTGGCCTTGGTCATCGCCACTGCAATAAGGATGAGAACGGCTATGGCAAGCCCGATTCCTAATAAGAAATTCACGGTTGTAATTCGTGGAATGATTCCAACATAGAAGAGAATGGTCTCAGCCCCTTCACGAAAGACTGCTAAGAAACTGAGGGCAAACATAGAAACAAAACTTCCTGTAGCCGTTACCGTCTTCATCTGACGGTCCATAAAGGCATTCCACTGTTTGACAGAGGACTTGCTGTGGAGCCAAATCCCAATGAGGATCATCATGACTACAGCGAAAATCCCAACGCCCCCTTCTATGATTTCCCGGTTAGAGCCCGAAGTAACAGCAGGAAAAGCGACTTGCAAAACAAGAGCGATCGCTGCGCTGGCAAGAACCCCCGCAGCAGCCCCACCGTAGACCCATTTGAGGCCTTTCCTCATCTTAGCAGCCTTAAGGGTCGTTACAAGGGCCATGACAATCAGAAGCGCTTCTACTCCTTCACGCAGAAGAATCAACATAGCATCAAAAGCGTTGTAAGAAGCTGTCGTATCGATCGCAGAAAGGTCCCTGATCAAGGCTTGTAATTTCTCTTGATAGGTCTTTTCTTTCCCCTTAACCATAATGACCGGGGATTCACTCTCTACGCGCGTGTAGAGGCTTGGATTGGTCGTGCTGACATCCCCCTCAATAGTTGGCCAGATGGTGATGAACTGCTTCATAGTTGCTGCAGCAGATTTATCGTCGCCAGATTGGAATTGGCTTTGCGCCTTCTCCAAAAGCTTGATCCCATCTTTCAGTGTCAAATCCGTACTAGCACTGCTAATCGCTTCTCCTTTTACAAAGGCATCAATCCCATTTTTGAGGTCATCATAGGAGGACTGGATGCTGGTGAAGTCAGTAGGCTCTGTTTCAATGCTACTACGTAGGAGAGAAATGGCCGTCTCGATTTTGCCATAGTAGGCTGTGCTATGATCCCTTACTACTGCTTCGTTTCGTGTCCAGGTATTATTGAGATCAGCATAGGTTTGACGAGTTTTATCCAGATCCTTAGCTGTAATGGCATCTTGTAGATTCTTAAAGTAAGGAGCGAGCCGACTCACGAGTTTGTCTTTTTCCGCCTCTAAATCGACCGGATTTTGCTCTTTTTCAAAAGCTAGCAAGGCTGATGAGATCTTGGTGAGATCCTCTTTGGTTACCTCCCCTTTTATAGCTAGAGCTTGGCTAACTTTTTTTCCTGCCTTGGAATCATGGTGATCTTTGGATTCAAAATTATCCTGAATCTCAGCGATCAATAACTTGGCCTTATCCTGGTTCTTATTTTCTACAGCGGTTGTTGCATCTGTGATCTTGATAAAGAGATCGCTATAAGATTCCGCAGCCACTGGATGAATCCAGAACAAGGTAAGAATGCCTAACAAGATCAAAAGTTTATTCAAAGAGTGCTTGACCAAGATAGCCTCCTTTCTCTACGCCTGCAAAGCAAGCAAAGAGTCCACTTCCGATATGGGTGATGTACTCGTTCATTTTATCCTCTGCACCTAGATTGGTTTGGATTTTAACAAAACTGTTTGGATCTTTTTGAAAGGCGATAAAAATCAAGCCTGCATCAAATTGCCCAGTCTGTTCATTGATGCCATCCGAATAGGAATAAGAACGCCGTAAAATCGGACGATCCACTTCTTTGGCCAAACGGACATGTGAATCTACTGGTAGTTTAGATAAATCTACTTCATCAAATTCGTTGGTTTTCCCAAAGGGAGCGCCTGACTCCTTGTAGCGACCAAAGGTGTTTTCTTGCTCCTGCAAATTGGTCCGGTCCCAAGTTTCCAAGTGCATTTGGACTAGGCGAAGAGCCATATAGGAACCACCCTTCATCCAGTCCTTACTGTCAGTCCAGACGACCTTATCAAAGTCCTTCTCCGTCGTGACATTTGCTGTTCCATCCTTGAAACCAAAGAGGTTACGCGGCGTTTCTTTTCTGTCACCAATCGCCGCAAAACCGGACTTGCTCCACTTCATGGTGATGGTATTGCGACCTTTGCGGATGAGATTTCGCACCGCATGAAAGGCTACTTGCTCATCGTCTGCACAGGCCTGAATGACGATATCACCACCTGTGTATTTGTCCTGCAACTGCTCCTTTGGAAATGGAGGCAAATCACGAAAGAGCTTGGGACGTTTGGACTCCAAACCTAATTTCTTGAGAAAGCTAGCAGAGACACCAAACGTCAGACTCAAGCGATAGGGGTTGAGTCCTACTGTTTCACCTGTATCCGTTGGCGGCAAGAGGGCATTGGCGCCATCTTTTTTAACCAACTGTCCTTCGACTAATTTACTACTATAGTCAGTCCAGTCTTTAAAAAGCTGGATGACTTCTTTTTTGTCCGTCGTGTGAAGATCCAGCACCACCAAGTAGCAAGCCTTCTGCATGGCCGTCGTAATCCCGGCTTGATGCTTGCCATAAAAGGAGATATCTTCATCCCCATCATAAGCTTTTTTACTGGAACTGTCTTGATTAGCGAAAAAAGCAGATGCACCAGAGAGGCCCAGCGCTAGACCAGCCCCTCCAATACCTGCTTTTTTAAGAAATTCACGACGGTCCATTTTTTTATCTAAAAATTTTTCGTCAGCCATTTTTCTTATTTCCCATCTAAAATCACACCCATTTGAGACAAAGGTTCACCAAGTTTGGTCACCGCTTCAGCCAATTCCTTGGTATCTTCCTTGGTCAAATCTGTGTAAGACTTGTAATTTGTTTCATCAGTCATGTGTTTGTCCAATAAATCATTGACATTTTTGAATTCTGCTTCCAAGGTTTTAACCAACTTGGCATCTTTTTTCTCAATCAAAGGTTTAAAGAGAGAGAAAATCTTTTCAGCTCCTTCAATATTGGCACGGAAGTCGTACAGATCTGTATGAGAGAAGACTTCTTCTTCACCCGTGATCTTTTGCGTTGCCACTTCATTGAGCAGATCAACAGCCCCAGTTAGCATCACATCAGGAGTCACATCAACGGTTGCGATCTTAGCTTTCAACTCCTTGATATCGTTCACCAGTTGGTCTGCATATTTGTCAGTGCCATCTGTGGTATTGTTTTCCCAAAGGATGCGCTCAATCCGGTGGAAACCAGACCAGCCTTCTTCTGATTTATTTTCATCCACATAGTCCACCAAACGGTAGTCAATCTTCACATCAGACTCCCCAAAGGTTTCAGCAATCGGTTCTGAGCGTTCATAGGCCATGCGGATCAAGGGATATTGTTTTTTAGCTTCTTCCAAATTCCCAGCTTTTAGGGTATCTCGGAAACCTTCTGTATCCTTGAGCAATTGATCAATTTGCATTTCGACAAAGTCTTTGTATTCAGCTGTCGCATTGTCCAAGGTCTTCTGGTCAGCCTTTGACAACTTCACTGTCGAGGTGGTTTGCGTCTTTTGACTGGACTGTTTGCTACTAGAATTCGCACACCCTGCTAAAAGAGCAACACTCAATAAGAGTAGACTATATTTTTTCATGAAAGACTTCTCCTCTTTTGTTCTTGGACTTATTTTACCAGAAGTTTTCTCATTTTTCAACAATTGTCTGAAAATTTAATAATAGAAAAACTTTTTAGAGAATCGGTCTTTTACAAAAGAATATCCTTGACCCGTCCGATTTCGGATTCTTTCACCACCACAAAGATGCTATCCCCTAGATACAAGCGGGTTGCACCATTGACCGTATAGCTCTTACCGCTTCGCATTTGCGTAGTAATCAAAATATCTTGGGGGAGTTCGAGTTCATGAACTTGTTTTCCTGCAATCTTTTCGGATACAGGAATCTCAATTAAGGTCAGTTCTCCTTCTTCTTCTTGCGCCTTATCTGGCAAGAGTTGCTCCAGCATGGCTTCATAGACTGGCGCACCATGGAAGAGATCCATAATCATATAAGCAACCAAGGTGACCATCCCTAGTGGCATTAAACTTCGAATATCGCCTACCATCTCTGTCACTAAGATCATCGCTGTTAAAGGAGCTTTCGAAATGGCCCCAAAATACCCACTCATTCCTAAAATAATGAAGAGAGGAAGCTGATTTTGAGAGATAAAGCCAATGTTTTGAAGGAAAGTTCCAACGATGGCCCCTAACAGCGATCCTAATGCTAGTATAGGCAGGAAGATTCCGCCAGGTAGACCACTACCATAGCTCAACATACTCCAGATAAAACGGATCGTAAAATAGAGAAGGATGGTCAGCACTGGATACGGTACTCGAGCTAAATCCAAAACCAATTGGTTCCCGCCACCAAGAATTTGTGGAAGGAAATAGCCGATTGGAAGAATCGAGACAAAGGCAAATAAGGAAGAGTAATGAGAGGGAACATGAAAAATCTTCTCAAGTAAACGATACAATCGACCGATATTCAGCACCACTACTTCATAGACATAACCTGCTGCCCCTAAAAAGATTCCAAGAAAAAGGTAAATCCAGTACTGAGACAAATGGAGTGGCGGAATATTTTGCGGCATATGAAGTACGGGTGTTTGACCAAAGACATTGAGTGAAATAAAATTAGCCGTCAGACTAGCGGCCAAGGTCGAAATCCAAAAGAATCGAGAAAAATGATGGTAGACCTCCTCAACCACAAATAAAAGTCCTGCTATAGGTGCATTAAAGGCGGCTGCAAGACCTGCAGCCGCTCCACTTGCAATCAAAGACCGCTCCTCAACTGGGCTGACCTTCAAATGATGGGCCACTCCTTTTCCACCCATAGCCCCTAATTGAATACTAGGACCTTCACGACCAAGCATCAAGCCACTTCCGATGGCCAAGACACCTAAAATATACTTCTTCCACAAGGTATCCCACCAGCTCACCGCCAAAAGACCCTTGAGCTCTGCTTCGACTTGCGGAATTCCCGATCCCTTGATATCCCGATTGGTGCTTATGAGACGACCAGCAATCAGTACGATCACCCCATACCCCAACAGCATCGCCAGCAAATAAAGTGGTTGACCAGACATCTCCTTGTAGACGCCTTGAACAAAATGAAAAATATGTTCGATCAAAAAACGAAAACTCGAGACGACACAGCCCACAACGATCCCAACCAGAACACCTCTGACAATATGGGCTACAATCGAACTAGAGGCAAAATGAAATTCCTTTTTTAAGGCTTCTTCTTTAGCAGACATTCCCTAACTCCTTCAAACTCTTATCCTATTCATTATACCTTATTTCACTGCCTCTGAATACATGAAAAATCAGAAAAAAACAAAACCACCCTTGATAGTTTTGTTTAGAATGTAGACAAACCATTTTATCAAGTAAAATAAGTTAAGAAATTCTACAAAGAAATATAAGTACATTCTATTTATGGAACGAATAAAGAAAAGTCGAAACTTTCCGCTGTGAGAAAAGAGCCTGAAACAATACAGTTTCAGGCTCTCGGAATTATTGAGACCTTAGGCTCAATAATTAGTCATAGAACTTCTACGAAGTTCGCTGACGTCCGTACTCACCTAAGGAAAGTTTTAATATAAACTTTAGCTATTATTCAGCAGTTAAAGCTGCCATTGTGATGTAGTTGTAAGGTTTGTTGAAGTGTGGCAAGAAGAACAAGTCTGTCAAGGCTAACTTATCAATCGTCACGTGTTCTTGAATCGCAAGTGAGAACATGTGGATGGCCATAGAGATGGAAATATCACGGGATACCATTTGAGCACCAAGAATTTTACGAGTGTCTTTATCATACACAATCTTAATAGCAACTTCATGGTTATCATGTTTAATAAATTCAGGTTTTTGAAGGTCGTTAAAACCAGTTTCTCCAGCATTGAAGCCAGCAGCTTTTGCTTTTTCAAGTGTCAAACCAGTTGAAACCATGTGAAGGCCGTAGATAGAGATACCGTTAGAACCTTGAACACCGATTCCTTCCAATTCATGACCGGTCGCATTGTAGGCACCAACAATACCTGAACGAACCGCATTAGATGCAAGTGCGATGTAGCTCATTTCACCACGTGCATTGTCATAGATAGTCGCACAGTCACCAACTGCATAGACACCTGGAAGTGACGTTTCTTGTTTCTTATCGACAAGGAAGGCACCGTTGCGGAAGAGTTCAATCTTACCATCTGCAAGAGCTGTATTTGGACGGAAACCAACAGCCAAGATGACCATGTCTACATCGAAGGTTTCTTTATCAGTTACAAGACGTTCTACCTTACCATCTCCTTCAACTGCTTGAACAGTTTGTCCAAGAGCCAAACGGATGTTGTGGTCTTCCAAGTTTTTCGCCATGATGTCTGTAAAGTCTTTGTCATAGTAGCCGTTTAAGACAGTGTCTACGATATCCACCAAGACAACGTCTTTACCAAGACGTTCGAAGGCTTCAGCAAGTTCTACACCGATGTAACCACCACCAACTACGGCAATACGGTTCAAGTGTTTGCTGTTGTCTTTCAATTTTTCGATCACTTCTTCAGCATTTTGATACAATTTAACGAATTGTAGATTTTCAAGAGTCGCTTTAAATTCACGGTTTCCTGAAACAAGTTCCACACCTTTAATTGGAGGAATGATTGGTGTTGAACCAGTCGCAAAGATCAATTTATCATATGTTTCTTTGTGTTCTTTACCATCTACTTCTGCTGTTACGACTTTTTTATCATAATCAATCGAAAGTACAGGTGAATTCATATAAACACGAGCACCTTTTGCTTCCAATTTTTCTTTATCTGAGTAGAAGAGACCTTCAGGACCATCGATTTGCTCACCGATCCAAAGTGCCATACCACATCCTAGGAAAGAAATGTTTGAGTTTTGGTCAAAAACTACAATTTGGTTTTCATTTCCAAAATTATCTAGCATTGTGTTGATACAAGCTGTTCCGGCATGGTTTGCCCCTACAACAACGATTTTACTCATAGAATAAATCCTACCTTTAATTTAATTTACCCCTTGAGTATATCATAAACTTGGCATCGTTTACAATGGATTTGCTCAGTATTTGTGATTTTTTTTTCAATTTTTTGAAATCAAATTTTCACATTCTTCAACAAATGTCAAATAATTTGCTTGAAAAGGATTGTGAAAACGGTCTCTTTCTGATATACTATAAGTAAGTGAAAATTGGAAAGGATAGATTTTTAGTGAACCTAAGCAGTCGATCCGAACGTCTGATGGGAACCACCATCACCGTTTCGATCTTTCACCCGCAAGCGGATGAAATTTTAGCACAATGCTTTGAACTTCTCCGTACCTATGAACATCGCTTTAGTGCAAATGATACTAGTTCCGAACTAATGGTGGTCAATCATCAGGCTGGTATTAGACCTGTTCAGGTCCATCCAGAACTTTTTGAACTGATTACATTAGGAACGATACATAGCCAAGCGAAAGATAGCCATATGAACATCGCGATCGGTCCTCTTGTACAGACCTGGCGGATAGGATTTTCTGACGCCAGACGGCCTGAATCAGAAGAAATCGAGCAAGCTCTCTTAACAATTGATCCCGAACAGATCCAACTAGACCAAGAAAGCCAAACAGTTTTTCTAAAGCGTCCTGGAATGAAGATCGATTTAGGTGCTTTAGCAAAAGGCTATAGTGCTGATTTGATTGCTACTTTTCTAAGAGAGAAAGGTATCTGTGATGCTTTGATTGATTTAGGTGGCAATATCCTTACACTAGGTCAACACCCTATTAAACAACAGCCTTGGCGGATTGGTATTCAAAATCCTGTTGAATCGAGAGGTCAGCATCTACTGGTTCTATCGATTGAAAACAAGTCTGTGGTTACCTCAGGGATCTATGAGCGCCATTTAGAAGTCGATGGTCAGTCATTTCACCATATTTTTGATAGTCAGACAGGCTATCCAGTCGAGACAGATTTGGCTAGTATCACTATTATTTCCGATCGATCTGTAGACGGAGAAATCTGGACCACACGGCTGTTTGGGGAAGCACCAGCTTCCATTTTAGACATTGTTAACTCACTGCCTGGTATCGATGCTCTTTTGGTATCGCAATCAGGCAAGATTGCCTATACCAATGGGCTTCAAACTTATTTATAATTTCGCTATCAGAAAGGATCTTCCATGACTAAACTTATTGCGATCGTTGGAACAAACTCAAAACGTTCTACAAACCGTAAACTACTTCAATATATGCAAAAACATTTTGCTGATAAAGCTGAGATTGAATTAGTTGAAATCAAAGATATTCCTGTCTTTAATAAACCAGCTGACAAACAAGTTCCTGAAGCTGTTTTGGAAATTGTTGCCAAAATCGAAGAGGCTGATGGAGTGATTATTGGTACTCCAGAATATGACCACTCTATTCCAGCAGTCTTGATGAGTGCTCTAGCATGGCTTTCTTACGGAGTCTTTCCATTGTTAAACAAACCGGTTATGATCACTGGTGCATCATATGGTACTTTAGGATCATCACGCGCCCAACTACAACTTCGTCAAATCTTAAATGCTCCAGAAATTAAAGCAAACGTCCTTCCTGACGAATTCTTACTTTCACATTCTTTGCAAGCATTTGACAACTATGGAGATTTGGTAGATTTGGACATCATTCAGAAATTAGATGCCATCTTTGATGATTTCCGTCTGTTTGTAAGGATTACAGACAAACTGCGTAATGCTCATGAATTACTTCGCAAAGATGCTGAAGAATTTAACTGGGAAAACTTGTAAGATAGGAGACTGAAAAGAATGAAATTTGTTGGACTTGTAGGATCAAACTATGATCAATCTTATAACCGTAAACTCTTGGAATTCATTCAACGCAAATTTAAACTCAAATTTGAATTGGAAGTTCTAGAAATCGACGAAGTTCCAATGTTTAACCAAGATGAAAAATGGGACGAAAGTTTCCAATTGCGTCTCTTATACAATAAAATTAATCGTGCAGACGGGGTTATTATTGCAACTCCTGAGCATAACCATACGATTTCTGCAGCGCTCAAGTCTGTCCTTGAATGGCTCTCTTTCGAGGTACATCCATTTGAAAACAAACCAGTCATGATTGTCGGTGCTTCTTACTATGACCAGGGGACTTCACGTGCTCAGGTTCACCTTCGTAAGATCTTAGATGCTCCAGGTGTGAATGCCTATACTCTTCCAGGCAATGAATTCCTCCTTGGAAAAGCGAAAGAAGCTTTTGATGCACAAGGTAATATCATTAACGAAGGAACAGTTAAATTCCTTGAAACTTGCTTGGATAATTTTATTAAATACGTTGAGGTTGTGTCCAAATTGAAAAAACCAAAACCAATTGAACCAGAAGACTTGGATTGTAATCATCCAATTTCTACTACTGTCACTGAGGTTGATCCTGATGATCCAGATTGGGTTGAAAAAGTTGCAGAAATCACAGGAGCTGTGTCTGGTGATACCTATGTGAAACTTGACCACGGTATCCTAACTGTTGACCAAATTGATATGTTCTTGAAAGCTATGCCTTTTGAGTTAACCTACGCAGATGATAACAACCAATTCCTTTACTATAACAATGCCCATCAAGATCCAGATAGTATGTTTGCAAAACGCATTCCACCTCAATCAGGTAGCCGGATGTCAACTGTCCACGGATCACTTCCGCCAGCACGTATGAAAAACGTTGAATGGGTTATTGGTACTCTTCGCAATGGAAACCAAGAATATGTTCGGACCATTGTTCCAGGTTCACCTGAAGGGGTCATCAATACGCACAACTACCAAGCTATGTATTACGAAGATGGTTCATACGCTGGTATCAATGAGATTGTCTTCAACTTCAAACCATGGTTAGACTGGTACCTGCAAACAACAGGTCAACGCCTTGTAGGTGGTAGCGGACCATTTGCTCCTGCTGGTGGTCATGGTGATGCAGATGCAACTTCTGGTGCTTCTGATGCTGGAGGACATGGTGACGGAGGCCACGGAGATGCTGATGCCACTTCTGGTGCAAGCAACTAATAAAAAAATGAAGCTTCGTGCTTCATTTTTTTATTTTAACTCCTTGATAATCTTCTTAGCATCTTCGTTTGAAATAGCCCCTAATTGTACATGTCCAATTTTTCCGTGGCTATCTATAAAGACTTCTGTAGGAATAGAGCGAACTTGATAATCTGCAAATGAAGAACCGTCTGGATTGTACAAGACAGGTACTGACTTGTAATCTTGTTGATCAAACCATTTGACGAATTCTTCCTCTGTTTTTTCACCTTGGAGTCCTGGTGCCATAATGGTCAGAATTTCAAAGTCCCGGTCCTTTTCTTCAACTAATTTATTGAGTTCAGGCATGCTTTGGCGACAAGGACCACACCAAGTCGCCCAGAATTTCAAATATACCTTCTTCCCTCTGTAGTCTGAAAGTTTAACCGTGTTCCCCTTCATATCCTTTAGCTCAAAGTCACTCGCTTCTTTTCCTACTAAGGGATGTTTACTAGCGGTTGTGTTGGTCATTGATTGATTATCCATGGATTGTTTGTTCATGCCGCTTTCGGACTGATTCATAGAGCAAGCAGTCAGGATAGATAGAGAAAGAAGCGAAAAACAAGCGTATTTAATAACTTTCATAATGAGTAAACCTCCATTTGATTTATGAAAAGATAGCAGACAAGCTATTCAATTGTCCCAAGAGTAACAAAATCCCCATAATGATGATGATCAAGCCACCAATCTTCTTCAGTAATAAGAGATGGGGTTTTAGACGATTAAAGTATGGGAGAACAATCCCAGACGCTAAGGCCAAAAGTAAAAATGGAATAGCCATCCCTAATGTATAGATAAAGAGATAGAGAGCACCCATGACGGCATCTTGACCATTGGATGCTGCTAATGCAAGAACCGATCCTAATACAGGGCCAATGCAAGGCGTCCAACCAAAACTAAAGCCAAGACCAAGAAGAAAGGCTGAAAACAACTCATTCTTCTGTTTGTTGGCTCCAAAATCTACTGATTTTTGCTTCTCAAGGAAATGAAAATGAAAGACTTCCATCTGATGAAGACCAAGGATAATGATCAGCGCTCCCATAACGTAGCGGAACCAGTTGGTATACATAACCTGCCCCAATAAGCCAGCTCCGAAACCTATGATAAGGAAAATAACAGAAATACCTGCGATAAAACACAAGGTCTTAACGATGCCATGCCAGCGTATCTTTTTCCCAAAAATCTGAACGGATTTTTCCTGATCACTTCCTAGCAAAACGCCAATGTAGACCGGGAGCAAAGGAAAGACACAGGGAGAGAAAAAGGAGAGAATCCCTGCCAGAAAGACAGTGAAGGAGAAAACGATTTGATTCATAAAATGCTCCGTATATTGATATGTTAGAAATAGTATAACATGCCATTCCTTAAATTAAAAATTTTTGCTACGGTTTGTATTTAAAGAAACTATTTAGGTACTAGTTTCAAAATAAAAAAACTCTAAAGCGGGGAACTTTAGAGTTTCTAGTAAATCTTATTCTTCTTCTGCACTTTGTTTATTGGGCAAGAACAGAGCAAGGACAATACCAACGACTGCTGGTAGTAACCATGGGAGGGATTGGGCAGCAAACGGCAAGTGCTTAATGATGTTTGCTAGACCTGCAAGTTTAAAGGTACTTGCCAGAACGTCTCCAAACGCAACCAAGCTAACTAAGAAAATAGTCAATTGCATCCCTGGTTTTGATAGTTGAGTAAATTTATTTACAATCACAATCAACACAATAGTAATCGTGATTGGATAGAGGATCATCAAGACAGGCAATGAATAGGCAATAATGGCACTCAAACCAAGATTGGCAATGGAGAATCCAATCAAGGTAAAAAGAGTTGCATAGACCTTGTAAGAGATTTTAGGGAAGGTGTTATGGAAGAATTCCCCAGTTGACACGATCAAACCGGCTGTTGTTGTGAAACAAGTCACCGTCACCATACCTGCGAGGAAGATTTGAGCAGCTGGACCGAAGATAGCCTTGGTCGCTTCTGAAAGGACATAGACACCTTTATTGGCATCAGATGCCATCACTTTTGCTGGAATTGGGAAATGATTTCCAAGGTAACCCAAGCCAATGTATAAAATACTAAAGCCAATGGCTACGACGATCCCAACGATCCAGATGGTTTTAATGTACTCTTTCTTGCTGGTAAAACCAAGTTGATTGAGGGTGGTTACCGCAATCACACTAAAGGCCACTGAAGCAAGGGCATCCAAGGTATTATAGCCTTCAAGGAAACCTTGACCAAAGGCAGATGCTTGGTAGGCTGCTGTTGCCACTTGTGGCGCGTGTCCACTGTACTTGAGAGCACCTAGGACAACCAGTACAACGATCAAGATAGCAAAGACAGGTGTTAAAATCCGACCAATACTATCTAAGATTTTAGAAGGATACAAGGCAATCAAATAGGCCAAACAGAAATAAATCAAGGTAAAAATGAAGAGACCAAGTCCTCCATTGGCATTTCCTAACAAGGGGGCGATTCCAACCTCGTAGGAAACAGTAGCCGTTCTTGGAATGGCAAAGAAGGGGCCAATAGAGAGGTACAAGGCTACCAGATAAACGATAGCAAACCAAGGGGCGATTTTACGTGAAATCTCGTGAATATAGCCTTTAGGATTGAGCGTCCCAATGATCAAGGTAATAATCGCAATTCCTACTCCTGATAAGACAAATCCAGCAATAGCTGGCCAAAAATGGCTACCCGACTGGGCACCTAGCGCAGGTGGAAAGATCAAATTCCCTGCACCGAAGAAAATACCAAATAACAGCAAACCTGTTAAGGAACCTTTTCGTAACATATGTTCTCCTTTTTATGTTGAATCTTTTCTAGTATAACAGCTTTCTGTCACCACGGCAATTCATTTTTTCTGAATCTATTGATTTTCTCAATTGGCAGCTAAGGCTTTTAACAACATTGAACGATTGTGTAGTTCATAAGCACCTTTTAGCCAATTGTGTTACAATTAAACTACTACTACATCTAGGAGTCATCATGTTTCTAAATATATTCTGGTTGGTTCCAGCTACCATTTTATTATTTTTCTTTATGAACGACCGCAGACGACTGATCAATGCTTACCTCTTTTCAGTAAGCTTAGGCCTTTTCCTCCTGATTTCTGCCCTTCTACTAGTTGTTCGTACGGAGCTCTGGTTTAACCAAAAGGTTGCCATCATTATCTTTTCAGTACTTGCTATTCTTGTTTTACTCAGTATTATTTTCTCAACTGTTTTTCTTCTTTTTAACGGTCGTCAAATGATATCTTTTGAAGGCAAAAGGTTGGCTAACCTCCTCTCACTCCTATATGGGATCTTTATTATAGGCGCCTTAGCACTTCACTTCCTTCCTTATTTCCCAGGGAAAGATCTCTTGATTTATCCAACAGACTTTGCCCTCTTTTACTCGACTTTTCTTTATCTTTCTTATGTTTTATACGGGACATTTTGCAATTACTTCCCCGTTCGTAAAGAGCCCGATGCTATCATCGTCCTCGGCTCCGGTCTAATTGGGGATAAAGTACCACCACTTTTGGCCCAGCGTCTAACTAAAGCAAAGACTATCTATGAGCAGTTTGAGGGACGACCAAAACTGATTGTTTCTGGTGGTCAAGGTGCTGATGAGTTAACCTCAGAGGCGGAAGCTATGGCAAACTACCTGATGGAACAGGGTGTACCACAGGAAGACATTTTGATTGAGAATCGTTCTCGAACGACTTTTGAGAATTTGACATTTAGTAAGGCTATTCTTGAAGATCAGGGACTAGGAAAGAGTGTCCTTGTGGTGACCAATTCCTTTCACGCTCTTCGGGCTGGTGTCTTTATGAGACGATTAAAAATCCCTGGACGCAGTGTCGGTTCAAAAACAGCTTTTTATTATCTCCCATCGGCTTGGATCCGAGAAACGGTTGGGCTAGTTTCTCTCTATTGGAAATGGCATGTTGCTTTCTTAGCTTTTCTGTTTCTGCCTTGGTTCTTTTCACAAATCATGAGTATCGTGAACTATTTCTTTAATTAGTAACCAAAAAGTTCTCTGCAAATTAGCTGAGAACTTTTTTTATATCATGTCTAATGATCACTAAAGCGTCTGTATTCAATACGGAAATCAAAGTAATTCTCTGCTTGCAGTTTATGGAAGATGTCCCGATAAGCCTCCTCATCAAATTGATCGCCTCGATAAAGAATCTCAAAACTCAGATCATCGTATTCTAAAAAAGCATTAGCAGTTTTAAATCCATTTCGCTTATAGAAATCCATCCGAGACTGACGCTGCTCTATATTGTCGCATTCTTCATCTAAACGTTCCACTTCAAGAATCATGGTCCTTTGGTAAAATTCCACCAATTTTTCAATGATTTCTTGACCATATCCGTGGCTTCTTAAATGTGGCATAATGGCAAAGAAACTGACATAAAAAGCTTTCTGATTATAGATTGAAAAAGCAAATCCGACAAATTCTTCCTCGTTATAAAAAGCAAAGAAATTGGCATCGTCATTGTCCGTATAGCGTAAAAATTCTGACAAAGGAACACGCTCTTCTTCTGGAAATGCTTCGATATTCAGCCTTTCGACTTTATCCAGATCTGGGAACGTTTCAGTGATTAATTGGCTCGTTAAGCTCATATGGCCTCCTTTTCTGACACGATTATATCAAAAAATGTAAGGGGATTCAACTACTGATGCTTGTCGCTAGTTACTGAAGTTGGTATAATGGCACTATGAAAAGAATTCAACGTGTGGACCTCATAGATGGTCCTATTTTACCTACTCTTTTAAGTTTTGCCTTTCCTATTCTTTTATCCAATATCTTCCAACAACTCTACAATACCTCGGATGTCATGATTGTAGGACGATTTTTAGGTCAAAAATCATTGGCCGCCGTTGGGGCGACCTCTGCTATTTTTGATTTGATTGTTGGATTTGCCGTCGGTGTTGGAAATGGGATGGGCATCATTATCGCGAGAAATTATGGAGCTAAAAACGATGACCAATTACGAAAATCTGTCGCGGCAACTGCTGTTATTGGCGGCATCCTCAGTCTCTTCGTGATATCTATTGGTGTTGTGGGTCTTTATCCCCTTCTCCAGTTTTTAGGGACCCCACCAGCTATTATAGCTCAGTCCTATCTCTATATCTCCACTATTGTCAATGGTGTAGCTGTGACCTTTGCCTATAATCTTTGTGCCGGACTTCTTCGAGCGGTTGGCGATAGCTTAGCGGCACTCTACTTCTTGATTATCGCTGCCGTTCTCAATATTCTTCTTGATCTTTATTTTATTACCCAACTCCATCTCGGAGTCCAATCCGCTGGGATTGCGACTATTATTGCGCAAAGTTTTTCTGCACTTCTTTGTTTCTTTTATATTCGCAAAAAAGTGCCTTTCCTCCTGCCAAATCGCAACGATTTTGTTTGGGATCAAAGGCTCTATCAAGACTTAATCAGTCAGGGATTGACCATGGGGCTCATGTCTTCTATTGTCTCTATCGGAACAGTTATCTTACAATCAGCTATCAATAAGCTTGGAATGACCATCATAAGTGCTCAAATCTCAGCTCGTCGGATCATGTCCTTTGCCCTCCTGCCAATGGCTGCTATTTCCACTAGTATGACGACCTTTACCTCGCAAAACTTTGGTGCTAAACGCTTTCGACGGATTCAAAAAGGGGTCAAACAAGCTTGTCTTCTCTCCTTCGTTTGGTCGATCATTGTTGCCATCCTCCTCTTCTTTACAAGCCCGTTCTTAACAAACCTCATATCTGGATCTAGCGATCCTAACTTGATCGCAAATGCCAGTCTCTATCTGCAAATCAGCTCCTGCTTCTATCCGGTCTTAGGATGCCTCTTGATTTTAGGGAATTCCCTCCAAGGTATTGGTAGAAAATTGACCCCTTTGATTTCTAGCTTTATCGAGTTAACAGGAAAAATTCTCTTTGTACTTTTCATTATCCCTCATACAGGCTATATAGGAGTCATTCTTTGCGAGCCTCTCATTTGGGTCCCAATGACCCTCCAACTTTGGTTTACCTACCACAAAGCCAGTCATCAGCTTCTTGCACCATAGCATTCGACGAGTACATAATAAAACAACTTCTGCTCATTTGAACAGAAGTTGTTTTTTGTCATCAGACGTCTATTAGAACAAGCCAATAGCTGTTCCATCAGCAGCCACATCCATATTTAAAGCAGCTGGACGTTTTGGTAGACCAGGCATGGTCATGACATCCCCAGTCAAAGCGACAATAAAGCCTGCTCCCAATTTTGGAACCACTTCACGAATAGTAATTTCAAAGTTTTCCGGAGCTCCCAAGGCATTTGGATTATCGGAGAAGCTATATTGTGTTTTGGCCATACAGATTGGCAACTTATCCCAACCATTTTTCACGATTTGGGCAATTTGTGTCTTGGCTTTCTTCTCAAAATTCACCTTCGTACCGCGATAAATTTCTGTAACAATCTTTTCAATTTTTTCTTCAACAGAAAGGTTATTATCATACAAGCGTGTGTAGTTAGCTGGACTTGTTTCGATGGTTTTAACCAAGGTTTCAGCAAGTTCAACTCCACCGTCAGCACCATTCGCCCATACACTCGCAAGCTCAACTGGCACCTCAATTTCAGCACACAATTCTTTCAAAGTAGCAATTTCTGCTTCTGTATCAGTGATAAATTCATTGATGGCAACCACTGCAGGAATGCCAAACTTACGGATATTTTCAACGTGACGTTTCAAGTTGGCAAAACCAGCACGAACAGCTTCTACATTCTCTTCAGTCAAAGCATCCTTGATCACTCCACCGTTCATCTTAAGAGCACGGAGAGTCGCTACAATCACAACCGCATCTGGTGATGTAGGCAAGTTTGGAGTTTTAATATCAAGGAATTTTTCAGCGCCAAGGTCAGCCCCAAAACCAGCTTCTGTAATCGTATAGTCGGCTAAATGAAGAGCTGTCGTCGTTGCTAACACAGAGTTACATCCATGGGCGATATTGGCAAATGGACCACCGTGAACAAAGGCAGGTGTACCATAGATGGTTTGAACCAAGTTTGGCTTGATCGCATCTTTGAGGATCAAGGCAAGTGCCCCTTCCACTTCCAAATCACGGACATAGACCGGGCTACGATCATCACGGTAACCAATCACGATGTTGGCCAAACGACGTTTCAAATCTTCAATATCTGTCGCCAAGCAAAGGATGGCCATAATCTCAGAAGCAACGGTAATATCAAATCCGTCTTCACGCGGAATCCCATTTAAAGGACCGCCAAGACCGACAGAGACATGACGAAGAGCACGGTCATTCAAGTCCACTACCCGTTTCCAGATAATCCGACGTTGGTCAATACCTAGCTCATTTCCTTGATGCAAATGATTATCAATCAATGCTGAGAGAGCGTTATTAGCCGTTGTGATCGCATGCATATCCCCTGTGAAATGAAGGTTGATGTCTTCCATCGGTAGAACTTGGGCATAGCCACCACCAGCAGCACCACCTTTAATCCCCATAACTGGACCTAAAGAAGGTTCGCGAATGGCAATCATGGTTTTTTTACCGATTTTATTCAAAGCATCTGCTAGACCAATGGTAATGGTTGATTTCCCTTCTCCAGCTGGAGTTGGGTTGATCGCAGTGACTAAGATAAGTTTTCCTACTGGATTTTTCTCAACTTCACGAATCTTATCAAAGCTCAATTTCGCCTTGTATTTTCCATACAATTCAAGATCATCGTCTACCAAACCGATCTTCTTAACAACGTCCACAATCGGTTGGAGTTCAATGCTTTGAGCAATTTCGATATCTGTTTTCATAAGGGACTCCTTTATATTTGATAGGTCTATTATACCTAAAATTCGCGAAAATGACATGGTTTTTCCACCTTTTGAATCGAACGTTCGTTTTTTATGTAAATTTTATGGCTACACATAGCTAATCCTAATAGCTTCAGAACTTTACTTATGTATCTTTTTTGTGTAAAATAAGCATATGCATATTTTAATTACATCAGGCGGGACGAGCGAAGCCATTGATAGTGTTCGTTCGATCACCAATCATTCCACCGGGAGCCTAGGGAAAATCCTTGCAGAAACGGCTCTTGCTAAGGGACATCAGGTGACCTTGATCACAACGCCTACCGCTCTTAAACCCGACCCTCACCCACAGCTTCGACTTCTATTGATCGACAATGTTGAGGAACTTCTCTCTCAAATGAAAAAGGAAGTTCCTCGTCACCAGGTATTAATCCATGCTATGGCAGTCTCAGACTATACGCCTGTTTACATGACAGGCCTTGATGAAGTTAAGAATGCTCAGGATCTTCATACCTTTATCCATCGCGAAAATCACGAAACCAAAATCTCTTCGAAAGAAGAATATCAGGTGCTCTTCTTAAAGAAAAATCCGAAGATTATCTCGCTCGTTAAAGAATGGAACCCTGCCATTCAACTGATCGGCTTTAAGCTTTTAGTCGACGTTTCTTCTGAAGAGTTGATCCAGGTAGCGCGTGAAAGCCTGGTTAAAAATCATGCCAGCATGATCGTTGCCAATGATCTGACCAAGATTCAGAACGGTCAGCATCAAGCCTATCTAGTAACAGATGATCACGTTCTAGAAGCTTCTACGAAAACAGAAATCGCAGAGGCTATCCTACGTTATATCAAATAAAAAGGTACATATGACACACATTACTTTAGCGGTTACCGGTAGTATTTCCGCCTATAAGGCTGCTGATATTACCAGCCAACTAACCAAATTGGGATTTGAAGTGAAGGTCCTCATGACTCCTTCAGCCCAAAAATTTATCACCCCTTTAACCTTGCAAGTTCTTTCAAAAAATCCAGTAGGCCTAGAGGTTATGGTGGAAGACGATCCACAGCGGATCGAGCACATCGACATTGGGAAAGAAACTGACCTCTTTCTTGTAGCGCCGGCCAGTGCCAACACCATTGCTAAATTGGCCATGGGACTTGCAGATAATATGGTCACAAGCACAGCTCTAGCCTTGCCTCAAAGGACTAAAAAATTACTGGCCCCTGCTATGAATACAAAAATGCTAGATCATCCTGCTACCCAACGAAATCTAAAACTCTTACAAGACTATGGTTACCAGATCATCCAACCTCGAGAGGCTACTCTCGCTTGTGGAGATCAAGGTTCTGGAGCTCTAGCCACTGTCGACACTATCATCCAAGCTGTTAAGGAGAATTGTTTATGAGAAAGTCATCTTCTATTTCACGAATTGCCATCTTTTTTGCAGTGATGATTACCATTCACTTTGTGACATCTTTCATTCTGCAATTTGTTCCATCAGGAATTCAACCAACCTTGGTTCATATTCCTGTCGTGATCGCCTCTATCATATACGGTCCACGGATTGGAGCTATCTTAGGACTCCTCATGGGACTCTTTAGCCTCACCATGAATACCCTGATTATAACACCAGCCAGCTATCTCTTTAGTCCCTTTGTTCCTCACGGGAATCTCTACTCCCTTATCATTGCCATAGTCCCTCGGATTCTCATCGGGGTAACCCCTTACTTCGTCTATCGTTGGATTCGCAATCGTACAGGACTTGTGATCGCTGGAATTGTCGGCTCTATGACCAATACTATTTTCGTTCTAAGTGGGATTTATTTCTTCTTTGGAAATAGCTTCGGTGGTGGGATTCAACATTTCCTAGCCTTGATTGTATCTACCAACTCTCTCATCGAAGTCATTGCGACAGTACTCATTACCAGTGCAGTCGTTCCATCTCTTGAAAAATTAAAATAACCTTTCAAGCCAAGACCAATTTATCTTGGCTTTTTTTGATGGTGAATTAGCTCTATTTTTTTGAAAAGATTTACAATTATCGCTAGAGTTTTCTGAAAAAATTTGCTATAATGTAAGCGATTAAATTATAAGCAAAAAGGAGACGCTTGCATGACCTATCAAGAAAACTACCAAAAATGGCTCGACTTTGCTGAATTACCAGCTTACCTTCGTGATGAGTTGGTCGCAATGGATGAAAAAACAAAAGAAGATGCCTTCTATACCAACCTTGAATTCGGTACAGCTGGTATGCGTGGATTAATCGGTGCTGGTACTAACCGTATTAATATCTATGTTGTTCGCCAAGCAACTGAAGGGTTGGCCCAATTAATCGACTCAAAAGGTGAGGAAGCGAAGAAACGCGGTGTTGCGATCGCCTACGACAGCCGTCACTTCTCTCCTGAGTTTGCTTTTGAATCTGCTCAAGTTTTGGCTGCACATGGGATCAAATCGTATGTATTTGAAAGCCTACGTCCAACACCGGAATTGTCATTTGCCGTTCGTCATCTTCACACTTTTGCTGGAATCATGGTAACCGCTAGCCACAACCCTGCTCCATTTAACGGATACAAAGTATATGGTGAAGACGGTGGACAAATGCCTCCAGCAGATGCTGATGCATTGACAGATTACATCCGTGCTATCGAAAATCCTTTCACTGTACAATTAGCTGACCTTGAAGAAAGCAAAGCTAATGGCTTGATTGAAGTTATCGGTGAAAACGTCGACGCTGAATACTTGAAAGAAGTGAAAGGCGTTAACATCAACCAAGACTTGATCAATGAATACGGTCGCGACATGAAGATTGTCTACACTCCACTTCATGGTACTGGTGAAATGTTGGCTCGTCGTGCTCTTGCCCAAGCTGGATTTGAAGCTGTTCAAGTTGTTGAAGCTCAAGCTGTTCCAGACGCTGACTTCTCAACTGTTAAATCTCCAAACCCTGAAAACCAAGCTGCCTTTGCTCTTGCTGAAGAACTTGGCCGCAAAGTAGACGCTGATGTATTGGTTGCAACTGACCCAGATGCTGACCGCCTTGGTGTTGAAATCCGCCAACCAGATGGTTCTTACCTCAACCTTTCTGGTAACCAAATCGGAGCGATCATTGCTAAATACATTCTTGAAGCTCACAAAACAGCTGGTACCCTTCCTGCCAATGCTGCCCTCTGTAAATCAATCGTATCAACTGAGTTGGTGACTAAGATTGCAGAAAGCTACGGCGCAACAATGTTTAACGTCTTGACTGGTTTCAAATTTATCGGTGAAAAAATCCATGAATTTGAAACACAACACAACCATACTTACATGCTTGGTTTCGAAGAAAGCTTCGGTTACCTGATCAAACCATTCGTACGTGACAAAGACGCTATCCAAGCCGTTCTTATCGTTGCTGAAATCGCAGCTTACTACCGCTCACGTGGTATGACTTTGGCAGATGGTATCGAAGAAATCTACAAACAATACGGTTACTTCGCAGAAAAAACCATCTCTGTTACCCTTTCAGGTGTGGACGGGGCTGCTGAAATCAAGAAAATCATGGATAAATTCCGTGGTAATGCTCCTAAACAATTTAACAATACAGACATTGCTAAGACAGAAGACTTCTTGGAACAAACAGCTACTACTGCTGACGGCGTTGAAAAATTGACAACTCCTCCAAGTAACGTTCTTAAATACATCTTGGCTGATGATTCATGGTTTGCCGTTCGTCCTTCAGGTACAGAACCAAAAATCAAATTCTACATCGCTACAGTTGGTGAATCTGAAGCAGATGCTAAAGAAAAAATTGCGAATATCGAAGCAGAAATTAATGCATTTGTAGGCTAAAACACGAGGCTGGGACAAAAGTCCTAGCCTCTCAATTATTTTTGGATTGTCGAGCAAGACGCAGTGGTTGAGCGGACTCTACTACGCTGATTTTATCAGCTTTTACAGCCCTACTCAACTGTGCGGAGGTGGGACGACGAAATCGAATTCTAACGAATTACCGATTTCTCTCCCACTCTCTCTTTCTTTCGTAGCAAATACCAGCGATTTTATAGAAAATATGGCATACTAGACATAGAAGAAAGCGAGGTAATCTCATGAAACAATTTTTAGAAGATATTAAAGATCTTGAAGTCACAACTGTCGCACGTGCGCAAGAAGCGATCGATCAAAAAGAAACAGCGACCTTCTTTATCGGACGCAAGACTTGTCCTTACTGCCGGAAGTTCGCTGCTAAGTTAGCAACTGTCGTAGCTGAAACAAAAGCTCATATCTATTTTATTAATAGTGAAGAACCAAGTCAGCTAGACGCATTACAAGGCTTCCGCTCAACTTACGGCATCCCAACTGTCCCAGGATTTTTACATGTCGAATCCGGTGAAGTCACTGTTCGTTGCGACTCATCCATGTCTGAAGAAGAAATCAAAGCATTCGCTCATCTATAAAAAAATTAGCTAGAGAATAATCTCTAGCTATTTTTCATTTTCCGAAAAAGTCGTCCAAATCTTCTGCTGGGGTTTAGCAAAAGGATAATCGGAAAATTCTTCTGGTGTTAACCAAACAGTCGATTCGCTTGCTGGTTGCTCTCCTTCTTTTACTAGGCCGTATCGAATCTGAACCTGCCACTTGCGATGCGAAAAGATATGCTGAACGATAGGATAAGACCTATCCTGCCAATCAATGACCAAATCATAGTCCTGCTCAAAGGAGAGAATATCTGGGTTGTCTACTAAATGACCCTGCACATCCAGTAGGGACAATTGGCCTAGGTTCTCAGATAGGCCATCCACTTCGATCAAGGGGAAATGCCAGAAACCTGATAAAAGCCCATCTCGCTCATTTTTCTCCAGCAAGTAGCGTCCTTGACTATCCTTGATAATAAAGGCTGTTAGATAGACAGGTACCGGTTTCTTTTTAGGAGCCTTAATGGGATAACGATCCATGGTCCCATGTTGGTAGGCCGCGCTAAATTCCTTAACAGGACTCTCTTCCGGACGTGGATTGACTGGGGACTCAATATCGGAGCCCAAATCCATCAAGGCCTGATTGAAATCACCCGGCCGGGCCGGATCGATCAAGATTTCCATCATGGCTTGAAAAATCTTGCGATTGGTTGGAACTCCGATATCGTAGTCCACCTCAAACAAGCGAGCTAGAACACGCATGACATTGCCATCCACTGCTGGCTCTGGTAATCCAAAGGCAATACTAGCAATGGCACCAGCTGTATAAGGCCCAATTCCCTTGAGTTTAGATATTTCCTCATAACTTGATGGAAACACTCCTCCGTGATTTTCCATTATCTGCTGGGCAGCTTTCTGCATATTGCGGACACGTGAGTAATACCCCAAGCCTTCCCAAGCTTTTAAGAGTTTTTCTTCAGGGGCTTGAGCCAAATCAGCGACCGTCGGAAACCAGTCTAAAAAACGTTCATAATAAGGAATCACCGTATCGACACGTGTCTGCTGGAGCATAATTTCTGAGATCCAAATTTTATAAGGATCCTGGGTCCTTCTCCAGGGAAGATCCCGTTTATGGGCATCATACCAGGCTAATAACTTTTCTCGGAAGGAAGCAATTTTTTCCTCCTCCCACATGGTAATCCCGTAATCTTTTACATCTAACATATTCCTAGTATACCACAGAATGAGTTAGAGTATAGAAATTCTGATTTTATAAAGAAAAAGAGGCTGGGACAAAAGTCCTAGCCTCTCAATTATTTTTGGATTGTCGAGCAAGACGCAGTGGTTGAGTGGGCTCTACTACGCTGATTTCATCAGCTTTTACGGCCCTACTCAACTGTGCGGAGGTGGGACGACGAAATCGAATTCTAACGAATTACCGATTTCTGTCCCACTCTCTAAATGCATTTCTTATTGTTCCACAGCTTGAGCTGCTGTAATCAAGGTTAATTTGTAAACGTCATCTGCATTACATCCACGAGAGAGGTCGTTGACTGGTTTATTCAATCCTTGCAAGACAGGACCTACTGCTGCAAAGCCACCAAGACGTTCAGCCATCTTGTATCCAATGTTACCTGCTTCAATACCAGGGAAGATAAAGACATTGGCTTGACCTGCCACCTTGCTTCCTGGAGCCTTCAAGGCTGCAGTTGCAGGGACAAAAGCTGCGTCAAATTGCAATTCCCCGTCAATTTCAAGGTCTGGACGAAGTTCATGAGCAAGCTTAGTCGCTTCAACAACCTTATCAACACTTTCACCGAAACCAGATCCTTTTGTTGAATAGCTCAACATGGCAATTTTTGGATCAATGCCAAACATCTTAGCTGTGATAGCAGAGTTGATAGCGATTTCAGCTAAGCCTTCAGCATCTGGATTAATGTTGATGGCACAATCCCCGAACAAGTAGCGTTCGGATCCACGTACCATAAGGAAGGCACCAGAAGTCCGTTTGACATTTGGACGAGTTTTGATAATTTGAAGAGCTGGACGAACGGTTGCAGCTGTTGAGTGAATCGCACCTGATACCATCCCATCAACAATTCCCATGTGAACCAACATCACACCGAAATAGTTAACGTCGTCTTTCAAGACTTGACGCACTTCTTCTTCTGTCATTTTGCCCTTACGACGTTCTACCAAGGAAGCTACCATCTCTTCAAAACCTGGGTAAGAATGAGGATCAATAACTTCATATCCATCCAAAACCCCTTCAATTTCAAGGTAAATCCGAATTTTATCAGGATTACCAAGCAAGACAGGGGTTAATTCTGTCTCGTTCACAATGCGTTTTGTCGCTTGGAGGATACGAGGTTCTTCACCTTCTGGTAATACAATACGTGCATTCTTACCAACGAGGTTGGCTTTGAGATTTTCGAAAACTTCCATGAGTTTTACTCCTTTTAATAATTAATAACTAGTTTGAAGCTGTGTTAATACAGCTTGGAAATCTGGAGGCAGTGGACTTTCTATGACCAACTCTACCTCTAGAAATGGATGATAATAGGATAGGCGATGACAATGAAGGGCCTGGCGCTCAATGCCGTCTTCTAAACTGCCGCCATAGAGATCATCTCCCAAGAGCGGAAAACCAATATGGGAAAAATGAACGCGGATCTGATGGGTTCGACCTGTGTGTAACTGAATATCCACTAGGTGAATATCACCAAAAGATTGAACAACCTGGTAGCTTGTATGAGCATACTTGCCGCCTTTAGCTACCTTTCGGGTGATAATTGAATCTTCATCACGCGCAATCGGAGCAATAATCTCTCCGACAGGATCAAGCTTCCCAGATCCCTTGACCAAGGCATAATAGCGTTTCTGAATCGTTTTAGACTGCAATTGCTTATCCAAGCGAGCATGGGCATAGCCATGTTTGGCAAAGAGCATAACGCCACTTGTATCCTTGTCCAAGCGAGTGACAATGTGAACCTGCTGGTTCTCGTAGCCCTGCTTCACATAGTAGCCTTTTACAAAATTGGCTAAGGTATTGGAATGAATCGCACTTGGAATAGAAGCAATGCCAAAGGGTTTGTTTAAGACCAAAAAATGATCATCTTCAAACAAAATATCCAAAGGCCGATCCATAGGTTTTAAGGTTTCAAAACCTTCTTCTGCCGGAATATCAATGACCAAGCGATCCCCAATATCCAACAAATAAACTGCATTCTCCGGACATCCATTGACAAGGATCTGACCACCACGAAACTTAATCTTGGCTAAGAGCCCCTTAGAAACCTCGTGCTTTTTCAAGAAAGTCTTGACCTTGACATGCTCATCGACAATGAATTCAAATCTCATTCTCTATCATCTCCGATAAAGGCATCCTTGACCCGATTCCAGAAGCTGGTGTGACTGGAGCTTGCCACAAAATTGATCTTATGGTTGTCAATCTGGTATTCTACCTTTGCAATATTGCGGTAAGAATAGGTTGAATTGTCAACAGAGATAATGTGAAAGCCAGGTCTCGTCGGTGTAATCTCGATCTTATCCTTTTTAGGGACAATGACAGAAGAACCCAAGGTACGATAAACACGGTTGTTGAGACTGGCGATTTCAGCAATCTGCAGCGCCTCAATAGTTGGGTGAAGGACTGCTCCTCCCAAGGATTTGTTGTATGCCGTACTTCCTGTCGGAGTCGAAACAGTAATGCCGTCTCCTCTGAAGCGCTCAAAATCCACTCCATTAATCGTAAGATCGGCAACCATGGTCCGGTCGCTTCTCTTAATCGTCGCTTCGTTCAAAGCTCTCATGGTACGGGTTTCCCCATTTTCGAAAGTAATCTTGACATTCAAAATAGGGTAAGAAACCTTAGCTCCTGTATCATATTTTAAATTTTCAACCAGCTTATCGATTTCACTGTCTAAGTAATCTGTATAGAATCCTAAGTGTCCGGTATGGACGCCAACAAATCGCACCCGATCCAACTGGTGTTCATACTTGTGAAAGGCCGATAGCAACATTCCATCGCCACCAATTGAAATCACAATATCCGGGTGCTTCTCCGTCAAAATAAAATTATTTTTCCGAAGCTTGTAGCGCAACTGCTGAAAAACCTCTTCACTTTGACGCTTGCGATTGCGAATAATGGATACTTTTTTACCTGTAGTCTTCATCTGTGTCATCACTATTTCCAACGCCATCATTTAACTTACGATGAAGTGGATCAAACAGGGCTTGAGCCTCCTGAATCGCATCCCGAATTGCCCCCATCTCTTCATCCAAAAGATAGGCCAGGTTTGCTGTCGTCTCTAAGCGTTTTTTGATCTCGTCTGGAAAGTCTCCTTTATATTTATAATTGAGCGAGTGTTCAATGGTTGCCCAAAAATTCATGGACAAGGTCCGAATTTGAATCTCTGCTAAGATCGTTTCATTTCCATCAATGGTATCAACCGGGTACTCGACCACGACGTGGTAACTCCGGTAGCCACTTGATTTCTTGTGGCGGATGTAGTCTCGCTCTTGGACCACGCGCATATCCTGCCGTTGTCTCAGAACCTCTAGGATCTCATCCACATCATCCACAAACTGGACCATGATGCGAAGACCAGCAATATCTTGCATATCCTGAGCCAGATTTTCTTCAGAAATATTTCTTCGGATCATCTTTTCGCGAATGCTCTCAATCGGCTTGACCCGTCCTGTGACAAACTCAATTGGAGAATGCTTTTGTTGCTTACGATATTGCTTACGAATCCCACGCAGTTTGATTTTTAATTCCCCAACTGCTTGGATATAGGGATCTAAGAAGTTTTCCCAATCAATTGCCATCCTACCACCTTGTAATCTGAACCATTTTTGTATACAATAAACACATCTCTTATTATATCATGAATCGCTTTTGAAAAAAAGCAAAGGACTACAAAATGAACCATTTAGAAATTGAATACAAAACCTTGCTAGATAAGGAGGAATACCAATCCCTCCTTCCACTTTTTGCTGATACAGAATTGGTTGTCCAAACCAATCACTATATCGATACACACGACCAGCTCATCCGTAAGGAAAAAATGGCCTTGCGGGTGCGTACTTTCACAGATCAAGCTGAGTTGACTCTCAAAGTCCCTGAGGCAGTTGGCCATTTCGAGTACAATCAAAACCTCAGCCCCGAAGAAACCGAGGCGATCCTTCAACACCAACAGTTTCCTGACGGAGAAATCAAAAACCTCTTAATCTCTAAAGAAATCTCTGTTGAGCAACTCGCTGTCTGGGGAAGCCTTACAACAGAACGATTCGAAAAAGAAACAGCTGCAGGATTGGTGGCACTAGACCACAGTCTCTATCTAGACACTGAAGATTATGAATTAGAAATCGAGGTCGAAACCGCTGAGCAGGAAGAAAATTTCCATCAGTTCATCAAAGAGCATGGAATCGTCTACAAAGCTGCAAAAAATAAAATCGCAAGATTGGCGGAAAGATTGTAAAATAGCTGAAATTATCGCAAATTTTTGCTAAAATAGTGCTAAGATCAAAAATCTAAATGAGGTTGGAATCACATGTCAGATAAAAAAAATATGAAGCTCTTCTCTCTCAATTCAAATCCAGAGATTGCGCAAAAAATCGCGGATCATGCTGGGGTTCCACTTGGGAAAATTTCATCCCGTCAATTCTCAGATGGTGAAATCCAAGTCAATATTGAGGAAAGTGTTCGTGGATATGATATTTATATCATTCAATCAACCAGTTTCCCTGTCAACAATCACTTGATGGAACTCTTAATTATGGTGGATGCTTGCCAACGGGCCAGCGCAAATACTGTCAATGTGGTCATGCCTTACTTCGGTTATGCTCGCCAAGACCGGACTGCTGCTCCTCGCGAACCAATTACTGCTAAGCTTGTCGCAAATATGTTGGTCAAAGCTGGGGTGGATCGTGTCGTCACTCTGGATCTCCATGCAGTGCAAGTCCAAGGTTTCTTCGATATTGCCGTGGATAACCTCTTTACCGTTCCACTTTTTGCAGAACACTACATCAACAAAGGTCTAACTGGTCCTGATGTCGTAGTCGTCAGCCCTAAAAACTCTGGTGTCAAACGAGCTCGCAGTTTAGCAGAATATCTTGATGCACCGATTGCGATCATTGATTACGAGCAAGATGATGCGAACCGTGATTATGGCTATATTATCGGGGATGTCAAAGACAAGAAAGCGATCTTGATTGACGATATCCTCAATACTGGTAAGACATTCTCAGAAGCTGCGAAAATCGTCGAACGCGAAGGTGCTACTGAAATTTATGCTGTATCAAGCCATGGTTTATTTGTAAAAGGTGCTGTCGAGTTATTAGACCAAGCTCCGATCAAAGAAATCTTAGTAACCGATTCTGTTGCTCCAAACGGACCAACTCCTAAAAATATTAACTATCTGACAGCTAGCGAACTGATCGCTGAAGCTATTGTTCGCATTCAAGAAAGAAAACCTGTTAGTCCTCTATTTGCCTACCACAAGAAATAAGGTCTTAATGTGATATATTTTGATAATGCCGCAACAACTCCCCTTCTACCTGAAGTCATTGATAAAATGTCTGAAACTATGAAGACCACTTTTGGAAATCCATCGAGCCTTCATGCTCATGGACGGATGGCTAGTAAACTTCTCCGGGAATCTCGCGAGCAGATTGCTCAGTCTCTCCATACTCTTCCAAATCGTATTTTCTTCACTTCAGGTGGATCAGAAAGTAATAATACCGTTATAAAAGGCTACTGCTTGAAACACCAAGCAGATGGCAAACACATCATTACGACCGCTTTGGAACACCATGCGGTTCTAGAACCCATCGAATACCTTGTAGAACGTTTCGGATTTGAAGTGACGATCGTCCAACCAAGAGATGGACGCATTCAGGCTAGTGATATCAAGGCTGCACTTAGACCGGATACCATTCTTGTCTCTACCATGTTTGCCAATAACGAGACAGGCGATCTTCTACCGATTAAAGAAATCGGAGAACTCTTAAAAGATCATCCAGCTGCCTTTCACGTTGATGCGGTTCAAGCAATTGGAAAGGTCCCTGTCTATCCCGAAGAGTTGGGAATTGATTTTCTCAGTGCTTCTGCCCACAAATTCCATGGACCAAAGGGCGTCGGCTTCCTTTATGCAGCCGCCCCAGATTTTGATAATCTCTTACATGGTGGGGATCAGGAAAATAAGATGAGAGCCAGCACGGAAAATCTTATTTCTATTGTCGGGATGGCAACCGCCCTTCAGCAAGCTACACTTCATCAAGAAGAAAATTTCAACCAGGTTCAAAAACTCGGCCAAGAGCTAGTCAATGGTTTAGCAGCCTACGACTACTACGTAAATGCGAATGACGATCATCTTCCATTTGTTTGGAACCTTGGCTTTCCGGGTGTCCAAAATGACGTTTTACTGATGCGACTCGATCTTGCTGGAATTTCTGTCTCTACAGGTTCTGCTTGTACCGCTGGTACAGTTCAACCCAGCCATGTCCTTGAGGCACTCTATGGAAAAGATAGCTCACGCCTAAAAGAATCCCTTCGAATTAGTTTTTCAGAACTCAATACCGTAGAGGAGGTTCAAGACTTCCTCTCAAAACTTAAAGAAATTTTATCATAGGAGAACAATATGGCTTTTGAAACAAGTGTTTCATTGAAAGACTGCAAATATACCTATAGTCTACACCCAAATGTTAAAAAATATACCTTACGTGACAATACATTCGCTGTTACAAAAGTTGGAAATTACGAGTTAAATCGTTTGCTCGAAGCCGTTCCAAATAGTGGCGAAGGCTTCCTACTTAAAATCATTTTCAATAAAGATTTGACAGGTTTTAAGATCAATATTACAGACAAGTCTGGGCTTCGCCTGGTTAATATCTTTAAAAATCCAGAAAATAACATTATCCAACAAAAATTCTATTTCCTAATGGATAGTCTTGTCGAAAGAGAAATTTTCAACAAAACAGAGGCCTAATATGGTAACCCTAACTTATATCGATGCTTATCAAGTAGAACGAACGACTACTTATCCTGACCTTGCAGCCTGTATCCTAGCTTTTTCAGGCTGTGTAACCTTGCCTGACTCTTACTCAATCGTATCCATTGAATACAAGGGGGAAAAACTCCCCTATACAGGACGAGTCGATGGACTCTATGCTTTTTTGAAAAAGGTAGAACAAGCTGAAAACTAAGCTGATGCTGATGGAACTCTCCCATCGTCATCAGCTTTTTCTTTAGATAAAAATATTTTTGAAAAAACACTCTAGATAGTTGATTTTTTCACAATCTTCCTATACAATAAGTGGGAAAGGTTGTGATATTGTGAAACATGATAAAAATACTCCAATTCCACGCGCAACAGCAAAACGCTTATCGCTCTACTACCGAATTTTTAAACGCTTTAACTCTGAAAAAATAGAGCGCGCAAATTCCAAGCAAATTGCTGATGCAATTGGGATTGACTCTGCTACCGTTCGCCGAGATTTTTCTTATTTTGGTGAATTAGGAAGACGGGGATTTGGTTATGACGTAAAAAAACTGATGAACTTCTTTGCCGATCTCTTAAATGACAATGCCATTACCAATGTCGCTATTGTGGGGATCGGAAATATGGGAAGTGCGCTCCTCAACTATCGCTTCCATGAACGCAATAAGATGAAAATTGTCATGGCTTTTGATGTAGATGATCATGAACTGATTAATACCAAAAGTAAGGATGGGATCCCCATTTATGGGATTTCTACGATCAAAGAGAATCTCAAAAAAGAAGGCATTCAAACAGCAATTTTAACTGTCCCAAGTATTAAAGCGCAGGAAGTTGCTAGTCTTTTAGTAGATGCCGGTGTCAAAGGAATTCTAAGCTTTTCTCCGGTCCATCTGACAGTTCCTAAAGACGTTGTTGTCCAATATGTCGATCTCACTAGTGAATTGCAAACACTCCTTTATTTCATGCGAAAAAACGAAGAATAAAGATTTATACATTAACAAGAAAAGAGGCTGGGACAAAAATCCTAGCCTCTCAATTATTTTTGGATTGTCGAGCAAGACGCAGTGGTTGAGTGGGCTCTACTACGCTGATTTCATCAGCTTTTACAGCCCTACTCAACTGTGCGGAGGTGGGACGACGAAATCGAATTCTAACGAATTACTGATTTCTGTCCCACTCTCTTTTTTATACCAAATAATCTGTCTCTTCACGGTAACTATAATAGTTTTCTTCAGATACAATCAAGTGATCCAATAGGGTTAAACCCATCACTTCACAGGCCTCTAAAACTCGTTGCGTTACTTCATCATCATTTTTACTGGGAAATACGGCACCAGATGGATGATTGTGAGCCAAGATGATAGAGGTTGCCATGTGCTTCAGTGCATAATGCAGGATTTCACGTGGCTCCGCAATACTTCGATTCACGGTTCCAATAAAAATGGTCTGCTGATGAATAATTTCATTCTGCGTATTTAAATAGAGGGCAACCAGGTGCTCCTGTTTCTTATGGCCGATTTCCTGTTGAATTTTATGGGCCAATTTCTGGCTGCTCATGATCTGTTCAGAACTCATCAATTCGTCTTTATGAATCCTTCGTCCAAACTCAATCACAGCCTGAAGTTCGATGGCCTTCACCCGGCCAATACCTGAGATTTCCTGTAGCTCCTCTAGAGTTAATTGACTTAACTCCTTTAAACTATTAACCGAACTCAAAAGACCTTGTGCAATCTCATAAACGCTTTTTTTCTTATTGCCTGTCCGTAAGAGAATGGATAGCAATTCTTGATGACTCAGCTTATCTACCCCTTCAGAAACCAAACGTTCTCTAGGAAGCAAAGATGGTTCAATAAATGATATGTCGTACATAATTTCCTCCTCACTTATTAATTCGTAATAAATAGAGAAAACGACGACCTTGCATTATTTACAGGCAATTTCTTGCTTCAAATCATCTAACACTAAGACTTCATCTTTATTAAAGCGGATCTGGTAACCTGTTTGAACTTGTTCAAGCTCTTTTAAAAACTGTTGAATTTCACAGCGAATCAAGTACTCCTGGCTCTGAGGAATGGCCTCTAAAGCTTGGTAGACCTGCTCTACTTCATAGATTCCTTTCGTAATTAAACCATTTCGTGGAAAATCGTTTACTAAGAGATTATAGAAATGATGCAAGAGATGGTAAATTCGCTCTTTTGTCACTATTCTACCTCCTTATCATACTCTTTCTCCTCTTATTATATACTGATTTTCCCTTAATGTTATGACAAATTCCTTACATAATATTACCAATCTCTTACAATTTTACAAGAATTTCTCCTAGTTTTGCTTCCTACATAGAAAAAGCCCTGGCATCTCTGCCATGGGCTTTATTTTCTTAAAGTTGCATTTGATTATAAGTCTTGCTGAATGAATCCAGGATGTCTTTTGGAGCCTTGTCATAGTCAACAGAAGTTTCCAAATTCCCTTTTACAATCGTACGGTAAGTCGCTGCAGCATCCTCACAGGTCACCAAGGTGATCTCATTGACGCCTTCACGATCTTGAATCACATCTACACGGTCTGGAGTCACTGTCTCAACAGACGAGATGACATAAGTATAGATTTTTTCTTTGTCCGTGATGTAAATCTTCATTCCCGCCTTGGCTTTCTCTAATGGTGAGAATAACATGGCATTTGCTCCAGTAAGGCCAAATACGTGGTGACTAGCAAGAGAATAATTGCCTTGTCCCATGACTTGGTTTTCCTTCATAGTCCCTGCTCCATAGTAAAGGGCTACGTTTTCGAGTCCTTTAAAAATTGGAAGGTTCATGTTCAATTCAGGAATCGAAATTCCCCCAATTACAGGAAGTTTTTGAGCCTGCCATTGGGCATTGATCACGGCCTCTGTCGAGAGTGACTGGACATGTTGGAAATCAAAGCTCGTCTTCACTTCTTTGTTTTTATCAATAGTCTTTTTATCGACCTTGCTAACCTGGTATTGGTTGGTATGCCAAACCATGATCATATTGCGGATCGGAGCATTGAAAATTAAGAGAAGCGAGAGAATAATCAAAAGTGTTGCAACGATGTTGATAAGAGTATTACGTAAACTCTTTTTCTTTTTTCTTTTGCGTGACATGTTGTCCCCTTATCTATTCGTTTTCTTCCACTACTTCTTCATCTTTTTCATCAGCTTGTACAGTTGTAAAGGTCATAATTTTCGCATCCTGATCCAGTCTCATGACTTTCACACCCTGAGTCGAACGACCCGTTTGAGAAATGTTAGCCACACCTGTCCGGATCATAACTCCGGTATCGGTAATGATCATCAGATCTTCATCCCCTTTAACGGTTAAAAGACCAGCTAACGGACCATTTTTCTCTGTAATATTGGCTGTTTTGATTCCTTTACCACCACGGCCCTTGGTTGGGTATTCGCCAGCCATTGTCCGCTTACCATACCCTTTTTCAGTAATGACCAATACTTCGTCCTGGTCGGTGATAACACTTGCCCCAACAACCTTGTCTCCATCACGGAGATTCACACCACGTACACCTGTAGCAGAACGTCCCATATTCCGAACTACTGCCTCATTAAAGCGGACTGAATATCCATATTTGGTACCAATAATGACATCAGTATTGCCATCTGTAAGGAAGACATTGATCAATTCATCCTCATCACGTAGGTTCAGAGCTTTCAGACCGTTCTGACGGATATTTGAAAATTCTGCTACGTTAGTGCGCTTAACTACACCTTGTCGCGTCGTAAAGAAGAGATAAGCCTCATCACTGCGATCTTGCTCCACATTGATAATGGTTTGAATCGATTCACCTTCGTCCAATTTTAGGAGGTTAACAATCGGCAATCCTTTAGCTGTCCGGCCATATTCGGGAATCTCATAGCCTTTTAGACGGTAAACACGCCCCTTATTGGTAAAGAAGAGCAGATGATCATGAGTGCTCGTAGAGACCAGTTCTCGGACAAAATCATCATCTTTCACACCAGTTCCTTGAACCCCACGTCCACCACGTTTTTGTGCAGTAAATTCAGCTTGGTCCAAGCGTTTGATGTATCCTTTATTAGAAAGGGTGATTAAGACATCTGTTTCTTCAATCAAGTCCTCATCTTCAAGAGAAAGAACTTCCCCTACCATCAACTCAGTTCGACGAGCATCGCCAAACTTGCGTTTGACTTCTTCCAATTCTTCCTTGATGATGGTCGCCACACGTTCTGGTTTCGCCAAAATATCAGTCAAATCAGCAATCAAGGCAACCAAAACATCATATTCACTTTGGATCTTGTCTCGTTCCAAACCGGTCAAACGACGAAGACGCATGTCCAAAATGGCTTGGCTTTGACGTTCAGAGAGCTTGAATTTAGCCATCAATTCAGCTTGTGCTTCAGCATCTGTCTGGCTATTGCGGATGATCCGGATCACTTCATCGATGTGATCCAAAGCAATGAGCAAACCTTCTAAAATATGGGCACGTGCTTCCGCTTTTTCTTTATCAAAGATAGTCCGGCGAGTCACCACTTCTTTCTGGTGCTCAATATAAGCCCCTAAAATTTGTCGAAGAGAAAGAATCTTTGGAACACCATTTTGGATCGCCAACATATTGAATCCAAAATTGGTTTGCATTTGTGTCATCTTAAAGAGGTTGTTCAAAATAACGTTGGCCGAAGCATCTCGGCGGACCTCAATCACAAAACGAACCCCTTCACGGTTTGATTCATCACGTACAGCTGTAATCCCTTCGATCCGTTTTTCTTGCACCAAGCGAACGATGTGCTCGTGAACCTTGGTTTTATTGACCATATAAGGGAACTCAGTGACAACAATCCGTTCACGGCCACTCTTGGTCACTTCAATCTCTGTACGAGAACGAAGAACGATCGAGCCTTTCCCTGTTTCATAGGCTTTGTGGATACCTGATTTCCCCATGACCAAAGCACCTGTCGGGAAATCTGGACCAGGAAGAACTTCCATAAGTTCACGGGTCGTCACCTCAGGATTATCCATCATCAGCTTCACTGCGTCAATGGTTTCTCCCAGATTGTGAGGAGGAATATTTGTAGCCATCCCAACAGCAATCCCAGTAGCACCATTGACGAGAAGATTAGGAAAACGTGCAGGTAAGACCAATGGTTCGCGCTCGCTGGCATCATAGTTATCAGTGAAATCAACTGTATTTTTGTTGATATCCCGCAACATTTCAAGAGCGATCTTACTCATACGGGCTTCGGTATACCGTTGTGCAGCGGCACCATCACCGTCCATGGAACCAAAGTTTCCATGACCGTCCACTAACATGTAGCGATAACTCCACCATTGCGCCATACGAACCATGGCTTCATAAATCGAGGAATCACCGTGTGGGTGGTATTTACCCATAACATCCCCTGTGATACGGGCTGACTTCTTATGTGGTTTATCTGGCGTAACACCCAATTCATTCATACCATACAAAATACGACGGTGAACGGGTTTTAAACCATCCCGAACATCAGGTAGGGCACGAGCAACGATAACACTCATGGCATAATCGATAAAACTCGTCTTCATTTCTGATGTTAAATTCACATCAATTAGATTCTTATCCTGCATTCAAAAAATGCCTCTCTTTACTTAATTCACCATACTATTATAACACATTTTAGCCTATTTTTCTTCTTAGGAACACAAACGTAAAAACGTTTACATCAAGGATTCATACTGTATCAGATGACAAAGACTTTCAAAAGTGGTAGAATGAAGACGTATGAGAATCTATCTCAAAAAAAAAAAAATGAAGGAGACGTTTAGACTCATGACTTTGACTAAACAACACAAAAAAGTTATCCTTGTCGGTGACGGTGCTGTAGGTTCATCTTACGCTTTTGCACTTGTTAACCAAGGAATTGCACAAGAGCTTGGAATTATCGAAATCCCTCAATTGCACGAAAAAGCTGTCGGAGATGCGCTTGACCTTAGCCACGCCCTTGCCTTCACTTCACCTAAGAAGATCTATGCGGCTGAGTACGCTGACTGTGCAGACGCTGATCTTGTTGTAATTACTGCAGGTGCTCCTCAAAAACCAGGTGAAACTCGTCTTGATCTTGTTGGTAAAAACCTTGCCATTAACAAATCAATCGTAACACAAGTTATTGAATCAGGATTTAACGGTATCTTCCTTGTAGCTGCTAACCCAGTTGACGTTTTGACATACTCTACATGGAAATTCTCAGGATTCCCTAAAGAACGCGTTATCGGTTCTGGTACTTCTCTTGACTCAGCTCGTTTCCGTCAAGCACTTGCTGAAAAATTGGACGTTGATGCTCGTTCAGTGCACGCCTACATCATGGGTGAACATGGAGACTCAGAATTCGCTGTATGGTCACACGCTAACATCGCTGGTGTAAACCTTGAAGAATTCCTTAAAGACACTCAAAACGTTCAAGAAACTGAATTGATCGAATTGTTCGAAGGTGTTCGTGATGCTGCTTACACCATCATCAACAAAAAAGGTGCTACATACTACGGTATCGCTGTTGCCCTTGCTCGTATCACTAAAGCAATCCTTGATGATGAAAATGCAGTACTTCCACTTTCTGTATTCCAAGAAGGTCAATATGGTGTTAGCAACGTCTTTATCGGTCAACCTGCCATCGTAGGTGCACACGGTATTGTACGTCCAGTGAACATCCCATTGAACGATGCAGAACAACAAAAAATGAAAGCTTCTGCTGATGAATTGCAAGCAATCATTGATGAGGCATGGAAAAACCCTGAATTCCAAGAAGCTTCTAAAAACTAAGAAAAAAACATCTCCTTATTAAAAGGGGATGTTTTTTAGCTGCTTTATTTGGATTTGTCAGCAAGGATTTCAAGCAAATAAGGCACAACGAGATTGCTCTCTATGTCTTTCAAAGAAGAAATCCATTTAAAGTCTGTATGCTCTTCTGGATCTAATATAAAATCACGCTCTTCCAAAATCTCGCCAGCATAAACTAGGCGTGTAAAGACAGTATCTTTGCTGGCATCAAATTGACTATCTTCGTGGATAATCTTATTAATCCGAAGCTTTTGATTAACCTCCTCAATAGCCTCACGTAGAGCAGCCTCTCTGGGCAATTCATTCTCTTCTACACTTCCACCTGGAATATCCCAATAAGATGGATAGACATTAGGGAGACCTCGCTTTATTTTCGAGCGTTTGATAAGCAGATACTTCCCGTCTTTCTCAATCAAGGTATGGGCGATTAATTTTACTGTCATTGCATGTTCCTCCAAGAAAGAGCAAAAAAGACTCCGAGGAGCCTCGTTATGAATCATCCACCCTGAGGGAATCGAACCCCCATCTCAAGAACCGGAATCTTACGTGATATCCATTACACTAAGGGTGGCAACTGTTATAGTATATCAAATTCTCGAGAATTTTACAAGTAAAAAAAGCTTACCGAGAGGTAAGCTTTTTGAATATTACAATTCGATATCGCCAAACAAGTCAGCCATTGAGAATCCAGTTTGAGTTTCTGGAAGATCAAAGTCGCGTTTTTCTTGTTTTGGACGACGTGGGCGAGATTGACGTTTTTCTTGTTTTTCGCCTTCTTCTTGAGCTGGACGTTCTTCAAGAGCTTTGATAGAAAGTGATACACGTTCATCTGCAGCATTTACTTCAAGAACCTTAACAGTTACTTCTTGTCCAACTTTAAGAACATCTTTTGGATTTTCAACACGTTTGTGTGAAATTTGTGAGATGTGTACAAGTCCATCGATACCTGGCAATACTTCAACGAATGCACCGAAGTCAGTCAAACGTTTAACAGTTCCTTCAATGACATCACCAGCAGCCAATTTTTGTTCAACGCCATCCCAAGGTCCAGGTGTTGTAGCTTTCAATGAAAGTGATACACGACCTTCTTCTTCGTTCAAGTCAAGAACTTTCACTTGGATTTCTTCACCAACAGTTACAACTGATTTAGGTGATACGTTGCGTTCGTGTGACAATTCTGTCAAGTGAACCAATCCATCAACACCACCAAGGTCGATGAAAGCACCGAAGCTTGTGATGCGTGCTACTTTACCAGTTACAACATCACCAACATTCAATTTACCAAATACTTCTGCGCGTGCTGCAGCTGATTCAGCTTCAACAACTTCACGACGTGAAAGGATAAAGCGGTTTTCTTTTGGATCTACTTCTTTGATTTTAGCATCAAATTCTTGACCTACGAAACGTTCAGTGTTACGTACAAAACGAGTATCAAGCATTGAAGCTGGAATAAATCCACGAAGTCCTTCAAATTCTACTGAAAGTCCGCCCTTAACAGCGCGAGTTCCTTTAACAGTAACAACTTCTTCTTCACGTCCGACCAATTTGTCCCATGCTTTGCGAGCTTCCAAACGTTTTTTAGATACAAGGTAAGTTACTGTATCAGTATCTTTACCAACTACTTGACGAAGAACAAGCAATTCAAGTGTTTCACCTGGTTTTACCAAGTCGTTGATGTCAGCATCACGATCGTTTGTCAATTCGCGAAGAGTCAAGACACCTTCGACACCAGTTCCAGAGATTGCAACGTTAGCTTGGTTTGCGTCAACTGTCAATACTTCGGCAGTAACAACATCACCTGGTTCAACTTGGCTAACACTGTTTAGCAAATCTTCAAATTCATTCATCTAAAAAATCCTCCAACAATCAAGTTTTCTAAAACTTGACATACTTATAATTATTTTTCCTAAGCAAGCACTCGCAATGAGATCAACTATAATCTTTAACGACTCATCCTATAAAGAAATAAAATACCTAGATAGATATTTTATCACTTATCTGATATTACCTAAGAACTGGGGTAGCTGGATTCGAACCAACGCATGAGGGAGTCAAAGTCCCTTGCCTTACCGCTTGGCTATACCCCATGAATGAAATGGAGAGAGAGGGATTCGAACCCCCGAACCCGAAGGAGCGGATTTACAGTCCGCCGCGTTTAGCCTCTTCGCTATCTCTCCATATAAATCAACAGGATCTATTATACCATTGATTTACTATGATTGCAAGCCCTTATTTGTTCAAATTATAATTTTCTATTAAAATTTCAACGGCTTTTTCAAGTTTTTTGTAAAGAGAATCCACATTTCCATTTTTGATAATGGCAAATTGACCAGCCATGTCTGCAATTTCACCAATGGTTTTCTTACCAATGGACAAAGTGAACCCATCAAAGATGTCTTTTCCGACGGTTACTTTACTATCAACGATTTGAATCTCAATTTTCTTATCTTTCTTACTCATTTCAACCCTCTTTTCACTTTTACTATTTTACAAAAATTCTCTTGATGACGCAAGAGAAAAGGGAGTGGGCAGAAAGAATTTAGTTAGAAATTCCTTCTTTCTCCCACCCCCGAAAAGGTCATTCGGCACTCTTTTGAGCCTAAAAGCGAATGAAGAGAAACTTTAGCTACTACGTCCTTCGTTAAGACTCGTTCTCATTGAAGCCTGGACACTTTTATCTCAGATGCTTTCGGTTTAATCGACTTTGACAATCCATCCTTCTGGCGCTTCGACATCGCCAAATTGAATACCGGTCAACTCGTCATAAAGCTTCCGTGTGACAGGACCTACTTCTGTTTCAGAATAGAAGACATGGAAGTCATCCCCGTGTTGAACGCCTCCGATTGGAGAGATGACAGCTGCGGTACCACAAGCTCCTGCTTCTACAAAACGATCCAAGTCATTGATAAAGACATCCCCTTCAATTGGTGTCATACCAAGACGGTGTTCTGCCAAGTAAAGCAAAGAATACTTGGTGATAGATGGCAAGATAGAAGGACTCAATGGCGTCACAAATTCGTTATTAGCAGTAATACCAAAGAAGTTTGCAGAACCAACTTCTTCAATCTTGGTGTGAGTCGCTGGATCGAGGTAAATCACGTCAGAGAAGTTACGATCATGCGCAATCTTACCTGGCAACATACTAGCTGCGTAGTTCCCTCCAACTTTTGCAGCCCCTGTACCATGTGGTGCAGCACGGTCATACTCATATTGAATCAAGAAGTTCGTTGGGACCAAACCACCTTTAAAATAGTTACCGACAGGCATGGCAAAGATGGTAAAGATATACTCATCTGCTGGATGCACACCAATAATATCACCAACCCCAATCAAAAGTGGACGAAGGTAAAGGGTAGCTCCTGTACCATATGGTGGAACATACTCTTCATTGGCTTTTACCACTGCCTTACAAGCATCTACAAACATGTCAACAGGTACTTGAGGCATCAGCAACCGATCTGCTGTGCGTTGCAAACGTTTGGCATTTTGATCTGGACGGAACAATTGGATACTTCCATCTTTTGTACGGTAGGCTTTCAACCCTTCAAAGGCTTGCTGACCGTAATGCAAACTGGGAGAAGATTCGGACAAATGCAAGGTCGCATCTTCTGTCAATTCTCCTTTTTCCCAAGCTCCATTGCGATAATGTGCCAAATAGCGATAGGGTAATTTCATATATGAAAAGCCAAGGTTTTCCCAATCAAGTGATACTGTCATGATAGTGCTCCTTTTAATTCTTTCTATTCCTAGTCGATCTGATGCAGGTCGATTCAGTTTCTCAATCTATGTACACTATTGTACACCATTTCATGAGAATTTCAAGCGAAATTTTCAATTTTCAGAAAATTTATTTTTAAAGAAAGTCAGTCCTAAAACGGACCGACGCTTTCTTTTATTTGATGGCAGCTGAAAAAACTTCTTGATCCGAAATGGTATCGTTAACAAAGGATCCATTGCTTGTTCTTTCAGAAATGCTTAATTGTGTCAAATCAACTTCTGTCACCTGCCCAGTTGTGGAAGTGATCTGAAGGATTTGATCTTGCTCTGCCACTTCTTCTTGGCTCGTAAAGAGATCAAAATCTCCCTGGTCAGTGAAGACTGGACCTGCCTTGAAGACGCGATGTGGTTTATTTTTCAACTCACGCAAGACCTGTAGTCCCCGTTTAGCCCGACTGGTCACAGGAATATCGTCTTGTAACATCCGTTTGAGACTGCCTCGTTGAGTCAGAATGTACATGCTTGGAGTTGTCGACTTAAAGGCGGCAGCAACTTGATCTCCGTCTTTCAGGTTAATGGCTTTGACCCCTGCTGCTTTGGCTCCTACGACAGGGACCTCCTCAATATTGAAGCGCAACCCGTACCCATTTTTAGTAATGATCATGATGTCTTCAAGGACAACTGGCGCAACTGCTACGATACGGTCGTCTTGATCTTTTAGCTTAGCATACTTAGTCGATTTAGAACGATAAGTCCGCCATGGGCTCAATTCCTTGCGTTCAAAGCGCTTGATTTGTCCTTGTTGAGTTGCTGCAAAGTAGGTTACTCCCTCAAACTGATCCACAATCTCCGCAAAGAGAATTTCTTCCTCTTGCTCGAAATTGGTCAAGGTCTGACTGAGGTGCTCTCCGATATCCTTCCACTTGGTATCTGTCAATTCGTGAATTGGTCGATAAATGGCATTCCCCAAGTTGGTAAAGAGTAAGAGGTGCTGAGTGGTCTTAGCAGGCTCTACAAAAATCAACTCATCATCGTCTCGCTTACCGACTTCTTCCAGTGTTGAGGCATTGAACGAACGAGGCGAGGTTCGTTTGATATATCCAGCACGGGTTACGCTGACGAAGGTTTCCTCTTCAACAATGAGACTGGCTGTATCAATCTCAATCGTCTTAGCAGTGTCTTGCAATTCACTGCGACGCTGATTCCCAAAGAGCTTCTTGACTTCACGCAACTCCTTCTTCATAAGGTTAAACATAGTCCGTTCATCCCCAATGATGGCTGCCAAGGTCGCGATTTGCTCCTTGAGACTAGCATGCTCTTCTTCCAAGGTGACAATATCCGTATTGGTCAAGCGGTACAATTGCAAGGTAACGATAGCTTCAGCTTGTTCTTCCGTGAAATCGTAGCTGACCTTGAGGTTTTCCTTAGCATCTGCCTTATTATCAGAAGCTCGGATCAAGGCAATGACTTCATCAAGGATAGAAATGACGCGGATCAAGCCCTCTACGATATGGAGGCGTCGTTCTGCCTTTTCCTTATCAAAGCGCGAGCGAGCGACAATGATATCCCGACGGTGTGCAATGTAGCTAGAGAGAATCGGTACAATCCCCACCTGACGTGGTGTGTAGTTGTCAATTGCCACCATATTGAAGTTGTAGTTGACCTGCAAATCCGTATACTTGAACAAGTAGTTCAAGATCAAATCTGCATTGGCATCTTTCTTCAACTCAATCGCAATGCGAAGACCATCTCGGTCAGACTCATCCCGAACTTCTGCGATACCAGCCACCTTGTTGTTAACACGGACATCGTCGATCTTCTTGACCAAAACAGCCTTGTTAATCTCATAAGGGATTTCGGTGACAACGATTTGCTGCTTACCGCCTTTGAGCTGCTCGATCTCTGTTTTAGAGCGGACAACCACCCGGCCCTTACCAGTTTCATAGGCTTTCTTGATCTCATCCCGTCCCTGGATAATGGCACCAGTTGGGAAATCAGGTCCAGGTAAAAACTCCATGAGTTTGTCTACCTTGGCAGATGGATGGTCGATCATGTAGACCACGGCATCAATGACTTCAGCAAGGTTATGTGGTGGAATATCAGTCGCGTAACCAGCCGAAATCCCTGTTGCCCCATTGACCAAGAGATTTGGAAAAGCGGCAGGCAAAACCGTTGGCTCTTTTTCTGTATCGTCAAAGTTCCAGGCAAATGGCACTGTATTCTTTTCGATATCTTGCAAAAGATAACCAGCAATTTCAGATAAACGCGCCTCGGTATAACGCATGGCTGCCGGTGGATCACCGTCCATGGAACCATTGTTTCCGTGCATTTCGACTAGAATCTCACGGTTCTTCCAGTCTTGAGACATACGAACCATGGCATCATAGATAGAACTGTCCCCGTGAGGGTGGAAATTCCCCATGATATTACCGACAGACTTGGCAGACTTGCGGTAGCCCTTGTCATGGGTATTACCATCCTTATTCATCGAATAAAGAATCCGCCGTTGAACTGGTTTCAAGCCATCCCGAATATCAGGAAGAGCCCGTTCTTGAATAATGTATTTGGAGTAGCGACCAAAGCGCTCCCCCATGATGTCCTCCAAGGACATATTTTGAATATTACTCATATAGGGTACAACGCCCGTAAAATACAAAGTGAAAATTAGAAATTTATCTTTTTCACACAGCTCTGAGGGCGTGTTCAACTCCTTTCAAAGAATGTTGAGTAGTCTTTTACGAAAAAGGAATTAGGTTACACCAAGTAACCAAACGTTCCTTTCTGTTGTTTAAAATAGGTTCATTAATGATTAGAAAGTTTCTCTTTAGCATAAGCTATCATCTTCTCAGCCACTTCCTTATCGTAAGTAAACCCCATCTTTTGGGTCAGAATTTGAGCTTCTCTATGAAAGAAATTCATGGTAGCAAATAAGGATTGACTGTTCTTCTCTATACTAGATAGATCTAGCAAAGCTGAGAACTCCTTCTCTTGCTCATCTGATAGATACTGGAAGAGGTACTTGTAGTTCTTTCCGATATCAACTGCTCCCCTATCGCTTGTCACCTGCCAAGCTAAGACCTTAAGAAGTTCTTGCTGACAAATGCCATAGAGGTGGTCGGTCGCATAGATGAGCTGATTTCTTCGAATGGCCTTTACGACATAAGCCGATACCCACCAAAATTCATTGCAGGATGCTCCAAATTCCTCTTCAGTAGGCGGAGCGGTCCAATAGCGGTTCGGACTAGAAATGTAAGAGTCAAACAAACCTTTGTCATCTTTTATAACTTCAAAATTTGCTTCGCTGTCCACCCACTCTTGGATATACTCCTTGGGACAGAGGGTCAAATCGATACGGTTGCCGTCTTCAAAGAGCATGAGATACAGACGACGATGTCCCAGTCGGTTGTGCTGTTCGATGAGTCGATTTCCGTACTGATCCAACCAGGATAAATCTGAAATCAGGTCTTCTAGATCATCAACGATATAGACCACATCATAATCTTGAAACTCGTCTTTGGGTGCCCGAGGATTGGCTCGCGAACCGGATAAGGCCACTGCTTCCACTTGTAAGGACTCAGCTATCTGCAAAATCAGATTCATCATTTCTGTATCAGTTCTCATGTCGATTCCTTACCATTTCTACATCCCAGCTTATTTACTTTATACTAGAAAGTGATTAAAATACCGTATTTTCTTCCAAGGTAAACTTAACATTATCTTCAATCCATTGACGACGTGGTGCAGCCTTATCTCCCATGAGGACGGAAACGCGGCGTTCTGCACGGGCTAGATCATCAATGGTGACACGGATCAAGGTACGAGTTTCTGGATTCATGGTCGTTTCCCAAAGCTGATCCGCATTCATTTCCCCCAACCCTTTGTATCGTTGGAGGGTTGCCCCACGGCCAAAGGTCCGACGCAACTCTTCTAATTCGCTATCTGTCCAAGCATAGGCTACTTCTTCTTTCTTGCCTTTGCCTTTCGACATCTTATAAAGAGGAGGAAGTGCAATGTAGACATGCCCTGCTTCTACCAAAGGGCGCATATAACGATAGAAGAAGGTTAAGAGGAGGGTTTGAATGTGGGCACCATCCGTATCCGCATCGGTCATGATAATGATCTTATCATAGTTGGCGTCTTCCACAGAGAAATCTGCCCCAACTCCAGCACCGATGGTGTAGATCATGGTGTTGATTTCCTCGTTCTTGAGGATATCACTCATATTGGCCTTCTCAGTATTAAGAACCTTCCCACGAAGTGGAAGAATCGCTTGGAACTTCCGATCCCGTCCTTGTTTGGCAGAACCGCCGGCTGAGTCTCCTTCGACTAGATAAAGTTCGTTTTTCTTAGGATTTTTAGACTGGGCTGGTGTCAATTTACCAGACAAAAGTCCCTTGTCCTTTTTGCTCTTCTTGCCATTTCGACTCTCATCCCGCGCCTTCCGAGCGGCTTCACGCGCATCCCGGGCTTTAATAGCCTTACGAATGAGATTAGAAGCCAATTCTCCATTTTCCATGAGGAAGAAGGTCAATTTATCAGAAACAATGCTATCGACGACTGGACGAGCCAAGGGACTTCCTAATTTGTCTTTGGTTTGTCCTTCAAACTGCAAATGGGCCTCTGGAACCAGGATCGAGAGAACAGCAGATAAACCTTCACGGTAGTCTGATCCTTCCAGATTCTTGTCTTTTTCTTTGAGGAGTCCTATCTTTCTTGCATAGTCGTTCATAGCCTTGGTAATGGCTGTCTTCAGACCTGTCTCGTGGGTTCCCCCATCTTTGGTGCGGACATTATTAACGAAGGACAAGATATTATCTGAGTAACCATCATTGTATTGCATGGCCACTTCTACCTGAAAACCATCTGATTCGCCACTAAAGTAGAGAACAGGTGTCAAAGTTTCCTTGTCTTCGTTCAAGTACTCTACGAAATCTTGGACACCATTTTCATAGTGAAAGGCCACATGGTTGTCTTCTTCCTTGCGGAGGTCGGTCAACGTCATCGTCACATCCTTCAGCAAGAAGGCTGATTCTTTGATTCGCTCAGCAATGGTATTGAATTTGAAATCTGTCGTTGAAAAGATGGTTGGATCTGGCATGAAGGTGACCTTGGTCCCTGTCTTAGACTTGGGAGCAGAGCCAATCTTCTCGAGTGTAGTAACTGGTTTTCCACCATCTTCAAAACGTTGCTTGTAGACAGCTCCATCACGGGTAATTTCTACCTCTAGCCAGCTAGAAAGGGCATTGACGACAGAAGATCCCACTCCGTGAAGACCTCCAGATGTCTTATAGCCTCCTTGACCAAACTTCCCTCCGGCGTGGAGAACCGTAAAGATCACCTCAACGGTTGGTTTACCCATAGCATGCATCCCGGTCGGCATTCCACGTCCCTGGTCTTCTACCGATAGCGAACCATCTTTATTAATCGTTACATCGATTTGTGAGCCAAAGCCAGACAAGGCTTCATCGACCGCATTATCCACGATCTCCCAGACCATGTGATGCAAGCCATTTCCGTCGGTCGATCCGATATACATCCCTGGACGTTTACGGACTGCATCCAACCCTTCTAGTACCTGAATGGCATCGTCATTATAATTATTAATATTGATTTCCTTTTTTGCCACAAGGAACCTCCTGTTTGTTCATCTTTTCTATATTACAGTTTTTTAGGAAATTTTGCAAAATTTTTTCTCTTTATATGGAGATTTCTATATCTCAGTAAAAAAAGCTGGCTGGACACTTTCTTCAGATGTCACACTTGAACTCCAAAAATTGCTTTTTCTATTGATGCCTTTTTGATATAATGAAAGTATGATAAAAGAAATAAGTGTTTTAATTTTAGCCTATCTGTTAGGCTCCATTCCTTCGGGATTATGGATTGGGAAAATCTTTTTCCATATTAATTTACGGGAACATGGCTCGGGCAATACTGGAACGACCAATACCTTTCGGATTTTAGGGAAGAAAGCTGGAATCATTGTCTTTGCGATTGATTTCTTGAAAGGAACTTTGGCCGTTCTCCTTCCGACTTTCTTTGGAATTCAGGGGATCTCGCCGATGGTCTTTGGTCTCTTAGCCGTTTTGGGACACACTTTCCCAATTTTTGCTGGATTCAAGGGTGGAAAGGCAGTGGCGACGAGTGCTGGTGTCTTACTTGGTTTCTCGCCTATCTTGCTACTCATTTTAGCTGTTTATTTTGTAGCCAGCCTGTATTTAACCAGTATGATTTCGTTTTCGAGTGTTACCGTTGCACTACTCGCCATTCTTTCGGTCCTCCTTCTTCCTTTGACTGGATGGATCTTGCACAGCTATGATCCACTTTTTACAATCATTGTCTTGGCACTAGCGACCTTGATCATTCTTCGTCACAAGGACAATATCCAACGGATCAAAGAGAAAAAAGAAAATCTCATCCCTTGGGGAAAGAATATCACCCATCAACAACCAAAAAACTAGAGCGCATACTCTAGTTTTTTTTGATTTGGCTACAGTTTTATTTTTGAACAGATTCTCATTATAAGGCGTCAACCAGGTCCATCAGTATTTCCATAGGTGTTTTTTTCCTACGACCATTAACCGTTTCGATCATGTGATAAACTTTTAAACGATTGTCATTGCTAAATACAAACTCAAAGCGGAATTCGCGTCCGTTGGGTGCCACTGTATCAAATTTCGTTTTATATTTATCATGAACGGGGCTAACTGGAAACTTATTGAAGAGCAAGCGTCGTTTCTCCCCTGCTTCTTTCAAACAGTTTTCTAGCTCCTGACAATAGTTATAAAACAGCTGATAGAGGTCTTCTTCTGAAATTCTTCTTCTCCTAACTAATGATGTAAAATCCGAAAAATTTCTGCGCGGGATTTCAATGCTAAATGAGAATCCCTCTTGGTTGATTCTTTCTAAAAATGCATCTCTTGAAATCATAGAACTACTCTTTCTTTTATCAATTTGTAGTGAACCCTTATTGTTTCTATACATCGTCAATCCATAATGTAATCAAGCAGATCCATCAAGGTAAGTTTCTTACGACCATTGACTGTCTCAAATAGATTATAAACTCTTAGTTGTTGATTCTTTTTGAATACAAACTCAAAGCGAAACTCGCGACCATTGCATGCAGCGACATAAAATCCTGTCTGAAACTTCCTCTTATCCGCTATGGCTTGCATTCTCCGGTCTTCTACCTCTCTACAAAGTGAAAGAAAGATCTGATAGAGTTGCTCCTCAGAGAGCCTTTTTCTCCAAACTAATGACTTGAAGTTATTGTACCGCCACCATGGGATTTGGATGTTGAAGGAAAAACCTTCCTGATTGGCTTTATCGATAAATGCTTTTCTGGAGACCATACTAACTCCTCTTCTAATGGAACATCGTTTGACTCTATTATACCATCTTTTATCCTTTCACAAAAAAGCATTCCAAACGGAATGCTGTTTTCTATTTCTTAATAGTATTCCCCTTGGCGGTAGTTCCAAGAGTTGAAATGATCAGATAAGTGCATCATGATCTTATCGATATCCAATCCTTTACGGATCACAACTGGACAAGTATTGACAGAACGGCTACCTGTCCCTTGTTCTGGGATGAGTTTTCCTTCGGCATCAACCATAGAGACCATCACACCTTGTTCATAGCGAGTTTCAATGGTCTTGTCTGGTTGGATAGAAGCTACATAATCATCGGCTTCAATGACCAAGTCCACGGCACCTTCGATGCGCTCACCGATTCCTTCGACCTTCCCGCGGTTTCCTTTACCGGAAGGGTTGGCTGAAGAAGCGTAAACCATCTTGCCTTCTTTTTCCCACATTTCTTTGGCGATTTGCTCACCAGCTTTACCAAATTTGATGACAAAGCATGAAGTTCCACGAACGTCTGTCATGAGTTCTTCACGTCCATCTCCGAAAGCTTGCAATTTTGCATAGGCATCTTCACGCCAAGGAAGGATACAACCAAGCAAGATATCTTCATCCCAATGTTTTTGGTAGAAGGCTTCGATTTCAGGATTCAATTGCGCAAGGGCACGAAGTTCATCCATGCTTCCGCAAAGAACCACACCTGGTTTGTTGCGGTTGCGTTCTTTGGCTTCGAATTTCCGTTCCAAGCCAGCCTTGTCACTGGTCATGATGATGTAGCCAACTTTGGTAGGGCAGACGATACAACCCCCCTCTCCTTTAAGAATATCAAATCCTTCTTGTGAAAGTTGTCCGTCCCATTGAATGTGTTTTGTCATAAGTCTCTTTCCTTTTCTATTCTTTTTAGTATTGTATCAAAATATAGTCTCAAATTCAATATATTTTCAGAAAATTCGTAATTCGATATACAATTTTATCATTGCCAGTAAGCTGGCCGGTTCTTCTCATAAGCTGCAATCAAGTCTTCGTACTGAAGCGTAATCCCGATATCATCCAAGCCATTGAGCAATTTGTGCTTCCAATCTTGATCGATCTCAAAGCGAAACTCTCCTACAGGCGAGATGATCTTCTGCTCTTCCAAATCCACCGTCACTGGATCTGTCGGCTTCAAACTTGCCAATTGTTGACGAACCTCAAGTGGTTGGACAATCGGCAGCATGCCATTATTAAGCTCATTATTGTAATGGATATCTCCAAAAGATCCAGCGATAACGACTTTAAAGCCATAATCAGCTAAAGCCCAGGCTGCGTGCTCCCGAGAGGAACCGGCCCCAAAATTGTCACCAGTGATCAAAATGGTCGCCTTGCGGTATTCTGGCTTGTTAAAGATAAAATCTGGATCCTCAGTATATTGGTCATCCAAATAGCGCCAAGCATACATGAGGTATTTCCCAAAACCTTTTTTATCAATCAGCTTTAAGAATTGCTTGGGGAGGATTTGGTCAGTATCAATATTATCGTTCATCAAGGGAACCGTAGTTCCCGTATAAATGGTAAATTTCTCCATGCTTCCTCCTTTTACTCGACTTCCGGCATTTGGCGCACGTCGACAAAGCGACCAGCTATTGCTGCTGCAGCGGCCATTGCTGGGCTACAGAGATGGGTCTTGGCTCCAAATCCTTGACGATCTTCAAAGTTCCGGTTGCTAGTAGAAGCACAGTGGACCCCATCTGGAACCTTGTCTGGGTTCATTCCTAGACACATGGAGCATCCTGGATCACGCCATTCAAAGCCCGCATCCATGAAGATCTTGTCTAAGCCTAATTTTTCGGCAGCTTGCTTAACCGGACGAGAGCCAGGTACCACAATAGCAGTTAAGTTTGGCGCAATTTTTTTGCCTTTCACAAACTTGGCTGCCAACTCCAAATCGCTGAGACGCGCATTGGTACAAGAACCGATAAAGATATAGCCTAATTCAATGTCTGCTGGTTTTTGACCAGGTTCTAGATCCATATAATGATAAGCCCGTTCATCATTCATGTCGCGAATCTCTGGAAAAGGAGTCTCGAAGTCCACTCCCATAGAAGGGTTGGTTCCCCAAGTCACCATCGGAGCAAGATCAGATACATCCATACGGATGACCTTATCATAAACGGCGTCGTCATCACTTACCAGAGTCTTCCAATCAGCTACTGCAGCCTCAAAATCATCTGGCACACATTCGCGTCCCCGGAGGTAGTCAAAAGTCGTCTCATCTGGATTCATGATCCCCATTTTGGATCCGAACTCGATTGACATGTTACAGATGGTCATGCGTTCTTCCATGGTCAAGCGATCAATTGCTTCTCCCCGATACTCTACGACATAGCCAACTCCACAAGCAACACCGTAGCGCGCTATCAAAGCTAGGATGTAATCCTTTGAATAGATCCCTTTTTGTGGGGTTCCGGTGAATTCAACCAACATTTTCTTTGGTTTGACTTGCCAGATGGTTTGGGTAGCAAAGACATGCTCCACTTCACTGGTTCCAATCCCAAAGGCAATGGCACCAAAAGCTCCGTGGGTTGCGGTATGGCTGTCTCCACAGACAATAAATTTTCCAGGCTGGGTCCGACCGGTTTCAGGGCCCACCATATGAACGATTCCTTGCTTAGCAGAACCATGGGCTGCATGATCAATCCCAAAGTCCACCACATTCTCAGCTAATTTATCAATCTGGGCTTTTGAAATCACATCTCGAATATCAAAAATATTGACCGTTGGAACATTGTGATCAAAGGTTCCAAAGGTTAAATCAGGTCGTCGGACCTTGCGTCCTGCGTCCCGTAATCCTTGAAAGGCTTGCGGACTCGTCACTTCGTGAATGTAGTGTTGGTCCACATACATGAGTTGGGGTTGTCCTTCCACTCCTGTAATCACGTGGCGGGCCCAAAGTTTATCAAAGATAGATTTTCCACTCATCGTCTTTCTCCATTTATCTTCTTGTTAGGAAATCCATTGAAGGATTAGAAAGAGGGCACCTGCTAAAAGAAGGCTACTGCCCCACCAGGTAGCTTGAAAATACCATTTCCGCACCTTGTGGTGAAAGAGATATCCACTTAGTAGAGCTCCGAATCCACCAAGCAGCCAGCTCTCAAGTAACAGGACCTTTTCAGGAATCCGCCACCTCTTTTGGATAGCTTTTCGTTTATCTAAACCATAGGTCAGAAATACGATACTATTCCAAATAGCAATAAGAACTAAACAGCGATCTCTCCATGTCATTTTAGAGATTCCCAATAATGGCTGCAGTCATCTCTGCAGTAGAAGCCTTACCACCTAGATCCCGTGTCAAGATTCCTTGATTCAAGGTTTGATTGACAGCTTCTTCGATCATTTCTGCACCTGCTGTTTCTCCAAAACTGTCTCGGAGCATCATGGCAACGGACAGGATCATGGAAATTGGATTGGCAATGCCTTGACCAGCAATATCAGGTGCTGAACCATGAATCGGTTCGTACATACTTGGTCCTTGGTCAGAATGACTAGCAGATGGCATCACGCCTAGTGTTCCTGGAAGTACGCTCGATTCATCAGATAAGATATCTCCGAATAGATTCTCTGTCACTACGACATCAAAACGGGCTGGATTGGTAATCATGATCATGGCCGCACTATCGACAAGCTGGTGCTCTAAGGTCACATCTGGAAATTCTTTCGCAACTTCTTCTGCCACTAGGCGCCACAATTTAGAAGTTGCAAGGACATTTTGCTTATCGATACTGGTCACTTTCTTGCCACGTCCTTGCGCGATCTTGAAGGCTTGGCGCATAATCCGACGGATTTCTTCTGCACTGTAATCGTTGATATCGCGCGCTGTATCTTCTTTCAAGATATGCTCTCCAAAATAAATCCCACCTGTCAATTCACGCACGACCACGAAGTCGACACCCTCGATACGCTCTGGTTTCAAAGGAGACAAGTGTTTCAAGGCGTCAAAAATCCGTACAGGACGAATATTGGCAAAGAGATTTAATTCCTTGCGAATAGCGAGCAGGCCTTGTTCTGGACGAACAGGAGCATTGTCGTATTCCGGACTCCCGATGGCTGCGAGAAGAATAGCATCCGCTCCTTTAGCTGCTTTTAGAGTATCTTGGGGAAGAGGGTGGCCAGCGGCATCAATCCCAGCACCCCCAAAAGCTTTGTCTTCTAGACTATAATCAAAGCCGATTTTTGGAGCGACGGCTGCGAGGACCTCTAGTCCAGCTGCCATGATCTCAGGGCCAATCCCATCTCCTGCAAGTGTTACAATTTTCTTTGTCATGTTCATTTCCTCTTAGGCTTGTGGAAGATCACGGTAGGAGACAGCTCGTCCCATCTCACCCGCATTCTCTTTTTGAACCAGCGTGTTGGCATTGATATAAGCGATGGCAGAGGCTTTCAATACGTCGAAGTCCAAACCAGAGGCATTGAAAATCGTATCGGTATCGACATTTTCCACGGATACTAAGACGCGGGCTTGGGCATCGATCCCATCTGTCACTGCATCGATATTGTAAGATGTCAAGCGAACAGTTTGGTTGAAGAATTTATCAATCGCATTAAAGATCGCTTCAACCGACCCTTGACCATTGGCAAGAAATTCAAGCACTTCCCCTTCTTCATTGCGGAGGCTAACCGCTGCTGTAATCGTTTCGTCTGCATTGGTGGTTAAGCGTAGATCATTAAATTGGAATCCTTCTGGATTTTCCACTGCTGTACCGGCAACAAGGGCGCGGATATCGGCATCTGTGATCTCGTGTTTTTTATCTGCCAGAGATTTGAACTTAGCAAACAATGGCTGGATGTCTTCTTCTGTAAATTCCAGTCCCAATTCATGCAGTTTTTCGACAAAGGCATGGCGACCAGACAATTTTCCAAGTGGAAGGCTATTGCTCTTAACACCCACCAACTCAGGCGTGATGATTTCATAGGTAAGAGGATTTTTAAGAACTCCATCTTGGTGAATCCCAGACTCGTGTGAGAAGGCATTGCCACCAACAACCGCCTTGTTTTTAGGAATTGGAATCCCAGAGTAACGAGAGACCAACTCAGAAGTGTTGATGGTTTCATTAAGGACAATCGGACTCTCCACTTGGAAATAGTCTTCGCGAATATTGAGAGCAACTGCTACTTCTTCAAGTGCCGCATTGCCGGCCCGTTCACCGATTCCATTAATGGTTCCTTCGACACGACGGGCACCATTTTTAACAGCAGCGAGGCTATTCGCCACCGCCATACCTAGGTCATCATGGCAATGAGGCGAATAGATAATCTCGCGATCTGTCTTGACATGGTCGATCAAGTATTTGAAAATAGCTCCGTACTCTGCTGGTGTCGTGAAACCGACTGTATCAGGAATGTTGATATAGCTGGCCCCTGCATCGACTGCAGTCTGAACGACTTGCAAGAGGAAATCCAATTCGGTCCGTGTCGCATCTTCTGGCGAGAATTCCACAATTTCAAATTTTGAGCGAGCGTAAGAAACGTGCTCTTTGATCGCTTCAAGAATTTCTTCCTTGGTCTTGTTGAGTTTAAACTCCCGGTGAATCGGACTGGTTGCGATAAAGACGTGAATTTGTGGATACTTAGCATCCTTCAAGGCTTCATAACAAGCATCAATATCTGATTTGACAGAACGAGCCAAACCTGTCACGGCTGTCTTGGTCAAGACCTTGGCAATCTCCTGCACAGCTGTGAAGGAATCAGGACTAGCTGCAGGAAAACCTGCTTCAATAGCAGAAATGCCCCATTTTTCCAATTGTTTAGCAATGGCAATCTTTTCTTTGATAGAGAAATTAACTCCTGGAGTCTGTTCGCCATCCCGAAGGCTGGTATCTAAAAATTCAACTTTACGCATAGGGTCTCCTCATTTCTATGTAGTGGATATAAAGAAAAACATCTCACTCGGTTAACCAAGCGAGATGTTTTTGCCCGCTTGGTAAGCCAAACAGGACTAATGCTTCTGCACTAGCCCTTATACCTCAACAACAAAGCAAATTGAATAAACTTAGCTGTTTTCATGTTTGACTTTCTCCTTTGTTCAATGTCTTGTTTAGTATTTTAGCATAGGGAAAAAGCAATGTCAAGAATTTTCTACAATATTCTGAATTTTTTGAATAGAAACAAAATAGAGCTTTCAGTTCTAGTTAGATTGAAGATAATGTCATCTTAGAAACTTTCCTTAGGTGAAGACGGACGTCAGCGAACTTCAAAGAAGTTCCATGACTTAGTTTTGGACCTAAGGTTCCAAAACTCCCGAGTGCTAGAAACAAAAGTGTTTCTAGCACTTTTCTCACGGCGGAAAGTTTCAATATTTATTGAATAAGCCTAATAGTAAGTATCGTTTTTATTTTCAGCATCATTCTAGTTGTTTTATGTAAAATACAATTTTCCATCAATCTGAATAGACCCTGTTACTCTACTTCTTCTGATACAAATCAAAAACGATCTTATCGTTATAGAGGTCAATGGTATTGGCCTTGACATAGATTCCAAAGTCATTGTCAATTTCTGGTAATACAATGGTGATGGTAGACTGCTTTGGTGAAATTTGGATAAATTCTGGAATAGTTTTATTCTTGCTCAAGAGCTGCAAAACCATCCTTTGTGGAATTTGAAAGGTTCCGACTGAAAAATCCTTCACCGTCAAGAGAATGTTCCCATTTTCCAATTTGGATGGTTGAAAGTAAATATATAAGGGATAATCCTTCCCTAAGAAACTTAACTGCCCTTCTAATAGGATTTGCTGATTGTCCGCATAGACCTTGTAGTCGGACAGCTTATATTTTTTCAGAAGCGATTTGATGGTGTCATTGAGTTGATCACGAGTTGTCGTCATAGTTCCAACTTTGACATCTTTGGTGCCAACTGTTTGATGAAGCTGACTAACATCTTCTCTTGGCGTCGCCAAGCGTCCTTGCACGACTATAGCAAAGGCTAAGAGAAGGCTGACTAAACCTAAAAATAACCATTTCCAAATATTAATTTTTTGGAGAAAGGGGACCTTCTCTTTGATGGGATTATTTTTGACTCCAAGTTTTCTTCGTGGCATTGATTTTCTCCAATATTGCTTGTTTCATCTTTTCATAGCCCGTATTGTTGGGGTGAAAGCTATCCTCTTCATACAGGGCATCATTGATAACGGTTGTCTTCCCGTCACTGATTTCTGATACGCCCATTTTGCCATCAATTCCTTTATAGAGCAGATCATTGATCGGAACGAAATAGACCTGATCAAATTGCGCGATGGTTTCTTCCGTCGTCTCATTCCAACGATCGACAGCCGTCTGGATACTGGTTAATTCAGGAAAATTCAGATAAAGAGGATTGTAGATCCCCACTACATAAATGGGAAGATGGGGATTGTCCTTTCTGGCCTTTGTAATAATTTCTTTGAGGTTCGCTGTATAACTCTTGAGCGGCTTTTGGATATCTGATAGAGAAAAATCACTCAGATGATTGACAACGACTTTGCGCAGATCATTTCCGCCAACTGTTAAGGTCATGACACGCGCCTTTTTGAGATCCTTCTGAAGATCTGTTTGCTTCTTGAGTCGATCTAAGATCTGAGCGCTTGTATTTCCAGCTACTCCATAGTTGACAGGTTGGTACTGGCCATCATTTTCATTGGACAGACTTTGGGCGAGGATGGGCACAAAGCCCCCTTGATTGGTGCTATCACCGACACCTTTGGTCAAGGAATCTCCCAACGCCACATAGGTATAGGTGACCTCTTTCGCAGATGGTTTGGCCTTGGTCATGCGAGGAGATGCAGTCGGTAGCAAAGCTCGAAATAGAAAGACAAAGACAAGAAGGCTGGTTAAAAAGAAAACCAAGCCTTGCATCATTTTTTTAAGATTTATATGAATACGATCGCTCATCCTTGAAAAATCACTTGTCCATCACAGATTGTATAAGCAACTTTCCCTTTTAATGTTTCACCCACAAATGGTGAATTGCCAGCTTTTGAAGCGAAATGATCCGATACCAGACGATCTGCTTCTGGATCAAAGATGGTCAAATCTGCCGGTCCATCCACTGCGATATAGCCAGCATCAAAATCATAGAGACGTGCTGGATTATAGGACATCTTTTCAAGCAATTGCATCAGGCTTAAATGACCTGCATGCACCAAGTAGGTCAAACCAAGAGAGAGCGAAGTTTCAAGGCCAGTCATGCCAGATGGTGCTTTGGTAATATCAGGAACATTCTTCTCGTCCGCATGGTGAGGCGCGTGGTCAGTCGCAATCACGGAGATAACGCCTGACTTCAAGCCTTCAATCACTGCTAGACGGTCAGATTCCAAGCGAAGAGGTGGATTCATCTTAGCATTACTTCCTTTAGTCAAGAGCAGACTTTCTGTTTTCGAAAAGTGTTGAGGTGCCACTTCTGCCGTTACATGAGCTCCTAATCCTTGGGCAAATTCCACCACCTTGACACTTTCTTCCTTGGAAAGGTGTTGGATATGGAGGTGAGCACCTGTCGCATGGGCAATCATGGCATCACGCGCAGCCATTGAATATTCGGCTACACCTGTCGCACCACAGACATGGAAGTGTTCCTTAGCAATGTTCTCATTCAAACCAAGAATGCCATTCAACTCAGGGTCTTCTTCATGCAGACTAATAAAGGTTCCTAAACGCTTAGCTTCTTCCAAGGCTTGGCGGACAACCTTAGTACTTTGAAGGGGAATCCCATCATCTGAAAATCCCACTGCACCGGCCTTAAGCAGTCCTTCAAAATCTGTCAGGTGTTGACCGTCAAAGTTCTTGGTCACCGTCGCAACCGTATGAATGTGGAGATTTTCCTTGGCTGCAGAAGCTAAGACTTCCTCTAAAGTTGCAATATCTGAAATGGTCGGATTGGTATTGGCCATCATGACCACTCGGGTAAAACCACCCGCAGCTGCGGCTAAGGCACCCGTATGGATGTCTTCTTTATGAGTTTGACCAGGTTCACGGAAATGCACGTGTACATCGATCAAACCAGGAGCTACCACCAGACCAGCAGCATCAAGGACTTCTTGTCCATCTGTTGGGAGGTTTTCAGCGATCTCTACAATTTTCTTTCCTTCGATACGAAGATCACAGACTTGATCCAAACCTGTCTTGGGATCCATTACGCGACCATTTTTAATGACAACCATTGTATTCTCCTTTATTCATAAAAATCAACATGCGACTCTAACAAGCGGTCGCCGTCATAGCGAAACATTGCTGAAAAGAAGGGTTTATCCTCCAACAACCACTCGACAAAGGTGTGGTCCCCTTCCCAGGTTGGTTTTGAGAGGACTTGATCATAAGGTACCCACTCCAAGGTCCCTTCGTTACACTCGATCAGTTCTCCTTCAAAATCTGTTACCTTGAAGACATAGGTGTACCAGTCCAAATCTGGAGTAAACTCCGGAAAGGTAATAATCCCTTTCAAAACTGGCTTGGCTCTAAGGCCAGTCTCCTCAAAAATCTCACGCGCAGCACACTCCTGAGGGGTTTCCCCGCGTTCTAATTTTCCACCAACCCCGATCCATTTACCTTCATGGACATCATTGGGCTTTTTATTGCGATGCAACATGAGAAATTCTTTCCCATTGTCGATATAACAAATCGTTGCTAATTGTGGCATTTCTTTCTCCTATCTTAACCAATCAATTGGCTCGCGTCCCGCCTCTGTCAAAAATTGATTAGTTTTTGAAAAGGGTTGGGTACCAAAGAATCCTCGGTAAGCCGATAAGGGACTTGGGTGAGCAGATTCAAGGACCAAATGCCGATCGTGGGTAATCAGAGGCTTTTTCTTACGGGCATAAGATCCCCAGAGGATAAAGACTACGGGCTCCTCCAACTCATTGACCACCTTGATCACAGCATCTGTGAAAGGCTCCCAAATTTGTCCTGCATGGCCATTGGCCTGACCAGCAGGCACCGTCAAGCAGGCATTGAGCAAGAGCACGCCTTGCTCTGCCCAAGAGGTCAGATCATGGGAACGCTTCTCTCCGATATCTGAGCGCAATTCTTTGAGAATATTTTGCAAAGAAGGCGGCGCTGGTACATGATCTGGAACAGAAAAACTTAAGCCCTGCGCTTGATCCGGTCCATGGTAGGGATCTTGCCCTAAGATCAAGACCTTGACATGATCCATCTCTGTCATCTGCAAGGCCTTAAAGACCTTGTCACACGGTGGATAAACCACTCCTTTGCTGTAGACTTCATTCATAAAGTCATTGATCTGGTGAAAATACCCTTCTGGAAGATGGGATTTGATGGCTTCATGCCAGGGTGAATGCTGCATGGAAACTCTCCGCTATCCAATAAATTCTTACCTTCCATTATACCACATTTGGCGCAGATCCACTGGATAAAAAAGAGGCTGGATAATTTTGTCCAACCTCTTTTTCTGCCTGTCAAACAAGCAGGAGCTTTTATGTATTTTCTTTCTTGGTAAATCCTGCTAGACCGATCGAAGCGACTAGTAAAATTTGCGGTAAGAATTGGATGAGGTAGCGGGTCTTCCCACCTTCAAAGATGGTTAAGAAAAGCAAACCACCAAAGACCGCTAAGGAAAGGAAGTTAAAATCATCTGTATCTCGACGTTTGAGATAAGCTCCAACCAAACCAGCCGATAGGACGATCCAGATCAGCTGCTTGACAAATTCATAATACTTGTACTGCGGTCGATCAATGCTGAGGAAATAGGTCCGCACCCATTTTGCCAAACCATTATTTTTAGTCAGAGGTGCATATAGAGGATTGATAAAAGGCGTCTTCTCATACTCTACATCTCGGTAAAGCCAACCGAGGGTCCCTTCTGCTACCGTCAAGGTTTGCTTGTAGTAGATATGCCCGATCAAACCGAACGGTCCGTATTCCTTGAGCCGGCGTTTGATTTCTTTGATCACATTTTCTTTTTTAAAGAGGCCATTGTTGTAATCCGAGCGCTTATCCTCATCGATATAGGCCAACAAGCCTTCTTTCATATCTTCTTGGTTGTGCCCCATATCTGTCAAGCCCAGATTGATAAACAAGAGCGGTCCTTTTGCCAGCCCTTCTTGTTTCAAGATCGGTACAACTGTTTGATGATTGACCGCTGTATTCAATCCTGCAAAGACAAAGCCCGTCGTCAAGACCGTCACCGTAGCAATCTTTCTAAAGGCCTTCCAATTTCCTCTGAAAAAGAGCACAGCCCAAAAGGCAATCATGACAATAATCGTCGTTGGACGGATCAACATGGATACGCCAGATAAGATCCCCAAGCCAACAATCTTCTTCCAGGAGACTGCTTGATCTTCCTTTAATAGATCCAAAGCCCACCATAACTGAAGAGCGATCAAAGGAAGTGGCGGAATGTCCGTATACATGGAATAGAAATAAGGCGAGTAACAGATCAAGCTCACATAGAAGAGATAGACCAGATCAGCCGTTTTTTGATTGAAATGCTTCTGGGACAGCTTGTACAAGAGGACTGCACCCAGATTGACATAGAGGATATTGAGAGCCTGCATGACCCACAGACCGCTAGAGCCAAATAAGACATAGAAAAACTTCTCGTAAAGAAAGAGCGGAATGTTATTGGGATTGCGACTGAGGTAGTTAGTGATAGAGGATTGCTTAAGAAGATCAAAAGCCCCTTTGAAAACAACCGCAGCATCCCGACGGATCAAGAGCTCCGCACAGACCATAACGATCAACTGAAAGACAACCGCTCCAAGCAAGAAGCCTTTTTTATGCCGAGTCAACCAAGCAAAGGCACTCTTTAGCCCATCGCGTTTCAGCCAGGCTAGCAGAAATAGCAACCCAGCACCTAAAATGGCTAGCCATGAAATCTCTCTCAGATAGGTCACACTGATCAAGAACCAGTGGACCATCACTAGCAACATGACAACATGAAGCATCCCAAATAGAATACGTTTACTTTTCGATAACATAGCTCCATTATATCAAAAAAACAGCATTTCTGCTGTTTTGGACTGACTATCAACTGTAAAGTGAAAAGAAAAGTTGTTCTAAAATGTAATTTATAAACATACTCATTTTATCGAAGCAATTTTTAACTCTTAACCTTAACTAACAGACCTAAAATACTAGAATTAAAATACATAATAATACAAGATAAATTCCAACCGTTAGAATCATTCCGATTTTATAGAAACCGACTAAGCCAGCATATCGTTCGACAAAACCGATCTGTGGGTCGACTGGATTATAAAAGACTGTCATAGGAGACCCGATTGGGAATATCATCCGCAAATCCAGATTTTTGCCGGCTCCAAGAACATAGGTTCTATCGAAAACATTGGTTTGTCTTGACTTAGAAGAAGTCTCTCTGAAATAAGCGTAGGTAAAGGTCTTTTGGTATCTTTCGCCCCCAACTTGATACTCCACCACAGGCAGGGAAATAAGCAGTTGATTTTTGGAATCAAAAGCAACTACTTCTCCCAGAACTTTTGCGGTTGATTCTGTTTTCACTTTTATTTCACGACGATACAAGGTGTAAAAGATGAGCAGCATGATCAAGAAAACAAGGCTCAGAATGCCCAAGCTAAGCCAGAATATTGTTACTGTCATTGATTTTTTTACCCTTTCACATAAACTAGTTGGTTTCAAATCCCTTGAAAAATTTTTATTCTCCCCTTTTCAACCAATTCTGTTGCTGCGCTTTTTCTGCAAAATCTTTTGCTTTGTTTATATCTAGTGAATTTGAATCTGATGGAGCATTGGATTCAATCTCTTCTTTCAATTCTTGTAAAGTTTGAACATCTTTCGGGGTTAAATTAGAGACTGTGCTAGATTCTTTTTCTGTCGAACTTTCTGGCACAGACTGGATCTCGCTATTAGTTTTTATTACCTCAGTTCCTACATCCGTTTTTGGAGCTGGTCGGTATAACATGAAGAATCCAACAATTACAATGATGAAAGATAGGATCGATATCCCATTTCGTTTTTGAATTTCTTCCTGAGGAATTTCTACTCCTTTTGTTGATAAATTCTTCCATTCTGGATGTTCCTTCTCAGCTGCTTTTTTCTCATAAAAGAAAGGTGCAATCAATGACCGATTGATGAAGGTGAGAGTTCCAAGACAGGTTATAAAAAAGGGCACTTCACGAGAGTGGCTAAGCAATATCTGAATATAAAATACACTAGCAATTATACCTAGGACGATAATAATTGTAAATCTAATTTTAAATTCCTTCTTCACTTGCAAATAATGTTCTTTTGTCATCTTATTCTCCCTTAAAAATAGTTTTTCCTTCATCCATAAAAACAATTACTACTATCATACCGGATTTTACTTTGAGATTCAAGTTAACCACCAACTAGTGAAAATAGTATAAAAAAGAAGCGTTAGAAACGCTTCCGTCCTATTATTTATTTTGCCAAGTTTCTTGGTTTTCCTTGAAACGGTGCAACAACTCTAAACCTTCAGAAGTGATATAACCTTGTTCTTCTGCCAAATGAATCAATTCTGTATAGTTAGACAAGGTTTCAAGTTGAACGCCAGCTTCCGCAAATTTCTTATCGGCTTTCTCCAATTGGTAGGTGAAGATGGCAACCACACCAAGAACGTCCGCCCCTTCACGCTTGGCAGCTGCGACAGCATCCAAGACAGATCCACCAGTAGAAATCAAATCTTCCACTACGACCATCTTTTGACCTTGTGGTACACGGCCTTCAATTTGGTTTCCAGCACCATGGTCTTTTGGTTTGCTACGGATGTAGGCAAATGGCAAATTCATCTTGTCCGCAATAATGGCTCCGTGAGGAATTCCTGCAGTTGCTGTACCTGCAATCACTTCTACTTCAGGGAAAGCTTCCTTGATTTTATCTACAAATCCATTTTCGATCAAGGTACGAGTTTCAGGATAAGCGAGGGTTACACGGTTATCGGTATAAATTGGGGACTTGATCCCAGATGCCCAAGTAAAAGGTTCTTCTGGTTTCAAATAAACCGCTTCGATTTTCAAAAGATGGCTAGCAATATCTTTAGCTAATGACATGACGACTCCTTTTTTACGATTTTAATCATATACGAATTAAATCATTTTTAGATTTAAACAACAACATTACAGGTTAGTGAACGCGTTAGGGAAGGTCCAGTAGGACTTCCCGTAGAGCTACAAAATTTTCACTTTTAGTAGCAATTAGTGTTCCGACGATTATGAGAATAAAACGATACTTTTTATTCTCATAATCTAGTGAATAGTTTAGGGAAGGCCCTATCGGGCTTCCCGTAGAACGTCTTGAAGCACAGCTTCTTAGACGTTCTTAACTATTCCACTGTCTCTTAATTTCATGGTAAGCGTCCCATGGATTTTCTGCTTGAATAATAGGGCGTCCAACAACAATATAGTCCGATCCAATTTTATGGGCTTCTTGTGGCGTCATAACCCGTTTTTGGTCACCGATTTCAGCTCCTGCAGGACGAATCCCTGGTGTGACACAGACAAAGTCTGATGAAGTGGCATCTTTGATCAAGGCTACTTCATGGGCTGAACATACTACGCCGTCCAAGCCAGCTTCTTGCGCCTTACGGGCATAATTAACGACTGATTCTTGGACCGTTGTTTGTATGTTTTGGCAATCACGCATGTCTTCTTCACTGGTAGAAGTCAACTGGGTTACGGCTACCAACTTAGCTCCTTCACCAAGAGCTGCTTTGGCTTCGCGCATCATCTCTACACCACCGGCTGCGTGAACCGTCACCATATCCACTCCGAAAGTACCCAATACAGACATAGCTGATTTGACTGTATTTGGGATATCGTGCAATTTTAAATCAAGGAAGATACTGTGTCCAAGCCCTTTTAGGTAGTGTACAATTTCAGGACCAACTGCATAGAAAAATTCCATACCGATTTTTACAAATAGTTTTTCATCTTCAGGAAAATGCTCTAAAAAGTGTTTGACATCCTCGAAAGCTGGGAAGTCAAGGGCGATAATAGGACGTTCTTCACGCATGGATTACTCCTTTTTTGATTGATCATTTTATTCACAAAAAAACCTTGCCCGAGGCAAGGTTACACGAAAATTAGGTAGGAAAAACTACCATGATTCACCGTCTAGACCTTAGGAGCCTCTCTGGACTGCTTTAAAGGTTTTTATTTATTGTAGTACGATATTTGGGAAAAGTCAAGGATTTACAGTAGATTTTCCCGTACATGTTTTCGGAAGTTCTCAAGGGTGTCAATACCATAGCGATCCATGACCTGCGGCAGATCTTCGATGATGGTTGGACAAGCATAAGGATCGGTAAAATTAGCGGTTCCAACTCCAATCGCAGAGGCCCCTGCAATCATCATTTCAATGGCTGCTTCGGCTGAATCGACACCTCCCATTCCGATAATCGGAAGTTTAGTGGATTGGGCAACCTGGCGGATGAGTTTCAAAGCAACTGGGAAAACGGCTGGACCCGACATGCCTCCGGTTCCATTGGCAATGATGGGCTTACCAGTCTTGAGGTCAAAACGCATGCCGACCAAGGTATTGATCATGGTTAAGCCGGTCGCACCTGCATCCTCTGCTGCTTTTGCGACCTGCGTGATGTCTGCTACACTAGGCGTTAACTTGACATAGACAGGGACGGAGGAAGCTTCTACCGCTGCTTTTACTGCATCATAAGCCAACTCTGGAACCTGTCCGATTAAGAGACCATTGTTGCCATGATCTACGTTTGGACAAGAGATATTGAGCTCGATGGCCTTGACATTTGGCGCTTGCGAGATCTTGCCAGATACCGTTGCATACTCTTCATTGGAGAAGCCAGCTACATTGGCAATAATTGGAAGCTCTGGATAATGTTGGGCCAACCAAGGAAGTTTTTCTGCTAGGACCACATCTACGCCTGGATTTTGGAGCCCAATAGCATTGAGCATGCCTGCAGGCGTCTCAGCGACACGTGGCGTTGGATTACCAAAACGAGCCTCAGCAGTTGTTGCCTTGATCATGATGGATCCAAGCAAGTCTAAGTCATAGTATTTGGCATATTCTTGACCAAAGCCAAAACAGCCGGAAGCTGGAATAATGGGATTTTTCAAGTCTAATCCTGGTAAGGATACAGCTAATCGATTACTTGTCATACTTTCCTCCCTACATCACAATCGTACCAGTTTCAAAGACCGGTCCATCTTCACACACGCGCTTATTGGCTGCTTGGCTTTCATTTTCCAAATGCACCACACAGGCGTAGCAAGCCCCCATCCCACAGGCCATACGCGATTCCATGGAAATGTAGGCGCGGGGATGGTCATGGAATTTGGTATTGACATATTTGAGCATGCCAGGTGCTCCACAAGAATAGATAGCATCAAACTCCTGGTTCATCGAATCAACAATTGTTGAGACATAGCCTTTAGTGCCATAAGTCCCATCGTCTGTCGTTACAGTGACATGAGCCACCTGAGAAAGCTCTTCTTCCAAAATGACGGCTTCTTTGGTCGCAAAGCCGACAACCACTTCAACTTCCACCCCTTGCTCATGGAGTTGTTTGGCCACTTGGACCAAAGGAGGAACACCGATACCGCCACCGATGATCAAGGCTTTCTGACCTTGACCGAGATTGGTGAGATCAAAGCCATTTCCCTGAGGCCCCATGACACTGAGTTTGCTACCGATTGGCAATTGGGAAAAGATAGCTGTCCCCCCACCTTCGATGCGGTAGATCAAGCGACAAGTCTGTGTCTCAGGATCAATCTCAGAAATTGAAATCGGACGGCGAAGGAGCTTGGACCCATCGGGGACGCGGATATGAAGGAATTGACCTGGAAGCATCTGCGCCACCATTTCCCCCTTCAAGATCATAGAATAGATGCGTGGGGCGATCTCCTCTTGAGCAACCAGCTCCATCTCTTCCATCATGATTTTACTAAAGCGTTTTTTACAACTGTCACTGACCATTGAAATCCTCTTCTTTCTTTCAGCAAAAAAGACCTCGCAAAAGCAAGGCCCTACAAATGATCAGCTAGACACCGTCCGCTGATCTTTTTTCTGTCTTTCCTTGCAGGCCTCTCTGGACCTCTTAAAGGTTAAATTTGTCTCATTATATCGCGCTCCTTCTCGCTTGTCAAGTAAAATCAGTAACTCAGGAAGCTTTCTTAGGATCAAAATCTTCTGGAATCGGCTTGATGTATTGCATAGCGATTCGGTTCTCCGGTTTGCGATCGACTAGATAAAGAACCAGTAGAAAAAGCCATTCCAAGGGCTTCATCAGGTAGTAGATCAGGTCCATAGCCCATTTCTTCTTGATATGTTTGGCAAAGGGATAGCCATAACGGTCATAATTGCGACGCAAGAAGCGATGGAATCGTGGCGTCTTTTCTTCTAGCACCTGCTCAAAGGCATTGGCAATACAGAGCTGACGATTGACAACGACTGGATGACCGTGGCGCACGCCCATCCGCTGGGGCTTGACAACATTTTCATGGCCACCAGCCGCAACCGTACAGAGATAGTGCTCATCAATGATAAGATTCTGAGGAGGGATCTTCTGTGAGAAGGCCCAGTCAGCTGTATTGGTCCATGCCTTGATCATGGAATCCGGCTGCTGCCCAAAGAGCATGAGAACGAGGACAACAAGAGCAAGGGTTGGAAGGGCAACAAGAACTGCTAGCCATGGCCAGTTACGCGACTTGTTTAAGAGCTGATGGAACCATTGAAGCAGACGATTCTCATAGCTTATCTCTGTTCGATCTTCCTGCCACTCCTTAATACGAACCCACAAGAGATAAATGGAATAGATCAATAAGAAAAAGGTGTGAAAACTTGCTACCTGCAGTTGATTATCAAAAACTAAGAGAAGAACCACTCCTCCTAGAATGCCACTAATGCAGAAAACATTTGCTAACGGCGAGAGTGAATTCGCATCCCGGTAGGAATAGATAATCAAGGCTAGTAAAGTAAGAGCTGCCAGTGTGAAGAAGGTCGGATAGGCGCCAGACCAGATCAGGGCATGCTTCTGCGAATTGATCAAACTTTCACTCCAATCGTAAAAAGTCATCTCCTTGACGATGTAAATGAAAATCGCTTCGAGAAAGCAACCAAAGAGACCAAACCAAAGAACAATTGTAGGCTGTTGCTTTTTCTTTTTGACAGGCTTAGGACTAGGTGATTCCTGCTTTTCCTTCATAAGGAATGCGTCATCTTCTCTTGTCCTTTCTCCTTCTTTTGGCCCTCTATCCTCAAACAGTTCTGGATCTTTGAGAGCTTCTTCCTCAGATTCTTTGAACTGGAGGCTAGACCACCGACCAATCCCATAAATGATGACAAAAATATTGGGGACAAAGAGGGCCAGAGTCAAACCGTAAGGAAAGATCTCCATGGTGAAGGCAATGACCTCCCAAACACTAAATTGAATGAATGGATCCTTTATTGCGTAGAGCGACTGACTAATAACCAAATAGATGTAAAAGGCCAATAGAATCAGAGCATTGGTCACAAAATTGATCTGCAACAGACCAGCTGTGAAATGGGTTTCCAATTCCTTATCCTTTTTCTTATACCAGGAAACGAGTTTTTTCATAAGATCTCCTCAATCAATTTTTTACCATTCTATCAATCAGATCTTACCTTCAGCAAGGCAAAACTGTATTTTTCCATCAAAATCAGTCCCCAGATGTAGATTTTGTTTCCAATCTTCTATTTTTTAACTATTTGATCTAGCCTACTTCCTATTACCTACCTCAGCCTGTCTTATTCTCATACAGTCCTTGAAAGACCACATTTTACGGGAAAAACGCGCTATTTTATGTTAAAATAAAAGCATGAGAATACAACAATTACAATACATTATCAAAATCGTCGAAACCGGCTCTATGAATGAGGCCGCAAAACAACTCTTCATCACGCAACCTAGCCTTTCCAATGCCGTTAAGGACTTGGAAAATGAGATGGGAATTGAAATCTTTATCCGGAATCCTAAAGGGATCACTTTGACCCGCGATGGGATGGAGTTCCTCTCTTATGCCCGCCAGGTGGTGGAGCAGATCGACCTCTTGTCCGAGCGCTATAAAAATCCTGTGGGTTCTCGTGAGCTTTTCAGCGTCTCTTCACAGCACTATGCCTTCGTGGTTGAGGCCTTCGTTTCACTATTGAAGAAAAGCGACATGGAAAAATACGAGCTCTTCCTACGGGAGACGCGGACTTGGGAGATCATCGATGACGTCAAGAATTTCCGAAGCGAAGTTGGCGTACTCTTTTTAAATAGCTACAACCGGGATGTCCTCTCTAAGATGCTGGATGATAATCACCTGATTGCCACCCACCTCTTTACAGCGCAACCTCATATCTTTGTCAGCAAGAGCAATCCTCTTGCCAAGAAAGAGATCGTTCACTTATCTGATCTGGAAGATTTCCCATACCTTAGCTATGACCAAGGAACCCACAACTCCTTCTACTTCTCAGAAGAGATCCTCTCGCAAGAGCATCATAAGAAATCCATCGTCGTCAGTGACCGAGCGACTCTCTTTAATCTCTTGATCGGTCTGGATGGCTACACCATTGCGACCGGGATTCTCAACAGCAATCTCAACGGAAATAACATCGTCTCCATTCCCCTTGATATCGAAGACCCGATCGAGCTGGTCTACATCAAACATGAAAAAACAGCACTCTCAAAAATGGGAGAAAAATTCATCGAGTACTTGCTTGAGGAAGTGAAGTTTGATAAGTAATAAAATATCTGAGTGATCCATGTTCACTCAGATATTTTTTATTGTCTTAATTGTGAAAATACTTGGCCTATTTTTCCTTCGATAACTAGGTCTGCTTGCTTGTCTTGTGGGATACTGGTTTTATTGATGACAACCAGCTTCTTCCCTCGGAAATACTGAATCAAACTGGCTGCTGGGTAGACCACAAGAGAGGTACCACCGATAATCAGCAAATCAGCTTCTTGGATGGCTTGGGCAGCTTGACTAAAGACGTCCATATCGAGAGGCTCCTCGTAGAGGGTCACATCAGGCTTGACCACCTCGCCACAGTCCAGACAGTGTGGAACCGGGCCTTCCAAAGCTAAAAAAGCTTCCAAATCATAAAAACGCTGGCAACCCGTACAGTAATTGCGATCAGCACTACCATGGAGCTTCAAAACGTTTTTAGAACCAGCCATTTCATGGAGACTGTCAATATTTTGCGTCACCACTGCCATGAGCTTACCAGTCTCTTCCAGCCAAGCCAGATACCGATGGGCAGCATTGGGCTTGGCATCAGGGTAGAGCAAGTACTTCTTGTAAAAGTCGAAAAAGTCCTCAGGATAGCGCTCAAACATGGTATGGGAGACCAATTGCTCAGCTGTCAAATGCCGCCCCACCTGAACACTATAGACACCGTCTGAACTTCGAAAATCTGGAATATTTGACTCCGTGGAAACTCCTGCCCCTCCGAAAAACACGATCCGTTGACTCTGATCAATCATCTCCTGTAGTTGAGCAATCTTATCCATCTACTTCTCCTTTAGTAGCTCTTCCATCACAGCATTGGCCTGATCAAAATAAAAATTAGTTTGATCATAATGGATGCCTGTGTAGCTTGCAAGGTCAATCAAATTCTTCATAAAATCCTGAGAAGAGAAACCCGTCGTCCGATGGAGCTCTTCCTCATCAAAGGGCTTGATCAAGTGGGCCAGGGGGTTGCGAACTGATTTTTCTAACTCCCGCAATTGCTGGGCCGCAACTTTGACGGTATCTGGCAAATCCAACTGCACAATCAACTCCGTCAAACTGGACGAATTGACCACACTTTCACTGTGAAATTGCTGCAGGATAGGGTTTTCTGACGCATGCAGGCTCTCAAACTTCCAACGGTCATAACTGGATTCTTTGGAGTTATGAATATAGTTGGTAATATCAGGAATTTTCAACTGAATCAATCGCATAAAGATCCGATAGATGGCTGGGCTGACGGCACGAACAAAGTCAATAATCTGCTCATTTCGCAACTTCGCCTCTAAGTCATAGAGGTAGTTAGCCAACTGCTCATCTTCTGGATCTTCATGCCAAAAAAGCTGAAAACCAGTCGCCTCTAGCAACTCGGTTCTCAACTTTTGATTCATGACGGGTTGGATATTAAGCTCACGACGCTCCGCCATTAACTGCAGTAAGCTCACCAACAAATCCGGTACTTCTTCCTGCTGCTTGATAGAGCGCAGAGCCCGGCTGTAGTGATAATTTTGGAGATCGTAGAGCCATTCATCATGAAAGAATTTTGCCATTAGTCTGCAATCAAAGTCTCAAGACCAACTTTCATCATGTCTGTGAAAGTATTTTGACGTTCTTCAGCAGTTGTGTCCTCATCAGGATTAACCAAACTGTCTGAAATAGTCATGATAGCAAGCGCATCCACATGGTGTTGAGCAGCAAGATAGTAAAGAGCTGCTGCTTCCATTTCTACAGCTTTCACACCCCATTTACCAAGCTCGATGTTCTTTTCACCATAGTTTGAATAGAAGACATCTGATGACAAGACATTGCCAACGTGAGTGGTCATACCAAGATCTTTGGCAATATGGTAAGCCTTGTCTAAAAGATCAAAGCTAGCAATTTGAGGGAAATCGTATTGAGGCCAGTCGTTGCGGATGATGTTTGAGTTGGTTGCAGCAGCTTGTGCCAAGACCAATTCACGAACATGGACATCCTCGTTCAAAGAACCAGCCGTTCCCACACGGATCAATTTCTTCACGCCGTAGTCGACAATCAACTCACGCGCATAGATAGAGATTGATGGCATCCCCATTCCAGTTCCCATGACAGATACACGGTGACCTTTATAAGTTCCTGTGTAACCAAACATGTTACGAACTTCGTTGAAGCAAACAGCGTCTTCAAGGAAATTCTCAGCAATAAATTTCGCACGAAGAGGATCCCCAGGAAGAAGAATTTTATCAGCAATTTCACCTTGCTTAGCAGCAATATGGATAGACATAGTTTATGATACAAAGAGCGACCAGAAAGCGACTGAAAATTAGGAATCTGACGAGAAATCCTGATTTCTCAGTCAGATTATCTATTTTCCGAGCTTTCCGCTCGTGTTCAAATTAGAACACATGCTCTACCTTTCTTTTTTATTTTTTAGAATAGGTGTTAAAGAGGCAAAGTGAAAATAGGAAACTGACGACGTATCGCAGATGCTAGACAGTTTATCTTTTTTACACAGTTCTCCGCCCGTATTCAGTTCAGCGAATACGGTTAACCCATCCTTTCTTTTTTATTTAATTTGTTAATGAGTCCAAAAACGCAAAGAGTTTGGCATTCATTTCTCGATAATCGTAAGCACGAAAGGCTTCGGGTTTTTGAACAAAGGTCAGGTTTTGACTTTGTTCTTCCAAAACATCTTCACCGTCCGCTGCAATCAAGAGATCAACTGCTTCCGAATCAAATTCCAAGTGAGCTTGGAAGGCATAATGTTTCGGACTAAAGCGAATCATCTGACGTGGACACCCTTGACTAGTAGCAAGAACAACAGCATCTTTTGTCAATCCTGGCATATCACCATGCCAGTGGCCAGTTTCAAGAGTTTTTCCAAACTCACCGACATGTGGATCTGTGAGTCCTTCAGGCGTCAAGGTCACTGGATAAACCCCAATCTCACGTTCCGGACTGTGCTCATACTTCGCTCCATAGGCAACAGACAGGAGCTGGGCACCCAGACAGACCCCAACAATATAACGATCTGCCTTCATGGCCTTTTGAATCAGTTCAATCTCTGCCTGAGGATCGTAGTATGGAAAAGCTTCTCGATCTTCATCTGGCGATTGAGGTCCTCCCATGACGATCAAAAAGTCAATCTCATCCACTGACTCTGGTAAGGTTTCATTCTCATAGACTTTAGTCGTGGTCACTTGATGGCCACGCTCCTGTGCCCATTTTAGATAAGCGCCCGGCACTTCAAAGGTTTCATGCAGTACAAAATGTACCTTCATCATTTCTTCTCCCATTTCTTTTGAATCACGTAAGACAAACCAGCCGCAAGTACAAGCGGAATAGTCAAATTCCAAGTTTGGCCTGTAAATCCAAGGCTCAGGGCAATAGCTGTCAAAGGAGCTTCTAGGGTCGTCCCTAAAAAGACTGTCGCTCCTAGTAACATCCCTATAGCTGGATCCAGATGAATCCCAAGGACTGTCAAAAGCAAGGTCACTAGATAGCCAGAGCCAATCCCAAGGGCAAATGATGGTGTCAAGGTACCCCCATAAGCACCATTGCGCAAGAGGAGGTAAACCATAAGCCCCTTCACTGCAAGAGTCAGTGGAAGATAAGGAATCGGCTGACTAGACAAGAGGGCTTGCGCTAGTACCTGGCCATTTCCCATAAAGATAGGGAAAAAGGCTACTAGGCTCCCCAGCACTAGAAAGGCTAGAGGAAGAGCCCAAAGGACCGTCCCGTCCTTCCGCCGTTTGTGACTAGCCCGCTTGGCGAGGAAAGCAAAGACCAGAGCCAAGGGAGTGACCAAGAAAGCAATCACAATAGCCTGTAAGAAGCTGCTAGCCGACCATGAGACTGCGGACAGGTGATAAATGGCCTCCTGACCAACGATGGGCTGAGCGACCCAGGTGGCCAGATAAGTACTGGTCAAAACCAGTAGAAGATTCTGCCAACTGTAGGCGAGTCCTAAGGTCTCAAAGACAAACAAGCTGCTGGCAAAGGGGACCTGATAGACCGCAGCTAAACCAGCTCCAGCACCACAGGCGATCAAGACTTTCCGCTCTTTGAGAGCTAGAGAGAATCCCTTCGATAACCGACCAGCTAGAAGAGCCCCGACCTCACGTGGGGCTCCTTCTTTTCCGACCGATGCACCTGCTCCGACAATTGCCACCTGCATTCCTGCATGAAGGAGATAGGCTAAGGGCGCTGGCTCCCTGTCTCCAGCTAAGTCAATTTGCTGGCGAATAGACAGGATCTGATAACGCTTTTGCAGGACATACCAGAAGCCAGCTGCTAAGCACCCAGTCACACACAAGACCAGAAATCTACGGAGACCTCCAGCTTCTTGAAATTGCTGGAGCAAATCCGAACTAGCTTGGCCAAAGGCCAGCTCTTGCACCCCTTCTAGTAGATAATGACAGGCAATTCCGACCAGACCCGTCCCTATCCCTAATGATAAGGTGGCTAGAAGAAACCTCAGTCCGTAGGGCAGCCTTTGGAGTCGTACTTTCATTGGATTAGAGTTCAGCAAGAATCGCTTTTAGCAATCCTTTGAAGTCGCCTTTGACGCGCTCTGTCACTTCTACTACTTCTTCGTGGTTGAGCTCTTCTTGGAAACCAGCCGCAAAGTTGGTAATACATGAAATACCAAGAACCTTCAAGCCAGAATGCGCTGCAACGATGACTTCAGGAACGGTTGACATACCGACAGCATCTGCACCAAGCGTCTTGTAAGCACGGATTTCAGCTGGAGTTTCGTATGTTGGGCCAGTTACACCGATATAAACACCATCATCCAATTTGATACCCAATTTGTCTGCTACTTTATGAGCAGTCTCACGATATTCTGGAGTGTAGGCTTTTGACATATCTGGGAAACGTGGACCAAAGTCATCCAAGTTTTCACCGATCAATGGATTTTGACCAGTCATATTGATGTGGTCTGTGATGGCCATCAAAGTACCAGGACCAAAGCCGATACCACCGGCAGCGTTGGTAACAAGAACCCCTTCACAGCCCAAAACTTTCATGACACGAACTGGGAAAGTCACCACTTCTAGTGGGTTTCCTTCGTAGAAATGGAAACGTCCTTGAAGGGCCAAAACCTTGCGTCCAGCAAGCTCACCGTAGACTAATTTACCGGCATGGCCGACAACCGTTGAACGACCCCAGTTTGGAATTTCAGAGTAGTCTACTACGACTGGATTTTCGATTTCTTCAGCCAGTTCTCCAAGACCTGATCCAAGGATCAAGCCAAACTCAGGTGCTTCCATTCCTTTGCCTTTCAAAAAAGCAGCTGTTTCATTGATTTTTGCTAATAATGTCATTGCATATTTCCTTTATGATTTCCTTAAAAATTGGCCAATTTTGTCAAATGTATTGGCATTGCGAATGGTCAACAGACGGTAATCCGGCATCTTGAGGACTTGTCTGTGGTAAGCTGTCTTTGTATAGGTCTCTTCTGAGTATTTGCCCCAGTAGATCCCTAGATTCCCACGATGGATGATTTCATCACCGAGTGAAAAAGAGGAGACCAGCTCCCAGACAGCATCCTGATCAAGGCCTTCTGTGTAAAAAAGAACATCCTTGCGGGCCAGATCCTCCTGCCACCAGGCTGGTAGAGCAGCGAGATCTTGCGCATAGTCCTCAGCTGAAAAGAGAGAAAAAGACTGGATAAAGGGATAGTGATCACGAAAGAAATGTCCCAGCAAATCTACCAATTCTTCTTTAGAAGCAGCAGATTCAAAGAAGATATTGCCACTATTGATGTAGGTCTCTACCTCATCCAGCCCGATCGTTTGAAGCTCCTCTCGAAGCTCTGCCATCACGACCTTATTCTTCCCGCCAACATTGATCCCTCTTACGAGGAGAGCGAAGCGTGCCATCTTAGTTTAGTTTGTCTAAGAAGCTTTCACCGATCATGGCTTTTTCAACACCAAAGTTCTCTGCAATTGTTGCAGAGATATCAGAGAAATGTCCGACTGGAATCACACCATTGCCCTTGAAGGATGGGCTATAAGCCAAGAATGGGATGTATTCACGCGTATGGTCTGTACCAGCGTAAGTTGGGTCATTCCCGTGGTCTGCAGTGATCATCAAGAGGTCATCTTCACGCATGGCTGCAATGATTTCTGGCAAGCGTTCGTCAAATTCGTGCAAGCAATCTCGGTAGCCGTGAGCATTACGACGGTGACCGTAAAGAGCATCAAAGTCTACCAAGTTGGTAAATGAGAACCCTTCTTGGAACTCAGGAAGCCCCATGGTCTTAATCAAGGTATCCATACCGTGGCTATTTGATTTGTTGTGGCCCATATCGTGGTTGATACCAGCTCCGTTAAAGATATCGTTGATCTTACCAACTGCATAGGTATCAATACCTGCTTCGTTCAACTTGTCCAAAACAGTAGGCGCAAATGGTGAAACAGCTAAGTCACGACGGTTGGCTGTACGTGTGAAGTTGCCTGGTTCCCCAACATAAGGACGAGCAATAATTCGACCAAGAAGAGCTGGACGTTCCAAAGTGATGGAACGAGCGTATTCACAGATACGGTACAACTCATCCAAAGGAATGATGTCTTCGTGAGCAGCGATTTGAAGCACAGGGTCTGCTGATGTATAAATAATCAACTCACCAGTTTCCATTTGACGTGGTCCAAAGTCATCGATGACCGCTGTACCAGAATAAGGTTTGTTGGCTTCACGAATGACCTTACGTCCAGAGAATTCTTCAATTTTAGTCAAAATTTCTTCAGGGAAACCATTCCAGAAGGTATCAAAAGGTTCTGTAATGTTGAGCCCCATGATTTCCCAGTGACCAGTCATGGTGTCTTTCCCAAGAGAGACTTCTTGCAATTTTGTCGCATAGCCAGTTGGGTTGCTTTCAGCTGGCACAGTCTTCAATGGTACTTCACGAGGAATATTTCCAAGACCGATTTTGGCCATGTTTGGTACATTCAAACCGACGGTTTTAGAGATGTGGCCCAAAGTATCAGATGCTCCATCTGGAACACCTGCATTGACAAAGTTATTGGCATCTGGTGCAGCACCGATCCCAACTGAATCAAGCACAACTAAGTGCATGCGTTTAAATTTTGACATATACTGCCTCTTTCCTTTATTAAACTAGCTATATTATACCATATCCCTATAAGAAGAGAGCCGTTGATAGATCCGGCCCCTCTTTAGAGAAACCTATTTTTCAATGATGACAGGGCCATCTGGTGTCCCTACAATCACTTTTGATATCATGTTCAAGAATAAACCGTGCTCTACAACCCCGACGGTATGATCCAATTCATTGGCTAGAGCTTCTGCATCCTCGATCACTTTGAGATCCAAGTCAATGATAAAGTTACCTTGGTCTGTTACAAAACGTTGATCATCCGCGAGACGGAAAGCAGGATGGTAACCCTTTTGCTCAAAGTGACGGAAAAGATTTTCAGCACCGTATTGCACTACTTCCACTGGAAGTTTGAAAGCCCCAAGAGTTGTGACTTGTTTGGATTCATCCACGATCCAAATGCAATCTTTTGAATTGGTTGCGACGATCTTTTCCATGAGGAGAGCACCACCGCCACCTTTGATCCCATTCAATTGAGGATCCACTTCATCTGCGCCATCCACTGTCACATCGACCACTTCAACATCGTCGATAGCCTTGAGCGGGATGCCTAAACTTTCAGCCTGATCATAGGTCACACTAGAAGTTGTGACAGCTGTGATCTGCAAGCCTTCTTCTTTGATGCGACGACCCAATTCAGCCACAAAATAATAAGCAGTTGACCCTGTACCGAGACCGACAATCATGCCGTCTTTGACAAACTCAGCCGCTTTAATTCCTACCTGTTCTTTTAGGTTTACCATCATAGACCTCCTTTTATATTCTATTACAGTATAGCATATTCTGTAAGAGATTTCACTAATTATTTGAAAACCTTTCCATCTTTTAGTTCTAAAAGCAAAACCTTGCCCGTCCGCTGACTTTACGATAGAATAGAGATGAATCTACAGGAAAAGAGAAATGACATGATTACTAAAGAATTTGATACCATCGCTGCCATCTCGACTCCTCTCGGTGAGGGGGCGATCGGAATCGTCCGCTTGAGCGGAACAGACAGCTTTGCCATTGCGCAAAAGATCTTCAAAGGTAAAGATTTGACCAGCGTGGCTAGCCACACCCTCAACTACGGTCATATCGTAGATCCAGATAAGGACGAGATTCTCGACGAGGTCATGGTTGGAGCTATGCGATCGCCGAAGACCTTCACCCGTGAAGACATTATCGAGATCAATACCCACGGCGGGATTGCTGTGACCAACGAAATCCTGCAATTAGTCATCCGTGAAGGAGCTCGTTTGGCTGAACCTGGTGAATTTACCAAGCGGGCCTTTCTGAATGGTCGGGTCGATTTGACACAAGCCGAAGCCGTCATGGACATTATTCGCGCCAAGACCGATAAGTCTATGAACATCGCCGTGAAACAACTCGATGGTTCCCTGTCTGACCTCATCAACAACACACGCCAAGAGATCCTCAATACTCTAGCCCAGGTTGAAGTCAATATCGACTATCCTGAGTACGATGATGTCGAAGAAGCAACCACTGAGATCATCCGCGAAAAGACCAGTGAATTTGAAGCCCTCTTGACCAACCTTCTCAAGACTGCCCGTCGCGGTAAGATCTTGCGTGAAGGGATCTCTACTGCTATCATCGGTCGTCCAAATGTCGGCAAGTCCAGCCTCCTCAATAATCTTCTTCGCGAGGAAAAAGCCATCGTAACTGATATCGAAGGAACCACCCGTGACGTTATCGAAGAATACGTCAACATCAACGGCGTTCCCCTCAAACTAGTCGATACGGCCGGAATCCGGGAAACCGAAGACATCGTTGAGCAAATCGGTGTCGAACGGTCGAAAAAAGCCCTCAAGGAAGCTGATTTGGTTCTTCTGGTCCTCAATGCTAGCGAGCCCTTGACCGACCAAGATCGCCAACTCCTTGAAATCTCTCAAGACAGCAACCGCATCATTCTCCTCAATAAGGTCGATCTCCCAGAGAAGATCGAAATCGACCAACTGCCGGAAGATTACATCAAGATTTCCGTTCTGAAAAACCAAAACATCGATCAAATTGAAGACCGGATCAATGCTCTCTTCTTCGAAAATGCTGGGCTGGTTGAGCAAGATGCGACGTATCTTTCTAATGCTCGTCACATCTCACTTATCGAGAAAGCTGTTGAAAGCCTGCAAGCGGTCAACGAAGGCTTGGCCCTCGGTATGCCGGTAGACCTGCTTCAAGTCGATCTCACCCGCACCTGGGAAATCCTCGGAGAAATCACAGGGGATGCTGCTCCAGATGAGCTCATTACCCAACTCTTCAGCCAGTTCTGTCTTGGTAAATAACAAAAATGCGTATGTTTCCACACATACGCATTTTTTGTTCTTATTTTGCTTGTTCTAATCGCTCGACGGTCTGATACGCTTGGTAGATTAGGAAGAGCCCTGTAGCATTCAAGATTGGAATCGCAATCGGCAACTCGGTCACGATTTGTGAGAAAGGTGAATTGCCAACAAAATGGAGTCCAAACCCTGCTACTAAATATCCCCAACCTGCTAGACCTAGATCCTTGCGTCCTCTGCTTGCTTGGACAATTAGGAAGAGCCCCAGCATGACAAGACCTGTGTAGACCCAGTGAGACATGGGCGCATTGGCCACACGACCAAGAATCCCTGACACCGTGTAAGAGAAACCTTCCGGCAGATCCTGACGGATATAGGCAAAGTCCTCGACGATCTGGAAACCAAGACCAGAGGCAATCGCTAAGAGGAAAATCGACTTGATGCGACGGACGCTGAACAAATAGAGGACAAAGAAGATTGGAATCAACTTAAAGGGTTCCTCAAAGAGTGGCGCAGCGATGGCACTCTCGTACTGGTTCCAAAAGTCGCTATTTGGAGCGATCGCTTGAATCATATCATGGAAATAAGTATTGGCAAAGCTAGACAACCAACCGGCAACAAAGCCCCCACCTAATAGAGAAAAGAGAACCGGTACCCAAGACAACTTCCACTTCTTAGCAAAGTGAAAAAGAGCCCAGACAGCAGGAAGTGCATAGACCAAGAGGATCAAGGTTGAAAGTCCCACAATCCCGTACTGACTACCAGACATCCAACCTTCCGTCAGTGACTGGGTCTCATAGGCTAGGCCGATCGCTAGCAAGAGTAAATAGAGAAACAAAATCGATTTGCGTTTCATAAAAGACCTTTCTAAAGTGAAATGAAAAAGGCTGGAAGCCCAGTCTTTTCCGAGTACTATCATTGTAACAGGATCAGCTTAAAAAAACAATAAATGTGGATTCGTGAGAAAAATGTAAAACGTAGATGGCGACAAATGGTTGACTAAATTTAGTTACTTAATCACCAACGCTCCATTTTCCTCCGTTGCCAAGAGCTTCTCGTCTTTATCATATATTTTAAGTTTTATACTGCTTGGTGTGTTTTGAGTTGCATTGTATTGCTTTACTATCTCTTCTTTTAGATCAAAAAGCGTCTTACAATAATCTTTTGGATTTATATTTGCTAAAGATAGCATATTTTCTGATACAGAGAAGACAAGGATCAGATACTCTTCATTATAATACACTTTCGCCATCTCAATTTCGCCATTGATTTGATTTTGAAGCATATAAGCAAATACTACATTAGGTTTTTCATTTCCAACCAATGAGGTAGGGGCTTGATTCATCCCTTTGACCACTGATTCTTTACTTTCCTTTGTAGAATCTTTTACATTCTGTTCAGTAGACTGCTCTTTTTTGTCTTCATTCTTCACTTCTTTTTGCGCGCACGATGACAGAAATAGCGAGAGAATGGTCATTGTTGCAAACATAGTTTTTTTCATAGATTTTCTCCTTTTATTTTTACAAGTAGAAAACGACCTGTAATTGACCAAAATTGCATAAGCTTCCTGTAAAAGATGTTCCAAATCTTTAATTTCATAACCTTATAACTAATTAGATCTTTAATAGTTTAAAAAATTATTATCTAATATTATTCTACCATAATCTCTCTTACTTCAGTACTGCAAGAATCTGACGAATCATGTCTGGATCCCCGTCTGGCAATGTCACCGTTTCAGCATGGTCCAAGATCCCTTGGGTAAATTGCGTCATAAACTCTTCACTATTGAGTTCATCTGCAGACTGTTGCCAATGGCTCGGTACAGGATAGATCGTCACCGTCCCATCACCGTTGGATGCATAAGTCACATGGCCTTCTGCAGAAATAGGAGTAAACAACTGACGAACGTCTTTGGGATAATCAACTCCTAGCCCACCATAGTAAATTTTCGTACCAGCACTCTTCTCATTAATACTCAATTCTGTCGGTACAGACTTGATCACATAAGCCCAGACACGCGCAGCTTCGACCTGAGCAGCGGTGTAGCCTAGATAATCATTCTGATCCGCCTTCTTCGAAGACTTGACCTCGCTATCCGATCGAGTATTCCACTTTTTGGCCTTACTCGTTTTAGACGTACTACTGCTATCATCTGTATCAGCTTGCTCCCGATCTTTCGGTTGCTCTTTCTTGCGATAGTAGAAATTGTCATCATCGCCATAAGCCGGTGACTGACCAGCCCAGATCCGATCCTTGGACTTATCCGAAGCATCGTCTTTGCCCGCTTTCTGACCCTTTGGAAGGAGCAAAAGACCGTAGCCTCCAACACCCGACTTGGCACTAACCGTCATCTCAGCGATCTGGTCCTTCTGCTTAAAACTCGATGCATCAAGCTCGACATCCTCGCTGACCAAGCCCTTATCATCAAAGACCAGCTCATTACCACGACCATCGATCCAAGTCCCCTTGATACTCGAGTAGTCCTTAGCCTTGATGGCTTTCAAATCCATACCAGACTGTTTCTTTTCCGAAGTGCTGGACTGCTGGGTATCCGAACTCTTAGGCGACACCGTCTTCTGAGGACGACCACACGAAGCCAAGACCAAAACAGAAAGCAAAATTACCAAACCTTTTTTCATATTAATCTCCCTTCACATACCTACTATTTTAGAAAAATAAGAAAGGAGAGTCAAAGAAAAAGTGGAGGGCGAGAATCAATTAATGACCTAAAACTCTGTAAAATTATGATTTGAATGTCTCAAAAAAAAGAAGCTCAATGTAACGAGCTTCTATACCATCATCTTTTATTTTTCTTGTTTTGGGACCGTTCGAAACAACACAGCTCTAAAACGTCAACACTCTGTCATAAGTGAACTACTCCCCAAAAGTTAGACAGAAAAAATCTAACTTTTGGGATGCAGTTCAACTGCCAGTGTTTTCTTTTCTATCTCTGTCCCCTGCCGAAATATAAAATAGGCTTTTAGAAAATTTTGGTCTACTTTTGGTCTACTTTTGGTCTACTTTTTAGCCATCTTATTTTTTGACTGACCTTCGCTTTAATATTATTTATCCCTCATAAATTGATTAATTTTATTCTTCTTAGTTGTTCTTTACTCCGGTAATTCTACCTTCAAGCTCATATCTGTCGGTTGCAATACTTTCTGAACAGCGGTGAGAAAGGATAGTCCATTATCCGATGGAGAACATTGGAAGGTGATATGAATGACTTTTTTATCAAAGCTATCGCCATATCTATCCACATATTGCTTGCTTTCGAGGAAGTAGATATAGTTATTGAGTTTTTCTTGCAGAATTTCCAGATGGACTGCTTCTATCTCTTCCTGCCAGCCGACTGAATCCACCAGAAGAAGCTCTAAATGATTATCAACTATACCAATAGCGTCAAGTTCGCTAGGTTCTAGTTCTGAAACAATAGTTTTTTTTACAAGAGCTTTAAACTCTTCAACATCAAACAACTCACGTTGATCTTCTATATTTGGTAGCATAGTTTCAGGATGATTACGTATATAGTTTCTATCAATATCATCTTGCTTACTTAAGGGCCAGTGCCCTGTTTCGGCATAAATCATCACCTCATATGCTTCCCTAGAAGATTGAAATGCTTTATCCATTAGTTCCTTAGTAATGGGATAGCATACTTCTGGGCCCATAGCTCCTCCAACTTCTTTAAAGAAGCTAATTTCGTAATAACCATCTGTTTCATATACAACAAATCCATCGCCTCTATGTACAATCGTATTGGAATGATTATAATCATCTAACTCATCTGCCTTTGGCCAACGATGATGTTCACAATAAAACATTACTTCTAAAGCATCTTTTTCTGATTTTGAAACACGTTCTGCTAATTTTTGGCTAATGGGAAAGTTAAGCACTTCTTTCCCTCTACTCCACAGGATCTGATAATCATTCTTGTTTTTTAATATCGTACAATTTTTGTATTGTTGAATTTCTGTTGTCATACTATTTCTTTTTGTCTATTTCAATGGTGATACATAATCATCTGGAAGTTTACCCATTGATTCTATCCATTGTTGTTCCGCTTTGGGAATAAGTATTTCAAGTTCTTTGTTACTAAAAAGCAACTGATTTTTACGGTTAGAAATCAGCACAATTGGCTTTTTTCTAGCTCTATCTTTTCTAATTTCGTTCTTTTCTTCTTCTGACGGTGGCCAAGAATCGTGTTTAATCTTCCAAGATACTTCGCTTAGCGTTCTTTCCCCACTATCTAATAAGGCAAACAGCTCATTTGGTAATTCATAGACAACTAACCAAGAAACTACGGTTCCTTCTTCTAAAACCAAATAATACTTGTCCTCATCTCTCCATATATGCTGACCGTATCCTTTTACCTCTTCAAACTTGGTAACATCTTCCCATTCTAGTTTTGTTGGTTTCATTTGTATTCTCCTAGTGCAAGTTATTTTCTCAACCAGAATATCATAAAATCAGGCTTCTTTTTCTCTTCCTCAATAGGCGATGCCATCTTTTACCCATTTTCTAGTTTCTAACTCCAAATTAAAATAGAAATCTCTTCGACCAGATTTATCAAAACAATCCTCTTTAAGAGCCTCGCATACAATTCCCAGTTTCTTCTTACTTATCTCAGAAATATATAGCATAGTAAATCCTGCAGGAGATTCAATTTGGTCGATTTTCTCACCTTCTAAATTATAAACCTCTAGTTCTGATGGAACGTCAAAATCGCTGGATGAGCGAAATATACTGAAGATTCGCTGATATTTAGGGCTAAAGCGAAGATAATGTAAATGATGAAAACTAATCTGATGCTTCCCATTATGATTCCAATCTAGGGTTCCTTCTAGTATATTTTGTTGCCCTAACAATTTTCCTTCTAAACTAAAGTAGAAAATGATTTTGCTTACAAAGTTTTCTCCACTATAGACGATAACAATGTTCTCATCTTTATTATATTCCGCATGAATGATATCTGGTTGTTCTATCTTTATTACACAACCATCCCACTCCCATATGACCATCCGTTCACCGTAATCGATTTTCATCATCCTTCTCCTACTCTAACTCAGATAAATTCGAGATGCATTGTTTGCTCAGTCATCATGGACTGCACTTCCTCGACAAGTTTATCAATCTCGTTCTGTGTGATACGAATGTGGTTGAATGATGCCTCACAATTCTGTATACTTGACCTATATACAGTAAAACTTCCATCAATCAACAATTCTCCCTTTTGCTTTTAAAACATTACCATTTTCATAATCAAAAGTGATGATAGACCTTGGACTAGAAATTTTCATTTTCCTTCCTTTTCTTATATCCCTTTTAGACTAAACTTGCAGAGCACTCATAATCTTCTTAATTTGGTATTCCAACATGATAGAATTACCTTAAAAGACAATGTTACGTTTTCCACTATTATACCATACAAGAACTTTCCCCAAGAACCATCCTTGCATAAACCAACAAAAAAACACTGAAGATTCAGTGTTCTTTTCTATTTATGTCCCCTGCCGGAATCGAACCAGCAACTACTCCTTAGGAGGGAGTTGTTATATCCATTGAACTAAGGGGACCGATAAAAAAAGAAGCGAGATCACTCCCGCCTCCTTGTTCGTCTTAACGACGGATTTCTTTAATACGAGCTGCTTTACCTTGCAATGCACGAAGGTAGTACAATTTCGCACGACGTACTTTACCGTAACGTACAACTTCAATCTTTTCTACACGTGGAGTGTGTACTGGGAATGTACGTTCAACACCGACACCGTTAGAGATTTTACGAACAGTGTACATTTCAGTGTGTCCTTGACCTTTACGAGCGATAACAACGCCTTCAAAGATCTGGATACGTTCACGAGATCCTTCGACAACTTTCGCGTGTACACGAACAGTGTCACCAGGACGGAATGCAGGGATATCAGTACGAAGTTGACTTTCAGTCAAGCTTTGGATTAATGGATTCATTTTATTCTCCTATCTTCGTCAATCTTGAGGGACCTCCCTCAGCGGATAAACTGTATTTTTGTGCTTCCATTACGCACAGAAACTATCATATCAGATAATTTCAGGTTTGTAAAGCTCTTTTCTCTACTTTTTCGCAACTTTTTGTCCGGAATAAATGCTCCACTCTTTTGGTAGGCAATAGGCGATGGCGCAAGCAATGACAAAGAATGGCAGGTTGGCATAGCCAAAGACTTCTCCTCCGATCAAGATCGGTGCGAGCAAGGTCGTCGTCGCACTGCCAAAGACACTGGCATATCCGATAGCAGCCACGACTAAGACTGGAAGACCTAGCATAGGAGCAAGGAAGACTCCAAGCGTAGCTCCGATCGCAAAGAGCGGGGTCACTTCTCCCCCTTGGTATCCAGCAGAGATGGTCACTACGGTAAAGAGGAGCTTCAAGATCCAGTCATAACTCTGCGCACTGCCCTGATGAAAAGCCATATCAATCAGATTGGTTCCAAGACCACTGTATGTTCCGACCTTGGTCAGCTGGAGGGTTAAGAGGACCAAACTAAGTCCAGCCCCTATAAGCGCAATCCGGATATAAGGATTAGGTAAGACTTGAGCGACTGTTTTCTTCAACCATGAAAGGCTAACAGCAAAGAGTTTCCCAGCGAGACCAAAAGCTAGGCCAAGAAGGGCAACTTTGATCAAGGTCTCTGGTGTCCAGCTCAGCGTTTCTTTTAGTGGCACAGCAAATTTCTCCAAGCCAAGGGCATGAGAGGTGAAGCTAGCCACGATTGAGGCAATGAGCGCTGGATAGAGAGCCATCAACTGCAACTCCCCAACTGTCAAGACTTCAAGAGCAAAGAAGGTTGCTGCCAGTGGCGTCTGAAAGAGACCCGCAAAACCGGCTGCCATCCCGGTCATGAGAAAGATACGCGAAGCATCTGGAATCTTGATATGACGGGCAAAACGATGCGAAAGGGTCGCTCCGATCTGGACCGCCACACCTTCCCGACCGACCGAACCACCAAAGAGATGGCTCATCCAGGTCGTCAGCATAATCAAAGGCACCAAGACCAAGGGGATTTTCTCCTCACGCGCGTGTCCGACATCAAAGATGAGGCCCATCCCTTTTGAAGCCTTGCCACCAAAACGTTTATAGAGATAAACGATGACAAGCCCCGCTAAGGCCAGAAAAAGAATCAAGGGCCAATGCTGGCTTCGGAAATCCCCGATCAGGAGCAATCCTTGACCAAAAATCATGTCAATGGCACCAACCAAGAGACCAATGAAAAGCGCCATCCCTGTTAGGACCACATACTGTTGTGCTTTTTGCTTGATAGAGAGACTAATCACGCGCCCTCACCTCCTCTTGGAAGTCTCTCGAGCGCTTCATCATATCTTGAAACTGAGCTTGAATGGTTGCACGATATTGCTCATCCATCACGAGAGAGCCGACTTTCTCAAGCACCTCTCTTTCCCTTCCTTGATCAAGCACAGGTAAACCTTGTTGCTCCTTATATTCTACAATTTGACCGACACAGACCATCCTTCTTTCCAGCAAGGCTACAAGCTCTTGATCGATTTGGTCAATGTCCTTACGAATCTGATCTAAATCCATGTGTCTCCTCTTTATTTTGGATATAAATCGAGGCTGTAATCCATCGATCCAGTCTCTTTGTCATTAATTTGCTTTTGCTACGAGTTCTTCTGCAAAGGCTTCTAATTTTTCAATGTCTTCGTCTTCTGCAGACAAATCAACTTTGACACACTCAGAACCTTTTTCAGCACCAGTCGCAGCGAAGCAACGGTCGAAATCATCAACTGCTTTACAGAATTCATCGTAGAAAGTATCACCTGATCCTACCACACCGTAAAGTTTGCCTTTGAGATCAAGGCCAGCCAAATCTTCGTAGAAATCTTGGATCTCATCTGGAAGCTCTCCATCACCGTAAGTATAAGTCGCTACCACCGCGATATCCGCATCAAGGAAGTCCTCCGCATCCACAGTTGTACACTCATCCACATCTACTTCGACACCAAGATCACGGAATTTGTCCGCTACGATATCAGCAATTTCTTCAGTATTTCCAGTCATACTAGCAAAAACAATCTTCGCTACAGTCATAATTTCCTCCCAAAAGCTATTTCCCGTATTATACCACTTTTTCAAGCATTTTGCACGAAACCTTTCCCGATAAGGTGAAAGAAGGGACACGTTTCAAGAATTTGGACCGATTCAACCTAATCACCCTCGTTTTCTTCTTGAATTGCTTTAATAGTTTTAATTTCTTCATCTAATTTCTTATCAAAATTAGCCTTATTTTTGAAGGGATACGAATAGGTGCGCCAAGTGTACCATTTGAGGCCTTCTTCACCCTTATAGTACCATTCGATTTTAGTGGGTAAGAATTCTTTGTTGTAGGTGATACGAACTTTGGAAAACTGACTATCCTTGATAGAATATCTACCTTCAAATTCAGGCGGATATTCCTCTTTCATTAATTTATCATCCACAAATCTTTTCGGTGAACTTGTAATCTGATAGTTAGATTTCTTAATTTCATCAGTAGTAATTTTCTTACTTAACAGAACTGACGATAGTTCTTCATTTACTGCAGATTTGTAATACTGTTTACGATCCCAGTCCGCTTTATAACCACCATAAACTGTATCGTCTTTCACTGCCGTTTCATCATTATAGTAATATTCTTTTTTCTCAAGGTCCACCCCAACCTCAAAATGCTCATCGGTAGAATCTCCCATTTTAATCATAACAAATTGCTTTTTCTTTAAAACATTCAATGCCGGTTGATTGTAACTGCAACTACTTAGGAATACTGCAATAAGTATTACGAGCAACACTACCACAATTTTTTTTGGAAATTCTAACCATCGTTTTCTTTTAATTAATTGTTTAACTTCTTTTATCATATCCATTTCATTCTAGCAAAATATACATCCAAAGTGAAGTGTTAAACTATTCAAAAAGCTGAGACATATGTAAGCTCAGCTTTATCTCAAAACTAGGTTAATCTCCCTCATTTTCCTCTTGAATTTCTTTAATATTTTCGATTTCTTCATCCAGCTTTTTATCAAAATCAGACTTATTTTTGAAGGGATACGAATAGGTGCGCCAAGTGTACCATTTTAGTCCTTCTTCACCCTTATAGTACCACTCAATTTTTGTTGGTAGAAATTCTTTGTTGTAGGTGATACGGACTTTGGAAAACTGACTATCCTTGATAGAATATCTACCTTCAAATTCAGGCGGTTGTTTTTCTTCTAATAATTTTTTATTGATGAATGAATCAGTTGAACGAGTGATTTGATAGTTGGAATCTTTTATATCTTTAATATTAATTTGGTGATTTAAAAGTGCTGAAGTGAGCTCAATATCCAAAGCTCTTTTATAATACTCCGCAGCACTATATTCCTGACTACCACCATACAATTTATTATTTTTTATTGCAGCTCCATGGTAATAAAAAAAATCTTTTTCTTTTAAATCAAAACCTGCACTGATTGATAATTTTTTATCATTATCTGAAATACTTTGAGTCTCAATATAACGTTTATTTATTAATATTGAATGAGTATCACTTATGCTCTTTGATGTACTCAGGGCTACGAGTATACTTATTATACCCGCGATCGCTAGGCTTAATGCCACTAGCATAACTTTTATATTTATTATACTCTTCCATTTTTTCTTTTTCTGACATTCCTTTTGTATTACGTTGCCATGCTTCATAGTCTTCATGTCCTCCTACTTTTACAATATCCGCAAATTGACCTACATGAGCAGTTTTTTCATCTGTTTTACCCAAATCATTTTCATAGCGAAATAGTCTTTTTGCTTCAGTTCGAGTAGCTGGCTCAGGAGTACCATCCACATCAAGCATTCCATGTTTTCCTTGATAAATTCCCGAAACATCCGTATTATTACCTTTTGAAGGGCCGTAATTAAATGATTCCGTGTTAGCAATTTCCCTTAATTCATCTTTAAAATAATTATTTGGATTAGAATCATAGCGACCATTTGCTAGCTTGTGATTATCATAGGCATCCCATTGACTGTCAAACTCGCCGGTATCCAAATTCACAATAAATTCCACCATCCGGGCATTGTTCAAATCTTTTCCTTTAGCTGAATTGCCCTGAGGGACTTGAACTTTCATATTATAGGGACGTTTGAAGCCATCTTTTGGATTAAAGCGGTTATGGTAGTTAGAGCCGGTTGTGTAATCAAATTCAATATTATTTTCTTTACCATATGCTAACAGTTTCTCGTAATCATTTGCACCTTCGTAATGATTGCGAATATAGTAAATTGCTTGACGATCCAGATAGTAGCGGAAGAAATGAACTTGCTGCCTAAGTAAATCTTTTTTGTAATTAAGATGTTTATCACCGAATGCTTTTACAACATCACGTCTGAAATACATGTTGAAATCACCATGTGGTGGTAGATTCTCTGAAATCTTATGCGTTTTGCTTGTCAAATGCATAAACTGCTTTTTGTCCGTTTCTGCACCCAATTGCTTAAGAACCAGTTCTACTTTTGCTTTTGAATCTAGTTTACTACTAGCATACATTTCTGTATAGATATCTGATCCAATCTCCTTGGTTTCTGCATACAAAGCATCTCTCCTTGCATTTAACTCACTGCCTGTCTTGGCATCAGCAGTTCTTTTTGAAACGCCTTTAACATAACCTTTGATGGCATCCTTATCCCAGCCATCTATTTCTTTAAGGTTCACTGATTGTTCACGTAATCCCGTAAGAAATTGGTTATATTCGAACGCTGTTACATCCTTTGGTTTCTTTGGCAAATATTCATTTTCAAACTCTTTATTCTTAATCGTTTCATTTACGAGATCAGACCAGGATAAATCCTTTGGAATAGAATACATTCCAGTATTTGGATTCCACGCTACGTTAATTTGATTGACAGCTATTTGAATAGCTTGGGCTAAGACATCAATTTCCCAGAAGATACTTGGCGATGATGCATTAAACGCTCTGAGTTTATTTAATTTTTCTTGTAGTTTATTTTTAGTAGCTTTAAAAATACTTTCTAATACGTTTAATCCTTGAATCCTCTGTAATCTCTGCAACCGTTGAAAATCTCCAGCACTAGTCGATTTACTAGCAGCAATTTCATTGATCTCTGCATGAAAGATAGCAATCATCCGATCACACTGTTCAATATCAGAAACCAACTTTTCTTCCTGTAAGTCCTCGTCAGCCACCTCCGAGCGATAGGATGCTGGAAGCTTCTTCACACTTTCTTGTGTAGCTTCTGCTAAAGCAACCCCAGCCTCCTTCAATGGCTGGACAACACTTGTCACAAAGCTTCTAAAAGAGTCGTAAGCTTGGCCAGACAAGCGCGAGGCAGAATTTTCTATTTGAGTTAATGATGTTTCTAGTGATTCATAGGCTTTCAATTGTTGCTCAATCATAGTACCTGTGCTACTTGCTTGGCTATCCAAACTACCGCGATAAACTTCAATTCCCATCTTCACTCTCCTTTTCAAAGTTTAGTTTTTTTCGTTCGTGATAAATATCATTTAAATCATCTTCGATTGTTCTTTTTTGGATAGCTAATTCATCTATTTCTTCCAAATAACTAGTTGAAATTTTTCGCGATTCATGAAGGGCTTCCTCCTGAAGGTGGTCAAAAAAATTTCTAGAGGAAGGATAAGATTCAAATGCATTCCATAAAAAACGGTTTGCATCATAGCTATACGCTTCAAAGCGGTTAAAATCCTCTTCCAACTTTCTTGTTTCTTTTATAATAGCTCTTTCTTTCTGGAAAAGTTGGTCTTCTTTTTTTCTTAATTCTGACAGTCGTTGATCGTAATCCATCTTCCTACTCTTTCAACCTATTGCATGCTCGCAGCAGTCGCTTCATCCACTTCTGTAAATCCAGTTGAAACACTTTGAAGATTGGTCCCAATTGACTCAATCGCTGCTTCAATTTCTTCTGCTTTGGTTTTAGCAGTATCAATGGCTTGATGAGCTGCATCATTTCCAGCAAGAATCGTTTTCTCATCTTTTGTAGCTGCTGCAACTCCCGAAAGTGTATCCCCACTATCTTTTAAAGAAGCCGCTAACTCTTGTGCTGTCTCAGCATTACTTTTAATTTCAATCATCCTAGTCCCTCCCATACTCAATCTATTCATCCATTCTACCAAAATAATGAACTTCTGTAAAACCGCTTCCATAGCTCCTAATTAGTGATAAATGCTTGCTGGATGGGCCTTTCTTATGTTAAAATTGACAGAGAAAATGAGGTAATGTATGAACGTAATGAATGAAATTCTTGAAAAAATTCAAGCTTATGACACGATTATTATCCACCGTCATCAAAATCCGGATCCGGATGCGATTGGTAGCCAGGTGGGCTTGCGGGATCTCCTGCGTGCGCATTTCCCTCAAAAGCGGGTCTTGGCAACTGGCTATGATGAGCCGACCTTGACTTGGCTTGCTGAGATGGATGAAGTCAAAGATGAGGACTATGCTGGAGCTTTGGTGATTGTCTGTGATACGGCTAATACTCCCCGCATCGATGACAAGCGCTATACGAACGGTGATTTCCTGATCAAGATCGACCACCACCCAAATGACGATGCTTATGGAGATCTGCTCTGGGTCGATACTGAGTCTAGCTCTACCAGTGAGTTGATTGCACTTTTTGCTAAGGAATTGGATCTTGAACTTCCTGTAAGTTCTGCGCGTCTTCTCTATGCTGGGATTGTCGGCGATACAGGTCGCTTCCTTTATCCTGCTACTTCGACTCGAACTTTCGAGCTGGCTGCCTATCTTCGTAGCATTCCTTTTGATTTTACAGCCCTTGCTCGTCAGATGGATACGATCAATCTCAAAACAGCTAAGCTTCAAGGCTATGTCTATGACCATCTTGAGATCGATGAACATGGTGCTGCGCGTGTGACCTTGACACAAGAGCTCTTGAAGAAATTTGATCTACGGGATTCAGAGACTGCTGCAATTGTTGGGGCACCTGGGCGCATTGATACCGTGTCTGTTTGGGCTATCTTTGTCGAGCAGGCCGACGGTCACTTCCGTGTCCGGATGCGTAGCAAACGAAAAGTGATCAACGAAATTGCCAAACGTCATAATGGTGGTGGCCATCCACTAGCTAGTGGAGCCAACTCCTACTCTCTTGAGGAAAACGACAAAATCTACAAAGAGCTACAAGAAGTGGCTCGCACGAACGAAGGCTGAGAACGGTTTCTCAGCCTTTTTATCTTGGTCATGGGGTTTTCATTTGATATTTCTTATGGTAAAATAAAGCTAATAAATTTTAAGGAGACTTATTATGGAAAAAAATCGTTTGTTTATCATTATCTCTGCTGCGGTAGCGATTCTTAGCTCTTTCTTGCCATGGGCAAGCCTTAATGCTGGTGCCTTTGGTTCATACAGCTGGAATGGCCTTCGCGGAGATGGATGGTTCGTTATTATCTTCGCAGTCGTTTCGATTGTCCTTGCTTGCTTGAACGATGTGAAATCTTCACTACCAAAAGGTTTTGCAATTGGTGTTATCGTATCAGGGGCTCTCTCAACTATCGTAACATTGATCGATCTATTTGGTGTAAACAAATATGCTGTTAACTTCAATGGTTATGGCGTTTCAATTGGCTTTGGTTTGATCCTTGCTTTAATCGCATCAATCGCTATTGTTGTAACTGGTCTCTTGGCGATGTCAGGTGGTAAAATCACTAAAGGAACCTTCGAAGAACTTGCTGAATCTGGTAAAGGATTTGCCCAATCTGTTGGACGCGTGACAACTTCTACTGTAAAAACTGCTGTAAATGAAATCAAAAAAGAATCACACGAACACACTGAGGGACAAGCAGATCAACCAGTTGAAGCACCAAAAGATCCAAATCAATCTGAACAATAATAAGATTAGATTCACCTTGGCTTAGCCAGGGTGATTTTTTTGATCATTAATTTAAATAAAATTAGTGAAAATACTTGTCAAGATCCTGGAAATTTGGTACACTAGCTTAGTAACAATCTATGGCTCGGAAAGAGACCATGGCAGAAAGGAAATATTGCAAAATGAAAAAAGATATCCATCCAGAATATCGCCCTGTTGTCTTCATGGACACTACTACTGGTTACAAGTTCCTCAGCGGTTCAACTAAATACTCTAGCGAAACAGTTGAATTCGAAGGTGAAACTTACCCATTGATCCGTGTTGAAATTTCATCAGACTCACACCCATTCTACACTGGACGTCAAAAGTTCACTCAAGCAGATGGACGTGTGGATCGTTTCAACAAAAAATACGGTCTCAAATAAGAAACCAATCAAAACCACTTCCCTTTCGGGAGTGGTTTTTTTGAGTTCTTCCTTCCTTATGTTACAATAGAAAAATGCACTATATCTCAGAAACATTAGGCACTTTTCTTGCCTTAAAACCCTACCACCATTATTCTTCTATTCCGCTGGTTCGCTTTGAGAAGGAAGCCACGGATACTTTCATTCTCTGCTTTAAAAGAGAGCTGCAACTTGTTGTGATTGATCTAAACCAAGATTCTGGTCAGAGTCTTGTATTTGCTCATGCTAGTCTCATCGAACGTCCGAAACTGTTAGAGGGCATAGCTGCTGTTCCTCTAGAAGCTTTGAACACTCTCTACGTTTTGGCTTTTCCTCGAGATCTTTACGAATATTCTGAGGAATCGCGGTTAAAGAATATCGTTGCTCTCTATCAGGCACACGAGGACGTTCTTGCCTTTCTAAAGGCGACACGTCATATAGGGGATCAAGTCACGTCTTATGAACTCGAGTGGAAAGCTACAGAAAAAAGCCTGGCAGACTTTGATCCTTTTCGCTATACGAGCCGTTCTGAGCTAGGAAATTCTGATAATCTATCGGTTGTCTCTAGTAAAGACTATGACTTCATTCCTGATTTTCATCCCTTCTTGTATAGTAAACGCGGTGGCAAGGTCTTCAGTATCCCTGCTGACTACCTGGACCCTAAAACTGGACAAAGGGCCAGCCTTGAGCTCATGGGCTGGTACTTGCGTGATCAGCAACTAAAACTTCGATGGAAACCCAAACACACGCGCAAGAGACGCTGGCGTTCTTCGCAACTTTCTATCGACATTGTCACAAAGGACTCCTTCTTTCAAGGAGAAATTTATAAAGGAGCTAGTGCTCCTGTCTTTCTGGATCGGCTTGAATTCAAGGTACCACAAGGCTACCAAGCTGACCTAGAAAAAGCCTACCAACATTTTCTAAGCATGGTAGACGAACGAAAACGTAAGGCCCTTCTTCGAAAGGTGGCGCTTGGAAAGCAAAAAGGCTAAGGTTCCCCCTAGCCTTTTTCTACTATTCTTCATTTTCTCTGATTTTCTTGATGATGCTTCCCATCTGAACACCACCATCTTTGTAATTTCTATAATAACGGCCAGCGCCATCTCCAATATAGCTGATCGGTGAGAAAGTATCGCTCTTGAAGCTACCATCTTCGTCAATCAAGTCCTCTTCTACTTCACGACGGGTTACACGAGCGATAATATTGGTCAATGCTCCGCATTCCACAAATTCGACAACTTGGCATTCAATGGAAACTGGACAAGCCGTCACCATTGGAGCGTCTACTGTCTCCCCAATTGTATAGTCTAGACCTGTAAGAGCAAACTTGTCCTTGCGGCTATTGAAACCAGCAATTTCAACCTCTGTTAAGAGCTCCTCGGTAGGGATATTCACGGTGAAGGAACCGTGTTTTTTAATTTCTGTGACGGCATTTCCTTTTGTTCTCATAGCGACTACCATCATACTTCCGAGAGTATAGGCTGAGCTAGAGGTCGAAATATTATAGCCATGCACCTCATCCTTGTATCCTAAAAAAAATACAGGAAATCCAAAATATAATTTACGTGTTTCGAATGTTTGTTTCACACATTTCTCCTTTTTATTGCTTCTTGTTTTCTTCCAACATCAGGTCGCTTCCGCTAGATCCTGAAGTTCGCGGGTAAATTGACCATTTTCTAAGATCAGGGTGCGATCACAAATGGCCCGGCACAATTGCTCATCATGAGCGATGAAGATAAAGGTATTCTGATACTTACCATGAATCTTGTAAAGCAATTGCAAAATCTGAACCTGGGTTTTGGGATCCAAACCACTGAGGGATTCATCAAAAATAATGATATCTGGGTTTAATAGCAAGGTCCTGGCAATGCAAACTCTCTGCAGCTGGCCACCACTTAATTCTCTCGCTCTTTTATCTAGTACTTCTGATGGTAGAGCGACCTCTTTTAAAACAGTGTGGACCTGGTCCATCGGAAAATCCTTGGGAAGAGCTTCTAACAAAATTTCTTGAACACTAAATCGTGGATTAACTGCGTGAAAAGAATCTTGGAAAACGACTAAGATGCGAACGCCGTCCTCTTTGATGGAATAGGTTTTGCCATCTAAGAGAACCTGGCCTTGAGTTGGTTTTTCAATTCCTAAGATGACTCTTGCTAGGGTGGACTTGCCACTCCCACTTTCTCCCATAATTCCGACAATTTCACCTTTTTTTATGGATAGATTGCAATGGTCTAATACAGTTTTTCCTTGATAGTTGACCGTAATATCTTTACATTCCAGCATTATTTCTGATCACCTGCTTCAAATCTTGTTCTAAGAATAATTCCTTGGTATAGCTTTCTTTTGGAGCTGTCAAAAGATCCTCAGTTTTTCCAAATTCAACAACTTTGCCCTTCTCCAAGACCAACATATTGCCCCCAAGTTCCCTCGCCAAATAATAGTCGTGGGTAACGGTAATAACCGTCTTGTGCTGAGCCAGTAGGTCTTTGATCAAGCTTAGGATCATCTCACGGTTTACACGATCGACTGCTGAGGTTGGTTCGTCTAGTATAATCGTTTCTGGATCTAGACATAAGATAATGCCTAACATAATCCGTTGGAGCATTCCTCCACTCAGTTCAAAGGAATATTGATGGAGAACCGCTTCCGGATTTGCGATCCGAACCTTTTCTAAAACGTCAAGAGCTTTCTTGTGGCAGTCACTTTTGGAAAGAGTTGAATGACTTTTTATGGTTTCATAGAAATGCGTCCAAATCGTTTGAAAGGGATTAAACATAGACATGGGATTTTGAACCAAGTAGGCGATCTTCTGCCCTCTAAAGGCGTTCCAGTCTTTGTTTGAAAAAGAATCGAGATGGAGATCTCCATAATGAATCGATCCGGTCTGTTTCATGTTCCGAGGAATAATCCCTATTAAAGCCTTGGTTAAGAGCGTTTTCCCTGATCCACTTTCTCCCACCACTAGTAGGGATTCTCCTAAGGGATGGGTGAAAGAAACCCGATCTAGACGAGACTCCTCCTGATCTACAAGAGAAAGATCTTTAATGATGAATGATGCCATTCTTCTCTCCTTTCTCTTCGATATATTCACCAAATAGGTTAAAGGAAATGACGGTTAAAAAGATAGCTAAGCCTGGTGCGATCATCATCCAAGGCGCCACTCGGAAGTAAGCCCGCGCATCATGCAACATTAAGCCCCACTCTGAAACATTGGGTTGGACTCCAATTCCTAAGAAAGAAAAACCAGAAATCATTAGAATGATATTCCCGATGTTCATGAGAAGAATCACCAGTACGGGCTTGTATATAAAGGGCAAAATATGGTTTTTGAGGATATGAAATGACCCCATTCCCATGATCTGAGCACTAATCACATAGGGCTCTTGTTTGGTAGAAATAACCAGATTTGTCACAATCCTTGCGTAGTAGATCCATTCGATTATGACAATGGCAATGATCATATTGCTCATCCCTTGTCCTAGGATTCCAACGGTAGCTAGGGAGAGAAGAAAACTTGGGAAGGCCATCAAGACATTGGTAAACCAAAGAAAGGCTCCTTCCAATTTTCCCTGATACCACCCTACAACCAAACCTACGATAAAGCCAGTCACTACTTCCAAGATGCTAATCGCAACAGCTAAGAATAAGGAATAGCGTGCCCCGTACAAGAGTCTAGAGAAAACATCCCTTCCCAATTGGTCTGTTCCTAAAAGATGTTGAGGACTCGGACTTAGGAGTTTATTGGAAACATCCACATACTGGGGATCATAAGGCGCTATAAAGGAGGCGAACAAAGCAAGGAAAACCAAGAGACCTAATATGAAAATAGAAAACATCACACTTTTTTTCATGATCGATTTCCTCTCTTCCTTACTCGTGGGTCTATCCAGTGGTTGACGGCTTGCGTTATACCGTTGTTCAATAAGAATAGCAAGCCAAATAACATCATACATCCCTGAATTAAGGGAGAATCGATCGATCGAATCGCCTCTACAAACAAACTCCCTAATCCATTCCAAGCGAAGACTTCTTCAACAATCAAGGAACCGGTCATCAAATAGACAAAGGTTAGACTTAAGCCAGTCGCAATGGAGGGCAAAGCATTTCGAAGAATATGATTGGTTAAAAGATAGCGTAGTTTAACCCCTCTCATGCGCGCATTCTCAACATGAGGACTTTCAAGCTGGGTCGATACGGCTTTTCGCACCAAGGCAATATATTGGCCAATCAGTGAAAAGCTTAAAGTGATGCTTGGTAAGACGATGCTTAAAGGTTCATTTTTACCCGATACAGGCAATAAGCCTAATTTCACAGAAAAAATAAAAATCAACATGTACCCCAACCAAAAGGCAGGCATGGATACTGAGCTAAAAGCAAGGAACCGCACACATTTGTCAAAGAAGGAATTGGTCTTCAAGCCACTGATAACCCCAATGGGAATAGAAACGACAATAATCAGAATAAAGGATGTCACTCCTAAATAAAAAGTAGACAGGAACCGACTAGCAATCAAACTGACAACTGATTCTTTCAATAAATAAGAGGTCCCAAAATCCAAGTGAAGGACCTTAACAAACCAAGAAAAATACTGTTCAATCCAGGATTTATCCAAACCCAAATAAGTTCTTGCATTTTCAAGAGCTGCTGGAGTGATTGGCAAATGCCGAATTCGCAGATAATTCTCTGCTGGATCCTGCGACGTAAATTTTGTAAGGATAAAGGTGATAATAGAGATAACAAGTAAACCACTTATAAAACTAATAATTTTTTTAAAAATAGCTTTCATATCATATAAAACTTAGTTCCTAAAACAATGTGATCCGCTTTAAAAGATCAACATTGATCCTCTAAAGCGGAGTCCCATATCAAAATAAAAGGATTGTCACTTTGATGGAGGCCACATTGTCTACTTCATTCAAGACCTTGTCCTTATTTGTTCACTTTTTCGATATAGCGAACTGGAAGGGCATTTTCTTCTGGAGCAAAACGAACATTTTTCAACTCACCTGTACGATAAACAGAGATCACTGACTGATAAGTCAATGGGATATAAACTGCTTCTTCATGGAGCAAGGTCAAAGCTTTCTTATAGCCAGCATCTACTTTATCTTCGTCAGCTTCTGTCAAGGTTTGTTTGATGGTTTCATCCAATTCTTTCTTAATTGGAAGGGCTTCAAGAGAAACATTTTCTGGGTGACCATGAGCAGACTCAGCTGTCAATGCTGTCATCCATGCGTGAGGGTCCCATGGAGCTCCCCAAGAGAAAGTGAGCATCATATCAAAGTTTCCTGTTTTCGCATTTGCCCAATAATCGTCTTCTTCCATGGCCGTCAATTTCACTTCGACACCAATTTTCTTCAATTCGCCTTGGAAATACTCTGCAAGATCTTTATCAGTTGCTTTTGTAGAAATGTAAGGGAAATTCAATTCCATCTTCTTGCCATCTTTGGCACGGATTCCATCAGATCCCTTCTTCCAACCAGCAGCATCCAACATTTTTTCTGCTTCTTTTTCGTCAAATGTATATGGTTTTAAGCCAGCATCTGAGTGAGGAGTTGATTTAGAGAAGATGGTATCGGCAGGAGTTTCTGCCCCCATGAACAATTTCTCTGCAATTTCTTTTTTGTTAATGGCATGGTTAATAGCTTTACGAACATTCTTATCTTGGAAGACTTCTTGTTTGGCATTCAAGAGCAACAAGCGAGTAGACATTGGTTGCGAAACATCCGTTGTATATTTCTTATCTTTCTTGTATTGAGCGAAGGTATTTAAACCAATAACACCATTTCCATAAAGCAAATCTACTTTACCAGATTCAAATTCTAAAGCACGTGTTTGGGCATCTGGAATTATCTTAATGGTTACTTCTTTCAGTTTTGGTTTTTCACCCCAGTAGTTTTCATTACGTGCAAAAGTGATGTACTCGTTAGATTTTTTATCTTTGACCACCCATTGACCAGTACCAATAGAGGATTTGATTTTATTCTTAGTTGTATCATCACCATCCGGGAAGCTGGCATCTGCTAAGAAACGAATTGGACGAATCATAGAAAGATCGTAAAGTGTGGCACTGTATGGTTCTTTAAGGGTAATTTCAAAGGTATGATCATCAACAACTTTGTAACTATCCAATACATTGGTGAAGTTAAACCATTCATGGTTTCCTTTGTTTTCTTTTGAGAAAATCGTATCGAAATTCCGCTTCACATTAGCTGCGTTGAAATCAGAGCCATCTGAGAATTTGGCTTTTCTCAAGTTGAAGGTATAGGTTTTCCCATCGTCACTAACCTTCCAGCTCTCTGCTAAGGCAGGCTCAATTTTCCCATTGTCTCCGTAACGGACAAGACCTTCATACACCAAATCTTGAATAATAAATTGATCTGGATTATATACGTGAGGATTGACATCTCCAAAGTCTTCTCCCCAGGCGAGGGTAATCTTATCTTTCTCAGCGCTGCTGTCTGAAGACTTACCATTTTGCTGGCAGGCAGCTAAACACAAAACTGCTAAACTAGTAACAGCTAATTTCCAAAAATTTTTCATTAGATAAACCTCATGATTAATATTTTTGATTCACATAAGTTTGTAGAGCATCTCCAAATTTTGTAACCAATAAAATGATCCCAATTAAGAAGATGCAAGGGAAAGCGACAATCCAGGGAGCTTCCTGGATATAGGTCCGACCATCGTTCATCATGGCTCCCCACTCTGGAGACGGAGCCTGCGCGCCTAGTCCAACAAAACTAAGGCCAGCAATCTCCATGATGATCGTCGAAACATTAAAAGTCATGGTAGTGACAATTTGCGGAAATAAACTAGGAACATAGTAATTTTTGATGGTGTTCCAAAAGTTATTTCCGTACATTTTTGCTGATTGAACATAGAATTCATGTTTTAAACGCAGGGTCAGCGACCGAGTGATGTAGGCATATTTGGTCCAAGCCGTTAAGCCAATCGCTATGACCGTTTGTTGCAAACCTACTCCTAACAGGCTCACAATAGCAATCACTAAGACGATAGATGGAAAGGACTGAAAAGCCGTAATAAACAAGAAAATAGCACGATCCAACTTCCCACCGATCAAGGCACTGGTCACTCCAATAAAAGAACCAACTAGGGTGACAAAGAGAAGGATCCCAACTGCAGGCACAATGGTTTGTACCCCACCACTTAGGGTTCGAGCAAATACAGAGCGGCCCACGGCATCTGTACCAAACCATTCTTGACTATTGGGTGCTTGGAGGGCATTTCCTAAATGGACCTTGGTAATGCTGTCTCCTAAAAAGAAGGGAGACAGACAAGAAATCAAGAGGACCAAGAGAAGGCATCCAGCCAAGAGATAGAGGTTGCGGTTACTAACTTTTTTCATCGCTTAGCCTCCATTTCCTTTAGGACTAGCCTCTTTCTTAAAAAGAAGGAAGTGGGTTGGTTGCGATAGACGGGCCTTAGGATTTAACCAGGTGATCAAGGCTTGGGTGGTGAAATTGACAAGCAATACCCCAAGTGTAATCACCAGAACAGCTCCTTGGACCAGAGGATAATCCCGATTGACCACAACTGCAATCAGCATTTTTCCGATGCCTGGCCAAGAGAATAAATACTCTATAATGGCAACACCTCCTAACAGAGAACCCAGTGACAAACTCACCAATGTCAACAAAAAGGGAAGGGTATTATACAAGACATCCTTAAAAAGAATGCGACCTTCCGGTATGCCACGTCCTCTTGCGCCTTCTACTGCTGGCGACTGCAGCTCATCAATGATAGCCGTTCTCAATTGAGGAATATAGCGTGTAGACATGGTCAGCGCCATGGTAGAAATCGGTAAAATTAAGCCCCATTCATTTGCGGTTGACTGAATAGGAAACCAGCCAAGCTTGACTGAAAAGACAAGCATCAAGAGAATTCCAATGACAAAACTAGGAATGGCATTTAAAAATGCGCAGACCGTCATTATCAATCGATCCAGTCGACTACCGATATGATAGGCTGCATAAATCGAGAGAGGAAGGGATATGGCAAGGGTTGCCAGCAAGATGTGGATCCCTAGATAGATCGTATTTGGAAAGTAAAAGACCAATTGATCCCAAACTGGGGCTCCTGTACGATAGCTGATCCCAAAATTTCCCTGGAGGATGTTTCCTAACCATCTCAGATATTGCAAAATAAAACTATCGTTTAAGCCCATCTCAGCTCGTTTTATCTCTAGTAGTTCTTTGGTATAAGGAATTCCTTGCGCATTTAAGATACTTTCTGCAGGGTCCCCTTTAGCCAGATACACTAACAAGAAAGAAAGAAAACTAACACAGAGCAGGATCAAAACCATTTGAAATAGTAATTTGATGAAATATCTTGTCATGGCTCCCTTCCTTCTTCCTGATAAGGTTTCATCAACAGTTTGGTGTAGTCCGACTGAGGATTTCGCAAAACGTCTGACATCACCCCATTCTCTTGAATTTTTCCATCTTTTAGTACCATGATTTCATCACAAAATTGGCTGACCAGCGCAATATCGTGTGAAATAAAGAGAAAAGATGTTTGGGAGCTATTCTGAATCTCTTGTAGAAGGTCCATCACTCCCTCTTGGACAGTCACGTCTAAGGCACTGGTGATCTCATCACAAATCAATAAGTCAGGCTGGACCAAGAGAGCTCTGGCTATAGCCATCCGTTGGCATTCTCCGCCACTTAATTGGTGGGGAAACTGCTGCGCCAGATCCGGATGTAAGCCAACCCTTTCCAAGAGTTGGTGAATCTGCTCTTCCATCTCCTTCTTAGTCTTACAAATCTTAAAATTCTGACAAACCTCTTCTAAACTTGCTTGTAAGGTCCTTTTGGGATGAAAGGCTTCTTGGGGCTGTTGAGAAATATATTGCACCTTTTTGTAAAACTCAAAGTCTGTATAAGTCGTCAGCGATTGCCCCAAGAACTGAATACTTCCCTTTTGCATATTGAGAAGTCGACTCAGAATTTTGGCAATGGTGCTTTTACCCGAACCGGATTCTCCAACCAAACCAAGCCGATGTCCTTTTTCTAGCGTAAAGGAGACATCAAAAACACCAGCCTGATGATGAAGCGGATCATTATAATGATGAGTGAGATCTTTACATTCGAGTAAATAGGTCATTTGGTGACTCCTGCTACAATTTTAATTTTGGAATAGCCATTAGTAACTTCTGGGTGTAGGGATGTTGCGGATTTTGGAAAATTTGGTCGCGACTTCCTTCTTCCACAATCTTCCCCTCCTTCATAACCAAGATCCTATCTGCCAACTTTTTGGCGACACTCATATCATGAGTGACAAATAAGAGGCTAGATTCTTCGGTCCTTAGCAATTCAATCAAGGTTTGAATAAACGATTCCTTGGAGAGAACATCAAGGGCACTGGTCGGCTCATCTGCCAAGAGCAATTTAGGATGACTGGCTAAGGCCAAAGCAATGGCCACTCGTTGCATCATACCTCCACTAAGTTCAAAAGGGTACTTTGATGGAACCTGTGCTGGATCTAAGCCAACCATCTGGAGGCATTCCTCTAACGTTCTCATCTTTTCTACTTGAGAGCCATGACTCTTGACGAGATCCTCGTAATGGTGCTTGATTTTACGGTTGTTGTTAAAACCGAGACTGGACTGTTGGGTAATCCAGGCCAGTTCTGTCCCCACAAAGGGGTAAGAAACCCGCTTCTTTTGTGGGCTGATGGCCTGATCCCTATAAGAAATCCTGCCTTGGGTAAAGACTAAGTCATTCAAGGGAAGACCCAAAAGCAGCTTTAAAACCGTTGTTTTGCCACTTCCGCTTTCTCCGACGATTCCGACTGCTTCACCTGCCGAAACGGTTAGAGAAAGTTGATCTAAAATAACCTTTGACGGGGAAGAAACCGTGACATTCGTCAGTTGCAACATAGCTTTACTCCTTCGAGAGTTTGTTGGTTACATGATAATAATCTGTTGGATGGGATTCCAAATGAGAAATAGATTTGTCCATGACGATGGCAACTTTATAAAATCCAATGATCGTATACCCATGATCCTTATCCATAAGGGCTTGAATGTCCTTGCTCAATTGGATCCGTTTTTTCTGATCGGTCTCAGTTGCTAGGGCTTCGATCTTCTGATCAGCTTCTGCATTGCTATAATGACCGATATTTCCTACTCCCCCAGTTTTGACAGCTGAGTTAAAGTAAGCATATGGATCGCCAATCGGAGCAGCTACGACGGCATAAGGCGTGAAGGCGTAATCTATCTCCTTTGCGACAGCACTCACTTCCACCTTACGAATCTTCGCTTCAATTCCAACCTCTTTTAATTGTTGTTGAGAGGCTTCAACGGCTAAGGGCATTTCTGGTAAACGAGTAAAGGAGAGCAATTCAATCGTGACTTTCTTTCCATCTTTTTCACGGTAGCCATCTCCATCGGTATCCTTATAGCCGGCCTCATCCAACAATTTCTTAGCTTTTTCTACATTAAACTCATGAACACTTTTATCTAAGGCAAAATCGGAGCTAGAAGGGAGCGGTCCAGTAGCTGGAACAGCCGCACCTTTAAAGAGGGATTCTGTGAAAGTTTTCTTGTCGACCAAGGTATCCAAAGCTTGACGGAACTGATCATCAGCTACATAGGGATTTTCAAAGTTGTAGACATAGCTTAAGTAACGGCCACCTTCTTTTTCAGAAATTTTATACTGGCTGTCCTTCTTATAGCTTGCTAAATTAGCATATGGGAGCCCATAAACAGCATCGACTTCTTTGGATTGAAGGGCAGCAGAAATAGCTGTCGGATCAGAGAAATATTTAATCTGAACCTGTGCCACCTTCGCTTTACCACCCCAATAGTTTTCATAGGCCTCTAAAGTAGCTCCTGTTTCTGGAGTATAGGTCTTGATAAGAAACGGACCTGTCCCTACTGGAGATTTGTCAGAGGCAGCCTTCCCATCTACGTCTACAATAACAGAATAAGGCTCTGCTAATAGATTCTTCATGATCGGCTGTTCTATTTTTGTTTTAATGGTGACGGTTTGACCATCTGAATGAATGCTCTCAATTCCAAGGTCATCCGCTGCACGTTTACTCTTTTCAATGAGTCGTTTTAGAGAGGCCTCTACCTTCGCACCTGTCATTTTTTCCCCATTTTGGAAAGTGACATCATTGCGAAGGGTAATTTTCCACTCCAATTGAGAGGGTTGTTCGATTTTTTCAGCTAGCCAAGGTTGTGGTTCTAACTGATCATCCATTTTAAATAAAGTTTCACCAACTCCGTAACGAACAGTAAACCAGCCATTGTACTCATCTGCCGGATCAATATTGGTAGGAAACTGGGTGTACCCAATGGTGACTGTTTGAGCTTTTTTTGCTTCCTCAGGTGAGGAAGGTTGATTCGTTTTTGCACAACCAAGAAGAGCGACGCTCACTAAAGCTGTTCCTAAAAATAATTTCCATTTTTTCATTTGTATCTTCATCCTGTTAATATAGTTTAATTGGCAAGAAAATAAAACGAAGAGATGACCTATCCCAATAACCACCGTCTTACTTTCTATATCATTTTGTGTTTTGATCACTTGTCCTGTGAATGCTTCAAGTCATCTTCTTGGTTGATGAGCCTTTCTTCCCAAGGATCATTGTCCTCTAATAGCAAGACCGTTCCTTGTGGGATATCGATCGACCAGAAATCAGCTTCCATATTAACTAAAAACTGGTAAATCAGGCGTAAGACTCCTAAATGTCCTACAATCACGATTTCGGGATCTTCTGTTTCGCGAATCTCCTTGACAATCGACCAGACCCGTTCTTTAAATTTTTCAAAGGGTTCAGCCTTAGACGGCGTCACCTCAAAGGGGCTTTCCAGCCATTCTTCCCAAACCAAGGGAAAGGCCGCTTGAATTTCGTTGGCTGTCCTTCCCTCCCATAAGCCGAAATCTCTTTCGTTCAAGGCTTTATAAGCTGTGGGATTCTGATCTGGGAAAATGATGGTAGCTGTTTCTTGCGTTCTTTTGAGCTGACTAGTATAAACTCGAGAAATGCTTCTTCCTTTCATCAATTGATGAAGGAGGGCAGCTTGTTCTTTTCCCGTCTCATTAATTGAGACATCCGCTTTTCCATAGAAAAACCGTTTTTTATTAAAGTCTGTTTCTCCATGGCGAATCAGGTACCACTTTTTTACTGTCATATGATCATTCCTATCAAAAATAATATCTGGGCTACTTCTACTGATGCTCCTAAGGTATCCCCTGTCTCCCCGTCAATCTTTTGATAAACGAACCAGCGAAAGGCTAGAGTTCCAAGAATGACCAAACTATAAGCAAGGAGCCCTTTGAGCCAAAAGCCAGCCATAAGAACAGCCAGTGGGACAATCTGAGCTAAGAGGATGGAACTGGTCTTGGTTCCGGAAAAGAAGTTTCCAGAGCCACCAGATTCTCTAGCATAGCGCATCTTGTAGAGCTGAATGGTCAAACCAACCTTTCCAATCATTGATAAAGAAGCGACAATCAGCCACTTGGGCTGGGGAAGATAAGGTCCCATGGCGATCATGAGGCCGTAATAGAAAATTAAGGCCAAGACACCGTTACTACCGATACGGCTGTCTTTCATGATTTCCAACATCCGTTCCTTGGAACGAGAAGAGAATAAGCCATCAGCTGTATCAGCAAGGCCGTCTAAATGGAAGCCTCCCGTTAAAAGAACATCAAAGAACAAGGTCAAAATCCAGGCAATGGTGTCAGGAAGTACCAAAGATGTCAAAACAAAAAATAAGGAGGAAATGAGCCCTAATAAGAGACCAAAGAGCGTTAAAATGGGAACTCCTTTTCGAACATAGGAGAGATCAACCGCTTTTGGAATCACAATCCGACTAAAAAATTGTGTATAGATAATCAGTGCTGAAATCATTTTAACTGCTGTGCCAGTCCACAAATAACTAAGTAGACTTCACTTGCCTCCTTTGCAATCATTTGATTGACCCGACCTTGAAGATCTCTAAAGTAACGTCCTAGACGCGTGTCTGGAACAATACCCAGACCCACTTCATTGGTGACAATCCAAAAAGTAGCTTGGCGCTCTTTCATGGCAGAAAGTATCTGAGACCACTCGGCTTCCATGGCTTCCAAAATTCGGGCTTGTTCGGCTTTACTTAAAAACTGCTCGTCTGATAAGTAGCCTTTCTCGGGATACCACTCATTGACCAAATCAAAAAGTCGATTGGTGGTTAACATGGTCGCACAATCTACTAAGTAATCACCATGATCATCTTGTTCAATCCAAGTCGCTAAGTCCCGGTATTGCTCGAGCGTATCCCAGCTTTGTGGTCGTCTTTCTTGATGCAGCTTGACCCGCTCCTGCCATTCTGGATCCTCTTTCATCACGAGACCAGTTGCTATGTAACAAACCCCTTCCTTCTGCAAAAGTTTGGATTCAGCGAAGGAGGATTTGCCACTACGAGCACCACCCGTGACTAAAACAATCTTCCCCATAATCTTCCTTTCATGACAAGTGGCTAAAGACTTTGTCAAAAGCAGCTAAAGTACGGTCCAGATCTTCAAAGGAATGAGCACTTGATAAGAAGTTGCTTTCATACTGAGATGGTGCAATATAAACACCTTCTTCTAAAAGCAAGCCATGGACCTTGGCAAAAAGCTGATGATCTGCTTCTTTGGAATCTTCAAAATTCAAAACTGGTTTTTCTGAGAAGAAAAATCCAAACATGGTTCCAACAGAGACTACTTGAAGGGCTACGCCATGCTTTTCTGCCAACTGGCGAAGCCCCTGACAGAGATAGTCTGTCTTTTCAACTGTTTGATCAAAGACTTCCTTGGTTAATAGGCGCAAGTTTTCATAGCCCGCTGCCATGGCAATTGGATTCCCTGATAGAGTTCCTGCTTGATAAATATCTCCTAAAGGAGCAATTTGATTCATGTATTGAGCTTTCCCACCAAAAGCAGCAACTGGGAAACCACCACCGATGACTTTTCCTAGACAGATCAAATCTGGATCGACTTGATACAAGCCCACTGCCCCTTGGTAATGAGCCCGAAAACCAGTCATGACTTCATCCATGATGAAGAGTGAACCTGCTTCTGTCGTGAGGCGGCGAATCTCCTCAATAAATTCTTTGTGGCCTGGAATCAAGCCCATGTTGCCGGCAACAGCTTCTACGATGACACAGGCAATTTCTGCCCCGTGTTCTTCAAAGCAGGTCCGTAAAGCTTCTAGATCGTTATAAGGAAGAGCAATGGTCTCACGCGCTACCTCAGGAATTACACCTGCTGAATCTGCAATCCCAAAGCTTGCTACACCAGAGCCAGCTTGTACCAAGAAAGAATCACTATGTCCATGGTAGCAACCAATAAATTTCACTACTTTTGGTCGTTTGGTAATCCCACGCGCTAAACGAATGGCACTCATAGTTGCCTCTGTTCCTGAATTGACCATACGGATTCTCTCAACGAAAGGCAAGCGTTCTTTAATCAGTTTGCCTAATTTGATCTCACGTGGACTTGGAGCACCGTAACTGGTTCCTTCCCATAGAGCCTCTTGCACTTCCTCAAGCACTTCTTTTCGAGCATGTCCTAAAATCATAGGTCCCCAAGAGAGCACATAATCCACAAATTGATTACCATCCACATCATAGAGGTAAGCTCCTTGAGAATGGTCAATGAAAAGAGGATTGCCACCTACTGCCTTAAAAGCTCGTACAGGGCTATTGACACCTCCTGGGAAAATAGATTCTGCTTCCTTGAAGTAATCATTTGATTGTGTTCGTTTCATCTTTCATCCTAGCCTTTCAAATATCCTGCTACATCCTTGGCAAAATAAGATATGATTAAATCCGCTCCTGCTCGCTTCATTCCGATAAGACTTTCCATGACAACGGCACGCTCATCAATCCAACCTTGGGCAGCAGCAGCCTTCACCATACTGTATTCCCCACTGACATTATAAGCGACTAGAGGAAGATCACTTTGATTTCTTAGATCTCTCAAGACATCTAAGAAGGCAAGAGCGGGTTTCACCATGAGGAAATCTGCTCCTTCTTCTTCATCACTTTGAGCTTCTCGAAGAGCTTCTAAACGGTTTGCTGGATCCATCTGGTAAGTCTTTCTGTCTCCAAAAGCTGGTGCACTTTCACCGGCATCCCGAAATGGTCCATAAAAACTAGAGGCAAACTTAACCGAATAAGACATAATGGGTACCATGTCAAAGCCAGACTTATCTAAGCCTTCACGAATCGCCGCTACGTAACCATCCATGGCATTCGAAGGAGCAATAATGTCTGCTCCGGCTTCTGCTTGGCTTATGGCTACTTGAACTAAGCGGTCCAAAGAAAGATCATTGACAACCGTTTCACCATCTAGGATGCCACAATGTCCATGACTAGTAAATTCACAGAGGCAGGTATCTGCAATTAGTATGAGATCTGGATAGTGTTGTTTGATCAAGCGAAGGGCTTTTTGAACGATCCCGTCTGGGCTAGAAGCCTGTGAACCAACTTCGTCTTTTTCTGCAGGGATTCCAAACAGAATAAAGGCTTTAATCCCAAGTTGCACACAAGATTCCACCTCTTCTAAAAGATCCGTCAAAGCAAATTGAAAGACACCTGGCATGGAAGTCACTTCTTCTTTTTGCTCTAGATTTTCTTTTATAAAAAGCGGTTGAATAAAGTCATTGACGCTTACAGTCGTTTCTCTGACCAAATCTCTCATGAGAGAATTTTTTCTAAGTCTACGATGTCTTTTAAAATTCATGATCTTGTATCTCCTTTATAATCACCTCTACCAATTGTAGCATGGATGGACTAGAAGGCATATAGTTTACCGAGACACCACAATCTAAAACAGCTTTTGCTGTGGTCTCTCCAATCACCCCAATTTGGTGATGCTCTGGTAAAGAAAGCCCCTCTTGATAAAAAACATCCCAGGCTGACGGACTGGCAAAGGTCCATACACATTTTTCCTCTAAGGACAAGATGTCTCTTATTTTATCGATTCCCTCTTGATTGGCGACCGTTTGATAAAGAGGCCAAGCATAAACGTCATGTCCCAATTCCTGTAACATCTTTGGATAGGTCGGATTGGCCAAATCACTATGAGGGAAGAGAATGTTTTGCGGATCCCCATATTGACTAGCCCACTCCTTGATAAAATCCACTCCATACTGACTACTGGACTCAAAGGTGACATCTAGTTGATGCTCTCTCAATAACTTACTGGTCTGACTTCCGATCGAGGCAATCTTCAAATCAGGTCTCAAATAGGGAAGAAATAACTGAACCGTATTGGCACTCGTAAAGAAGACCCAATCAGCTTTGGCCAGTTTTTCTTCAAAAATGAGTGGAAGGGGATTGCCTTGTGTGCAAATGAGGGGCGCATGCAACCATTTGACTTGGTTCCGGTCTAGTAAAGTCTGTAATTCGACAGAGGGTTTTTGTTCTCTTGTAAAAATAATTAAGCTTCCCACCATTTGTCTATTAAGGCTCCTTTTTCCATTAGTTGCTCTAAAGCCAGTTTGGGAAGATCGCTTCCATCCTTAGAAGTGAGAGACACGTACAAGCATCGATCCTTACCATCTGCCAACATGGTCTTCAACTGGTATTGCCCCTCGATATATTGAGCGTGAGCTCCTACCGGGAAGGTACAATCCGCATTCATCAAGCTTAGGAAGCTTCTTTCCAATTGGATGCAGTTTTCTACTTCCTGATCGTGAATCGCTGCCAATAGATGCAGGACTTCCTCATCGTCTTCCCGGCATTCGACGGCTAAGGCCCCTTGTGAAACAGCAGGAATAAATGTCTGAGGATCTAAAAATTCTAAATTGAGAGAGGGCGACTGATCTAAATACCCGATCCGTTTTAGGCCAGCAGCAGCTAGCACGATAGCATCGCATTCGCCTTCTTGTAACTTGCGGATGCGCGAATCAATATTTCCACGTAAAGGTTTGAATTGGAGATCACTTCTTAGACTCTGAAGTTGGACCTGGCGTCGAATACTACTGGTCCCTACAACTGCCCCTTGCGGAAGAGTTTCAAGAGTCATGCCTTCTTCTCTATAGATCAGACAGTCTCTGACATCTTCTCGCTCCGGAATGGCACCAATGGTACATCCGTCCACAAGGATAGAAGGAACATCTTTTAAGCTATGGATGGCGATATCGATGTCTTGATTTAAGAGCGCCTGCTCAATTTCCTTGACAAAGACCCCTTTTCCACCAATGGTTTGCAGAGAAACATGAACCAACCGATCTCCTTGGGTTTTATAGGGGACCAATTCAAACTCCACATCAGGATAGCATTCTTTTAAACGCTCTACCACCATTTTGGTCTGGGTCATGGCCAACTGACTTTTCCTGGTTCCGACTTTAATGCTTCTCATGGTTCACTCCCTTTCCGCTATGAAGATCGAAAATTTTAGCTATCAAGGCAATATCATATTCCGAATTTTCACCCACAGACATTTCTTTTAATTGCAACAAAGGCTCCTTCAAGATTTGATTGATGATGCTCTTCATATGCTTCGAGATTTGTTTCTTTTCTCGATCAGTAAGATCTGGAAGTTTGCGTAATAAGCTTTCCATAGCTGACTGCTGAGCCTGAATCGCCTTTTCTCGAATCTCTTGAATCAGGGGAATAATGCCTAACTGCTGCTTCCACTCTTCAAAACTCACTAGTTCATTGGAAATCTCTGCTTCGATACTCTTAGCAATCTCATTTCTTTCCTCAAAAAAGGCTTGCAATTCGCTGGTGATATTTTCGATATTGTGAATGGTAATGGCCGAATTTGGATGGCAGGTCCGTGGCAAGCACAAGTCGAAAACAATCGCTCCTGCTTTCACCATATGCGGATAGAGAATATAGCCTTCAGACTTGATAGCAGTGAAAATAATATCCGCATCTTTCACGGCTTCTTCTAAATCATTCCAAGAATAAGCCTGAATACGATCTTCTGTTAAATAAGGGTTGGCCTTGGAAAGGGTGCGATTGACCAAGCGGATAGACTGAAAGGGACGTTGTAGAACATACTTGGTCACCAATTGGCCAATTTCCCCTAATCCGATGACCACGATTTTTGTATTCTCATAATCAAGGTCTTCCTTATCCAACATTTGTAAAGAGGTCAAACCGATGGACATAGGCCGGGCATTGATCCGGTAGACATCGTGCATTCTTTTAGCAAAGGTCACCGCTTGCCTAAAAGCTTGATTGAGGACGATTCCTGTCGTACCAGTTTCTTGGGCGCTCAAAAAGGCCTGCTTTAATTGACCGAGAACTTGTGTTTCACCTACAATCTTGGAATCTAAGCCAATGGATACTCTAAATAAATGTTCTAAAGCCTCATTGCCTTCTTTAAAGGTAAGATAAGGCTCTAGTTCCTCGATGTCAATCCGAAACCAATCTGCTAAAAAATGCTTGGAATAATAACGACCGGTATGCAGTTGGTCAACAACCAGATACAACTCTGTCCGGTTACAGGTTGACAGGATGACATCTTCCAGAATACTTTTTTCCTCTTTTAATTTGAGTAGAGCTTCTTTTTTTTCTTCATCAGAAAAATGAACCCGCTCTAAAATGGATAATGGTGCCACACGATGGGTTACACCAAGATATAATAAATACATTCTGTCCGCCCCGTTCTTACAATTGATCTAAAAGTTGTTCGATCTTTTTTCTGACTTCTTTTGAGCGCGATGGCGATAAGCCGTTTGTAGAGATCATGACGGAAAGTTCCTTATTTGAAGCAATAGCCACATTATAAAAATCGGAATTTTTCTTATCCCCAGTATTATTGACGAACTGACTAGGGTGCGCCTCTTCCATCACTTTTTTATTGACTTCCTGGTTATCTGTGCAGGCAAATACCAATTTTGCCCCTTCCAAATCCCCAGTTTGGTAGCTTCTTTGAATCCATTCAACCTGCGATTTAGGAATCACTTCATTGATTTCAGGACTAATGACTGTAACCTTGGCCCCTTCTGACAACAAAGTCTTAATCTTGCGGGCTGCTACTTTTCCTCCACCAATAATGACGACTGGTTTATTTTGGATATTCATCATGACAGGATACATGACTATTCTCCCTCTTTTCTTTCTCTAAAAATCTTAGCACTTCGTTTATAGACTGTATCTTTGACTTCTAGGCGATGGTTAACCAAGCGAGCTATGACAAAGAAGTAATCTGACAAGCGATTGATATAGATCAAGCCGACTTCATTGACCATTTCATCTGCTTCAATGACAGCAACCATTTTTCGCTCCAATCGACGGGTCATAGTACGAGCAACATGACAGAGACTGGCGATCCGATGGCCGCCAGGAATAATGAAGCGATCAATCTTTTCTGGAATGTGCATATAAGCATCCATTTTTTCTTCTAGGAAGGTAATATCTGATTCCTTTTGTTTGTATGGTCTCAATTCTCTAGGAGTAGCAAGATCGCTTCCACAGTCAAATAAATGTTGCTGAATCTCCTCACATTCTTCTCTGATATCATCTAATTCTTTGTATTCCTTCATTTCAGATACCAGGTAGCCAACTTGAGAGCACAATTCATCCATGGTCCCGTATGCTTCCACACGAATATGTGTTTTGGATACACGATCCCCACCATATAGACGGGTAAACCCTTTATCCCCATACTTTGTGTAAATTCTCATTAAAGCTCTTCTCCGTTCATAATCTGGTATATCTTTTTCATATCGACTGCATCACGAATAATTGCTGCCAGCTTATCATATTGCAAATCCTTGAATTCTTTGAGATCAATCGCCTGATCTGTGATAGGTTCCAAGCCCTTTTCAATTCGAATTTGGTTCAAATAATCGCGCGTCCATTGAGAGTTATCAAAGACACCATGGAGATAGGTCCCTTGAATTCGTTTGTCCGGTGAAACAGCTCCATCATATCTGCTTGTTTCCTCACCATTTTGAAGAATGATACGAGAAAATGGTGTCAAGCTATCTGATATCTCTGTTTCTCCCATATGGATTTCGTAACCTTCCAGAATTTGTCCTTCGTGTTCTGCCTGGACTTGAGTTGTCCGTTTTGTTCCCTGCATCTGCGTTGCGATATCCAGAAGCCCTAGCCCTTCAATTTCATCCAATTCTGATTCGACATGGTTTGGATCTGAAATTTTCTTTCCTAAAAGTTGGAAGCCCCCACAAATTCCAAAAATTCGAATGCCCTGATCAGCGCACTGACGGATTTGATCAACAATCCCTGAATCTTGGAGAACTTGCATATCTTCGATGGTATTTTTACTTCCAGGTAGAATCAAGAGATCTGGATTTCCAATTGCATCCCCTGGCATGACATAACGAACCGAAACGTCTGGTTGAATTTCCAAACTATGAAAATCGGTGAAGTTAGAGATCCGTTTCAAGGTAATAATAGCCACATCCAGATCTTTTTCCTGATTAAAGCTGCGTCCTTTACTGCTTAAAGCGACACTATCTTCGCTATCAATGTCAATGTCTGCATATGGGACAACTCCTAATACCGGTACTTGAGTGAGCTCTTCAATCATATCAATACCTGATTGAAGCAGGGCTACATCCCCCCTAAATTTGTTGATCAAAACCCCTTTGATCCGTTTACGATCCTCTTCTGGCATTAATTCGATTGTACCATAAATAGAGGCAAATACTCCTCCCTTGTCAATGTCCGCTACTAAAATGACAGGCGCATCGACCAAACGCGCCATTCCCATATTGACGATATCTCGTTCGTTTAAGTTGATTTCTGCTGGACTACCCGCACCTTCTAGGATAATGGCGTCGTATTCCTGGTCTAGTTCTTGATAGACTTCTTTGATTTTAGGCAGTAACTCCTGCTTAAATTCATGATAATCCACCGCATCCATATCTTTAAGGACTTTGCCCATAAAAACAACTTGGGATTTACGATCCGAAGTTGGTTTCAGTAGGACAGGATTCATGCGAACATCTGGATCAATACCTGCGGCTTCTGCTTGTACGACCTGAGCTCTCCCCATCTCAAATCCTTTTTTGGTGATAAAAGAATTTAAAGCCATATTTTGGGATTTAAAGGGAACAACCGTGTAACCATCTTGTTTTAAAATACGACACAAGCCCGCAGCAATTAAGCTTTTACCAGCATCTGAAGCTGTTCCCTGAATCATTAACGATTTTGCCATAGATATCCTTCTTTCAACTGCTCAAATAGAATCTCTTCATCTTCAACAAGGGGTGTCTGGATTGCCTGATGAAGTTTGACAATCCATGGCACAGAAAGTCCAGCATCTAACAACAATTTTTCTTCCTGGAATACTTCATATTTTGTTCCTTGGGTCATAATCTTGCCTTTTTTGATGAGGTAGGCATAGTCACAACAGTCATACATGAGATCCATGTCGTGGCTGGTAACAATAATGCTGGTTCCATTGGAAACTAGTTTTTTCATAATCATGGCCATTTGGTCCCGCCCTTTAGGATCCAATCCAGCAGTCGGCTCGTCTAACAATAGAAAACGTGGTTTGAGAGCTAACATCCCCGCAATGGCTACTTTTTTCTTTTGGCCGTAACTCAAATATTGCACCGGTCGATCCTGCAACTCTTCGATGTCCATCAGTTCAATGGCTTCTTGAACCCGTTTCTCACACTCCTCTTTGGAGTATCCTAAATTCTCTAATGCCATGCCAATATCATCTTTGGCAATGGTATAAAACAATTGCTGCTCCGGATTTTGAAAGACCATATTGACTTCTTGCCGGTAAGCAAACAAAGCTTTCTTCTTATCTTGAATGACCTGATTATCTAAACTCACACTGCCTTCTTGGGGCTTGAGCAGTTTGGTCATGACCTTCATCAGGGTAGATTTCCCGGAACCGTTGGTTCCAATAATTCCAGTAATCTTTCCTTCCATGAATTCCATATTCACATGGTCCACAGCTTTCAAATCATCAAATAAAACTGTAATATTCTCTAATTTTAACATATTTTTATTCCTCTTCATCAATTTCTTTAGCTTGAGCAAATTTCAGGGTTAAGACATCATTTAAGCGCTGATTATCTGCCAATAATTTGACAAATAAGGTATTGGCTAATCTTCCCCAGCCAAGATAACTTTTTTTCTTATTTACAAATGAAAACTTCAAATCTAAGGTATCTCGAATGGTTAAAAATTCGATTAATACTAGAAAGATAAAGCGATACATAAGAACGATTAATTCCATTAAGATAGCCGGCAAATGAAGGGTTTTACAAAGCTTCATCATCTGGTTAAAGGGAATGGTTAAAGCCATAAAATAGGTTGAAATTAAAGAACAGTAAATTCTCATAACAATCGGTCCAACTTGTTTGGCAGAAGAATGAAAAACTCCTAAATAGCCATGACTTCCAACTGGAATGGCCATTAAAAACTGATGACTATTTTCACCATAGCTAATGACAAAGGTCGCCATACTTAATAAAATGAAAATAGACGGATAGCGAAACCAGCTCAAGTATTTTAAAATAGGAAGTCTAGCAATATAACACGTCAAGGGGACCATGATAACAATTAGTAGAATTTGTAAGGGGAGGAAACCAGAGAAAGAAATAATCATTAACAAAATATACAAACTGAACTTATGCAGTTCTGGAACTGCAGTCCAACGGTTATTATACGCATAGCGATCAATTACAAACATAGTTTCCTCCCATACAAATACTTACTAAACTAAATTATTTTTCTTGATGTTTTTTTCCTCTTTGGTAACCGATGACATAGAAGATAATCCCCGCACCGATACTACCTTGAAGGGTAAAGAGCAAGCTTTCAACTTCTGATCCTGGTGGTTCAAACAAAGGTGAAAACCAAGGTTTATAGTCCTTTTGAATAGTCGAAATAGCATTTTCTGCAGCATCATCCGTACCACTATATTCTACTCCTTTAGGAGCAAATAAGAAAGCACCGACAATAATCACAACAATGGCAGCTAATAACAAAAGATTTTTTTGTTTTTTCATAGGAAGAGCCCCTCTCTTTCTGTCGCATTTTCAGAAATCAAGTTATAGAAGATAACTGTAAGTAGTCCTTCTACAATGGCAATTGGAATTTGCGTAATTAGAAAGACTCCTAAGAACTTAATGGTTGAACCCACAAATCCAGTGGTTGGATCCGGGAAGACCAATCCAAGTTGAAGCGAAGTTGTTGCATAAGTCGCTAAATCTGCAAGCATCGCACACAAGAAGAGTGAGACTGGTTTAGATAGTTTCAAAGAACGGCTAAATTTATAAACTGCAAATCCGACAAAAGGACCTACGACTGCCATTGAAAAAGCATTGGCACCAAGGGTTGTCAACCCACCGTGGGCAAGAAGAAGAGCTTGGAACAACAAACAAATCGTTCCTAGTACACTAATAACAGATGGTCCAAACATAGCAGTTCCCAAACCAACACCGGTTGGGTGAGAGCTAGATCCTGTTACTGAAGGGATCTTCAATGAGGATAAGATAAAGATAAAGGCACCGGATAAGGCCAACATGGTTTTTGAATTTGGATCTTTTGAAATAATCTTCTTAATTTTGATCAAACCTAAAATGAAGAATGGTAAAAATAGTAAGAACCAGACAATACACCATACCAAAGGGAGATACCCTTCCATAATGTGCATAGCAGATACAGGTTGAGGTCTAAAGATGATTAGCAATACTAAAAGAGCAATTGCTATCATTTTTTTACGTTGTTTCATAATATCACTCCTTTTTTCATTACCCTAATGGATGTTTCTTGACCAATAGGGTTGTAAAATAATCCAATTTGTCATCGACTGTTAAGTCCGATACTCCGTACAAAATTCTTTGCTTTTCAGTAGAGGCATGACTGACTAAAAATGTTTTTTCAATCAGGTCGTACTTCTCCAACAAGGGAAGAATCACATCCAAATGATTGGCCACTTTCATAATCACAACTGTATCATGAATCGCTAGTGCTTGGTCAATCTTATCCGCATCTGCTGTAGCAGGAACAACTGCAAAGGACTCTTCATCCATGGTCAATGGTTGCCCCAAGACAGAAGCCATGCTACCAAATGAGGTAATTCCAGGAATCGTTTGGGTATCAATGCTATTCCCAATTAATCTCAAGAGGTAACTATAGGTACTATAGACCATCGGATCCCCTAAAGTGATAAAGCCAACATTCTTCCCAGCTTTTACATCTTCTACAATTTCAGCAGCAATTTGTTCCCATTGAGGTTCCTTCTTTTCTAAGGAACGAACCATTGGAAAGTGGCGTTGTTTAATCTCTAGATGATCACTGACATAGGGACTCGCAATCGTCAATGCCACACTCTTAGAACCGCGTTTGGCTTCAGGAGTGTACAAAATATCCAATGTTTGCAGAATATTTTTGGCTTTAACGGTTACGAGTTCACTGTCTCCTGGACCAATCCCAATACCGTAAAATGTTGCCATTTTAGACCTCCTATTTAATAATCTTTTCTAAGTGTTGAACATAGAGTTCTTGAACACTTGGGTATTCACCAAGTCCAATCAAGTGTGTCTCTACTTGGTAGCCTTTTTCTGTAAAGAAGTGTTTCCATGATCCTTCTTCATCCGAACACAAATCATTGGTAGCATGATCCCCAGCCACTAACATAAAGGGAGCAAGATGAACTTTTTTAATGCCTTTAGCTTCCAGACGTTTTTCGAGTAACTCTACCGGAGGATAAGACTCGACACAGCCGATATAGACAGCTTCATCCGTCAACATATGATCCAAAGCGGCGTAGGCAGTAAAGGCATAATGCTGACTACCATGTCCCATAAGGATGGTTGCTTCGTCTACATCATCATTATTGTATTCTTTTACAAGAATATTTGCAACATTTTCATAATCTTCTTCACTAAAAAGAAGAGGTTTCCCGATTTTTAGAAGTTCAAAATCTTCTTTAAACTGATTGGCTTGGTGAACCACTTTTTCATATTCACTTCCCAAGATAATGTGGAGTGGTTGAATATAAACTTCCTTGACACCATCCTTTTTCAATTGTTCCAATAATTGGTTCACAGTTGGAACTGAGATTCCTTCATTTTCTTTAATGCGCTTAATGACAACATTCGAAGTGAAGGCACGGTGGACCTGAAAATCTGGGAACCGCTGTTGGATCGTCTCTTCACAGGCTTGAATGGTTTTCTTTCGTGTTTCAGGATAGGTAGTACCGAAACTGACAACAATAATCGCTTTAGTCATTTTCACTTTCCCTTCTAAAAAAAGTTTGGCAAGCTTCACAAACCGATTTTAAGGTTCTCTCTTCTGTTTCAATCAACTGATGATAGCCAGCTTTTTCCAATACAGACCTAGTATTGTCTCCCATAATGACAATCGGTTTCTCTTTCCAATTCTCTTGGGTTTTCTCTGCCATCAACACAAAGTGGTAAGCTGCAGCAGAGTTTGGCAAACAGATCAGCTGGATATCCTCTGCATGATAAGAGAATGATCCACTTTCAAAGTCAACAGAATGTGTGGTGTGGATCGGGAAGTTCAAAGCTTCTGCTACTGCTTTTTCCTTAATATCAGAAGTGAGAATGATCCAGTTTCCTTCTTGCTCACTCATCCGTTTCACAAAATTCTCTTCTGCAACATCATTGATTTGATCATAGAGGCGAATACCTGCTTCTTTAATGGTCTTGATGGTATGATGACCACTTGCTACAATCTTCAGATGGCTGAGACTCCGTATATCCAGATCTTCTTGTTGCAAATAGGCAACAAAGAAGTTCCAAGAGCTTGGGTCTGTCACTACTAAACCGTCGATGCTAGAAAGTTGAGGAAGTTGCAGTTCTTTTGCAAGTAATTTACTTGGTGACTGAAAAGCATACACTGTCGCCCCAGCATCCCTCAATAGTTTAGGAAGTTTGGCATTAGGAGTTTCTTGCACCAAAACGGTTCGACCGAACAAAGGCAGTTTTTCATGGTAGTTTAATTCCTCACGGAAAGCAACAACGTCCCCAATCACAATTAAACTTGGTGCTTTCATCTGGTGTTTTTCAGCCAGTTCAACAATGGTCTCTAATTTTCCATCGATCGAGCGTTGTTGAGGGTGAGTAGCCCATTCGATAATCGCAACCGGAGTTTCCTTATCGTAACCACGAACCATCAATTCCTCACAAATGGTCTGCAAGTTTTTCATTCCCATAAGGAAGACTAGAGTTCCTTTTAAGTGGGAAATCGCATCCCAGTTCAATGCTTCACTGGCATCTTGTAGATGGCCAGTAAAGACATGAAAGCTAGTCGCGACATTTCTAAAGGTCATGGGAATGCCTGCATAGGCAAGGCCGGCTATAGCTGAGGTGATTCCTGGTACAACTTCAAAGGGAATCCCTTCTTGGATAAGAGTTTGAGCTTCCTCTCCTCCTCGGCCAAAAATATAGGGATCGCCACTTTTTAGGCGAACAACTTTTTTCCCTTCTTTGGCTTTTGCAACCAAGACTTCTTCAATTTTTTCTTGAGAAACACAAGGTTGATTAGGAATCTTACCAACATAGATCTTTTCACAGTTCGCTTTTGTGTAGGCTAGAAGCATAGGATTCACTAAGCGGTCATAGATGAGAACATCCGCCTCTTCTAGTCTCCGTGCTCCTTTAATAGAGATTAATTCTTCATCCCCTGGACCCGCACCTACTAAACTAACAAAGCCGCTCATCCATTCACCTCTTTCTTTAAATGGGTCTCCAATTCCTCAATAGTTGACACTACTTTAGAATAGTTGACAATAGGTCGTGAAATAATCACACAATCCATTCCAAGTTCTTGACAGCCTTCGATTTTTTCTCGAATCCCACCAATACTTCCGCTTTCTTTGGAAACAAATACTTCCGCTTTCGAGCGAGCCAGCAATTCTTTGTTGCACTCTTTAGAGAAAGGAGCCTTAATCGCATCAATCTGATCCGGAACAAGTCCCAACTCTTCACAACCTTTTAGAACTTCCGAAGTTGGAAGAACACGAACCACAATACGCGACTCTGGTAAACCATGGACGAATAATGGCAAGGTTTTGCTTCCAGTTCCTAAATAGACTGTTTTATACTCTTTCTCTTTGATGTATGCAATGGCTTCTTCTGTCGAATGAACAACGGTAGCACCCGATAAGTCGATGGTAGCTTGTCTTTCAAAGCGCACATATGGAATTCCCGCCTGGTTCGCTGCTTTCATCGCTTCTTGAGAGACAATATCCGCAAAGGGATGCGAAGCATCAATAATTTCATCAACGTCATTCTCTTTGATGAAAGCAACCATTTGGTCAGCTGTCATTCTTCCTTGGACCACGTTCTGCCCAAATTTAGAAGCTAAATGGCGGCCATAATCCGACACAACAGAGGTAGTCACCGGGATATTCTGTTGCGAGAGGAATTCAAGAATCTCTGTACTTTCAGCTGTTCCACCGAAAAGTAGTTTCATCATAGTGTATATCCTCGAGGTGTGATCATGCGACCATTTTTCACATAAGTCTCTTTGTTTCCAACAATAACAATTGTAGTCATGTCTACAAGAGTTTCATCCAAGTCTTCAATCGTAGTAAGCACAATTTGTTCTTCCTTACGTCCGATATCCTTACCGATACCAACAATCGTATCTTTGGCTTTGTATTCAGACATAATTTCAAGTGCTCTTGCTAAGTGCTCTGGACGACCTTTACTTCTTGGATTATATAGACAAACGACAAAGTCACCTTGTGCTGCTGCATGAAGACGTTTTTCAATCATTTCCCATGGAGTCATCAAGTCACTAAGTGAAATATGACAGAAGTCGTTCATGAGAGGTGCTCCCATCACTGCAGCTGCTCCAAGGCTTGCTGTAATTCCTGGTACAACCTTCACTTCAAGCGTATCGTTTTCTTCTAATAACTCGAGGATCAAACCAGCCATCCCATAGACACCGGCATCCCCACTCGAAACGACCCCAACATTTTTTCCAGTTTCGTGAGCTAGGTCAATAGCTTTTTGACAGCGTTCAATCTCATGACGCATCCCAGTCGCAACCATTTCTTTATCTTTTACAAGATCTTTGATCAAACGCATGTAGGTAGAATACCCTACAATAATTTCACAATCCTTGATTGCTTCCAATGCCTCTTGAGACATCAATTCTTCTTTACCTGGGCCAAGTCCAATAACGTATAACATATGTATTTCTCCTTAAATTTAATATTTAATAATTGTTAACTAATTTACCAAGTGCAAATGTTGCACCATTTTGTGCGAACCGTTGGGTCAGCACATTTCCTTTACTTGCAAGGTCTGCACTAGCAAGCGCCACACTACCAACCCCAACAGTCTTCTTGACAAATTCCGATTGCGGATATTTATCCGCCACCACTAGCAGTTCCTCCTTGGAGTAGGTATGGAAAGGACAGTCAAGGTGTTGGGCTAATTCTAGTATCGCCTGTTCATTTTTTTTGACATCAATACTAGCAATTTTTGCGATTTCTGAACCGGAGATTCCCTCTTGTTCACAAAATGCATGAAAAGATTCCATAAAAGTGGAAGGTGGAAGATCCTTCTTTGCCCCAACTCCTAAAACATAAGGTTTTGGATGAATCAGGGCTACCACTTCTTCGTCAACCTCAACTGCTTGAGAGGTCAACCAAATAAATGGGCTCTTATTAGCAAGGACTTCCTGAATCTGATTTTCTTCAATTACTGTTAGCCCTCTCAGGTCAGAAACCCAAGGCTTTTCTTGATAAAAATAGACACAGTCCTTATTCGCTAAATAAGAATTGAATACTTTCACTAAGTAGCGCAATTCTTCCCGCCACCCATTTACTTCTTTAGCAATATTATCCAAGGCTACAACATTTTGTGTATCGGTTGCGGTCGTGATCACTGGATTTGAATCTAATAATTCAGCGATTTTAAGTGTAACTTGATTGGCCCCACCTAAGTGACCACTCAATAAACTAATCACATGATTGGCTTTTTCATCCATAACGATCACAGCAGGATCAGTTGTTTTGTCTTTAATAACAGGGGCAATGCCTCTGACAACCGCACCAATCGCCATGATACAAATTAAGACATCCACCTCTTGGAATACCGTCCGAAGTCCTTCAATGACACGTCCTTCAATCGGTACCGTCCGAGAGTCAGCGATTTTCACAGTGGTATAGACCGGACAATCAATCCCAAGTTTTTCCTTGAGCTCTAGTCCGAGATTTTTTGCGTTGTTAGTAACCGCCACAATGGCGTAACGAGGGGAATCATTTAGCATGCGAACTCAATCCTTTACGGAATTCATGGTGGAATTCTTTGTGATAGAGTTTAGAGTAGTAAAACTCTTCACCTAAGAAATCTCCAACTAAAATCAAGGCAGTTTTTCTAATTTTAGCTTCTTTGACCTTCTCAGCAATGGTCTCCAATGTCCCAAAGACCTTGCGTTCATCTGGCCAAGTTGCCTTATAGATTACTGCGACAGGTGTTTCTATTGGATAGCCACCCTCAACCAATTCAGCCACCACTTTCTCAATCCCCTGTACAGATAAGAAAATGGCCATAGAGGTTCTATGCTGAGCATAGCTTCGGAGGGATTCTCGTTCAGGAACAGGGGTCCGTCCGGCCATGCGAGTGATAATGACACTTTGAGAAACTTCAGGGACTGTATATTCTGTTCCAATACTTGAGGCAGCTCCTAGGAAAGAGCTCACCCCAGGAATACAGTCAAATTCAATTCCTCTCTTCTTCATCTCTTCTGTTTGCTCACGAATAGAACCATAAATAGAGAAATCGCCTGTTTGTAAGCGAACGACGTCTTTTCCAGCTTTCACTGCTTCTTCCATGACATCAATAATTTCCATCAAATGCATAGACGCGCTGTCATGAATCTCCGCACCTTCCTTACAATATTGAAGAAGATCTGGATTCACGAGAGAACCCGCATAAATGACCACGTCCGCTTGGGATAATTTTCGATAACCTTTTAGGGTAATGAGTTCCACATCACCAGGTCCTGCGCCTACAAAATGTACAATTGACATAGCTTTATTTCCTTTCTGGTTTTACAGCTGAAACAATAATAGTTGGGTTTTGCTGTTTGAAATAATGCCCTTTTCCTAGGGCAGACCATCTGCTCGCTTGGATGGATACGACGTCTAAGTCTTGCCATTCCATCTCTTCAGCAAGCTGAATCGCTTCCATAGCATTTTCCAAGAGGATAAAGTTTAAAACAAAGCGTCCTCCCGGAACTAACAGATGTTCACACCACTCAAAGATTTCAGCCATATTGCCCCCGGTTCCACCGACAAATATCGCATCGAATTGACCTTCTAGCTCAACAGGAGCTTTGCCTTTTATTAGAGTAATATTCTGACAGCCAAAGTAGTCAATATTCTCCTGTGTCAAGGCAACAGCATCTTCATTTTGTTCAATTGCTACGACTTCCAAATTTGGAAAGGAAACAGCTGCTTGAATCGTTACACTACCGGTACCAGAGCCAACATCCAACATTCTCTTAGCTTTATGCAAGTCTAATTTATCAATACTGATAGCTCTGACTTCTTCTTTAGTCATTGGGACCTTTGCTCTAATAAATGCCGAATCCTTCATTTAGTATCACCACCACATTCATTTCATATTGACGATCAATCACTTGGTCCTCTGCTAAAATTTCAATTTTTTCATCTTCATAGCTAAGATTTTCACCAATGACTAAAACTTTTTTCAATCCCCGTTTCATCACCTCTTGCGCTATTTCATAGGGACCAATTTTCTTATCCGTCACCATAAATACCTTCGGTAGAGAAAGAAAGAAATCAAAATCAGGAATTTTTGCATGGCTACTTGTTAAGTAGGCATCATTCATAGGGAGAAAGACTTTGCTCGCGAGATACTGGAAGGAAGAAATCCCTGGCTGAACCACCACGCGCCCTTTAAATTTCTCAGACAACCATTTTCCCAAACCATAGATTAGGGGATCGCCCGATGCTAGGTAAAGAATGGTTGCATCTTCTGGATAAGACTCGATTAATTGAGCCAACTCCGCAAGTTTCTTTGGAGGTACAACCCCTTTTTCTTGATAGGCAGCTGGAAGGATTTCTAAATGTCGCTCACTTCCAAGAATATAGTCTGCCTTCTGATAAATCTCTTCACTTCCCAAAAGTCCATAGGAAGGGGCTCCTGGCCCTATTCCAATTACATAGATCACGTCCATTCCTCCGCTATTTCTTCTAATGTTTGGGTTGAAGCCAGATACCCAGCTTCTGTCCCAAAGGTTACTACATCAATGCTCACTTCCGGCTTCCGATTCCGCAGCAACCGCTCCGATCGAAATTTCATCTTGTCCACCAGCACTTGATAGACTTCTTCGTAGTGATACTCCTCAATTAAAGTTCCAGCCGCATCTGTTGTAATACACTGATCCACTTTCTCAAGAAGTTCAACTGGAGCCCCTAGCAAGGCTAGATTTGCCATAATAATTTCCATTCGCGCATCTGAATCTTTGCTATGAGTTGAGAAAATCCCACCAGCCACCTTGACAAATTTACCCATATGGCCAACCATCAGGACCCGAGTAAAGCCAATCCGCTGGACTTCTTTAAGGACATGACCAACAAAGTTACTCATGTTCACAATTCGATGAGGTGGAATTCCCAGCACATTGGTCGCAAAGTCCTCGCCATAATTTCCGGGTGCTAACACAACCGATCGATAGCCTTGATTGTACAACATGGTTAATTCAATCGTAATGGACGCCTTCCAACTCTCCTCTGACATGGGATTGACAATTCCTGTCGTCCCCAAAATGGAGATTCCTCCTACTATTCCTAAGCGTGAATTATAGGTTAACTTGGCTGTTTCTTCTCCACCCGGTACCGAAATAATAATTTTCGCTCCGCAGTTTGGACCAAGTAATTGCCGGGCTGTTTTTTCAATCATAGCCCGAGGAGTTGGGTTAATGGCTGCCATTCCAACATCACATTTCAATCCTTTTTGTGTGACGCGACCAACACCTTCTCCGCCATCGATCTCAATGTCGTTTGAATCCGGCAAGAGAGTCACTGTCGAATAAATCAGGAGTCCGTGCGTCGCATCTGCATCATCACCACCATCCTTTTCGACAGCAGCACTGGCAGTAAATTCACCAAAAGAAGGATCTTTGATATCCATTGTTACTTCTACTCCATTTGCCGTAGAAACTGTAACTTTTTCTTCGATATCTTGATTGAGAATCATACTAATCGCTGCGGCTGTCGCTGCTGTAGCACAAGTTCCAGTAGTAAACCCTTTTCTTAGTTTTTTTCCATTGACATATGCATAATCATCCATATAGTTCCATTTCCTTCACTACTTAATTATTTGGGACTACGAAGCGTTGGTAATCATCCATTTCTTGTTTGTACTGGTACAAAATAGCATTTACCACTGCAGCTGCAATCGTACTTCCTCCCTTACTTCCCAATGCGACAATAGAAGGAATTGGGCTATCATGAAGCTTCTGTTTTGATTCAGCTGCACCGACAAAGCCAACCGGCACACCAATAACAGCATCAGGGACTAGTGTTCCTTCTTCTACCATATCCAAGACTTTAAAGATAGAAGTTGGAGCGTTTCCGAATACAAACAATTTAGGACCCAATTCATTGGCCGCATGTTCTACCGCTGCCATAGAACGAGTGATCCCTTTTGCCTTAGCTTCTTCAAAAATTGCTGGTTCATTTACCAAACATCTGTAGGCCACCCCTAGTTCATCCAAGATTCTTTTATTAAATCCACCTAGAACCATGGTCGTATCTGTAAAAATGGTTCCCTTATTTTTGATAACATCTAGAATATGGTCGATAGCATCATTTGAAAATTTGATATTGTAGAGGTAATCAAAATCTGCACTCGCAAAAACAACTCGTTTCCAAACTGCTTCATGAAATGGATTATCAAAAACAATATCTGGATGTTCCTGATCAATGATTTCTTGAATTTTTTTAAAGCTAGCTTCTTCAATCTTATTTGATACTTTTATATAACTCATGAATACCTTATCCTTTTTTATCATTTAAAGCTGTTGAATAACGAACATAGTCTTCTGTTACGATCGTTTGCATTTGATAGATAATCGCATTAATAATAGCCACGACAAGGGTACTTCCCCCTTTACGTCCTTCATTGACCATGACAGGCAAGTCAGTCGCTAATAAAGCTTCCTTAGACTCTAAGACATTGATAAATCCAACGGGCACACCGATAATCGCGTCTACCTCAACTTTTTTCTCTTTGATCAAATCAAGGAGATGGAACAAAGCAGTCGGAGCACCACCAAAAGCAAATACTTTAGGTCCTTCGATCTCTGTTGCTTTTTCAATAGCAGCCATTGCTCGAGTAATGTTTTTTTCCTTAGCAAGTTGGATGACATCTTCATCATTAATCAAGCAACGGTAGGAAACGCCCATTTGGTCCAACACCCGTTTATTGATCCCATTTAAGGAAATGCTAGAATCCACAATGATGGTCCCTTTATTTTGAATTACATCAACGATTCGTTCATTAACATGATTGATAAATTTCATGGTATAGAGATAGTCAAAATCACCCGTGGTATGAATGGCGCGTTTAATAATCGCCTCTTCCATGTCTTCATGGAATTCATAGCCAGGATGATCCTGGTCGATCACCGATTGAATGATCTGAAAACTTTTTTCCTCAATGGAGGACGGGTTTTTAATATAGGACATAGATACTCCTCTTTTAATAAATTACAAGAATAAAATAAATCATTGACAAAATGAACGTTGAAACCGTCGTTGTCATATAAAGCATAGAAATGGAGGTTAAAATATCATCTGCTTCTACATTCCTAATTGGGTCTCCAATGGTTGGTTTTGAAATCAACTCGCCATGATAAACATGAGCCCCCCCTAATTGAATTCCTAAAGCTCCTGCAACAACAGATTCAGGGAAAGCACTATTCGGACTCGCATGTTGGTAGCGATCTCTCCAGCCAATTTTTATGGCATTTCTGAAATCCAATTGCAAAATCCGAGCACTTGCCAACATAAAGAACCAGGTTAAACGAGCAGGGATAAGATTGACTAAATCATCCATTTTAGCTGAAACAAATCCAATCTTACGATATTTGACTGTTTTATAGCCTACCATTGAATCTAGCGTATTAATAGCCTTGTAGCCCATTGCTAGAACTGGACCACCAAGAAATAGGCAGAATAAGGGACCGATTACGCCATCACTAGCATTTTCTGCTACCGTTTCAATGGTCGCATTACAAATTTCAGGAATAGAAAGTTGATCTGTTTCTCTCCCAACAATCATACCAACCTGATATCTAGCCTTTTCAATGGAGCCAGACTGAATAGCTTTGTAGACTTTAAGAGCTTCAAAAGCTAGAGAACGAGTTGCCAAACAAGTGTAAGCTAGATAAATCCAAATACCCCAATAGAGAATAGGGTGCAACTGACTAGCGCCCCACAAGATTCCATAAGTGATGGAAACTGTTAAGGCGACAGTGGAGAACCACAGAAGAACGCCAAACAGAAAAGGAAATTTTGTTTTTAGGTTCTCTAGTTTCAAACAAGCATAAATAAAATTTCCAATCAGCTTGACCGGGTGGGGCCAAGAATAAGGATCTCCGATTAACCAATCCAGAAGAAGAACGATAAAAATTGCAATAACTATCATTTCTTAGACTCCAAGATATAATCAATCCAACTCATAAGGAGTTGTTCCTTTTGATAAAAATGAACATGGAGGTAACTTGCAAAAGTTTTCCCTTTCTGGTAGCCCCCTGTCCAATTGGAAACTACTTCTCCATCTCTTTCTTTTCTGAGTTCTAAAACTGTTTTTTCAGAAGTATTAAAGATGGAATGATGGAACTCATGACCTCGAACTTCCGTACCAGACGGACCAAATAAAGATTCTTCATTGGTAGTTGCAAAACAGTAACCAAACCGTTTTAGGCCATTGGTCATCACACTAGTGCCATCAAATATTCCAACCATTTCATAGGATTGATCTTCCATCTCAAGAGTTTTCCCAAGATACATCAAGCCTCCACATTCAGCATAGATGGGAATTCCTTTTTGATGAGCGTCTAGAACGGATTCTCTAAAGGAGCGATTGTCAGACAATTCTTTTGCAAACAACTCCGGATAACCCCCACCAAAATAATAGGCATCGGCTTCCGGTAAGCGTTCATCTTTTAAGGGACTAAATGGAAGCAAGGTTACATTAAAACTTCTCAACAAATCCAGATTGTCTTCGTAATAAAAATGAAAGGCATCATCCAGTGCATAAGCAATGGTTAATGAGGTAGAATTTTCGAGTTTAAATGGAGAAGAAAGTTTAATTGACTCTCTATCAACCTTCTCCAATAGGCGATCAAACTGAATGGTTTTTTTAGCCTGCTCTCCAAGAATAGAAAACTTTTCTTCTAGATCCTCCATTTCTACATCCGGAATCAATCCCAAGTGTCTGGAAGGAAGTTCAACTTGAACATTTTTTGGAAAATACCCCAGGACTTCTATATCAGTGTAGCGCTCAATCGCCCCCTTAATCAGCTGATAATGGGTTTCCGAAGCCACACGATTGACAATGACACCAACAATATTTACCGCTGGATCAAATGAAGAAAAACCATGCACAATTGCTGCAGCTGAAGTCGAGGTTGATTTCCCATCAATAATTAAAATAACAGGTAGATTCAGCTGTTTGGCAACAGATGCAGAAGAGGCACAATCTTTATCTGTTCCTAATCCATCATAGAGTCCCATCACCCCTTCTACCACTGCGACATCGGAATTTTGATGCCAACGATAATAAGACCACTTCAGATAATCCGTATCAGGAATTAAAAAATTATCTAGATTACGAGATGAGTTCTTCGTAATACGACTATGGTAAGAAGTATCAATATAATCAGGGCCAATTTTATACGGCTGAACATTGTACCCCATATCTGTTAAAGCCCTTAATACAGCCAGTGTTACGGTAGTTTTTCCAACACCACTAGATACACCAGCTAACATAAACTGCTTCATCCTAAAAACCCCTATCTCTTGAAAAAAATAGAGCTACAAAAAATACACTATTTTTTGTAGCTCCGTTGCTTTATTAAATTACTAAGCACCTCGTTGTGCTCTCTTCATTCTTAAACACTAAAGATGCCTTTATTCTAATATAAATTATAGCATTTGTCAATAAATAATTGAAAACGTAATCAAAAAGAGCACGTATCGTGCTCCTTATAAATTATTCGATATGAAAGTTTTTTATCCTTGCCAATCTGCTGGATATGTCACATAAATAAAGCGCGCCTTATCCTTAACAGAGAATTGAATATCGCTTCCCTTTGGAATAAAGATGATTTCACCTGGACCGGCACTCATCACTTCATCACCAGAGATAACATCCAAACGACCTTCGATCACATAATCAACTTCATCATAATCTAAATGCCAAGGGAATGTTGTCTTATCCATTGTCATCAAGCCTAAGCCAAGTCGAGGACTTTCTTCAAGAGTCAAAAGATCACGTGTATAGACTTGATGTTCAGGATTTCCTGTGTCCAAACGATCTTCAGGACGAACATCTAAGCTTGGTAGTGAAATAGAAGCTACACCAGCTTTACTGACACGTTTAGCAGAACCTTTACCTGCCAATTCTTCTAGAAGAATTTTGCGAACCAAAGATTCAATATCTGTACGATTATAATCCATTTACCAACACCTCCGATTAGGCTTCTTTCTTAGTCAAGAAGTAGGCAAGTAATACGGCAGTAACCCCACCAACAAACTTACCAATCATCATTGGAACAATCATCTTAGGAGCTTGTCCAGCTGTAAATCCTAAGTGGTCCCCGATAACGAATGAAGCAGATACAGCAAAGGCAATATTCAAGATCTTACCACGTTTATCCATATCTTTTAACATTTGGAACATAGCAATGTTGTTTGCCAAAGAAGCAACCAAACCAGCAGCTCCTACTTCGTTCATTCCCAATGATTTACCAATTGCTGAAAGAGGTTTGTTGGCTACTTTAGTAAAGACAGCAACTAAACCAAAAGCACCAGCCAAGGTTACTGCGATTGAACCAACAACGACAAATGCTTCTTGAAGGGTTTCTGCACCTTTTGGATAAAGTTCAAGCAACCATTTATTACCAGTCAAGAGTTGTGCTGCACCGAATGCCAAACCTAAAGTTGCGATCACAACAATGATTTGACCAAAGATTTCAAATCCTTTAATCATTCCGTTTGGAATAAGAAGCAATCCTATGAAAATAAGGGCAGATACAATGACAATAGGGATCAAGTTGATTAATAAAGTACCAAATGATAGACCTGGAACAAGCAATCCACCAACTAAACATCCGATAGGCACAGTTACCAAACCGTACAAAATACCACGAGCCAAGAAAGGACGATCTGATTTTTCGATAATACCTAAGGCAACAGGGATCGTGAACACGATCGTTGGTCCCATCATAGAACCTAAAACGTAGGCAGCAAAATCACCAACAGCTTTATCTTGGGCTAAGCTCAAGGCTAAAGGTGCTCCACCCATATCATTCGCGATAAATGTTGTTGCAAAAATCGAAGGATCCGCACCAACCAAACCATAAAGAGGAACAATGATAGGTTTTAATAAATCAGCTAACAATGGAGCTACAACCATAATCCCAGCCATAGAAAGCGCTAGCGCTCCCATAGCCATAATTCCTTCTTCAAACTGCTCACTAAGGCCCAATTTCCCGCCGATACATTTATCAATTGCACCAACAAGCATAAAGAGAACCATAATGTAAATGATAATTTCATTTATACTCATAAATTCTTCCCTACTTTCAATAATCATCCAGTTGATATTCAACTTTATCTATGATCCCAACAATGACCATATCCACTGGAACGTCCTGTCTATTCAAACTCACTCGAGCAGAACTTCCTGTAGTAACCAATACTTGATCACCTTCACCAGCACCAATACAGTCTGCAGCAATCACTAAAGAAGGATCTGTTTGATGGTCATTCAGTTGTCGCTCGACCACTAAAAACTTTAATCCATTAAGTTTTTCATCTTTTCTTGTAGCCCACAGACTCCCTTTCACTTTCCCAACAAACATCTCGCTACTCCTTATTCTTCAATATTAATATTGTGACGTTTTAAATAATCTTTTGCAAGCGCTGTCACAATCATTCCTTTTTTTAGACGAATGCTATCATTATCAGATAGATTCATTTCAATTAATTTTTTTTCAGTTAGCAAGCCAACCTTCTCAACAGTTTTAGGTGTTGAGCTGTTTTTTGACACTTCTTGGACAGGCTTATTGTTTTCTCCACCAGTACTTTCTTCAAGGATGGATACCAATTCTTCTTTTTTGTAGAATTGAACACCATATCTGATCAGTTTTTCGTACTGTTCTTGAAGATCTTGGAACAATAGTGCTTTAGAGGTCTGTTTAAATTGATGGAAATCAAATAATTCATTTAGAACCAAAACTTTCTTTCCTTTTAAGAGACTCTTAATCACCACTGCCTCATCTTCTGTAAGTGGACACAAAGAAGCTATCCGAAGCATCGCATCAAAACCAATTGATTCTACTAGAATGATGTCAGCACTACTTGAATTTTTTACAACTTGATAGCCCTCTCTATCCAAGATATCCGGAGTATCAAATGCCCCGATCACAAATACAGAAGACTTGTATGATTCAACCTGTAATTTATCCATTAAACGGTCTGTAATCAAATCTACGATTTTGTCTAGATTTTCCATTTTTGACCTACCTCCAACAAGCAATACTAGTCTTTAATAATACGACCACGGATTCCTTTGCTAAAACCACAAGCATTGGCTTCATCGTAATCAATATGCATATAGGTTGCAAATTTTGGGCTGACCCGAATCACAACATCATCAAAAATTAAAGGTCTCGCCCCTTCAACTTTTACTTTTACAATATCATGATTTTTCACACCAATTTTTTCTGCATCTTCAGGCGTCATATGAACATGGCGTTTTGCTACAATCAACCCTTTATCCAAAGAAACTGATTTATCTCCATTCACCAATACAATACCTGGAGTACCTTCAATATCACCGCTTTCACGAATAGGAGCTTTTACTCCTAATTGTAAGCAGTCTGTAAGTGATACCTCTACTTGAGACTCTTTTCTAACAGGTCCCAAAATAACCACATTATGAAAAGCTCCTTTTGGACCCACTACAGTCAAACGTTCTTTTGAAGCATACTGACCAGGTTGAGATAAATCTTTCACCTTGGTCAATTCATAACCAGTTCCGAACAAAGCATCTAATTCTTTGCGACTTAAATGCACATGTCGACCACTAGCTTCTACTTCAAAGGAGCTGTCTAGTTCATTTTGAATCCTATCAATAACTTTATCAATTAAATTTTCAAAAGACATTGTTATTCTCCACATTCTATTCTAAAATAAGCCATACTAAAACTTCAATTGATTTCAATAATGTGATTAGTTTATCCGCATAAACATCTTGATTGTTAGACGATACTAAGGTCAATTCCTTTCGGATATTGACAATTTCAAGATATAACTCATAGCAAGAAAGTTTCCAATCCTCACATTTGTAATCAACTCTTACACTTCCTTGATCCAACTGTTTAATGACTCGAATTGACTGTAAATCTTCATTTGTCCCAAAATTTGGGTTATAAAATGAGATATCCTCTTCAATATAACAGCCGACCATCTTTTCTACTATTTGCAGTAGATTTCCCAATTGATCAACTTTTTCATCTAAATAAGCAAGATGGAGTTCTTTTTGGCATCTTAGAAAATACGTGTATAGTTTCGTTAGCTTGAAAAGTAGTGGATACACAGCAGACTCTTCTAGAGACGAAACAGTCATATGAAATGGTTTACTAATCTCTGTTTGAGTTTTATTTGGCAAATCAGAATAAACTATCTGAATATGGCGATCATGCAAAAAACCTTTTGCAGCTGGAGTCAATTTATCATCATTCGAAAGTTTTAAGATATTTTGCTCACTGATCTTGCCATCTTTTATTAGCTTCCTAATTCGTGATTCAGTATAAACTGTCATGCATTCACATCCTTCTACCACAAATTAAACACAGGGATACAACGAGGTTGAGATGTAACTTCTCAACCTCGCTCAGCTATTAACATGAATGAATATTCTTACATCAAGATGCTTATTCCTATCAAAACATTAATTGCTGATTACCTGTATGAGAAATTTTGAAAATCTACTCTTTATGAGGTAGGATTACTTCTACTTCTGAATGTGGACGTGGGATGACATGTACAGAAATCAATTCACCTACGTTTTCAGCTGCTGCTGCACCTGCATCTGTTGCAGCTTTAACAGCACCTACGTCACCACG
>NZ_JADNOY010000001.1:0-436710 GCF_015557775.1 Streptococcus parasanguinis | reverse complement strand
GAAATCAATTCACCTACGTTTTCAGCTGCTGCTGCACCTGCATCTGTTGCAGCTTTAACAGCACCTACGTCACCACGAACCATTACAGTTACCAAACCAGCTCCGACTTGTTGTTTACCAATCAATGTAACGTTTGCTGCTTTTACCATAGCATCTGCTGCTTCGATAGCACCTACTAAACCTTTTGTTTCAACCATTCCTAATGCGTTTGCGTTTGACATATTCTTTTCCTCCTATTATTGACTTAAACTTAATTATTCAGCTGATGGATGTGGTAAAATTACTTCTACTTCTGAATGTGGACGTGGGATGACATGTACTGAAATCAATTCACCTACGTTTTCAGCTGCTGCTGCACCTGCATCTGTTGCAGCTTTAACAGCACCTACGTCACCACGAACCATTACAGTTACCAAACCAGCTCCGACTTGTTGTTTACCAATCAATGTAACGTTTGCTGCTTTTACCATAGCATCTGCTGCTTCGATAGCACCTACTAAACCTTTTGTTTCAACCATTCCTAATGCATTTGCGTTTGCCATTTTAATTTCCTCCAATTATGAAATGAATAAGTTATTTAGTTAATTTTGATAACACACGTTGAACAAGCAGATCAATTAATTGTTCTTCATCTACTTGCTTATCAACTTCACAGCGTTGACAGTCAAGATTTTCTTGATTTTCAGCCTTTCTCAGATCTGACAATTCTGCAGTACCATAAGCGACACGGCGAATATTAATCAAATTCAATGGGCTTACATTGTCAGATGTTGCGCTTCCACCTACAGCTCCACAACCCAAAGTAAAGGCTGGGAACAAACCTGTTGTAGCACCAACTCCTCCTAAAGCAGCAGGAGTATTGACCAAAAGTCTTGAAACAGGTTTTCTTAAAGCAAATTCTCGAACAATGCTTTCATCTTGCGTGTGGATAGCTAAAGTGTGTCCAGCTCCTTCATGATGAAGAATTCGAATACTCAACTCACATGCTTCTTCCCAATTTTTAACAGTGTAGAAACCAAGAACTGGAGCAAGTTTTTCCATTGAGAATGGATATTGTTTACCAACCCCTTCACCGTCAGCAATCAAGACGCGGGCATCATCTGGAACAGAGATTCCAGCTAGTTTAGCAATCACTTGAGGTGTTTTACCTACCATTTTTGGATTCATTGCTCCACTAGGTAGAATGATGAAGGCTCCTAATTTCTTTGCATCTTCTTTTGGAACGAAGTAAGCACCTTGACGTTTAAACTCTTCAACAACCTTGTCTTTTGTTTCTTCTTCTACAATGATTGATTGTTCAGAAGCACAGATAACACCATTATCAAAAGTTTTTGAATCTAGAATTTGACGAACTGCTTTAGGGATATCTGCAGTTTTTTCGATAAAGGCTGGACCATTACCAGGACCTACCCCAATAGCAGGTGTTCCTGATGAATAAGCAGCTTTTACCATTGCATTCCCACCAGTTGCTAAAATCAAATTTGTATCCTTGTGTTTCATCAACTCATTAGTTGCTTCAATAGAAACACGTTGAATCACACTGACAGCACCTTCTGGACATCCTGCAGAAACTGCTGCTTTTTTAATAATATCTACAGTTTCATTGATACATTTTGCTGCGTGTGGGTGCGGAGAGAAAACAATACTGTTTCCACCTTTTAAAGCGATAAGAGCTTTATACATGACTGTCGAAGTCGGATTGGTTGAAGGGATTAACCCTGCAACGACCCCAACCGGAACTCCAACTTCAATAACTTTATTTTCCTTATCTTCGCTCAAAATTCCTACTGTACGCATATCCTTGATTTCTTCAAGAATACCTTTTGAAGCAAGGGCATTTTTTAAAACTTTATCTTGCCACTTACCAAATCCAGTTTCTTCAGCAGCCATTTTGGCTAAACGTTCTCTTTGATCATAACAAGCTTTAGCTACAACTTTTACGATCGTATCAATTTGTTCTTGACTCATCAATGCGAGTTTTTGTTGAGCTACTTTTGCTCGTTGAATCAAATGGCGAACTTCTTGAATAGATAAGAGATCTTTATCTTCAATATACATTCAACTTTCCCCTATGATTTCAATTTTAGTAAAGCTTGAATTAGTAATTGTTTGTTCGCAAATTTAATTTCTTTCTTAGATAGATTGATTTTATTTTCACGATAAGCAATACTTCTTAATTCAACAACTTTGAATTTATTCAATTCTTCCTCAGAATATTTTTGCTTTCTTTCTGTTGAAATTTCTTCTTCCGTCACAATATCAGAAACAATTTCTTCAACGATGGCATCTTCAACACCAGAAACTATGTCTTCAACAACGACTTCATCAATAGCTGATTGCAATGGTTCTGTAATAACCTCAGCTTCTTCAACTGGGTCAAGTGATTCCAAAACACTTTCTTCTTTCAATGAGACACTTTCAACTTTAGGAAATTCTTTATTCTCTTCCTTACGGATTGGGTTGAGGATTGAATCAGTTTGTGAGTCTAACCGTGCAATCACGTGACTATGAAGATAGTAAGGTTGATCCTGTGCAATTTCAACTGCGGCTTCTACAGCTGATCTTACTGCACTAACGTCGCCTACTAACTGAACTGTGTTCAAACCTGACTTAACAGTTTCTACATTTAATAGTGAGACATTTGCAGCTTTCAAAGCAGCATCTGCTACAACAACTGCTCCAAGAAAACCTCGCACTTCAATTAATCCAAGTGCTTTTTCTACCATGAGCATACCTCATCTTAATAATTCTTTGGATTGTCTGCAATACTCTGAACCGTTTGGGCAAATGCATCACATGCTGCACGACATGCAGATTGAGAGCCAATCAATAATCCACCCGCAAAGTTTGTTTCACTTGGTGGACCATAAAAGGCTCCAACCGATACATCTGCAGCTTTCAAAGCAGCATCTAGGGCAACCATAGCTTCAGCAGGAGGTGCAATCAAATAGGCAATTGCTGTACCTTCTTCTGCATTGGCACCTTCTGAAAGATAGCTACCTGCTCTAGAAATACAATGAGCAAAATATGGGATGCTATCATCATCATTTGCACTGTAGAAACTTGCCCCATTTTCAATTTCATATACAACGACGTCTAAGCCACTGCGAACTTCTTCTGGATTAGGTCCGGCAAGGATACCAATAACTTCACCTGCTAATTTTGTTGAGGCATTACCAGCTCCAGCATACATACTACGAGCATAAACAACTTCAACATCAGCTGCTTTTGTTGCTTCATCTAAAGCAACATAGGTTACATCATCGCAGTCAGAAGTAACAATTCCTAAACTTCTATGATGTGGTTTCAGTTCCAATGATGCTGCTAACCCTGCATCTACATTAGGAATTAATAATGCACTTAATACGTTAGCGCCAAGTCTATCATTTTTCAAAATCTAAACCCCATTTCTATTTTAATTCTACCCCTGACTTCTTATTATCAAGAATCTTCTTAATAATTTCAGCCACGTAGGCACCAGCTTCAACCGCTGGAGTTCCACCCTTATGGATATTGGATACAACTGTACGACGAGATTCAGGCATACCAACTGTTGGTTTGTAAGCCATATAAGCACTCATTGATTCAGCTGTTACCAAACCAGGCCGTTCACCCACTAGCATACAGATGACCTCAGCTCCTGTAAGTTCAGCAATCTGGTCCATAGCCGCTACCCGAGCATGTTTGATGAAAAGAACTTCATTATAGTCAAGACCAAACATTTTCAACCCTTGTTTTAAAGCTGGTAAGAAATCTCTTACGTTCGCTTCAATGGCTGATGAACTCAATCCATCTCCTACAACAATTTGTACTTTTGGATTTGGTTTGCAAGATTCTTTGATAATTTTTTGTTGATCTTCTGGGAAGAATCTACCATAATCTGGTCGAGTTAAGTATTCATCTTTTGTTGAAGCTTTTGTTTGAACTGGAATGAATCCCATTTCTTTAACAAAATCATCAGATACATAAGAGAATACCGCATCTTGTGCCGCTGCGTGGTCAGCACGGAAGCGAAGAACTGTTTCAGTCTTGTAACGATTTCCAGCTCTCCACAAGCCCAAACGAGCTGGTGTGAATTTTTTAATTTTACGATAAGCTTCTTCGTTAATGGCATTTGGAATCAAAAATTGTTCCTGAATATCCACTTCTGTAATATCTGGAATAATTCCATCTTCAATAGTAGTTTCTTCCTTATCTGGTTGAACACTTGGACTTTCTTTCGTCTTCAAATTGGAATCTACTTTTTGCTCCTCTTTTGTTGACTCTGCAATGGCATCTGTATCCAACTCACTTAACAAAGAACGAATCATTTCTTTTAAATCTTGTTCATTCACTGTTAATACCTCCTTACTAATTTTGTTTCATAAAGATAGATCCGTCTCCACCGATTTCAGTAAGATGCCCATCTTTCATCAATCCCATTTTTTCCATCCATTCTTCAAATTCTTTGATTGGACGTTTGTTCAAGAGATCACGCATTGTAGCAGTTTCATGGTAACCGGTAGTTTGGTAGTTCAACATGATATCATCACCATGAGGAATTGCCATGATGTAGTTTACATTCGCTGCTCCAAGAAGAACCAATAGGTTTTCAGCGTCATTTTGATCAGCTTTCATATGGTTAGTGTAGCAAATGTCACAGCCCATAGAAATACCTGTTAGTTTACCCATGAAGTGATCTTCCAAACCGGCACGAATAACTTGTTTTGAATCATACAAATATTCCGGACCGATGAATCCAACTACTGTGTTAACCAAGAATGGATCAAAACGTTTCGCAAAACCATAACAACGTGCTTCCATCGTTACCTGGTCAGCACCATGGTGAGCATCTGATGACAACTCAGAACCTTGACCAGTTTCAAAGTACATCACGTTTGGACCAGCTGCAGTACCAACTTTATGAGCTGTATCTTTAGCTTCCTGAAGAACTTTTGCATCAAAACCGAATGCCGCATTCCCTTTTTCAGAACCTGCGATAGACTGGAATACCAATCCAGTTGGAGCTCCTTGGTTCATTGCTTCAATCTGAGTTGTAACGTGAGCTAGCACACAGTGTTGTGTTGGAATCTTATACTCTTCGATAAAATCATTAAACTTATGAAGAATTCGTTTTGTACTCTCTACAGAATCATCAACTGGGTTCAACCCTAACAGAGCATCCCCACATCCATAAGCAAAACCTTCCATTGTAGAGGCCATAATTCCATCAGGATCATCTGTAGTGTGGTTTGGTTGCAAACGAGAAGAGAATGTTCCCGGCATACCAATGGTTGTATTAGCGCGTTTTGTAATGACAATCTTATTTGCTGCAACAATCAAGTCTAAGTTTGTCATCAACTTAGCAACCGCTGCAACCATTTCTGAGGTTAATCCACGAGAAAGCCATTGAATATCAACATTTTGGTGGTTGTTATCTAAAATCCACTCACGAAGTTCAGAAACAGTCCAATTTTTAATCTTTTCATAAGTACGAAGGTTTACATCATCAATAATAATACGAGTTACTTCGTCCTCTTCGTATGGAACAACAGGATTGTTAAACAAATCTGATAGTTTTAATTGTGATAAAACCACCTTAGCTGCTACGCGTTCTTCAGAAGATTCAGCCGCCACCCCAGCAAGTTGGTCACCCGACTTGTATTCATTGGCTTTAGCTAGAACTTCTTTTACTGATTTGAATTCATAGACTCTTCCAAATAATTTTGTCTTTAAAATCATTTAAAGTCTCCTCCTTTAATAATTTCTTAATTAAAAACTAACGTTTTAACAACGACCGGCAAGACCGATCCCTCTATCACTGGATTACCTATATCGATGTAGTCACCATTTTGGACATCAACTGAGTCAATACATACAAACGGATAATCTTTTGGTAATTCAGCAAACAAACATTGCCCTAAAACCTTTGCCATATCTTCTCTAACAACTACAAGTAATGGAATATTCTTTCGAATACTTTCTCCCATCCCCTTTGTGATAGCGCTTGCATATTCTTGTACTCTAACAAAACTTGGACTTTTTTCACCATTAATTGCTAAAGCAACCTGTTGAACTTCATTTTCTAAGGTAAACCATTCTAATTTATCATGAATGATTTCTGTTAATTTTTCACAACTCTCTAGTTCGTCGTCTTTCGCTAATTTCAAAACAGGTATATTTCTAATTGGTAAAGTTTTAGAAATATAAGTGATGGTGCTTCCACTCACCTCTGTTGTATGACTTCCAGCACCTACGACTGTTGCTCGAATTGTTTCGGCTGATTCAATTACTCTCTTTTGTTCAAAAATCTTTGATTGACGAATAGCACGTCCCAATATGATACCAATATCACCGTAGGTGAAATCATTAGTAGCAGAATCTTGATAAATAACATCGGCTACTCCTCCGGAAAATGAAACACATTTCAATTCATAATCGAGTCGCAATCCATGGTTGGTTTGTAAAAACTCGTAATACGGAGCATCCACTTCAAGCCCAACTGCCTTTTCTAAAACACTCACTAAAATTTGGATTAATTTATTCAATTCATCCCTATTTACAATTTCATCCAAAAACAGTCTTAAATTTTCTTTTTTTATAATTTCTTGAAGTTTAGGTGAAATATAATGTATTTTAAGAGTATTAGGATCAATCTTGATCAAACGACCGCCAATATCAAAACAACCTGTATCAATTACATCTCCTTCGCGAAATGCAGCGAAGTTTGAAGTTCCACCTCCAATATCAATATTTACAACGGAAGTATGGTGTTCTTGAGAATATTGGTGTGCACACGCTCCCTTGCCTGCGATAATACTCTCTAGATCTGGCCCCGCAGTAGCAACTACAAAGTCCCCAGCGTAACCGCTCAACGCCTGCAAAACTTGGCTGGCATTTTCTTTTCTAGCTGTTTCACCGGTAATAATTACTGCCCCCATCTGAATATCTTGCTTTTCAATCCCGGCTTTTTGATATTCTTGGATAACAAAATCTTTTATCTTATCAACTTCTATCAAAGACTGATGTGAAATTGGTGTAAAAATAATTTTACTTTTATAAAGGACTTTTTTATCCGTTATATATACTCTTGGGATTGTAAATACAGAAGCAATATTTTCAATTGTAAGTTCAGATAGGACCAATTGAGTAGTTGCAGTTCCAAGATCTAACCCAACACTCAAAATTTTATCCGACATAGGAAACCTCCAAAAAAAGACGCTTAAAGAATGCACTGAAACATCGGTTTCTTGCATCCTTTAAGCGTCATTGCTTTTCGACTGACTTCATTGTTAGTCTAGAATTATTTACACTTTAAAAATTATCTTAACTTGCGTTCCCTCATTGTTTGAGGTCGTGACTAGTCTTCCGGATAATTTACTCTCTACAAATCTTTGAACAAGTATTAAGCCAAGATGCTCTTGACCCACGGTTTCGACATTGTAACCGCTACCATTATCAATTACTTGTATACGTATTATATCATCATTTTTCGTCATTTGCAAACGAATACATTGATTTTTTTTATTTTTTTGATATTTTTTATTGGAAAAAGCATGCTCATAAGCATTTTGTAATAATTCATTTATTACCAATGCCAGTGACGATGCTCTATTATGATCCAAGTAAATATCATCACATAATTTTAATTTTAATTGAATTTCTGATTTTTCTGCAAAACAGCGTTGAAGATTTGATGAAACAATTTCAACCAAAGACTTCAAATCTATTTTTTCATTTTCTTGATTAGAAAGAAGTTCATAGGTAGCAGCTATCGAGAAAATTCTGTTTATACAGTCTTCAAAAGCAACTTTTGTACCAAACTCTTTAACCTGTGCTCCTTGCAATCGCAATAAAGAAATAATGGTTTGAAGATGATTTTTAACTCGGTGATTAATTTCTCGAGAAGCAATCAAACTCTCTTGGATTTCTTTGTCTTTTTCCCGTAGTTCACTGGTATCTTTTATAGTAATAATCGTTTGATGATTGCGAGCATTGGGATAACACTTCACTTGAAAATAATGTTTTCCGTACTTAACTGTTTTATTACTATTTGAAAAATTATCCTCTACTAATTCAGAAAAAATTGTTCCATCTAAAGAGAGATTATCATAATGCATTCCTTGTATACTTTCTAAGTAACCCAACTTACTTCGATATAAGACAACCGCTGATTGATTGCAATGTAGTAAAAATCCTCCTCGATCAAATACTAATACTGCATCTTCTACATAATCTAATAATGATACCTCTTCTTCCCGGATTGATTCAGAAGGTGCTTGAAAAATATAAGAATGGTCACCTTTCGAATGCTGGAGAGAAAAACTTGATGAGAAACTATCTGAAAAATCACTTTCAACGATTAAAGTAGCAATTACTTTTTTTCCTCTGATAATTGGAAAAACAGTCTGTTCAATTGCAACTCCTTCTTGCGATTGTCCTCGAAGACCCACAGAAGGAACACCTGTTTGAAGTGTACGAAGAACCCCAGGTTCATTTTCTAAAAAGGCAGACTGCCCAACAACTGTTTTTTCATACAAGCTCTCCTTTGTATGAGGCTTTCTATGAAAAACGACAATTGCATGATCAGAATAAATATTTTTTACATCAATGAAGACGTCCTTATCCATAAACTCTTTGCTTGATAAAACTGCCTCTGATTGTCGAATCAAATAATCAATATCTGCTTCATTAAGATCTGTTTTATCCTCGCAAAATTTCTTTATCTGATTATTGTACTTCATTATTCAATAACAGCAACTTTGCAATTTCAATCATTGGAACACGCTTTTGCATACTGATTGTCCGAATCTGTTTAAAAGCCTCTGGTTCCGTAAGATTATCTCTCGTCATCAAAAGTCCTTTAGCCTTTTCTAGAACAATTCGATCATCGAGCTTCTTACTAATTTTAATTAATTCCTTCGAAAGTAATTGCTGTTGCCGTCCTTTCTCTATACAAACTGCTATTGTAGGAATTAAAGACTTTGCATCCAACGGTTTTACCAAGTAAGCACTAGCACCAGTTAAACTTGCTTTTTTGATATAATGGTCATCATTATAAGCAGAAAGAATTATCACACCGTATGCTAATTCATCATCTAATATTTTTTTACCTGCTGATAAACCATCTAATAACGGTAATTTAATATCCATTATTACTAGATCGAAAAAGTGTTTTTGACAAAGTTCAATAGCTTCAAAACCATCACTTGCTTCTGCAGCCACTTCATAATCTGACTGTTCTAAAATTTGTTTGATATCTAAGCGAATAATCGGATCATCATCACAAATTAGTATTCTGCCTTTCATAAACTCCATCCCTCATATGAAATTATGTTCTTGTTACAACTGTACTTGAAAAGCCTAGAATCTCTTCTAAACCATTTAATACTGCGTGGAGTGATGCATCTACTGACGCAACATCCCCTGTCATTACAACAGATCCGCTAAATCGATCCACAAAACCAATCTGTACCCCAGCTGCTTTAGTAGCTATATCCACAGCAATAATTGCAGCCTCACTTGGAGTGATGGTCAATATCCCAATAGCATCACGAAAATCTGTCTGTAACCCCAATTTTTCAAAAATAACAGGATCAGGACTAGCAATTAAATGTGCTAATGTGACTTGTTTACCAGGAACGTATTCCTGAATCATTCTTTGTTTTTCTGACATTTATTACCACCTCTGGATTGGTTTTACAATAAATATAATTCTAAATAATTTGATTATACTATATTTAGTATTCGCTTTCAATAAAATTTATTAATTAAATTATTACATAACAGTGTCAAATTAAAGATCCTAAATTTGAGGGAAATTTTTTTAATCCTTTAATTTTTTGTATGTTAATTTAACTATTTGAAATAATTGATTATAAAATATAGAACCACTAACATCCAATTATGTACTATGCAAAACCAATACAAGACAACTTATTAGTGCTTTTAAAAAATTATAAAAGTAAGCCTATATTAAACAAAATAAATTTAAAAATTCCAATTAATCATGTGAACTTTTATTATTATATATATATTCATAAAAAAATCTGAACTCACATGTCTTTTTTAATTTTCACCAGCAGATTCATTTCTACTAAATGAATTAGACTTTATACTCTATTTTTGTTAATTTAAAATGACTCTTTTTAGAAAGCTTGTTCTAAAACCTTCAATAATTCTTCAACTGTAGGGACTCTCGGATTTGTAATCGTACACTTATCCAATAAAGCAGCTTCCGCAATCTCACGTTTATGAGCATTAAAATCATCCACTCCCACTCCATAAGATCTTAAAGAAGTCGGATGATCTAATTTTTTCTGAAGTTTTCGAACAGCATCCACTAATTGTCTTACACCTAGAATAGGTGTAGAAGCACTCAACCCTAATAAACGAGCAATCTGTTGATATCTTTCAGCAGTTTCTTTATTCAAATTACCAGCACGGGTACCTGTCGTTGCCACATTCGCATTATACTGGATAATATGTGGCATTAAGATGCTATTAAGTCGTCCATGAGGAATATGGAATTTAGCTCCAGCTGCATGGGCGATACTATGATTAATCCCCAATGAAGCTGAGTTGAAGGCCATTCCCGCCAAAGTAGAGGCTACATGCATTTTTTCACGTGCTTCTAAATCATGTCCATTTTTGTATGCACGAGGCAAGTATTCAAATACTAATTTGATAGCTTTTTCAGCCAAAGCATCAGAAAAATCAGTTGCTTTATTTGAAACATAGGCCTCAATCGCATGTGTTAATACATCCATACCAGTATCTGCTGTAATATTAGCTGGTAGTGTTTCCACCAAATTGGAATCTAATATAGCGATATCCGGTAGAATATCCCAATCTACGATCGGATACTTTTGTCCTTTCTCAGCATCAGTAATAACTGCGAAACTTGTCACTTCAGATCCTGTTCCACTAGTAGTTGGGATAGAGATCAATTCCACATCAGTAAAAATCCCTTGTTTCTTCGCAAAGTAATACATTGCTTTAGATGCATCAATTGCAGATCCCCCACCGACAGATAAGACAATATCGATTGATTTCCCTTCAGTCGCGTGAATCCCTGCCACAATAACATCAATAGGCGGATCTGGAACAATATCAGTAAAGGTTATGATATCGTTACTAGCGTCTAAATAATCAAGAATTTTATCTAACTGTCCAGATTCTTTTAAAAACGGATCAGCAACAACCAATATGGTTTTGTTATGATAGTTTTCTAATTGGGCCAAAGCACCTTTGCCGACAAAAATTTTAGTTTTGTAGTAAATATTATACATTCTTTCTCCTTTCTTTTCAGAGTTTCTTATTTTATTTTACCCCCTTTATCATTTGAAACTCTTAAAACAACATAAAAAGAAGCCACATGAAACACTACCAAATAGTATAAATTTTGGCATATTTCATATAGCTTCATTGCTTAAAATTGTACGTCCTTGTACTTTACAAAAAGTATAACATAAAAACGCTTACAACGCAAAAGAAAAAACATATATTTTATTTTTTTGATCATAATACTTGCAGATTCTTCTAGATCGTGCTATCATAAAGTTACTAGAAATGATTTTGGTACTTTTAAGAGTATGGAAGTTTGGTGAAAATCCAACACGGTCCCGCCACTGTGATAAGCTTAGCTTTAAGTCAGGTCTTTATTCTTAAATTTTAGTAGATTTCACGCCTCGATGTAAGGTGGTGATGTCAGTTAGGAAATACACCAAAATAGTGCTTTCCCCTATTGACTCTACGTATGAGTACGTATCATTTTCTAAGGATGGGGTTCCCATCATCTGCAAAGAAGCAGAGTCAATATTTGGAAAGCTACTGTTAACCAATGAAGCTTAGCACGAAATTTGTACACTGTTGTACATCTGGCTTTCGAATTCTAACCTTGTCCTTCCCTTTAGGAAAGACAAGGTTTTTTTCTTATCACCTTTAATCAAAAAATTATGACATAGATAAAAAAGCACTGCCCCTATTTTTTTATTAGAGGTAGTGCTTTTATTCTAGTTATTATTTTTCTTTGCCCACCGCTCCACATCTGCTTTTGTAATATTGTGAAACACTTTTGCTCCTCTTTCATAAGGAATATCCTCACAGTGTTTTCGATAATTAATCACTCTGGCAAGAGCAAAGAAATAGTCAGATAAACGATTCACAAAAATTAAGACTTGATTATTAATTTCATTTGTCCACATGGTCGCGACAATATGTCGTTCTGCACGACGCGCAATGGTTCTTGCTACATGAACCATTGAAGCAATTTCATCACCGCCAGGTAAAATGAATCTTTCCAGAGCTGGTGGAATATCCGCATACGTATCAATTCGTTCTTCAATCCATTTGATGAGGCTTTCATCCACTTTATATGGGTAAACACCATGTGGAGTAGATAAATCTGAACCGCAATCAAACAAATAATTTTGTAACTGATACAATTCGTCTCTCAATTCATCTTCAGGATCCATTTTACTAATCGTATAACCAACCCAAGTATTTAGTTCATCAATAGTCCCGTATGCATTGACTCGATCCGAATCCTTTGCAACACTTTGACCACCTACTAATTTTGTAAGACCTTTATCACCGGTCTTTGTATATAATTGCATATTTTCCTCCTTTATTCCTATTATCTAATATCGACATAGTCATCCCGGTCCAATTTTCCTTCTTCAAAAGTTGGCATATGTTCTATGGTATATACAGAACTTTCCATTAAAAAGAAAGCTAAAGGACAGCCAGAACCTTCTCCTAAACGCATATCCATTTGAAGCATAGGGGATAATCCTAAGTAGTCAGAAACGATTCGATATCCTGGTTCTGTTGAACAATGCGATGGGAAGCAATAATCTAAAACCTCTTTCTTTAATTGAGAAGCTATCAAGAGTCCCGTTAAAGAAATCAGTCCATCTATGACACAAGGCAGTTGATGTTGGGCACATGCTAGATAGGTGCCAACCATTCCCAACATATCCAGCCCACCAACTTTTGAAACCAGATCAATCATATCACTATAAGGTGCATGATTGGTTACTGCTTCTTGGATAACTGCTGTTTTATGAGCCTTCATCTTTTCCGTAACACCCGCTCCATATCCCGTCACCTCTTGTGCAGGGAGCCCCAAAGTTGCGGCAATAACTGCTGCGGATGTCGTGGTATTTCCAACCCCCATCTCACCAGTCCCAAATAAGGTATAGCCCTGATTAATCAATTCAACAGTTCTTCTATACCCAACCAAAATCGCTTCTAGGGCCTCCTGACGAGTCATGGCAGGTTCCTTTAGCATATTTCGTGTTCCATTTAGAATATGGTCTGGATTATCAGGATAGATTGGGCTTTTACAACCAATATCAATGACGCAAATATCTGAACCCGCATATTCAGCAATATTAGCCACCCCTGCTTTCCCATTTCTAATATTATTGGCTACAATAAATGTTGTTTCGATAGGGTTTGAGGAGATTCCTTCATCGCAAACTCCATTATCCGCTACATAAATCATGACCATTTTCTTCGTCAACTGGATATTGTCAGGGAACATCGCATGTAATCTAGCATACATTTTTTCCATTTTTCCTAATGCACCTAGAGGTTTCGCTAATCGATCACAATAGTTTTTTCCCTCTTCTAATGCTTTAGCATCAATCGGTACAATATTTTTTAGGATTTGATTTAATTCATCTTGCCTATCCACAGATTTCCTCCACCTTCTTCACTTTTAGCCCATCATATATAATTTTGCTTAGATTCCTTATAGAATAATAGCTTGCCAGAGGATGTTGGGAAAGTCGTTCTTCTAACTTATTCAAGTGAATCAGCTGATCTTGAGTCAACAGAATACCAACGATGCTACCACTATGAGCAACATTTACTCCTAGTAAACCTAATTCTGTTGTAATTTCTATAATTTCTTCTAAATAGGGTTTGGGCAACCGTTTGTTATTTAACAAGGCACTTGTAGTCGCCAACTTACCTAATAGCTTCACATTTTGTTTGTCACAGGCAGTTTTGAAATCAATCAGCAATTTCTTTGATTGCTTAGCAGGATACAAGGGACTATCTGTCATTCTTATGAAACTCGTTGTATCGACGATTTGATCTGGCTCTAGAATGTACACATAAAGATTCGGTTTCCATTTTGTCTGCCATTTGATCGCACCGTCAAGAGGATTCATCACAGTCCAGTCTGAAAAACCGACGGAATCGCTTGGTTCAATCTTAGAACATAAGCTCGTTAACAGAGGGACTGACACTTCCTTTTGTTTGCAAGAAAAATAAGCACCTAAAATTGACAGCATATCCGCTGTACTACTAGAATATCCCTTTCCAACAGAGATATCTGTTTGAAAAGAGAAGTCGAAATCTATCTGATCTGTTAATTCATTTATAACTCGCAGCATTTTAGGACGCAACTCTTCTCCTACTACACCTGTTTGAGGGCCAATTAATACTTGGCTTTTCTTTTCAATGCCATAAGACATCAAAAATTCACGACCATCTACAACACATTGGAATAATTCTCCACAAGATCCTGGACAAGATGCTATCATTGTCCCTTCCACTACTCATGTCCTCCAAGAATCGCTTTCAAGGCGACTAATAAACAGGTATTCTCTTCTCTGCTACGAATTGCAACGCGGTAGTAATCACTACTTAAATTACGGTAGTTGGAACAGGAGCGGATAAAAATGTTATAGCGCCATAATTCTTCACGTAAATTCTTAGACCCCGTATACTTAAAAAAGATATAATTAACACTTGGTTTTAAAACAGTTAATGCAGAAAAAGTTTCCAAAGAACGATACAGGAAGTCTTTTTCCTCTTGTAACCATTTTAGAGTCTGAGCTTGATAATCCTGATCCTTTAAAATCACAGGCAAAGCTTGAAGAGCCAGTGCATTAATTGTCCACGGAGCCCTACGTTCATTAATCTTTGTTAAGCATGGATGTTTCCCAAGGGCGTATCCTAATCGTAATCCTGGAATCGCATAAAACTTGGTTAGAGATCGAACAACAATTGTATTTGTAAACTCACTCAAATATGGAACAAAACTATACTTTTCCTCGTCTTCTAAAAAGTCAATAAAAGCTTCATCTAGAATAAAATGAATATTCCGTTCCAGTAATTTTTTCGCAATTTCTAGCAATTGACTAACTGGAACAACAGATCCAGTTGGATTATTGGGATTACATAATAAGACAACATCTCCTGCTTTCAAATGATCCATGTCTGATAAAAGATCTTTCACTGTCCAAACAAAATTAGGAGATGTTAAATGATGATAAATAATTTCTGTCCCTTCTTGATAAAAAGCCTTTTCATATTCCATAAAGGTTGGACTTAAAATCAGTAATCTCTTGGGTTTTAAGATCTGAGCTAACTCATAAAATAAACCTACCGCACCATTTGACAAAAGAATTTCTAGATCATGATTACCGTGATGGTCTCTAAGTAAATCTTTTTCATATTGGTTTGTGATATCTGGGTACTCTGTAATTCTATCAATGCTCTCCACTAAGACTTGGCGGAGGTTTTCGGAAACTCCAAGAGGATTGATGTTGGCACTAAAATCAATCCACTTTTCAGAAGAGTTTCCATTTTTTTCAGCTAATAGACGTCCATTCCCTCCGTGTTCAACAATCATACACATCTCCTTCTTGAAAGATAAAGTAGTCCTTTTAGATTATATCATGTTTACTCACTCTCAAGAAAGTCTTTTAAAGCATCGATCCCAGTATTTTCAGTTGAAGAAATCTCAAAAATTTGTTTAACACCTGCATCTAACAATTGTTTACGCGCAAATTCCAATTGCTCCTCAGAGTCTACTAGGTCAATCTTACTAATGATTCCAATCACATCTTGGGTGAATAATGAAGAAAATCCTTGAGGAAAAGTTTGCATGGTTGAATTCCCTGCAATTAAGAGTCCAATGATTTCAGCTTCTGCTGCAGTCACTGTTAAAGCATTGTAATAGCGTCTGTGTTGTAAAAATTCCCCTGGCGTATCAATAATACTATCGTGAAATTGAACAGCCTGCGTTTTAAAATACTCAATATCTAATCCTTTTAATCGTTGGGTTAGCGTTGTTTTACCCACTCCCACTGAACCAACAAACATGATTTTCTTCATAAATCTCCCCTATTTTTTAATTAATTGTGCCTCATCAGTTCCCAACTTGATTGTTTCTCTACTCTTAACTAAAACACCTTTGTTTTCATCACGACCTTGTAAGAAGTATTTGGCATCTTTGCTATCATATGTATCTACTGCAGTCTGTGAAAGTAAGCCAATTCCTTTAGATGGATCCCGTAATAGGTTAAAGATGATTCCCATCTGTAATCCTTCAAAATCTTTCAACATTGCATAGTCTCCATTACTATCTCCAGCAATTAGAATAGGATCTTGGTTCCCATGTTTATCTGCAATGAACTTCTTGATTGTTTTTGTTTTTCCTTCACCTTGTGTTTGGAAGTAGTCGTTATTGTATTCTGATTGAATGACACCAGAATCATTTTTAACGAGTTCCATTCCATAGACATGGTCTTCAGTAATATTATATCCAAATTTTTCCTTAGTAGCAAAAGGAACAACAACATCTCGGAATGAAGCAGAAACAACATAAACATCTATGCCATTATCTTGTAGTGTCTTATAAAGATTTTGCATCTCTTTTACTGCGCGAACACCACGTTTAAATTTGATTTCTACTTGACCAGCTTCACCCTTCAAGCTTTCTGGGCTCACCCAAGTTTCATAAACTAAATCTTCTTTTAAGGCACGTTCAATTGATTTTTCAGATAAGGCTTGAACTTCTTCTGAAGTCATACCTGTAAATAAGTAGGTAACCCATGGATAAGAAATATCTGAACTGAAAGTTCCACCAATTGCTTCGTAAAGATAACGTAATTTAGCACTGAAATCTTTATATTCGTCTAATTGTTTCACTTCATCAAGACTCTTAGTCCCCTTAAAACCTTTGTATTCGTTATAAAGAACAGTATAATCAGAAACGATATCCTTAGCAATATTATCAATGTTGACAGGATTTCCTTCTTTATTGTTATGATCTTCTTTAAAGTTATCCTCTGGGATATTTGTACGAATAGCCTTATCTAACTCTTCCGGTGTCATCTTAAAATCTAAGTTTTCAATTTGATAAGTAAAAGTTGCTTCACCAATATCGTTGATTACTGTTGTGTTATCCCAGTCAAATACAGCATACGGCTTCGCTGATTCATTATATTTTGAACTAGATTTGCCATTATCTTTAATAACATTACTTAATTTCTTATATAACTTATCCTCCCACTGCCCACGATTAAGCACTTGATCTTCTTTTGATACACTTGTTTCTTGACTAGCTTTACTAGGCTCAGTTGTTTTAGATGACTGAGAAGCCTGACAACCAACCATAAATAAGGCAAGACCACAAACAAAAAAGAGACGATGTTTCTTCATGAGAAAACCTCCAAAATAAAATTTTATTAATTAGAAAAAAGGCAATAAGATACCTATGATTTGAAACGGTTGCGCCATTGCAATCATAGGCCTCATTGCCTTTTATATTATTCCAAACCCATTATACTAATTAGACAATTGAATGTCAACCGAAAACGGTTACATTTTTATCACAAATAAAATTCTACTATTCTACAAAACAATATAGTAAAATGATATTTACGAATAATTGGGTAATGAGTTCCTACTTCATGAAGCGAATTTTATTTTTCTGAAAATTCGTTTTCATTGTCTTCTCCTCTATCCTCTGCTATACTTGGATTATCAAAGAAAGGAGACAAGCCTATGACATTGTCCAATAAATTCACACTTTCTCTTGCCTCACTGGCAGTTCTTGGTCTTTTAGCAGCCTGCTCGAATCCGACAGCTCAAACACCTGCAAGCTCTGCTAGTTCACAACAGGTCGCGTCAAGTGCTTCAAGCTCTAAAACTTCTCAAACGGCTAGCCAACCTGAAAATCTAGATGGGACATACAAGGGGACTGATGAAACTGATCAGATCACTCTGACCCTTTCTGGTACGACGGGCACATGGGAAGAGCTTGAAAGCGATGGCGAGAAAGAAAGCAAACCTGTAACCATTCACGCTGACAATCATACTCTCACTGTAGGGGATGATCTCAAATATTACAAACTAGAAGGTAACCAACTCACTATTGAAGATGACGATCGCGATCCTTCTGATACCATTGTATTAACGAAATAGCATAAAAAATAAGAGGTTAGGATGTTGATCCCAACCTCTTTTTTCATCTTAATGGAACTGCATCCCACCATCTACGATAATGGTTTGACCTGTGATGTAGTTTGAATCAGGACCAGCAAGGAAGCTAACCGCTGCAGCGACATCTTCGGGTTCGGACAAACGTTTAAGGGTAATATCTTTAGCGAAAGTTTGCATACCCCATTCGTCATCTTTACCAGCGTTCTTACCAACTTCATGAGCGATATCATACATCATTGGAGTCTTAACGATACCAGGTGCATACGCATTGACAGTAATACCTGAATCAGCCAAGTCACGTGCCAAAGTTTGAGTGATACCACGAACTGCAAACTTAGTACCACCATAGACAGTCAAGTTAGGGTTACCTACAACACCTGCTTGTGAAGTTGCATTGATGATTTTTCCGCCATGGCCAAGCGCCTTGAATTGAGCTTGTGCAGCTTGAGCACCCCAGATGACACCACCAACGTTGATGGCAAAAGTGCGTTCAAATTGTTCTTCTGTAATCGTATCAAGTGGTGTAGTTGGAGCAACACCAGCGTTGTTAACGACAACATTTAAATCTCCGAAATGATCCACAACTTTTTGGAAAGCTGCAGCCACTTCAGCTTGTTTGGAGACATCAGCAACGACCGCAAAAGCATTCTCTGCTGATAACTCAGCTACTGCTTTTTCTGCTGTCTCAGCATTGTAGTCTAAGACTCCGACCTTGAAGCCATCTTGTACCAATCGTTTTGCAATCGCAAAACCGATCCCTTGACCTGCACCTGTGACAATAGCTACTTTAGACATATGATTCCTCCTTGGTATCCCCGATACCAGCAAACGTTCATAGAAGAACAGCAAAGGTTGACAGTCAGTTTTGGGTGAATCTATCATAAGTTCCTTCCAAAACTATGCTAACAGTATACTCCTTTGTGAAAAAAGTGTCAAATTCTGGCCTGTTATTTTCTAAAGTTATTCACAATCTATCTTATCTTTATTTAGTAATAAATTAACTGATCAAAATAATTTTGAAAAGGGTTTTATATCTTGACAAAAACACTCATATTACCTATTGTTTTGAGCCTTATCTCATGCTACACTAATTATAAGAAAATCAAACAATAAGAAGGTCAAACAATGAAAAAATTCATGGATAAATTGAATAACCTACCTAAGCCAGTTCAATACATTATTGCGATCATTATTTTCTTTATTGCGTTTTACATTTCTTATAGCTTGTTTTAAGTTAGAACGTACAAAGCTCTCTTTAGCTAATACAGTATTTTAAATGAGAGTGGGACAGAAATCGGTAATTCGTTAGAATTCGATTTCGTCGTCCCACCTCCGCACAGTTGAGTAGGGCTGTAAAAGCTGATGAAATCAGCGTAGTAGAGCTCACTCAACCACTGCGTCTTGCTCGACAATCCAAAGACAATTGAGAGGCTAGGACTTTTGTCCCAGCCTCTTTCATTTTTTTAAAACATTTTAAAGACTGCTACTGCAAGTACTGCACCGATGATTGGACCAACTACTGGGATCCAAGCGTAACCCCAGTCACCATCTCCTTTGTTAGGAATAGGAAGGAGGCTGTGCATGATACGAGGACCTAAGTCACGAGCTGGGTTGAGAGCGCAGCCTGTAGTTCCACCGAGAGACAAACCAATCCCTACAATCAAGGTACCAACGGCAAAAGTACCAAGTCCTGCTTGAAGGTCATAAAGACCAAGTGCAAAGATAGTCAGTAGCAAGACAAAGGTTCCAAGGATTTCACTGATGAGGTTTGAAGTAGTATCCTTAATTGCTGGACCTGTACTAAAGGTTCCAAGGATATTTCCAGGATTTTCTTCTGCTAGGTAATGCGGTTTGAACTGTAACCAGACAAGGACTTGCCCTACCATGGCTCCAGCGAATTGAGCGATGATATAAGGAATCACAGATGCCCAAGATAGGCCACCATTAAGAGCAACCCCAATTGTTACTGCAGGGTTCAAATGGGCCGGACTTAACTTACCAGAGATGAAGGAAGCGACAGCAACCGCAATCCCCCAACCAAGAGTAATGACGATCCAACCTGAGTTGTGGCTTTTCGTTTTTGGAAGAACCACTCCTGCTACAACCCCATTCCCTAATAGAATCAGGATTAGAGTTCCTAAAAATTCACCAAATAATTCTTTCATATGATTTAATTCTCCATTATAAAGAGGGGAAGGTTAGACAGTCTTCTTTCCAACCCCTTTTTTGTTTTTTTAGTTTTTTAATGCTGCCAAGTCATTGTTTTCCAAAGCGACTTGCAAGTTTTTGCGGTAGCCAACTTTTTCTTCTTCTGACCATTCATAGAAGCGTCCCATTTCATCCAAAACAGGTTCGACAATTGCATCTAAGCTATCCCGCATGAAGAGCATGTGGTTCGTCCGACGAAGAAGGAAGTCAACTGGGCTAAGTGCCAATTCATTGCGCATTGCATAGTGAAGTGATAATGTATCTGCTAGGCTCAATCCAGGTGCCTGTTCCACGCTATGAGCAAGGGCGAAAACCTTAGGAGCATTAGAGCCGTATAGGTTAGCTAGGTAGTGAGCTTCCTTGCTATCCAAGCCACGAGATACGCCAAGTTGAGCAAAGGCTTCGATTTCAGAATCCACGTTGGTTGGGTTAATTTCTCCACCTGATACTGGATAGGTCTTAGAGTTGATCAATTTGAACTGACGGTCGAACTCTTCCTTGAGAATGGTCAAGACACGCTCCATCGCTCCTTCAGCCATCTTGCGGTAGTCTGTAATCTTCCCACCAGCAAGGGTCAAAAGACCATTGTCATCGCGATCCAGGCTTGATCCACGAGAAACAGCAGATGGATCCAAATGTTTTTCAGAAGTGCTGCCTTCCAAGTGGCTGATTGCTGATTCAACATCTTCACGCGATTTTTCTTTAGAAAGATAGCCTTCAACTGTTGCAATCAAAGCATTAAAGCTCTCATCACTGATAGTGCCGTTGTTTCCACCATTGTAGTCAGAAGCACTGTTTCCTGAGATCAACGGACGGAGACCAGCCCAGCTACTTTCGATATCATCGATGGTGATGTGAGCTTCTGGGAAGCGGTTATTCACGATTCCCAACAAGTAGTCGACATCTTCTTGAGTTACTTTTGGATGCTCTAAGTCACCAGTGTAGTCCGTGTCAGTCGTTCCGAAGTAAGTTTTGTTTTCACGTGGCAAGACGAAGACCATACGACCGTCTCCTAGACCAGTATCAAAGTAGACAGGTTGAGAAACTTTGATCTTGCTTGAGTCTACGACCAAGTGAACACCCTTGGTTGGACGCATTTGTGAATGCTGCTCTCCATTATTTGAGAGATTACGCACTTTATCGCTCCAAGGACCTGTTGTATTAATCACCAAACGAGCCTTGATTTCAAAGACTTGATCAGTCAAGAGATCACGCGCCACTACACCTATGATCTTGCCAGATTCATCAAAGAGGAATCCTTCTGCTTTTACGTGGTTGGCAATGAGGGCCCCATCTTGGTTGGCACGTTTGATATTTTCAATCACCAAACGAGCATCGTTGTTACGGAAGTCTAGGTAGACCCCACCTCCGACTAGACCTTCTTGTTTCAACTCAGGCTCACGAGCCAACACTTCTTCTTTGGTCAAGACCTTGTTGGCAGCTGGAGTATTGCTGACACCTGCCAAGAGGTCATAGAGGTCCATGGCTACCTTAAGACGGAAGAGGCTAAAAGTTGCCCCATCTTCATCATAGACTGGTAAGAGCATTGGGTCTGGTTTTGGAATATGAGGAGCAATTTGTTGCACTACTGCACGTTCTGATACCGTATCTGATACCACTTCTACGTCAAATTGTTTGAGGTAACGAAGTCCACCGTGGACCAATTTTGTTGAACGGCTTGATGTCCCTTCCGCAAAGTCCTGCATTTCAATCAAACCTGTTTCAAGACCACTTGCTGCTGCCTGCAAGGCTACCCCAGCACCTGTGATCCCTCCCCCGATAATCAAAAGATCCAGGGTGCGTTCTTGCATTTTCTTAATCGATAATTCACGAGTTTTCTTTGAAAATTCCATAATTCTTCACTTTCTATCCTACTGAAGTCTTGACTAGTCTTCAATTTCTGCAAAGAGTTGGGTAGCTTTAACAGCTTTCTTCCATCCCTTGTAGAGTTGTTCTTTACGAGATTCGTTCATAGAAGGCTCGAAGAGTTCACCAGTTGCATTGAGTTCTTTCAATTCATCTAGGTCTTTCCAGTAGCCGACTGACAGGCCAGCAAGGAAGGCTGCCCCCAAAGCTGTTGTTTCCAAGTTTTTAGCACGAGCGATATCAATACCAAGAATATCCGCTTGGAACTGCATCAAGAAGTTATTCATAGCTGCTCCACCGTCCACTTTAAGGACTTGAATAGCCGTCTTAGCATCAACCTGCATAGTATCGATGATATCCCGTACTTGGTAAGCAATGGATTGAAGAGTCGCCTTAATAAAGTCTTCTTTGGTTGTTCCACGAGTCAAGCCAAAGACAGAACCACGAGCATTTTGATTCCAGTATGGTGCTCCTAGACCTGTGAAGGCCGGTACCACATAAACTTCATCATTGTTGTGAGAATCACGCGCATATTTTTCAGATTCAGGTGAGTTTTCCACCATACGAAGACCATCACGAAGCCATTGAATGGCACTACCCGCGATAAAGATGGATCCTTCTAAGGCATAGTATACTTTCCCGTTAATTCCATATCCAATGGTAGTTAGCAAGTTATTTTCAGATAGCTGCATCTCTTCACCTGTATTCATGATGATGAAAGATCCAGTACCGTAAGTATTCTTGACCATACCTGGTTCGAAGGCCAACTGTCCAAAGAGGGCCGCTTGTTGGTCACCCGCCATACCAGAGATAGGAACTTCTCCACCGTAGAAATGGAAAGGAGCTGTTTTTCCATAGATTTCAGAGTTTGAACGCACTTCTGGAAGCATAGCCTTAGGAATATTGAGGACTTCCAAAATCTCATCATCCCATTTTAGGTCTTTAATATTGTAGAGCATGGTACGAGCAGCATTTGAATAGTCTGTTACGTGAGAAGCTCCGTCTGTCAACTTCCAAACCAACCAAGTATCGATGGTTCCGAAAAGCAATTCTCCTTTTTCAGCCCGTTCTTGTGCTCCTTCTACATGGTCCAAGATCCAGCGAATCTTAGTTGCTGAGAAGTAGGCATCAATGACCAAACCTGTTTTTTGGTGGAATTTTTCGACATACCCTTGGCTCTTAAGCTGTTCAGCTAAAGGAGCAGTTTGGCGAGACTGCCAGACAATGGCATTGTAGATTGGAAGTCCAGTATTCTTATCCCAAACAACGGTTGTTTCCCGTTGGTTGGTAATTCCGATAGCTTCGATTTGTCCTGGTTTGATGCCACTCTCGATAAAGGCACCAGCGATAACAGACTGAACAGAGTTCCAGATTTCATTTGGATTGTGTTCAACCCAACCAGCTTGAGGGAAAATTTGCGTGAACTCTTTTTGGCTAGAGCTTACTTTTTCTCCTTTTTTATTGAAAATGATGGCTCTTGAACTTGTTGTTCCTTGGTCAATTGCCATAATGTATTTTTCTTGTGACATGAACTGTCCTCCTGGGAAAAAGAAATATTCTTTAGGAGACGTACTCCTTACATTTTCTATTATACAAAATAAACCGCTTTCATGATCATCAATTTTTTTAAAAATTTTAAAAAAATGAGGAGTGTCTCTTGAATCTCTTGAGCCAGAAGAGATTTCCACACTTCTCTTCTATTAAATTTTCAGACAAATCTAAGCAATTTCCAGCAAAAAAAGAAGACCTAAGTCTTCTTCTTCTGACATACTAAGTATTGGTATCCCCATAGATCATCTGGCGAATATTGGCTAGATCAATTAGATCTAGATCATATTTCAAATAATAGACAGGGATCCGATTGGTATGGCTAATAGGATTGTTGGTCACGATCAAATCGTAATCTGAAGCTGGATCAAAGGCTTCAATGGTAATAAAACGATTATACTCTAAGTAGCGCTTGAGGACTTCTGTCATCCGTGTATAGCCTAAATAGCCCACTGTTAAGTCTAAGCCGATCTTAATTTGTCTCCCACTATTCTCTGCGATATACTCCATTAATTGGAGCCACTCCCACTTGATTTTTTTATCCAGAGTTGTCCCTTGGCAAAAGATCGGAAGTTTGCTAAAGATAGTGTCTGCTACTTCTCTATAATCATGACTACTAAAGACATAAGGATTGTGGCTTTCAAGTTGGTACTTATACTTGTCTTGAAGAAGGTAGCCTGTAAAAAGATAGACCTGTCCACAAATTTGGCTTAATTCATAGGTCACAGGGCCTTCGATATAATCCCCTAATAACTTCTGCGTTTTCATCTCTTGAATGAGTTGCGTTGTCAAATTACCAATCTCTCCCCCAAAACCTAAGATGTACTCCATAGTATGAAGCGGGAGGATCCGATGGGTGACAAGGAAAGCAAAGAGGACTAACATCTCTCCATCTTCATGGCTAAGAGCGATGTGTTTCCCAGAAAAGAACTGGTTTACCCGACGAAACAAGCGTTGGTAAAAAATATTGTCCGTATATCCCTTCATCTTCTGTTCAATTTCTTGAAACTGACAGGCATTGACCTTAAGTCGTTGCTGGGTAATGTGGGACCAGAGAACAAAATCCAAGCGTTGGCCTTGAGACAACTGGGCACCACAGAGCTCTTCTAAGGTTTCAATTTCGGTTTGTCTTTCTTTCTTGGCAAGTTCTTGTTTCCAGTCTGCACTAGCCCAAACCTTTCGTAGCAAGCCAAAATAAAAATAACGAATTTTATGTTCAGGACCCTTGAGGCGCCCATTGTGGATGGAAAATTGAAACTCAGTTAATATTTTATTCAGGCCCGAAATATGACGCCCTAATGTCGCTTCACTAATCAAGAGCTCCTGAGCTAATTGTTGAGCTTGAAATTGACCATGATAAAGCAAATAGATCAATAGTTGGTACTTGATAGCATTGTCCAAAAAAGCCCGTCGAATGTCACGCCCCTTTGTATCCGAACCCACAAGAAGGCGAAAATTTTCATCTTCTCGTTCAATGGAAAGGGCCAGCTGATTCTCTTTGGCCTTGTCATTGATCAATGCAAGATATTTGTTCAAGGTTGCTTTGGAAAAATCTGTCTCCGCCATCACTTCTGACAGACTGCTTGGAGAATGTTGCTGCAGATGAGACAGGATTAAAAACTGCCCACCCTCACTTTTTTCCATTAAATCAGCTAAATGCATTTTCAGAAAACCCTTCTATTGTTCTATCTTTAGAGTACCATAATTTGGCCAAAAGAAAAAACAATCTGTTTCTATCCTCGTCGGCAAAAGAAAAAAGAGCCCTAAAGCTCTTTTAACTAGTATTTCACATGCTTATCAAGATCTGCTTTAATCCAACCGATTTAAGAACTCCATGGTCGGACTGTCCTGGTAAAGTTCTTTTAGAGGAATCTTATGATAGGCAGAAATCTCTTCCGATGTCACACCGTAACGAATCAAGAGATCATAAATACGATTTAAATCATGACGTAATTCATCCGTAATGAGGACATTATCGCTCGTTTCTTTTGTTTTCCAATAATAAGAGGGTAGAACTTCCTTGGTTTCTATTAAAATAGTTTGCAATAAAGTTCCGCTATGACTATCCTTCTGAGAGATATCTGCTCCAAGTTCTAACATTTTTTTAAAAACCTTGAAGGATTGGTCAGCCTTTTCCTTAGACGAATACAACTGATATTGACCATTCCAACGTTTGATCATGCGCCTGCAGTCAAATACAGCTCTTCCACCGGCCGTTTGGATGACCGGTTGACAAAATGGATTCAGCTCTGTTGGTTCTTCGATAAAGTTAAGATCTGCCCCTCTATCAATGAGTAAGTCCGCAATATCTAAATGTCCCGATTTAATAGCGACTTGAAGAAGGGATTGGCCTTGATCTCTTTTAGGTTTGTCACCCGAAACAGCATTGACTTCTTCAGGCTTTCTATCCAATATCTGACGGACAGCCTCTAAATCTCCTCTTCGCAACAACTGAAAGGTTTTTTGCATGGCCTTTTCCCCTCTCCCATAATTGATAAGAATGACACTGTGTTGATACTTTGATCCTATCTCTAGGTTCTTCGTTAAACTGATTATAGCATTTTATGGACTCTACAATAAAGCCCTAAAGGGTAAAGAAGACAGACTCCCACCGGAAGAGGTACAACTCTATTTCTCTGATTTTCGTGCAGCCACCAGCCAAGAGGCTACTAGGATTTCGAAACTAACCAGAAGGATAATCTGAGTGAGTGAACTCTGAATCAGCATGAGGACAGCTAGACTATCGATCAGCATATGAGCGAGGATACAAGGAACAGCTCCTTTCGAGTACTCCTGGAGCGCTCCAAATAGGAAGGTATTCCCTAAGATCATCAGGTAAAAGATGAGATAGTTGGACGATCCAGCTGTAATCCAAGGGAGTTGATAGATAGGGATATGCCAGAGGAACCAGACAATGGAAAGAACCATCATTTTAGGTATAAAGTGCTTACTAAAATAAAGATGATCTTGTAAAAACCAACGCCAACCGACTTCTTCTAGGCCTCCATAAAATAAGGTCCAGGGGAAATAAAGGAAGAAGGCCAAGAGGAAGTTCCCAGTAAAGCGAACATTCATAAGCAGGATGGAGATCCCATAATAGATGACGGGGATGAAGAAAGCTAGGATCCAGGATAGGGGACTTTCTTTTTGAAGAAAGACCTTTTTGAAAAATTCACCCAAGGAGTTGACTTCCCTCAACACCAGAGAAAAGACAGCTGCCACAATCAGGGGAATCAAGTTCATTAGGATAAACAGGAGCGATGCACCCATACTACTCCTATCTGGGAAAATCCAAAGAATAACTTGCCCTACTAGAAAGGTAGCAAGGAGGGCAGTCAATGCATACCAGATAGCGACTGATCGTTTTGAAATAAATTTGTTCATTTTTCCTCCTTTACAGTTACATACTTCCTTCTTGCAATCATGATTGCTAAACTAATAATAAGAATTTTACTGACGATAGATAGCCATACCTCTTCATTCACTAGAATCTGAGACAAGGAATTGATACAGGCATGGGTCATGACACAGAGCCATAAATTTTGCGTTTTATGATACAAGGCCGATAAGATAAAGCAGTTAGTTAGCAGACCTACTAGAAACGGAAATAATTGAATGACACCTAAAGAACCATCGATGTAGAAGTAGAAAAGATGCCAACTAGACCAGGCTAAAAAGGTGATCAAAGTAGCTGAAAAATAAGGTATTTTTTCCTGCAAAGTTGGTTGAAAGAAATAACGCCAGCCAATTTCTTCAATCCCACCAAAAAGAAGAGCCTTAAAAAAGAGCACCACTGGCAAGACCAACGATTGAGTGGTGATCTTACCACCAAAGATAAAGGGGAAAAAGTCGAGTAGCAAGAAAACGAGCACTAAACAATAATTAGCTAACCTGTCTTTGACTTGAAAAAAATCTTTTAGAATTTGTTTGAAACTAGATTGATGGTAACTAATGCTTGCAAGAGTCCCCCAAAAAGCAGATGATAATCCACCTACAATAATAGCGATGATCCCCAATGATGATGTAAAATCAACCTTGACTCCTCCTGCTCTTAAAATCCACACCAGAAGGCTAACTCCTAATACTTGACCAAAGGTCCCTAACAAATACATAGATAGGGCTTGCTTTCTATTCATTCGCGATTCCTTTTTCTTTCGATTAATTACCAGTGCTATCTACCTTAAACCCATACCTACCTGCATTTCGTTTGAGCTTCTCCACTAGCTCTTCATTCCGCTTGCTTTTTCCAAAAAAGAAGGGAATAGTCTTTCCATTTCTAAGCTCGATATAAAAAGCATAGCGAGCCCCACCACCAGATCGTCCACGAAAAATTGCATAGGTGATTTGCTTGATCTCTTTCAGTGGGATCCTGCGACGACTGAAACACAGAGCAACATGGATATAGAAGATTTCACGGTTAATATGGAAGGGCGCAAAGAAGGGACCACCACTACGTCTCGCGATTGCCCTTCTTCTCAAGATAAGGAGAAGAGTGAAAAAGAGCAAGAAAACTAGCACATATAGAATTGGAGCATACTCCATCATCTTTCTAAACTCTAACACGCTGTCTTTCATCTTCTACTTCATCTCTACCCATTTTTCATTGTCCATGATAAAGGGCTTAGCTAGACCTTCGCCTGTGTAGTCCTGGTATTTGGTCTCCAAGTATTTGTAAACATCTTCCTTGGTCGCAAATTTGATGGCTTGGTAAGGCTCTTCAAAGGTTAGCTTTTCAACAAAGAGATAGCCGTCCTTTGCAGGAACCAAGACACCGACGTGGCCGACAAAAAGGGTATTTCCGTCTAGGTTATCATGAACGATAACGGAAAGCATGCGTGCATTTTCATTGAACTTGAAGTTTGAAAAATACTCTTCCATCTTCTTGGCATGGACTTTGACATCCGTTGTCGCCTCTGTCGGAACCCGTGAATACAGAATGTTAAAAACTTCCTTGTCTGCCTCATCGAAGATCTTCCCTTTGTCAATGGCATCATTATCCACGAACAAGAGTTCACTATCCGCTTTCATCTTAGGAATCTCGATGCGATTCTTCAGCAAGGTATAACTATTGATCCGGCAGTTGGTCCCGACAAAATCGCCCTTCTGCTTGGTCCATAAGTCACTGATCTTCTCGACATTGTAGTCTGTTTTCTTGAACTTGCTGAAGTCACCCGTCAAACCGACCGAGCCGACAATGCTATCATAGTCCGTTACTAGACCAAGAAACTTGTCTACACTCTCCTGATCCAAATAAGCAGACAAGAGAGTGCGCACTTCTTCGACACTAGCCTTGCTATTGAGGTTGCTGTATGTTCCCTTGTAGTGCTCCTTGTCTGAACTAGATTTCTGCACAGTGGAAGTTTCCTTCTTTTCCTTGGATTGCTTTTGGTTGGTCCCACAAGCTACTAAAGCAAAGATCGCCAAAGCACAGCTAGTAAGGAGCATGATTTTTTTAGATGGTTTCATAGATTGGTTCCTTCTCTATTGATTAAAATATTTGTACCATAAATTTTTCATATTGATAATCCTTCTCCTATATTATAGTTTAAAACTGGCTTTGCTCCAACTATTTTTTACGAAATGAGAAAAGTTAATAAACAGCAAAAAGAGCTGGCAAATTGTCCAGCTCTTCAATATGTTATAAAAATCAAAATTAAAACTATTGTTTAATTCAACCAATCTATTTTTGCATGTTCTATTGCATACTCAGCTTCTTCTTGAGTAAATTTTCTATTTTCAACAAGTATTTTTAATAGCCTTTCTTTCGAAATGTTGCCACCGTTTGAAGAAGATTCTGCTTCTTTCACAGCGTTCTCCTTCCAATCGAAATGAACATGTTCTATGGCATAATCAGCCTCTTCTTGAGTAAATTTGTCAATATTTATAAGTTGCTCAACCAATTTATTTTTCGAATAATGAAACTCTTGATATGATTTTGCTCTTAAAAGTGCTTGCTCTTTCCAGTCTACATTAAGCTTATTTAAAGCGTACTGAGTAGCATCCTCTGAATAGCTGCTGCCATACTTAGTAAGATAAATTTTAATTTGCTCCTTCGATAAATGCTTTTTTGACCAAGATTTAGCTTCTTCATATGCATATGTATAATCTGGATCTAGTAAAGTTGGAGGAAATAGTCTTTTCATAAACATATTCATTAATGATTCTAAATCATCCTTATTTTTTCTATCACTTGAAGAAGCGTATTCTTGTTTTGATGATTCTAAATCATCCTTATTTCCATCACTTGAAGAAGAGTATTTTTGTACAGGATTAGTCAACTGTGATCCTGAACGTGAATTTATCCATTTATTATAACTTATTTGATACTCAATTGCCATCAGAGCTAGCATTCCTGCAAATAATCCAAAAATTGTAAAAATAAATATCAAAAATTTTTTCATAATGACTACCTTTACTTGTTTTTTTCCAATGGAATCTTTCATCCTCTTGAACTACATTCATTAGTATTATACCATGAAATATTGTTCATTTTTATTTACTAGTGTAAAAGTCTCTATGCTAGTAAATAAAAAAGTGACTGCATTTCAACTGCAATCACTCGTTCAATGTGAGATAAAAAATAATAAAGGATTATTTAATCTTGTGTTTGTTCATCTTTTCTTCAAAGATGGCTGTCATAATCTTGCGGAGCTCTTCTCCTTCTTTTTCAGGAAGGTCCCCTTGACGTTTAGCCACGGCATAGAGTTCAGGGGATTGCTTGGCTACACGCTCAACTGTCTTGGTCGTCGCATGCCCTCTGACAAAGAATGGAATACGTTTGATCCATTCTTGCGGGACTAAAGCGAGCAACTTCTTCGCCGCTTCTTTATCAGTAATCTCAGCTGTACTCAAACCTTGGTTGATTTGTTCTTGTTCTTTTTCTGTAAAATCTTTTAATTCCATAGTAAATTCCTCATTTGTTTATCTAAGGACACATTATACACCTATGTAGTGAAAACTACAACTAAAGGAACCGAAAAATAGAGCAAGGGCAAGTCATCCCTCACTCTATCTCTTAATCGTAAAATCTTATGAAGGATATTAATTTCCGATTTACTGTGGAGCATCACCCTTTTGCTTTAAATAATAGTCACTTGCCTCAGTTAGTTTTTTATAATAATGATCGTAACTCTTACTAAATTGTCTAATCAGCGGAATAGCGACCTCATAGTAGTGATGGTCCATCAAAAATGTTTTCAGTTGATCTTGAATATTTTTCATTGGACTTGTTTTGTAATCATCACTGTTCAAATAGCGATCATAAATAGAAATTGTGTCCTTATTTTCATTATGCCACTTTTCATTACTTTCTATCGTAGCTATTTTAGATTCATCAGCCTCTTTTAAGTTCTTCAAATCAATAGTAAAATTATTGTTTAATTTAACCAATCTACTTGAGCATGTTCTATTGCGTACTCCGCTTCCTCTTGAGTAAATTTTCTATTTTCAACAAGTATTTCTAATAACCTTTCTTTCGAAATATTGCCACCGTTTGCAGAAGATTCCGCTTCTTTCACAGCTTCCTCTTTCCAATCGAAATGAACTTTTTCTATAGCATAGTCAGCCTCTTCTGGAGTAAATAGATCAACATCTACAAGTTGCCCAACTAACTTTTCTTTTGAATAATGAAACTTTTGATATGATTTTGCTCTTAAAACAGCCTGCTCTTTCCAGTCTATATTAAGCTTATTGACAGCGGACTGGGAAGTATACTCTGAATACCTGCCATACTTAGTAAGATAATTTTTAATTTGTTGCTTCGATAAAGGAGATTTCTCTGACCAAGATTTAGCTTTTGCATATGCCCTTGTACTTACTGGTACTAGTAAATTTTCTTTCGGTTCTGGAAAGCTTGATCTATGATGAGCCGCTTCATAAGCTCGAATATATTCATTATATATCATAGCTAACATTCCTAACATCAATCCAAACATTGTAAAAATAAATATCAAAAATTTTTTCATAATGAATACCTTTACTTGTTTTTAGTCTAATTTGTTATTTTGTGCTTAATAAAACAATATTGTCACTCAACACTAGGAGAATTAACTTCTCCAGTCACTCAAAACAATTCCTATAGAATCCTTCAATAACGGTTTTATTAATCCCTGTTTAAATATAGCAACTCATTCTTAATGATGTTAAAAAATGAGTTGGTTCCATAAAAGACTCAACATTTGTGACAGGACCACCAGGCAATGTCATTCCTTGCCTAGACTCTTTCTCACGATCCATAACAAGAACTCTATCGCCGTCTCTTACCATACAAAGATTTGTGAATTCTAGAGTCTCATTCATAGCCCTATTTCCTAGCTATGTTTCCATTTTTTCTTATCGACAGCCTAACATTTCATCCTAGTCACCTTTTAGTTGCACTTGCGTATGGGCTAGCAGGTCTCCTAGATGCCTCTTATCATTTCTAAACATTGTCATTGCCAGTAGCAAAACTGCGAGTAGAGTTGCTGAAAACGAGAGGATAATGGATAACACATCAAAATCACTATAGAAACCATGAATCGTGCCCATATGACCGAGTTGCCAAGGTAAAAATTTGATGACATTTCTAATCAAGCTAGCCTGCACTGTTTTTTTCTGGTAGACCAATTCAAGTCCCGCTTTTACCTTCCCCAAACTGCCACCATTTTTATAATCAAAGAATGTGAAAAGGAGCGTGATTGGCAAAATAGAGGTGAAAAATACAAGCCACTGCGACTGAATTTCTGTAAACTCTGGGACACCATTAAAAAAGATGATGTAAATAAGCATCGAACCTAAAAACAGAAGAACTAGGTAAGCTAAAATGAAAAGATAATCAAACAGAAATTCTGTCATTCTTTTTTTTAACGAAATAGGATTGATTGCTAACATCTTCATCACCGTCTCCCCCCTTCTCATCTCCTATTATAATATAAGGGTGCGAATAAAGATACTATTTATAAAAAGAAGCCCGCAATCTCTCGATTCCAGGCTTCTTTCTTACTAATCTTCCCTATAAATAACAAATCCATTTGGTTGGATGATCAATCGATCATCGGAAATGGTCCCATGGCTGATCAGATCTGCTTGTCTTCTTTCTAATACAAATTCTTTCTTAGAGTGGTTAAAGTAGGCTTTGAGAATGTGACCTTCATGCTGCCATTCTACTGCCACTACATCTGGCTCTACTTCTTTCAGACTCACTTTACCATGCTGGATAACGCCCGCTACTTCTTTTCGGAGCTGGATCAAGTCCTTCATAAAGTTCAGCATGTCATTGTCTGCTGACACGCGCTCCCAAGGCATGACACGCCGGCAATCCGGGTCTGGGCCGCCGATGAGGGCTAGCTCCGTCCCATAATAGATACAAGGCGTACCCCGTTGCAGATAGAGGAAGGTGAGAGCAGACTTGACAGACTGAAGATCCCCTTTGGCCGTCGTCAAGATGCGCTCTGTATCATGGGAGTCTAAGAGGTTAAACATCACCTCAGAAATCTGCTGCCTGTAATACATGGACTGGCTATTGATTTCCCAAATGAAGCGTTGCGTCTCCTTATGCCCCCGCAGGAAATAATCCTTGATACTTTCAGAGAGGGGATAGTTCATCACCGCATGGAACTCATCGCCCTTGAGCCAAGGTTGGGACGAATGCCAGATTTCCCCGAGGATATAGAGATCCGGCTTCTTGGCCAAGACCGCTTTACGGAAATCCCGCCAGAATTGATGGTCGATCTCATTGGCCACATCCAGTCGCCAAGCATCAATATCAAACTCTTCAATCCAGTAAGTCGCCACCTTCAAGAGATAGGCCTTCACCTCAGGATTAGCCGTATTGAGCTTAGGCATAAAGCCCGCAAAGGCAAAAGCATGGTAAGATAAGTTGCGACTATTCCACAGATTTTCTGAGGAGACAGGGAACTCTTTGATATGGAACCAGTCCTTGTAAATCGAATCCTCCCCGTATATGACCACATCCTGCCATTGGGGTGAATCATAGCCAATATGGTTGAAGACGGCATCCAGCATGATCTTCATCCCACGCGCATGGGCCTCTTTCACTAGCTGGCGGAAGGTCTCCTTATCTCCAAAATGTCGATCAATTTCAAAATAATCAATGGTATCGTACTTGTGATTGCTCGGCGATTCAAAAATCGGGCAAAGATAGAGCCCTGTAATCCCTAGATCCTGCAAATAGTCCAAGTGATCGATGATCCCTTGCAAATCACCACCAAAGAAATCCAATACTTGAGGAGCAATAGAGGCATCCCAAGGACGAACACCTTCTGGCGAAATAGCTGGATTCCCATTGGCAAAGCGCTCAGGAAAAATCTGATACCAAACCGTCTGCGCCACCCAATCCGGAACAGCACACCCATCAATCTCATGGATAAAAGGAAGCTTAAAGCCGTTCATGACAAAGTCCAGGTTCTCCTTGGTGTAGGCTGCCACACCTCGATCTCCGTACAAGATCTTCTCTCCCGCTGTGTCCTCTAATTCAAAGAGGTACTGGATCCGTGCATGACGAACCGATACCGACACTTGCCAATAATCAAAGAGGTCGTCTGTCGTCACCTTGTCCATTTCCTTAGTTGCCTCATAAAGATCCTCTATAAAAACAAAGGGATCCCCATAGTGCAAGACAATCCGTTTGATATCTTCTTTCTTGGTCCGGATGCGAATATGGAGCTGGCCATCCTTATAAAGATAGGCGTACTCTGATTCAGGCCTGTGATAAATCGCTGTTAATTCCATCTGTCTCGTCTCCTACTATACTCTCTTTTCATCATTTACCGTTTTATGCAAACGATTCCATAAACTATTTCTAGTATACTACTTTATAAAAACGTTTGCAAGATTCTGAGAGATCATTTTAGATTACTCACTTTTTATAATTGTATTGCAAAACAAAAAGCCCAGCAATTGGGCTTAAAGATTTTTGTTGAAGCAATGACTTTACCTTATAAGCATCACTTTATACTGTTTCCTACTAAAATATACTACAGATCTATATTTCTGTTAATAGTTTATTGAACAGTTGTTCGAGCTTACTAGTATCTCCATAAACTGTTCCATCCATATATAAGTGATAGATATCATCATCTAAACCAATTGAAATTTCACATTCATACCCTTTCATCAAAGCTAAAGAACGGATAACTTCTCGTTGAGTACGACCATTTCCTTCTCGAAATGGGTGAAAATAATTTAGATTATCTAATATCTCAGCTAAACTTTTACAAATCTCAATTTTATTATTTGCGTTAAGTAAATAGTTTGAAAGCAAAGTATTTAAAAATTTTTCTGCCATATCAAAAGACTGAACTGGCATAAAAGCATTTCCACTTTTAGAGATATTTACTTGACGGTATTGACCTGCCCAAGTATACATTCCTTCAAAAAGAAACTTATGAATCTTTAAAATATCTGAAACAGTATTTACTTCAATTGGATTAATAAACAGTTTTAAACTTTGGCTTGCTACTAAACGATATTCTAATTCTCGTGCTTTATTATCATTTTTCTCATTAAATTTATTTATGAGAACAGATGAATGGGGATAAGTGTATAAATTATCAGGGTCTATATAATCATACCCATCATATATTTTTCTGACCATTATCCAACTCCTAATGCAACTGCCTCTTCTCTCAGTCGCTCCACGTCTTCTACCGTGGGATGCCATCCTTCAATCATATTGGTGCTCAGAGCAAACCAGACACTCTTAAATACCTTTTTGTTGTCAAAAATCACACCCATAATCATCATTTTTTCTTTATCTACATCTAAGGTCATATTCTACCTCCGTCCTATTATTATAGCATATTTTCAATCATTTTAGTTCTCCTATTTAGTACTTACCCTACACAAAAAGCCCAACAATTGGGCTTCTTCATTAGCAGAATAACTGATCCTCATTCCTTACTTGTATGCCGCTTTCCAAGACTTAGCGCTTGCTCTTCTGACATTTGAACAACCTTAGAAAAATTAGTATTGCGAGGCATACTGTCCAAAGAATACCAATAAACTTCCGCACTCCCATTTCTGGCTACATAAACTACTGGAGCCAGTTGAGGAGTTGGCTCTGCAGGCTCGACAGATTGAACTGGCTGAGCTGGCTCTACTGCTTGACTCGGTTGAGGGGCTTGACTTGGTTGCGTCTCTACAGAAGGACTAGCAGGTTGAGGTTGACTACTTGGTTCTGTCGGCACTAAAGATGGCTTGGCAGTCCCCTTCAGATAGTCAATGGTCGCATTCTTGGAATAATTATCCAAGGTAACGGTGGTGATCCCATAAGCATCTACCGACTCTTTGGGACTACTTAAATTGATTGGTAGAAGGTTGCCATCTCGATCAATTCCTACATATTGCAAGGTCACCTGCCGAGGAATCAATTCATCCCCCGTATATACCGGAGTCACCTTGTAGTCTAACCAGTAATTTTGGTGGGTGGCCAGCCAGCTATCGAGTCGTTTCTCGTAGTAGAGCATGCCCTCCACATTGCTATCCGCTGTCCCTTTATAATTCCCCGTATTGGTCCAGGCAGTTAGAGAAACCAGATTTTTTCCTTCATTGGTCAGACCACTAAACTGATACCCGATCAAATGCCCTCTATGGAACAACCAGGCCTTCTTTCCTTTATTTCCATAAGCAATCTTATAATTGTGCCAACCAACCGGATTATAGCTGAGACGCGGTTCTCTTTTTTTCTTTGGCTCATCCTTGTCCTGCAGCTGAATATGAGCGGAGGTCGCACGACCTAAATGATCAAAATCCCCCAGTACTAGCTGCTTATTGCCATTAAAAGGCAGTAGATGAAGACTCTGGTAATCGAATCCAGTTTGCTGAGCTTGAGCCCCTTGAACAACAACCAAGGACATAAAAACCGAGACTATCGCAACAATAACATTTTTCAAAAACCGTTTTGTAACCATGATTGAAACTCCCACATTTCTATCTAGTGATATTATAGCAGAAAAAACGGTTACAAAAAATTTATTTTTTCAAAAACTCTTGTTCATGACCTTACGTAACGATGTATAATAAGTATGAGGAGGTGGGTAATGATGACTAAATACAGAGCAATTCCGGAAGGATTTATGACGGTTGGGGAACTTGCTAAGAAAATGAACGTTACTGTCCGTACTCTACAATATTATGATAAAGAAGGGGTGCTTTCCCCATCGGCAGAAAGTGAGGGTGGTCGCAGGCTCTATACCGATAAAGACTTAGTGTTACTCCATCAGATATTGTCTTTAAAATCATTAGGTTTTTCTCTCAAGGATATAAAGGGGCGTTTGATCTCTTTGAAAACACCTGATGATGTTGCCAATGCTCTTACAGAGCAAGCAGATACTATTCGTAAAAATATTGAACAACTTAAGGATTCTTTAGTCGCAATAGAGCAGTTAAAGGCAGAAGTTTTACAAATACAGACGGTCAATTTTAAGAAGTATGCAGACATCATCGTCAATCTACAGATGAAGAATGACTCCTACTCTCTCATTAAGCGCTTTGATGATAATACACTCGACCAGATACGCAGTCGATTTGACAAGAAAAGCGGACTTGACTTTATGGACAGATTGAACCGCCTAAGTGATCAAATCGTAGAGCTTCAAAAAGAAAACGTACCAGCTGAAAGCGAACAAAGCCAACAGGTTGTGAAAGAATACTGGGGCTTGATTATGGAGTTTACAAATGGTGATATGAGCATGCTTCCTAAGTTGATGGAAGTTGGTACTATTGATACCGCCTCAAACGCTTGGGAAGAAAAGCAAAAAATCGTCAATGATTATATAGGACCCGCCCTACAAGTCTATTTTTCAAGGCTTGGAACAAATCCTTTTGAGGAGGTAGAACCATGAAAAACGCAATAGAGGTTTCTGGATTAAAGAAAAGTTATGGTAGCAATATGGTTCTTAGTGGTCTCGATTTTCAAATCAAACAAGGAGAAATCTTTGCTCTGCTCGGAGTGAACGGAGCTGGTAAAACAACAACGCTTGAATGTATCGAAGGTCTGAGAAAATATGACGAAGGCACTATAGTTGTAAATGGGAAAACCGGAATTCAACTACAGTTCTCCTCTCTACCCGTCCACATCAAACCAATGGAAGCCATAAAGCTCTTTGCAAAATGGAATCATACATACATTGATGATGCTATGCTAAAGGCCCTTGGAATAAAAGAAATTGAACAGTCGCAATACATAGAATTATCCACCGGTCAAAAAAGGAGATTACATCTTGCTCTTGCACTTATCAGTAACCCGGATATTATTTTTCTCGATGAACCGACAGCGGGACTTGATGTTGAAGGACGACTATCTCTCCATGAACAAATCCGAAAGCTCAAATCACAGGAAAAGACAATCGTCTTGGCAAGCCACGATATGGCCGAAGTTGAAACCCTATGTGACCGCATTGCTATTTTGAATAGTGGAAAGATTGTCTTTTGTGGTACTCCTTCAGAACTGACAGACAGGTTGGGAAGAAAATATTTCATCCATTTAAAGACCCGGGACGGAGAGGAATCTTTTGAAACAGATACGATCGAGGATAGCTTAATTTCATTATTGGAAGAATGCAAACAGAAAAATATCCAGATATTGGATATCAAGGTTGATCGTGGCACACTGGAGCAGCATTTCATTGAAATGGCAAGGAGGGGTTTGGAATGAATGGTTTTTTATATAGCCTAACATTACAGTGGAAATTGGACATACGAAGTAAGTCTCTCTTGGTTACTTACTATATTGTACCGATTATTTTCTTTCTTCTCATGGGTGGTATTTTTACTTCCGTTATGCCTGAAATGGGTAGCACACATATACAGTCAATGATTGTCATGAGTGTTTCAATGGGAGCCTTTCTCGGTTTACCGCCTTCCTTGATTGAAACATACGGAAGCGACATAAAAAAGATTTATAAAGCAAATGGTGTGCCTATTCATTTAGGATTGGTGACCATAGTTCTCTCTGCCTTTGTTCATTTGATAATGACTTGCATAGTGATCCTACTACTTGCTCCAATTTTATTTAAAGCAAGTCTACCAAGTCAATTTCCCTTATTCTTTCTCGCGCTTGCCATCTACATTTTTGTATCGTTGAGTATCGGAAGTATACTGGGCCTTACTGTAAAAAATCAAGCAAAGCTGACCATGATAGCGCAACTTGTATTTTTACCCTCAATTATGCTCTCAGGAATCATGTTTCCCATCACCTTACTGCCTGATTTTCTTCAAGCAATCGGGCGTCTTTTCCCCGCTTCTTGGGGATACCGCTTGATGCTAGATCATGGTTTTGGTCTTGAAAATCTTTGGTATCTGATTCTTGTATCTTGCATTGCAATAATATCATCTATCCTCCTGTTGAATAAACAAAAATCTAACTAGATGCCTGAATAATTCCATGCCAGCTTTTACTTTAAAGCAAAAGCGAGATAGATCGTAAAATCAAATGAAGAGAACACCAACAAAAAATCATCTGTTGGTGTTCTCTTCATTTTTAGATTTCTGAAAAAACCTCTTGTCCATGTATCAGTAGGTACCCTTTAACTCTATTTTTCATGAACATTGTTTTATAAACAGTAGATTACAGTCTTAATATATATGGAGATATACAACTGTTCTATATCAACGTATATTCATACAACTTTTCATCTACTTTCTGAAATCCCAAAGCCAAAAACATTCTTTGACTTTGGGTATTAAAAGGATAAATTTGAGCAGTTACCTTAACCATCTCTTTTTCTTTGGCCAGCTGTATCATTTTAGAAATACATCGTCTTCCGATCTGTAAATTCTGATACTCTTTGCTGATCACTATAGAAAGCTCTGAATTATCTTGAAGTGTCACATCTCCAACTAACACTCCCTCATATTGGATATAATAGCACGAACCATGTGAAGTTAGGTAATCATACATTTTATGAAGTTTTGTTACATCGTAAATCTGATCAGTATTATCCACTTGTTTGCAAACCTCACTATCCTGATACCAAAGAAGGGAGATGTCATCATTCCTATAATAAGGAATAAGCGTTATCTGTTCGTCTACTATTCTATTCATCATGACTTGTTCTTATTTCTGATGGATCTAATCCCGGATCACTTTGATTTTTCTTCTATTTGCAATGAAATTACTCAAGAAACTAATCATGGTAATCAGCCCAATGACAAGAGGGAAAATAAAAGTGAAATACATTTCAAAGCTTATCTTATTTTCTTGTAGCAATCCTGTTCTCCAAAGACCAATCGCAACAAAAATAGCTAGTCCCATCACAATCAAGGTTTGAAGGAAAGTTCTTTTTAGCATCTTTTTCTTTGCCTCTCCTACTTCATCTTCTGAAACCTCATAGATGTCGAGTTCCAAACGATGAATCACTTGCTCTTGTTGGTACAGGGAGTAGCAAAATACTAAAAACGTGATCACACCGACACAATCTGTAGTGAACATGAAACTGAGCAGGAATCCAAGGATAATCCCCGACATAAAGAGCATGTACATGTTGTTCCCAAAAGTACTCAATTCTTTTTCCTTGTATTCGTCAAGCTCACCTGTAATATCGTAGAAAGCTTTCACACATTTCAATTGCCAGTTTTTATTCATCATCATCGATCCTCCAAAATAAAGAATTCAAATCCGTCCCAAGCTCTTTTGCCAGATTGATACAGAGATCTAAAGAAGGGTTATACTTCCCATTCTCAATCATATTAATCGTTTGCCTGGAAACTCCAATACTTTTTGCCAAAGCCAATTGAGAAAGACCAAGATTGACTCTGTATTTTTTCACACGGTTCACTTGGCACCTCCTAAATGTAAATGTGTCAAATATATTTGATACATTTATTTTACAATACTAGTTGCTGGATGTCAAGTATATTTGACATCGTTTCCTAAAACTATTTTCTCAACTTTAAAAGCATTAAAAAACGATAGACTTCTGTAGCTATCGTTGTGATTTCTTTTATATACTATCTAGAGGTTTCTTCCGATACTTCAATATTCCCCATCACCCAATTGGACATCTTTTTGCCCTTGTCTTTATAAGGGTTAGGAGGAAACAAGGTGAAAGGGGGGATGCTGGCATCTGGGAAGAATAGTTCTACGCTTATCGTTCGCTCGCGATTATGATTGACGTAGGCTGTAAAATAGATATGGTAATGTCCACTCACATCACCACCATTATCATACTCGCCCCTAGCAGTATTTGGCAATAAGGTCACAGATTCTATGCCCTGCTTTTCCCGAGCTAAGTTTGCGATGATCTCACGCTTAATAGCAGTCTCATGATTTCTGACGAAATTCCCATCATCACTATATCCAGGATGCTCACTAAGAGAATAGAAAACAAGGACCATCAGAAAGGGTAGAGAAATTAAAAAAATGATTAGCTTATTTGATTTTAACATGGAGGTTCCTCAATCTACTTATAAAAAATCTTGACCAAATCCTGCTTTGCACTGAGGATACGAGCAACATACACCCTATGCTTCTCCATATAATAAAATGCGAGATAGTTCTCTATTGGCATATAACGATAGGGTTTTCCATCATTCGTCATCTCACCATAGCCCCGGCTTGATACCAGAGGACAGGCTTCTGGAAACAGTTCTAGGGTCTCAAGAGCACTTAATAGCAAATCAACTTTGCCGTCTGCAGCTTGCTGGCTATAAAAATTCACAAGAATATAGTCGTGAATGTCACGCAAGCCCTGCTTAGCACGATCTGAAAGAAAGACCTGATAACGTTTCAACTTAGTCAAGACCAAATTCCTTTCTCACATCGGCTACAGAAGTAACTTTTCCTTGAGCGATTTCCTGGTGCCCCACTAAAATCTCCTTCTTCAAATCCTCAAAGGCCACTTGATACTGCGTGTTCTGCAAATCACTCGAAACAAAATCTTCTGGATCCACAGTCCCGTTGGCAATTTTTCGAAGTGCTGCATTTAGGACATCTGACACAGAAATTTTTTGATCCGCAAGCACCTCTTTTGTTTTCTGGTAAAACATCGCATCTGCTCGAAAATTCACTGCTTTCGTGTTTGCCATTTCTACCTCTCCTTTGTACATACAATTTGTATATACATACTACCATAAGATAGAGAGGGGAATCAAGTAAAAAATGGATTCTTCTTTCACTAAATCTAATTGAGGGATACCGAGAGTTAATCTATATTCTTTCTCGGGGGTCATCTGATACCTATTAGAATCAACAATTTAAGTAGATTCCACATCTTAATTTAACAACTCCAAGTAATTTTAGTCAATTATATTAGATATATTTTATTAAATTCTTTATAGTAAATTCCTATTTCTCTAGCCAAGAGAACGCTTGGTTTAACATCTCTTTTGTTTGTCCAATGATACACGGTCCATGAGAAATAATAATATTCTTAGGTTCCCATTTCTTTATTTTATGATAACTCTTCAATGCTTGTTTTTTACCAAATAAAAAAGTCATTCTTAAATCTCTTGGTGTTTTACCATTTGGATAGTGATTATCACCTATTTTTAACAGTAGCTTTTCAAAAATCGATAAATTTTCTGTTTCTATGTTTTCAATAAGATCCGTTAAAATTAGAGTTGAACTTTCAGTATGGAAAAAAACAACCTCTTTCACGTAAAAACTTCCCTCAAATGTTGTAAAACAAATTTCCTCGTTCCAATTGGCTTTCTCTAGTTCATGACCATAATATAAATTCATTCCCGATTTTCCGGCACGCTTTTGAACACCACTAGCTAGCCATACTTCTGCTTCCGGAAATAGTTCGTGCCACTCATTTATATAACTATAATGTAAGACATTGGGTGCAATAAGGTGTTTTACCTCACCTAATTGCTTGATTTCAAAAAGTAAATTATCACTAGGCTTAATCGGCGAATGCACCCAAAGACCACCATTCTGCAGACGGATAACTGTCATTCTAGTTGAAAAAGGCACTTTGAAGAGTTTGAAATTCATCAGTACTTCTTCCCCATCTACAATCCAGAGGTTATCTGCTATCTTTTTTAAGGAATTGAGCGGACTATATTTTTTGACTTCCATGAAACTCTGCTTTCTAAATTAATAAAGTATAATCAATCGTTATTCTCCAAAAATGGTACCACCAAATCAATCCACTCTTGAGGCAGGTAAGCTGATAAATAGCCATGGTTATAGCCCTTTGCTTCATACAGGATCGTGTTGGGATGTAGCTGATGAAATAATTTCGCTGATGCTTTCACACAGTTCAATTCTTTTTCACCGTAGATATACAGAACCTGCGCCTTGCTAGCAGAAATTGTGTCCTTGAGCTTGTAACGCCCCATATAGGTTTTGTAAATGGTCACCAATGTTTTGATAGGCGTCCTTGGGAGATCCTCCAAATAATATGCTTTTATTTCCTCTGGATAAGCCAGTTTAGGATAGAGTTTGTCCATCATGCTTAATTGAAGTTTGCAAGAGAATTTACTGAACATCAATTTACCAAATAGAGCTACTAGAAAGATGCTGACTTTAGCTAGCCTTGGTTGAGGAATACAGAGGCTTCCATCTATGACGGCCTTCTCAGCTATCTCGCTGTCTAATGTCAAAAGCTCCATGGCAATTTGACCACCAAGTGAAACGCCACCGATCGCAAACACCTTTCCACCACAGTTTGCTTTGACATAGTTTAGGATCTCCAAAGCAGAATCTTCCGTAGAAACATAATCGAGTGGATATTCTTCACCGTGGCCATTCAGCGTGGGTAGAATAACACGGTATTCTTCTGACAAGATCCGTGCTTGACGAAGATAATTCCACCAAGAACTGCCACCGCCATGTATCAGTAAGATAGGAGACAAATTCTTATCACCAAATTCATGGAATTTCATATTTAAACTCCTTACTATACCAGTTTAACTTGTATTGATTAAAATCACCCATATTAAAGATAGTCAGATGTGTTTAAATTTGGGCAAATAATCGTGTCATATTTTCCAAAAATGATATTCCAACGTTTACATTATTCAGTCTTCTTCTTGTTCAAGTACCAACTAGGAATGATTTGATTCATATCATCATACCATTCTAAAATTTCCTTAGCTTGTTGTTGCATTACTGATATTTCTTCAGCTCCGTAAGGTACAGCCCATGACAGAGCACCAACTATGTTATTTAGAATATAGATAGCGAGAAGCTTCCAAAATAAATCCGGAACCTTATGATCAAAATATCCATCTATCATACCAGACGCAAAAGAGGAAGAGACTTGAGCAGACCATACAATACGATTGAATTCCTCCCAAGGATCCCCGACGTCAAAGCGATCAAAATCAATGACATAAATTTTATGATCTTCACCAATCATGAAATTCCCGATGTGATAATCTCCATGTTGGAAAACCTGAGGTCTATCTTTTAACAATTCACGATTTGCATTTAAAAAATCAATAAAGATCTGACCATTTTTATATTGAACGGGACATTCTTTGTATTTGGAGATTTTGTCATCAATTTTTCGATTATAAAAGACCTCCCAATCTTCACGAACTTCTGTAACAGGAAGTGAATGAATTTTTCGAAGTATACTTCCTGCTTCTACTCCATAAGTATATTGTTGTTCTTTCGAAACAGTTAAAATGGTTTCTCGAGCATCTTTCCCGTCTATCCATTCGTGTAAAGAATGTACTTCGTCATCGCAGAGTTCTATGCTAATTGGCTTACACATCGGAATTCCAAGAGAAGCCACTTTCTCCATCATATCAAATTCAAATTTTTTAGAATCTAACTTCTCCTTATCAGAAACACGCAAGAAATATTTTTGCTGATTTTGATCTGTCACACAATATTTTTTATCATCTGACCAGCCTTTATTTATGGCTATCTTACTACTAAAATTCATCACGCACTCTCCGATTCACTTTCCAACACTTCTTGCAGTTTTCACTAGTAACCCATCCAGTTTGTCTACACTTTAGTTACCTAGATCAAGATTTAGATAATGAAAACTAGTCAATTTTCTCAATAATGTTTCCAAGTTTATCCAATACAAGACATGAATGATCATTTAGTGGAATTATGGGAACATGAACGAGTTCTTCAGCTCTATCCTTATTAGCTTTATCATTCCAGGAATCATAATGGACACTAATTAAAAACTGACTAAAGAGTCCTAATCCATTTTTTATCTTTATATGATGATCTGAATGATCATTAGGTGAAACATAGACTTTTTCTCCTAATAATAGGGCTCCTGCAGAAAATCCCATAACTTTCGCCCCTTTATTCAGCATATGAACGATATAATTTTTGAACTCCTGATTGACATAAGTAGCTAGATACTTTTCCGTATTTCCACCACCGATGATGATGACATCAGCATCTAGATAGCTATCAAAATCAATCTGCTCAGTGTCCAAGAGTAAGTAATCAGTGTTTAGGTTAGAAAAATGGCTTCGGAAAACTTCCGTGTACTTTTTCATATACGGTTCCCAATTTTCTCGATAAACTGTAAAAATGACAATTCTTTCGATCTTCCTTGATGACACAATTTTATTAACAATCTTATGATTCTTTATCGGCGGATTTCCACCCATCAAAAAAATTTGTGCTTCCATTTTTTCTTTGTCCTTTCTCAAAAACGAGGCAAAGATGGTACTCCAACTTTTAATCTGTCCATACAAGTTTTACCGATAGCTCTCAGAAACTCTTCGCATCTACCGAATTTCAGAACAAAGGCAGCTCATTCTGATTTCATATCAGCCTCTCGTAATAGCCTATCTTCTATTTGCTTTTACCTATCTTTTTCCTCTGCTAGACACTCTAGCTCCTCGATAGAATGACGATGTCTGTGCTTCTCTTCTGTTAGATAATGCTTGTGGACATGCGAATGCCTTACCGTATGCGTGTGGGTACTTCCGCCATGGCTATGAGTGAATGTATGCTGGTGTTCATGGTCATGTTGGCGAATAAACGTATCGACTACCACTAAAGCAGAACCAATGACCATCACGATCAAGGCGATCACATACATCCAGGATAAGGATTCACTTAAAAATACAAAAGCAAGGAGAGCCCCGATCAAGGGATTGACAGCATAATAGGCACTAGTTTTAGCTGCTCCGAGAACATTCTGGGCTCTCACATACATGAAAATGCTGAGTCCGTAGGCTACAAAACCTAAAGCCAAGGCAATGGCGATAAAGCCAAATCCTGGAAAGGACTCTCTTTTTATCAGGGCAATGACCAGGGCTCCAAGACCAGAGCATAGGCCTTTTAGCATCACAATTTGATAAGTGCTCTTTGATGATAGTTCTCTAGTGCAGTTATTTTCAAGTCCCCAGCAAACGGTAGCCATGATCACCAGCAAAGAACCATAAGAGAAATGAAAGCTGTCTGTTCCTTCAAACGACAGCAAGATGCTTGACAGGGTGATTAGCCCAATAGCTACCCATAATCTTTTGGTTACAGCTTCTTTAAAGAGAATCAGTGCAATGACCGTCGTCGCCACAATTTCAAAATTCCCGAGAAGCGAGGCATTAGCTGAGGAACCATAGCTGATTCCAAGCATCAGAAAAATCGGTGCAGCAATATCGAGAACAATCATTCCGACAATATAGGGAAGATCTGCTTTTGTCAGGCTCTCAGCTTTCTCTCTATCCTTCTTATTAAAAAGTGACATCATCCCAATACCAATCCCGGCACCGAGATACAGCAATGCTGCCATTGTAGTCGGGCCCACATGCTGCAAAAGAACCTTTGATATCGGTACATTTATGGCATAAAAAACAGCTGCCAGAAAGGCAAACATAATTGCTTTGAGCTTATTTTGCTCCATCAATTTTACTCCTCTATTTCATTATTTCTGGTCATGACATCTATATCACAGCCCAGATCCAAACCAAAGTATCACTCCATCCAAACAGGTATTTCTCTTAGAACTCAAAAGGTTTGGGGAGTTCAAAGCTCCAGTGGAGCTTTGAAGCCTCTCAGCTTGAAATGTCAAAGCGAGATGTTTAACTGCGTTTTATTAACAAACTTATACACTCGACATGCGCAGTCATCGAGAACATATTCACATACTTTTTAACGATAGCATAAGATTATCGTTAAATGGTATTACCTAGATAAACTGAGATTTTATTATTTCTTTTTCTTTGGTTTTGGTGCAGGTAACTCATCATACATTGAATTAAATAAGCCGGTTAAATATTCTTTGTTGTCAACATCATCTACCAATAGCATTTCCTTTGCACCTTCATAAGGCAATTCGTATTCTACATTCGGCATATACGCTATTGCAGATTTGACAGGCTTCACTAAAAATCTATCATCATAAATTCCACCCATGATTTTCCCTCGATAATAAATTATATACTCACCCATCATTGCTCTATATGATATTTCTTCCAACTCGGACAATTGTTCTAAAATGAAATCTAAATATTCTTTACTTGAAGCCATTTTTGCTATCTCCCTTAATTACTAAAATTTCAATAGTCCATTTTCATCAAATTGAAAATTGGGTCCCCAAGAAACTTCCCAATAATATCCATCTAAGTACGAAAAATATGCGTGATATCCACCCCAGAAAAGTACCTGTGGCTCTTTTACAGTTTTTCCACCTGCTTTTTATTACTAATTCTATTACTAGCCAATATAGTATAAATTAAATGACCAATAAAAATGAAGATAAAAATAACATAGCAGCCAGTCTTACAACTTACTACTTTTCAAATGATAATTTATAAATGTCTTTCCAGCCACTCGATCTTCTTAAAATCCTTATTGTTATTGTGATCATTTCGATAGGAGTCTTGAGAAGAAGCTTTGTAAATACTTAGATACTGCTCCAGACTTGGAAGACGAAAAGTGATGCCTTCAATGTGAATAAGCTCTATGTCCGATTCCGAAACTCCTGCAAAATCAGGTAAGGAATCGATACTTCCAAATTCAACACTCACTCGATCCTTTTGGAATTCATGCTCATGAATATCTATTAAGACGTAGCCTAAGTCTTTCATTACTTTCATTATCTTGTCCCAATCATAAATTCTGAGATGATCAGGTGCTTCCCAACCTCTAGGGTCACCAGGCACATGAATGTCAATGTCAGACGGCCCCCAATTTTCTTTCGTTCTAAACTCCAATCCCAAAGACCCCATCAGTGTCGGTGTAATTCCGACTCGGTTTAAATGGAAACAAATGGTTTTAAATTCTTCAAATAAGAGACTCATGTTTACTCTAAACCTTTCATCTAAATGTTCGTTATTTCTACTTTATTACCTTGAACATAATCATCTTCATTTTCTAGAGTATATCCAGTTATTTTGGATACAAATTCTTTTCCTTCTTTTAAGGACCCAAATGCGACTAGATCTTTAATAAGAAGGATTTTAATATAATTCCAGCATATATATCTCTAGTCCTTCTGATTTTTGAACGATTATCCACATTTCACTAACAAACTTACACATTCAACGGTTCGGACTTACCGTATCATCGCGTCGGTTTCCCTCCTCATTCTACGAGTACTATCGCATGGGCGGAACATCTCCTTCTACTTCGCTGATGCCTCAGCTCGTACAAGCAGTGATACCGCCTCAACATGATGCGTTTGTGGACTCAAAAGGTTCAGTGAACCTTTTGAGGATTATCTGCATTTTACCAACAAGCTTACACATTCGACGTGATGTGTTTGTGGACTCAAAAGGTTCGGGGAACCTTTTGAGGATTATCTGCATTTTACCAACAAGCTTACACACTCGACGTGATGCGTCTGAGGAAAAAGATCCACCGGCTGGACTTTCTTCAATTCGTAGCCCAATTCTTGATAGAGTTTGATATCACGCGCCATGGTGGCTACGTTACAGGAGATATAGGCGATACGGTCAGCTCCTGTTTGAGCGCTTGCTTTGATAAAGCTTTCGGTTAAGCCTTTACGTGGTGGGTCGACTAGGATAGCTGTTGGTTGGATTCCTTCCTTGAGCCAATTCTTCATGGCATTTTCAGCTGTCTCACAGACATAGTGGGCATTGGTGATACCGTTCAATTCTGCGTTCTTCTGGCTATTCTCCACTGCTTCTGGGATGACCTCAACTCCATAGACTTCCTTGACATGCTTGGCAACTGATAAGCCAATAGTTCCGATTCCTGAGTAGGCATCAATCACCACATCATCTTCTCTTAAGTCCGCAAAGTCAATAGCTGTTTGATAGAGCTTCTCTGCCATTTCGGTATTGACCTGGTAAAAGGCTGGTCCAGAGATTTGGAAGCTATTTCCCAACATTTGATCGGTAATATAGTCTTGACCATAAAGCGTACGCCATTCTTTCCCAAAAATGGCATTGGTATTCTGGTCATTAATATTTTGCATGACGGATTTGATAGCTGGGAATTGCATGATCAGCTGCTCGATCAACTGGTCAACACGGAAAATCTTGGGACGAGTGGTGATCAAAATGACCATGATTTGACCTGAATGATGACCTCGGCGAACGACGAGATTGCGAATCAAGCCAGATTGTTCCTTCTCATCATAAGGCTTGAGGTCAAACCGACGAATCAAATCACGAAGCGCTAAGACTACTTGGTCAATGACGGGATCTTGGATGTAGAAATCTTCGATCGGCATCAAATCATGAGAGTTCTTCCGAAAGAAGCCTGTCTCGACCTGACCATTGACACGACGAACAGGGACTTGGGCCTTGTTGCGGTATTGGACAGGATGGTCCATTCCCAAGGTCAGGGGCACTTCCATATCAGTGATTCCCGCCATCTTGTAGAGGCTATCCTTGACCTGCTTGGCCTTGAATTTCAGTTGCTCGGGATAAGCCAGGTGGCCCAAGTCGGCGATTCCGCTTCGTAAATAGGCAAGATCCAGCTTTTCATTACGATGGGGGGATTTTTCTAAGTACTCCTCTACTTTTCCGTAGCCAATCTTTTTGTTGACTTTAAGCACGCGCATGCGGATGATTTCTCCTGGCAGGGCATTCTCCACAAAAAAGACCAGGCCATCGACCTTAGCCACTCCTGCTCCTTCGTGTGTCAAATCGACAATCTCAACGGTTACAATTTCATTTTTCTTTAACATGGTGTTCTATCTTTCTACAAATTAAAAGGGGTGGAGTCCAAAACTCCTATCCCCTTATTATATCATCTCAGTCCCATTTGGTACAATTTCTTTTTATAAGCATCGAAATCGACGAGCAAGCCTTGGCCACCATACATATCGTAGGCATCGACCCAATCCCCATTTTCTGGGATGGTCACTCGTTCAATTCCTTTTCCAGCACTACCGACTAGGCCAAGTCCATTGGTCAATAGGAAGGAGAAAGGTACATTGGTAGATGTCATAGCAAAGACTTTCCCGAGGGCTTCTGATCCCGTAAAGAGTTTGGTTGGATCCTTGATCTGGTGCATAATGGCAGACATGACCTCTTGCTGGCGACGAGTCCGGCCAAAATCCCCTTCATCATCCTTACGGAAACGCGAGTAATTGAGAAGGGTCCGGCCATCCATCCGTTGCTTTCCAACCTTGATGGTTTGTTGCGGAACGACACCGTCTTTCATGTTCAAATCGTCTGGAACTTCTACTTCACTGACCTTTTCGCCATCAACCGTTGAAAACTGCGCATTCATCTCGACCCCATTTGGGAAGAGGGTATCGATCGCTGTCGCAAAGGTCTTGAAATCGACCATGGCGTAATATTGGATGTCAATGTCAAAGTTATCTTTGAGCATCTGACGCACCAATTCAGCCCCTTGGTTGTTATTTTGCTCCCCGATAGTGAAGGCTGCATTAAGCTTCTGGTCGTAGTAGCCATCATATTCAGGAATATTTTGCTGGCTGACACCATCGATATGGACCAATGTATCCCGCATGAAGCTGACCATCTTGATCTTGCCTTCTTTGTTATTGACATTGACCACCATGATGGAGTCTGTCCGGGTCTCATCCGATTTCTCACCGATCCGACCATCTGTCCCCAAAATCAGGATATTGACCCCATCTCGCGACTTCTTGCCGTTAAATTTCTCAACGACAGCCGGTTTGGCATCTGGACCTGTCGGCTTGCTGTTCAGGCCTTTCACAAACATGAAGACCATACCACCGATAATGAGCAAGAAAAAGAGAGCAATCCACTTGAGAATCCGTTTGACGCGGATCTTTTTCCGTGGTTTCTTAGGTATATCGCTCGTCGCAGCAACTGCTTTCTTCTTAGACTTTTTGCTACGCGATTGGTAAACAGGGAGAGCCCCAATCGGTTCAGCAATCTCACCTTGCACTTCTTCTGTAGTGTCTACCTCCGGTTGAAGGGCTTCTGCTTCCTCATAAGCTCCTTGGCTCTTCTTGAGCAGGTAATTGTATTCTAGTTGTTCTCGTTCATTCAAATAATGAAAATTTGAGTATAAGTACTCTAATCGCTTTCGCTCATGGTGAGATAGAAAGTTGGATTCGTTACTCATCTTTTCTCCATTCCGTTATCTTTTAAGGTATAGACCTGATACTGACCCAAGACTTTTGTCTGAATGCCCAAACTATCTAATTCTTGATAGGCAAATTGCAGAAGATCAGGCGCTTCGTTTAGGAGGTCAATAATGAAAAAGTATTCTCCTAAAGCTGTTTTTAGGGGACGACTTTCAATCTTGGTTAAATTGATTCCCCGCCAAGCAAAGGTGGACAAACCCTTATAGAGGGCTCCTGCCAGATTACTTGGCAAGGTTAAAGCCAAGCTAATCTTTTGACTCGAAAGATTCAAAGTTTCTGAAATCAAGGGCTCTTTTGCCCCTAAAATCCAAAACCGCGTGTAGTTGTCCTCGATTTCTTGGATGTCTTTGGCCTGGACTTCCAAATCGTACTCACTGGCTGCTGCCAGAGGGGCAATAGCTGCAATCTCCAATTCTGGATGTTCTGCTACATAGCGGGCTGCATAGGCTGTTGAAGCCGTCATTTCCATAGCCACATCTGGATAATGGGCCCTTAGAAAAGCCTTCCCTTGGGCCAAGGCCTGTGGATGCGAATAGACCGTTCGAATGGGGCGATCTTTTTTAGCCACCAAGAGCTGTTGCTTGATGGGATAGACCACTTCTGCAACGGCCTGAATCGTTCCTTGATGAAAGAGGTAATCAATGGTCTCATGGACACTGCCTTCAATCGAGTTTTCAACTGGGACGACTGCAAAATCGATCTCTTGATTCTCATAAGCCTTGATGACATCTGTGATCGTCCGATAGGCGATGCGTTCAGAAGTTGGAAAACTATGAGTGGCCACATCATGAGTAAAGGATCCCTTGGGACCAAGATAGCCTACAAGCATCGAATGATCTCCGCAATTTCTTCAGGTGTTTTGTCCTCGACATCCACAATATGGGTAGCAATATCCTCATACAAAGGCAAACGACCATCAAAAATCTTCTTGAATTCTTCTTTGGTGTTGTTTAAAAAGAGGGGACGTTGCATGGCTTTGTCATTTTGAATGCGGCTGTACAAGGTTTCAAAATCTACCCGCAGATAAATGTTGTGAGGATTTTTTTCCAAGAGGGCACGGTTATGAGGGTTGACGACAATCCCGCCTCCAGGAGAAATGATGGCCGCTTCATTTTCCAATAAACGCTCTAACATTTCAGCCTCGTGGCGGCGAAAGGCAGCTTCTCCTTCCACTGCGAAATAATCATTGATCGACATGCCGATCTCTTCAACAATTAATTCATCCATATCATGGAACTTTGGATCAAGAATGCGACCAACGGTCGTTTTACCTGTTCCCATAAAACCAAGTAAAATTTTAGCCATGCAGTAAGGTCTCCAAATCTTCAAAAAAACTAGGGTAACTGGTGTTGATGGCCTCTGCCCGATCCAACACCACATTTCCATCTCTCACCAATAAGGCAGCAATGGCAACCATCATCCCAATCCGGTGATCTCCAAAGGTCTCTAAGTCTGCTCCATGTAGGGGAGTCGGTCCAGTGATGATCATGCCGTCTTCCGTTGGCACGACATTGGCTCCCATAGCATTGAGGCTATCTGCCACGACCTGGATGCGGTCCGTTTCTTTCATACGAAGCTCCTCAGCATCCGCAATCACGGTCTGACCAGTTGCTTGTGTCGCTAGTAAGGCAATAATCGGCAATTCATCAATCAAGCGTGGAATCAACTCCCCATCAATCCGAATCCCTTTTAAGGACGAGGTCTTGACAGTGAGACTTGCAGAGACCGCTTTTTCATCGCGATCCTCCATGGTGAGATCTCCCCCCATTTCTTGAATCACATCAAGAATCCCTGTCCGCGTTTGGTTGATGCCAACATTTTCAATCTTGATCACACTATCTGGAAGGATGAGTCCAGCCACTAACCAAAAGGCCGCACTGGAAATATCTCCAGGAACAATGACTGTTTGACCTTTGAACTCTTGTCCACCCTGGATGTGGATAGTTTTTCCATCCACCTGGATCTCCCCACCAAATTGGCGAATCATATCCTCTGTATGGTCACGCGTCTTTTCCTTCTCGATAATCGTCGATTCACCTTCAGCCTGTAGAGCGGCAAAAATGAGAGCAGACTTGACTTGAGCCGATGCCACTGGCAAACGGTAATGAATGGCTTGAAGCTGATGGGTCCCTTTTTCATGCAAAGGCGGGCAATCGCACTCTCCCTGGCCAGCAATCTCTACTCCCATCTGACGCAGTGGAATCGCGACACGATCCATGGGACGTTTGGATAGGCTGTCGTCTCCAACCATGGTCACAGCAAAATCCTGACCTGCTAAGACACCGGAGATCAAACGAATAGAAGTTCCTGAATTGCCCATATCAAGGGGAGCGGTCGGAGTTTGAAGACCTTGAAAGCCTACTCCTTGAATCCGAATCACATCCCCGTCATCTTGGATGGAGACTCCTAAATCTCGAAACACCTGGATGGTAGAAAGCACATCTTCGCCTCGCAAGATATCATAAACCTTGGTTTCGCCCTTTGCAAGACTTCCAAAAATAATGGATCGGTGACTGATGGATTTGTCACCAGGGACACGAATGGTTCCCTTTAGACCCTTGCTATTGGTTCTTAATTTCATTGCCATCTCCAGAGTGCTTTTCCACATATTCTATCATAAATAGGACATGAATTCAATTTTTGATCAAAAATTTGGAACAAAAAACGAATGTTTCCAAGCATTTTTTGAGCTTGTTTTCCTCTAGTGGCGAACGAAAATACCAGAGTCGAAATGACAACTCTGGTAGAAATTTCTATTTGTATAAATCTTGAATTGGCTCAAAGATGATCTTTTCAAGATCTGCAAGATAAATAGACAATTGCTGTTGTTTAGTGAAAAATTCATTCACAATCGGACTTGCTTGGATTTTTTCCATGTAGTCCTTCATTTCTTGTTGCACAGCTTCTGTTGGAAGTTGACCAGATTGCATCAAGCCTTGCAGTTGATTTTGGAAAGCGACGTATTCGTCAAACAGTGTTTTCGCTTCTGGATTTGCTTCGATCGCTTGTTTGCTTTCTACGACAGCCTTGTATTCAGGAAGATCTCGAAGGGTCCGAGAGAGTTCATTTGCTACATCATAAATATTTGCCATTTTCTAGGCTCCTTTACTGATAAGATACTTCTATTATACTGTTTTTCCTTCAATATTCCTAAAATGAAGCAGGCCTTTTGATGCAAATCCTTCTGTAGACCTAGCGAGCAAGGACGGTATAAGACATCGCCTGGCTGATCAATGTTTGAGCCCGCTCTTGATCCTCTGCATTTTTAAAGGTCAGCTGCAAAATCCCGTGGATATCTTCCCGATTCTCTTCATTGATGTGAATATTGACCAAGGAAATCCCTTGTAAGAGTTGTAAGATTTCGAGGATCACACCTTCCTGATCTGGGACATCGATAAAGAGATCATAGGCACTATCGCGTCCAGCACGCTGATGGATCTGCATTTCTTTTCGGTGCTTGCGCCCCTCATGGAAAAAGGACCAAAGGGCCTCTTCGTTATCTGCTTGAATGGTCTCAGCCACCTGATCCAAACGGTCTTTGAAATCTGCAATCCGCTCTAATATCGCTTGAGGGTTGGACAAGAGAATAGAAGTCCACATGCCTGGCTCACTTTCCGCAATCCGTGTCATATCCCGAAAGCCACCAGCCGCAAAACGGCGGGTCATTTCATGCTCTTCCCCATAAGCTACGGCCTGCTCGACCAGAGTTGAGGCTAAAATATGAGGAAAATGGCTGATCTGGGAAGTCACTCGATCGTGTTCCTCGGCATCGATTTCAATAAATCGAGATCCCAATCCACTCAGAAGCTCTTTCAACTCTTCCATGGCACCCCCTGTCGTCAAGCTGGAAGGGGTAAAAATATAATAGGCATTTTCAAATAAGGTTGCATCTGCTGCTGCAGCACCTGTCTTATGACTACCAGCCATGGGGTGTCCTCCCACAAAGCGTACATCCTTATCTGTAAACACTTTTTCAGCTTGTGCGACAATTTCTGCCTTGGTAGAGCCTGCATCTGTCACTAGTACCCGGTCTTTCAAATGCAATCTAGCTAAGGTTTCTAAGTAAGACTTGGTTTGCTTGATGGGAAGGGCCAAAATAATGATATCTGCTAAAGGGGCAAAGGCTGCGAAATCATCCGTCACCTGATCCACCATTCCTCTTTCAAGGGCGATGGTTCGAGAGGCTTCACTACGATTGTAACCAAGAATCGTCACGTTTGGGTGGGCTCTCTTAATACCTAGAGCGAGTGAAGCACCAATCAAGCCCAAGCCTGCAATATATACAACTTTCTTCTCCAAAGGAAAACTCTTTCTCTTAAAAATTCTTCGTAAAGTCCCGGTGCTTAGCAACGGCTTCTTTCAATTCTTCCAAGTTATCGGATGAGAATTTTTCAAGCACTTCTGTAGCAAGGACCGTTGCGACCACTGCTTCCATTACCACTCCTGCAGCTGGTAGAGCCGTTGGGTCGCTGCGCTCAACCGTTGCCTTATAGGGCTCATGGGTCTCAATATCCACACTCATCAAGGGTTTGTAGAGGGTCGGAATAGGCTTCATGACGCCACGAACCAGAATGGGCTCTCCGTTGGTCATCCCCCCTTCAAAACCTCCAAGATTATTGGTGCGACGGGTATAGCCAGCTTCTTCAGACCAGATGATTTCATCCATAACTTGACTACCTTTTAGGCGACCTGCGTCAAAACCAAGGCCAAACTCAACACCCTTAAAGGCATTGATAGAGACCACTCCTTGAGCGATTTTGGCATCCAATTTCTTGTCCCATTGCACATAGGATCCTAGTCCAACAGGCACACCACCAACCAAGGTTTCCACAATTCCCCCGATGGTATCGCCATCTTTTTTTACTTGGTCAATGTAGGCCTTAACTGCTTCTTCTTGTTCTGGCACAACGATCGAAACTTCCGACTTCGCTGCCTTTTCCTTGATTTCTGAAACGGTTAGATTCTCGGGAATTGCAATCTCGATTCCCCCAAAATTCACAATGTGGCTGGCTACTTCAAGGCCGATCTCTTCTAAAATCCGTTTAGCAACTGCACCAACGGCTACACGCATGGTCGTCTCACGTGCAGAAGAACGCTCTAAGGAATTACGGAGATCATCGAAACGGTATTTCATCCCTCCGACTAGATCGGCATGACCAGGACGTGGCTTGGTGATCTTACGCAGATTTTTCTTTTTCTCTTCGACCGGTGCTACATTCATGATCTCTAGCCATTTTTGATGATCCAGATTGGTCACATTCAGAGTAATCGGACCTCCTATAGTCAAGCCATGACGGACCCCTGATGTGATCTCAACACGGTCACTCTCGATTTTCATCCGAGCACCACGACCATAGCCACCTTGTCGACGTTTGAGCTCTTTATTAATATCCTCTTCAGATAAAGGAAGGCCTGCCGGAACCCCCTCGATGATGGCTGTTAGTCGAGGTCCATGGGACTCTCCTGCTGTTAAATATCTCATACGACCTTATACCTTTCTTTCTAAAAAGTCCTTCATTTCTTGAAGAGGGATTTGATGAATCGCTGCTTGCCCCAACTCTGGAACAATTACTAATTTCAAGTTCGTCCCACGCGCTTTTTTGTCATGGGTCAAGGCTTGATAAAGGGCTTCTTTATCCCAGTTCTCATAGGTCACCGGAAGGCCAAATTTCCGGCACATTTCTTCGATTTGTTGGCTGATTCCTTTTGGCATCAAGCCCTTTTCTTCTGCAACTCGGGAGAGCTGCACCATGCCCATACTGACGGCTTCTCCATGCATAACCTGCCCATAACCAGCTGTCGCTTCAATAGCATGTCCAATAGTATGCCCAAAGTTGAGATACAGGCGAATGCCATTGTCCAACTCGTCTGCCACCACATGGTCTCGCTTCACCAGGCAAGATTGAGAAATGATGCTCTCTGCATGCTCTAAAATACTCTGGACAGAACCATCCATGGCTTCCAATTCTTCCCAGAGTTCAGTATCTTGGATGAGGCCGTACTTGATGACTTCGCCCATCCCCTCGATCAATTCACGTTGCCCCAACGTGCTCAACACTTCAGGATCAATAAACACACCGTCTGGTTGAGCAAAGGTCCCTACCATGTTTTTAGCAAGTGCTGTGTTGACCCCCGTCTTTCCCCCGATAGAAGAATCTACCTGTGCGGTCAAGCTAGTCGGGATCTGAACAAAGGAAATTCCCCGCATATAGGTCGAGGCAGCAAAACCAGCCAAATCACCAACTACGCCACCCCCAAGAGCAACGATTCCATCACTGCGCGTCATGCCCTGGGTAGCTAGAAATTCATAAACTTTTGAAACAGTGGTTAGATTCTTACTGGCTTCCCCTTGAAGAAACTCAAAGCGCACCACTTGAAAACCAGCTTTCTCAAGGCTCTTCTCTACGATAGACGCATATAGCTTAGCCACGCGGTTATCGGAAATAATCGCGACTTTTTTATCGCTCCAAAGAGTGCGCAACCAGTCTCCAACCTGGTTAAGACCACCTCTTTCAATCACAATACCATAGGAATGTCCTGGAATAGGTACCGATACGTTCATAGGAATCTCCTTCACGTTTTTCTTTGATTCTATCTTATCATGAAATAGGGCACATGTCTCAAACAAAATGAAAAAGAGACTAGAGCAAGACTGTTTTTTAAAAAATCAGTTCCTGTTCTAATCTCATAAAGCTTTTCAATAGGGAAAGGTAAAACTCTCTCTTAGTCACATACAAATTGGCGATATTCTGTTGTCAATGCTTCCCATACAGACTCTGTAGGAAATACTTTCCCAGTCATTAATTCAAAGGCAGCTTCAGCTTGATAAAAGAGCATTCCCAACCCATTTACCCTCTGGTTTCCTTGATTCACTGCTAGTTGCAAAAAGGGGGTCACTGCCGGATAGTAGGCCATCTCTACGATTAAGGCATGTGGGGGAAAGGTCAAGTGACTCGCTATCGGAAGAGACTCACTATCCATCCCAACACCAGTGGCATTTAAGATGAGATCGGCTTGATGAAAAGAGTTTTGAACATCTTCATTTTTCTCAATCGCATACAATTCTATCAAGAAATCAAAGCCATCTTCAATCAACTGAACGATTGAACGATAATGAACCAATCTCTCCTCTCTCACAAAGACAAGGATTCGTTTTACACCTAGATGAATGGCCTGCGCAATAATCGCTAAAGCTGCACCACCTGCACCTAAGAGAACCATTGTTTTTCCCTTAATGGAGAAAGCTGGAGGTAAACTACGAAAGAAACCAATTCCATCCGTATTATAGCCTTTAAGCTTGCCATCACGGTGAACAATGGTATTGACAGAACCGATCTTTCGGGCCATCTCATCCACTTCATCTAAGTAAGGAAAGACCTTCTGCTTATAGGGCATGGAGATATTGGCTCCGATCATATCCAACTTACGAATTTGACTGATGGTGCTTTCTAAGTCTTCTTCAGCAATATCCCAAGCTAGGTAAGCAGCATTGGTCGCTGTTAATTCATAGGCTAGATTATGGATGAAAGGAGAGATACTATGACGAATCGGATGGGCAATGACTGCTGCTATCCGAGTGTAGCCATCAATCTTCATTTAATAATTCCCGAATTCTTCGCATATTTTCAAGAGGGATTTGACCAGGCGCACTTCCTTCTCCGACTCTAGCATAAGACCAAGAAGAGCCTGTCAAATCAGCTGTCAAGCGCGAAATCTTCCCGACCTTACCCATGGAAATCGTTACATATTCTTGCTCAGGATTCAGCGTCTTGAAACCACGCGTATAATTCATCAAGTCAAGGACATCTTGTTCATTGTGGGCCATAACCGATACCTTGACCAATTTTGGAGAAAAGCTAGTCAATTCCGATAAGATCTCCATCATATTTTCCGGTGTCTCTTGGAAATTGTGGTAGCTGAGAACAAGATTTGAAAATTCCAACATTTCTTCAAAGACTTCACGGTGACTATAATACTCGAAATCGATATAATCCGGATGATAGATGGATTGAATATCTTTCAGGATTCCAACATATTCCTCGTTGGTCAGCTCCATCTCTCCACCTTCAGCTCGAGTCCGCAAGGTGAATAAAATTTCGCGTCCAGCAAATTTCTCAAAAACTGCAGGAGCGACGGTTAAGATCTCGCTTTTTTCTAAAAAGTCCGCACGCCACTCAATAACATCTGCATCCTCATAACGCGAACTATCTAGTTGTTGCGCCTCTTCTAAGGAGCGAGGCATAATCGAAACAACTAACTTCATACATCCACCCTAATCGTAAATACTTTTAAGTAATTACTACTTTCTTCTTTCTTGTTCCATCGAAAATCTCCCGGAAGGCCGTATTCCGCTACATAGCGATGCTTACGTCCTTGAAATCCCTTTTCGATTTGTTTTTTAAATTTATCTTTGGTCACATTTGCCGCATTGGTACTGAGAATCAAGGTCCCACCTGGATTTAAAATCTCGAGGGCCTCGCTCACCAACCGATGATAGTCTTTAGCGACTGAAAAGGTCCGTTTTTTATTTCGCGCAAAGCTAGGCGGATCGAGTACGATCACATCATAGCTTAGGTCATGGCGTTTGGCATATTTGTAATAGTCAAAGACATCCATCACGACAAAACGATGAGCATCCAGCGCCAAGCCATTTGCCACAAAATGCGCTTCTGATAATTCTCTACTTCTCTTAGCCAGATCGACCGAAGTTGTCTCAACTGCTCCACCCATTGCCGCAGCAACAGAAAAGGCCGCCGTATAAGAGAACATATTGAGCAAGGACTGTCCTGCTGCTATGCCATCGACCAAGCTACCTCGGACTTCATGTTGATCCAAAAAGATCCCCGTCATCAAGCCATCATTAAGAAAGACTTGGTAAGAAACTCCATTTTCAAGAATCAAAAATTCTTGCGGTGCTTTTTCTCCATAGACATGAGCCGATTCATAGTCCAAACCTTTAAAGCGAATCTTTTCATAGCCACCTCGGACTTCTGAAAAAGCTTCTTGAAAGGCTGCTAGAATGGTTTCCTTGATCTGAAATACGAAAGAATTGTACCAAGAAAAGACAACAAACTCACCATACAAGTCAACCGTGAAGCCACCAAAACCATCTCCCTCTTGGTTAAAAAGACGAAAGGCTGTCGTCGTTTCATCCGCATAATAAGAACGACGGTATTGCTTGGCTTTGATGAAAAGCTTTTTAAAAAAGTCTTGATCAAAAGCGACCAACTCTTGTGAAACAAACCATCCAATCCCTTTATTTTGTTCAGATAAGTATCCGACCCCGAGGGATTGTCCATCTCCTGAAAGCAATTGAACCGCTTGATCAAAAGCGGGAAGTGAGTCAAAATCTTGCTTTTCAAGAAGAGATTGTCCTTGTTTAATTTTTGTTGCGACTTGGCGACTGACCGTGAGTTTTTTCATACCCTCTATTATAGCAAAAGTCTGCAGTTTTCACAAAGAGAGGCTTTATTTACTGGAACTTTTTTTACCATTTTATCCTAGTTCTCATCATTTAGCTTCAAATGATATAAAATGCCGGATCTTTCCTATTTCTTTCCTCTCCTTTACAGTCATTTTTTTCTTTCTACATAAAATTGTGGTATACTTGTATATGAAAATTTTTAGGAAATAAGACAAGGAAGTAACATTTTGTGAAAAAAATTACGAATTCGATACTCAATTTCATGAGTACCAGACTAGGATTTGTCTTGACCCTTCTGTTGCTCTACTGGTTCAAAACCATGTGGGCCTATTCAGTTGATTTTAATTTAGACATTCAAGGACCCTATCAGATTTTTCTAGCAGTGATCAACCCACTGCCGATCAGTTTGCTCTTCATCGGTCTAGCACTCTATATCAAACGAACCAAGCTCTTTTATAGTTTGGCCTTTGGGATCTACCTTCTCTTATTTATTTGGTTGATTTCTAACTCCATCTATTATCGAGAATTTACAGACTTCGTAACGGTCAATACCATGTTGGCTTCCAGCAAGGTTTCTGCTGGCCTCGGAGCTGCTGCTTTAGAATTGTTCCGCCCTTGGGATGTGATCTACATTCTAGATTTCCCTATTCTAGCTTTCTTCTTCTTTAAGAAATGGATTCGAATGGACAATCGTCCCTTCAATAAACGAGCTAGTTTTGCGGTTACCTCTTTATCGGCCATGCTCTTTTCGGCCAACCTTTTCCTCGCAGAAATTGACCGACCTGAGCTCCTGACTCGTGGGTTCTCAAACTACTATGTTGTTCGTGCCTTGGGTCTTCCTGCTTTTCTAGGATACAGCGCTAATCAAACTTATGTTGCAAACAAAGAGCGTTCCAAAGCATCTGAGGCAGATCTAAAACCGGTTGAAGAATATATCCAACAGCATTATGCCAAAGCTAATCCTGAATACTTCGGAATGGCCAAAGGCCGTAATGTCATCTACATTCACTTGGAAAGTTTCCAACAATTCTTGATCGATTACAAGTTGAAAGTAGACGATAAAGAATATGAAGTGACGCCTTTCTTAAATTCCCTCTATCATTCGAAGGAAACCTTTGCCTTTTCGAATGTCTTTAACCAAGTCAAGGCAGGGAAAACGTCTGATGCTGAGACCATGATTGAAACTGGGCTCTTTGGACTCAACCAAGGTTCCTTTATGGTGAACTATGGTGGAACCAATACCCAACAGGCCGCACCATTTATTCTTTCGAAAAATGGTTACAACTCTAGCGCTGTTTTCCACGGGAATGCTGGAAGTTTCTGGAATCGAAATACCGCCTATAAACAATGGGGCTACAATTACTTCTTTGATGCCAGCTACTTCACCAAACAAAACAGCAGCAACTCCTTCCAGTATGGTCTCAATGACAAATACATGCTCAAAGATTCCATCAAATACCTCGAGAGATTGCAACAGCCTTTCTATACGAAGTTCATTACGGTTTCCAACCACTACCCTTATACGACTAGCTTGTCAGGAGATGATCTTGGCTTCCCTCTTGCTAAGACACAAGACGAAACCATCAATGGCTATTTTGCGACCGCTAACTACCTAGATTCTTCGATCAAAGCCTTCTTTGATTACCTGAAAGAATCTGGTCTTTACAAAAATTCCATCATCGTTCTCTATGGGGACCACTACGGAATTTCAAACTCTCGTAACCCAGCTCTTGCTCCTCTACTTGGTAAGAACTCTGAAACGTGGTCAAGCTATGACAATGCCATGTTGCAACGCGTACCTTATATGGTAGTCGTTCCAGGTATGGATAAGGGTGGCATCATTGATACCTATGGTGGTGAGATCGATATGCTCCCAACCTTAGAACATTTGCTGGGCATTGAGTCCAACAAATTTCTCCAAGTTGGTCAAGATATGCTCTCACCAGAACATGATCAAATCGTAGCCTTCCGCTCCGCTAACTACTTTGTCACTCCTGAGTATACGAGCTATAGTGGCCGGACCTATTACACAAAAACAGGTGAGGAAATCACTAATCCTGATGAAAAAACCAAGGAAGAACTGGACAAGATCAGGGAAGCTGCTAACCTTCAATTGAAGATTAGCGATAGCATCCAGACCGGTGACCTCCTTCGCTTCTTCAAGGGCAATGATCTTGGAAAAGTCAATCCAGAAGATTATTCCTACACCAATTCCTTCAAGGCATTGAAGAAGATTGAAAAGGAAAAAGGTGACAAATCAACCAGCCTTTATAACCAACGTGGCAACCAGTCCACCGTTGATCTCTTCAAAGCACCAACTTATAAAGAATTGCACCCAGAAGACGATAGTTCTTCCTCAACAGAGACCAGTAGCAGTTCTTCTAAATAAAAAGAATCCCTGAGTTTAAAAACTCAGGGATTTTATGATTTCTTTAAAAAGAACTTAGTCTAGGACTTCAAAAACAGAAGCTGTTAAATTCTCCACGTAGAATGGTCGTTTATGACGACTATTCCCAACCATCAATTTCAATTTATTTGAATTTTGGAGGTAGTAAGGAAGTCCGCTGGCGTTGAAGATGACCAAGTACTTCTTGTCTCCTGTTAATTCATAGATGACAAGGCCACTGGTATCAGTTGCAGATTGAATAAAGACTTGTTGGTAGATTTTATCATAGCTTTCAAGCCCTAAGACAGGAAGACTTGTCTTCAAGGCGATCAAGCTTCGGATATAGGCAATTGATTCCTTGTTCTGACTGACCAGATCCCAGTTGACCTGATTCACAAAATCTGGAGCATTGTAGGAATTCATGGCCCGTTCACGATCCAAAGGTGTGATTTCTCCATCAGGACCTGTCGCTACCAATTTGGTCCGCATAAACTCTTGACCCAATTGCATGAAGGCCATGCCCTGAAAGAGCAGATTCATGGCCGTAGCCAACTCTGAGCGCTTGACCAATCCTGCTACTTCTACATTCGGATGAAGGGTCTGAAGCAAGTCATAGAGATTATAATTATCATGAGCCTCCACATAATTCAAGACCTGATTGGGACTTAAATAATTGCCAAGCTCTGCACTACCTAGAACAGCACGGGCAACGATATTCTCCGTCGATTTTCGGCTGACAAAGCCACGTTTGATGGAACCATAAACCTCAGCCCCTTTAATGGCATCACGCTCCGTATCATTGAAAAATCCAATTCGTGGCAATTGCGCTGCATTGTCTTTCTTAGCCTTGTCCTCTGGTGCGAGACCTGTTCCCATGTCCCAACCTTCTCCGTAAAGAAGAATGCGAGGATCCAGAGCGTCCATTGCCTCCCGAATAGCATTCATCGTCCTTACATCGTGAATCCCCATCAAATCAAAGCGGAAGCCATCGATCTGGTACTCTTTGACCCAGTGCGTGAGGGAATCAATCATGTACTTGCGGTACATTTCATGCTCACTCGCCGTTTCATTCCCAACACCTGTCCCATTTTGGAAGCGGCCATCTGGCTCCATCCGGTAATAATAATCAGGTACTGTATTTTGGAAAGGACCATGTTCGGTCGAATAGATATGATTGTAGACCACATCCAAGACCACAGAAATTCCTGCCTCATGATAAGCCCGGATCATTGTTTTGAGCTCTTTCATGGTTTGTTTCGGATTGGATGGATCCGTTGAAAAGCTAGTTTCTGGTGCAGAATAATTCTGAACGTCGTAGCCCCAATTATAGGTCACCTGGCCTTCATCGTCGTACTGTTTAAAGCGATCAGAAATCGGCTGCAGTTGCACGACATTGACCCCTAACTGACGGATATAATCAAAGGCAGTTGCATCGCCATGGCTATTGACGGTTCCTTCTTGGCAAGCCCCCAGATAGGTTCCACGTAAAGACTCGTCCACACCTGATGTCGGTGACTTGGTCAAATCCCGAAGGTGCATCTCATAAATCACTGCTTGACAAGGATTGTCCAAGCGCCAAGGAGTCGCATCGGCTCCTTTTTTAGGACCCCAATCAAACTGACGATCTGCTCTTGAAAGAATGGCTGAGCGCATCCCATCGGCTGTCGTTGCAATGCTATAAGGATCGCGCGTCACTTGAGTATGGTGTTCAAAATGGACACGATATTGATAAGCCATGCCACTTAAATTACCTAGAAAATCTAAAATCCAAACACCATGGGTATTTTCTGGGTGGTAGCTCGACTCTTGTTTGCCACGTGTCATCGGTATACTCTTCCAGATAGGCGCATCCAGCTCGGTTGATTGATAAAGTAACAATTCAACTTTCTTAGCAGTAGGAGCCCACAGTTTAAAGCAATGCTCCCCTTCTTCCTCTCGATGACCGAGCCATCCTTGATACGCCCATTTAGCATCAAACTCTCTATGACGCATTGCCATATCGTAGGCATGAGGCTGACGATGGCTGTAGGCATGACTCGTCAAAGCAGCTTGCAAAGAATAATAGACTGTATCGTCTCCATCGAGAATCCATACTTCTCGAACATAGCCTTCTGGTAAAAGTTCGATTTCAAAATCACGGGTCTTAGTGAGCCAATCCCCTTCTTTGACCAAGACATGGCCCCGGTTCAATGCATCCTCACTCTCGTATACCAGATTTCCCTCTACTCCAAAATAATCCAACTTGGAGAAAGAGACTGATTTTCCTTCTACTTGATCCTGCCACTGCCACATATCATAGGCAAAATAATTTCCTTTTTGCTTATGAAAATGAAGCTTTACATGGTATTGTCGCATAACATTTTCCTATTTCCAATTTAATACCGAAGGAACCATCCGCTTGTAAAACACGTAACGGACTCCAACTATTTGTTTTTATTCTTCAGATGTGTGAACCAAAGCATCGTTGTTGATTTCATCAATATTTGCAAAGAATTCCAAGTGATTATGGAAGACTTCCAATTCAACTGGCGTATCTCCTCCGTATTCCCCATCTAGATTGATGCGGAATGGTTGGGCATTTTTTCCTAACATTTCGATCGTCAACTTCTTGGTCTTGAGATATTCTACATTTTCATCGTGCACATGCTTGCCCCCATTAATAGCCTGAATCATCAAGGACAACATGTTAAAGAGCTTAGCAGTTTTTACGATAATCAAGGTAAAGTTCCCATCATCGAGCTTAGCGTCTGGTGCCACGCTTTCAAAGCCAGCAATTGAGTTGGTCAAGGCCACAAAAATCATAGACGCTGGCCCTTCAAAGACACCATTGTCGTGCTCAATCCGTACCTTTCGAGCCTTGTTTCGCGGCAACATTTTAGCTGCTTCAGCCACATAGGCAAAGTAACCCAAGCGAGATTTAACACTACTTGGAACACTGAAGGTCAATTCTGTCATGGTTCCTGCTGCAGCAATGTTGATGAAATACTTACTGCCATAGGCACGACCAATATCCATCTGAATGGTTTGATTCTTTTCGATAATGCGAGCAGCCGCCACAGGATCACCCATCGGGATCTTCAAGGCACGCGCATAGTCATTGGTGGTACCGGTCGGGATAAAGGCCATCTGCGGACGATTTTCCAGACCTGCGACCCCATTGACCACTTCGTTAATCGTACCATCTCCACCAGCGGCAATGATTAAATCAAAGCCTGCTTTAGCGGCTCTTTCTGCTTCATTTTGAGCAGAAAATGGTTCTGGAGTCGTTTGATAGGCGCTGGTTTCATAGCCCACGTCTTCGAGTACGTCTAAGACTTCTGCAATATTTTTCTTGATAATTTCTTGCCCAGAGGTCGGATTATAAATTAAACGGGCTTTTTTGATTCGTTCTACCATAAAGATCCTCTATAAACTTTCAAGCCAGGCCTCATCTTCTACCTGGATTCCTAATTCTTGTGCTTTGGTTAACTTGCTACCAGCGTCACTACCTGCAACGACTAAATCTGTTTTTTTGGAAACCGATCCAGTTACCTTAGCGCCCAGACTTTCTAATTTTGCCTTGGCTTCTGAACGCGTGAGTCGCTCTAGCTTCCCAGTCAAAACGACTGTCATTCCTGATAGGGCCGCATCAGCAGCGACTTTCTCACCAAGATAAGCCATATTGACACCAGCTTCTTTGAGCTCTTGCAAGAGACGCTTGGATCCTTCTTGCGCAAAATAACTCTTAAGGCTTTCAGCCACGACCATACCGAGACTGTCAATGCTGGCAATCCGTTCTGGATCAGCTGTAGCCAATTGATCGAGGTCATGAAATTCTTGAAGCAAGATTTGACTAACCTTGCTACCGACATGGCGGATCCCCAAACCAAAGAGTAACTTCTCAGCTGAATTCTCTTTTGAAGCTTGAATGGCTTCATAGAGTTTTTCAGCAGATTTTTCTTTAAAGCCTTCCAAGGTCAATAGATCCTCGACTGTCAGACGATAGATCCCAGCTACATCCTCTACCAACTGAGCTGCGAAGAGTTTCTCTACAACAGCTGGACCCAAGCCTGTAATATTCATAGCATCCCGACTGGCAAAGTGGTTCAATCCCTCCTTAATCTGTGCTGGACAGAGCGGATTGATACAGCGAAGGGCCACCTCATCCTCAAAATGAAGCAACTCACTCTGGCAGCTCGGACAATGAGTTGGAATGGCTAATGCTTGATCAGATACCCGTTTATCTTTGACGACACGCAAGACCGCTGGAATGATATCACCCGCCTTGTAGACAATGACGGTATCATCCTGATGAATGTCTTTTTCAGCAATATAGTCCACATTGTGCAAGGTTGCCCGACTAACAGTGGTTCCGGCTAGCTGGACTGGAGTTAGATTGGCAGTTGGGGTCACAACTCCGGTCCGTCCAACCGTCCAATCCACCGATAAGATTTTCGCTTCTTTTTCTTCAGCTGGAAACTTATAGGCGACAGCCCATTTAGGAGCTTTTACGGTAAAGCCTAGTTCTTCTTGAACAGCTAGGTCATTGACCTTGATGACGATCCCATCGATATCGTAGGGAAGATCCTCTCGAAGCTGAGCTACTTTTTGGATGAAGTCCCAAATTTGCTCCATATCCTCAGCCAGCACTCGCTCTTGGTTCACGACAAAGCCTAAGCGGGCTAATTTCTCAAGCACGCCTTCCTGACTGCTTTGATCAGTTGGACTCACTTCTTGATACAAGAAGGTTGCGAGATTTCGCTTGGCCACGATTTTCGTATCCAATTGGCGAAGCGTTCCTGCAGCAGCATTCCGCGGATTAGCAAACTCCGGCTCGCCGTTTTCTTGACGGATCTGATTGACCCGATCAAAGGAAGCCCGTGGCATGTAGCACTCGCCTCGAACTGTAATGTTCACTGGCTCTGGTAACACCAAAGGAATGTCCTTGACCCGCTTGAGGTTCTCTGTAATATCCTCACCGACAGAACCATCCCCACGTGTCGCCCCCGTTACGAGGACTCCATTTTCATAGGTGAGGGAAATGGACAAGCCATCGATTTTCAGCTCACATACATAGCTGATAGAAGGAAATTCCTTACGGACACGCTGATCAAAGGCTTCTAATTCTTCACGCGAAAAAGCATCCTGCAAACTATAAAGGGGATACTGGTGCTGGTATTTGGTAAAGCCTTTTAAAACCACACCACCTACACGGTGAGTTGGACTCTCTGGTAAGATCTCATCTGGATGAGCAGTTTCTAGTTCCACCAACTCCCGATATAATTGATCATATTCACTATCTGAAACAGATGGAGCGTCTTTTGTGTAATACTCGTAAGCATATCGATTGAGTAATTCCACTAATTCTTTCATTCTGGTTTTCATGTTCTTATTTTATCATAAAATCTTAATTTAGCCTTGAATTTACTGCATTCTTAGCATTAAAAAAAGGAGCCAAAGCTCCCTTTTCCTATTTTGTAAAATCGATCCGTTTAGAAAGTTGATTGATCACAATCGCTCCAAAAATCAAGGATGCGAATTCACCCAATCCCATAGTCAACCAGTTATAGAAGAATGGTTGGCCTTGAAGGTAGTATAGTTCCAAGGCAATCGTAAACATGGAGATGGAAAAGAAAATCGCAAACAAGAAATGGTCCAAGCGAATAAGACCGTCAAACAAGAACTTGTTTTTGAATCGACCAAATAGAATGAGTCCAAGTCCTAAGAAGACAAAGGTTGAACCTCCACCGACAAAGACATCGATCCATCCAAAACTAAATAAGTTAGCAATCATACAACCAAGCGTCACCGCAATCAAGTACTTCTTATTGTAAAAAGCTAAGAAATTCATCATTTCCGAAACACGGAATTGATAGCCATAGTAGGCCATAGCGTTAAGAGGTGGGGTAATGGTCAATACGATATAAATCGCAGCAACAATGGCAATTTGTGCCATATCACGAGCAGTTAACTGTTTCATCTATTCTCCTTTAGCGGTTTTCCCGCGTGTAATATGCTTGGCGAAAGGATCTTAAGCACCAAGGGTTGAAGGTTTGATTTCTTCAACCTTTCAAGTATAGCATATTTTGAGGTTTTATGGTAGACTGAATTTATGAAAATACTAATTAAAAAATTTTTTGATAATGAAATTTTATCCTATCTCTTTTTTGGGGTTGCCACAACCATTGTTTCCGTCGGAACCCGCCTCTTCATCTATCATGTGTCTCGTGATGAACGATTAGCGACCGCAATTGGAAACATTGCTGGGATCCTCTTTGCCTTTGCGACCAACGATACCATTGTCTTTAAACAAGAAAGAAAGGGCTGGTTTCAGCGCTTGATCCGATTTGCAATTGCGCGCTCTGGGACCTTTATTCTAGATATGGCCTTGACCGAGATTTTTGTCAAGCAGTTCCCAGGAATTATCGGGCAATTCGTCCACAATAACAAAAGTCAGATCAATCTGATTGAAACCCTCTTTGCACAAGTGGCCATTGTGGTCCTCAATTACGTCTTTAGTAAACTCTTTGTCTTTAAAAACAAAAACAAGGCTTGAAACGATTGTTTCAAGCTTTATTCTTTTAAACTTCTATACTTGCATGCTCTGCACTTAATTGATAGATGGTGCCTTCAACCCCAAAATAATCCTTGGCTAGATCTTTCAATTCCTGCATAGCTGTTTGTGCGCGTTTAGCCTGCTCTTCATTGATAGCTTCAATGACCAAAATAGCGTCCTTGGTATCTTCAGTTAGCATGGTTCTTTGAGCCTCACGCCAATTCAAACAACGGCAAACGGCGCCTTCTTGGTCGTAGTAGATGATCTCCCCTTCCAAAGCTGGCGCATCTTCGTCAGCTCCTAATGGAAAGAAAGGTTCGCCTCCTTTCGCTTGTCCTAGTGAGAGGCCACCCACCAATTTATCCATATCTTCTCCCCCACAAGGAAGGGCATAAGCCATCGACACGCTATTGTAAAGATCCACCAAAGGATTAATCGGATAGAATTCACGTCCCTGATGAACCCGTTTTAAGAGTGCCTCTATTGAAGATCGGGCTCCTTTTTTTGTTTTAAACTTGCTAAAAGCTTGGCGCCACTCTTGAACGAACTCACTCTGGGTATAGTTTTCTTCATCGATAAATTCCCATGCTCGCTTGGCACCCTTGTCCAACAATTCTTTGAAATAAGGATCCTTGGCTTCATCTACTGTATTATCAATACCATACAAGGACATCACTGTAATTCTAGCTGTTGGAAATAAATCCCAAAATGCTTGATCGACTGTCACTTTCATTGCTTTACCTCACTATAATTTCTTTTTTGACCTTTTTTGACTAGTTCCCAATCCAAGGTGATATTCTCACGAACTCGGATCAGATACTCTTCTAACTGTGCGACTTCTTCTTTGGAAAATCCTTTTAAGGCAGTTGTCTCAGAGTAAAGATGCTCCCCTAAAATGAAGGGGTAAATCTGCTTACCTTTTTCAGTTAATTCCCATTCCTTGGTTTTAAGGTTTTCACCCTTTGGGCGCTGTTGAATCATTCCTCGTTCTTCTAGTCTTTTTACGGATCGGGCAACAGTTGAGCGATCTACTTTTAAGAGCTCAGAGAGTTCTTCCTGAATCATTCCAGGTTGCTCCGCAATTCGCACCAGGTAAAGGTATTGACCACGCGCCAAATCCAAATCTCGAAATTCAATATTTGCTATAGAATCCAGAGCTCGCGCAATGATGCCTATCTCACGCAAAATACTCATCTCACTCCTCCTTTCCTATTGACAATAGCATAACACATTTTTGTTGCATTTGCAATAAAATGGATAAAAAAAGAGGCTGGAACAAAAGTTCTAGCCTCTCAATTATTTTTGAATTGTGAAGCAAGACGCAGTGGTTGAGTGGGCTCTACTACGCTGATCCCATCAGCTTTTACAGCCCTACTCAACTGTGCGGAGGTGGGACGACGAAATCGAATTTTAACGAATGACCGTTTTCTGTCCCACTCTCCCTTATTCCGTTTTTTCTTTTTTTATCAAGCGTAACCGACGCTTTAATTTTTGTGAAACTTCTCTATGCCGAAAGTCCACTTCTTCTGATTTTAACTTAGAGACAATTTCTCCACTGCGCGTTTGGAACTTTGCTTCTCTAGCAAATTGGATACTGGCATTTAAAATACAACCAATAATCATGATTTTTGCCACCAAGATAAACCAGAACATGATGACCGCTAGGACGACCGAACCGAAGAAACGAGCATCTAAGAAATGACTCACATAACGATCCACATATTTCCAAAAGATATTCAAGATCGCATACAGGACAGCAACAACAAAGGTCGCCCCTGGCAATACATATCTAAATTTCGGAATTTTGACATTTGGAAGGGTGTAATAGAGCAAGACCAGACTGACAAAAAGCAAGAGATAGATGGTCGGCTCTGTCAAATTCAGTAAGCGCACATAAATCGTCCGATCAAATGAAAAGGTCCGATAGAGATAGCGAACGATCATTTTCCCAAACATGGAAAGGATCAGCGAGAGTCCAAACAAGCCCTGCAAGGCAAAACTGATCAGGAAGCTAAAGAGTCGCCCCCAGATAATACCACGCTCTTTTTCCACCCCATAACTCTTGTTATAGGCTTTTTGGAGGTAGGCAATGCTCTGAGAGAAGATCCACAAAGCAGAAATAATCGAGAAACTCAGTAAGCCTGTCGAAGGTTTGGTCAAGACACTCGAAATCATCTGTGCCACTATTCGATATAAGGAGGCTGGCAAAACTTTCTGTAAGCTTAAAAGAATCTGAGTGGGACGAATATGAAAGTAGGGTAAAATATTGGCTGCAATCAGCATCAAAGGGAAAATGGAGATCAGCAAATAATAGGCTACAGCAATGCTGGTGATATCAGACTCTGCACTCTGATAAAACCGCACGAAGCCCTTTATAAATGGCTGTTCCAGTACTTTTTGTAGGACCTTTTTCATTCGTCACCTCCCCATTTTACTAAAAAAGAGCAAAGAGCGAAACCAGACACTTGCCTTCAGCTCCATTCTTTCCTCTCTATTTTTTAGTATGTTCCTTCTTCACCTTGACTAGTTAAGATCACTGGACCATCTTTTGTAATCACAAATTGATGCTCGTATTGACAAGATAGGCCACCGTCAAGGGTCTTATGGGCCCAACCAGTTTCCATATCTGTATCAATCTCCCAAGTACCGGTATTAATCATTGGTTCAATCGTCAAGACCATCCCTTCACGTAAGCGAAGACCGCGTCCAGCACGACCATAATGCGGAACCATTGGTTCTTCATGCATGGTAGGCCCGACACCGTGTCCGACCAAATCACGCACTACGCCATAGCCTTTGCTTTCCGCATACTCTTGAATCGCTGCACCAATATCCCCCAAGCGATTGCCAACGACCGCTTTCTCAATTCCCTTATAGAGACATTCTTTGGTCACGTCCATCAAATCTTTGACTTCTTGGGAAACATTTCCAACAGCATAAGCCCAGCATGAATCAGCTAAACCACCGGTATAGGACTCTGTATATTTTTTCACTTGCGCCACATTATCAAAATCCAATTTTGAAACATCTAAAACAGACTTATCCAGCGGTTCAGACAAGACCATATCTACCTTGAGGAGATCACCATCTTTAAGAATGACGTGACGTGGAAAAGCATGGGCTACTTCGTCATTCAAACCACAGCAAGTCGCATAAGGATAATCCATGAGACTGCCTTCTACACCGATCTGAAGCGGCAAGACATTGGCTTCTTTACAGCGACGACGGACATATTCCTCTACTTCCCATAGGTCAAGCCCTGGCTTGATTAAGTCACGTAATCCAATATGAATGCTGGCAAGGAAATCTCCTGCACGATCCATGGCTTCAATTTCACGTTGTGATTTTAATGTAATCATTGTCTCCTCATTTCTTTTGTTTAATTAATCTTAATCGTAATGGTTGCTTTCGCGACTAGCTGCAGATCTAAATACAAGCTAAAATCAACCAAGGCCGAACGTCTAGTTCGCCGAACAAGTTGGGGTTCAATGCGGATCACATCATCCACCTGCACAGCCTGTAAAAAATTGATGATCAACTGTTCGACAATCAAGCTACGCCCACTGTGTTGCATCATCTTGCGAACAACCTTCATCAGCACTTCGATCATGACCCCATTGGCCAAAACACCACTTTTCTCCAGCATACTTGGTTCCACTGTGAATTGGTAATGGTCGTTCTCTGTTTGAATCTTTTGGCCAATCTGCTCACTAAAGGTTGGTAAGCTCGAAAACTGCACCTTGCTAATCCGATCCATGACATCCCGACGCGTAATAACCCCCAGCAAGGTCTGGTTATTACGAACAACAGGAATCATTTCATAATCTTCAGCGATCATCCGTTGGCTAATCGTCGCAATGCTGGTGGACAAATTAGTGGTAAAAATGGTCCGTGACATCACCTTATCAAGGGTCGTCTGAGGCGCCTTATCTCCAGCATCTCTCATGGTTACGACGCCCACTACCATCTGGTGCTGATTGACAACCGGAAAACGACTAAAGCGATTCTTTCGAACCAAATCTAAATAATCCCGGACCGTATCCGTCTCAGAAAGATAGCCGTACTCATGGAAGGGCCGATAGACCTGCTCGACTGTCAAGATATCCGTCTTGATCTGCATGTTAGACAAAGCCTTATTGATCATGGTCGCGACGGTATAGGTATCGTGTGAAGTTCGGATGACTGGGATTTGTACCTGATTGGCCAGATCAATCACATCCTCACTCACTTCAAAGCCACCCGTCACTAAGACCGCATTGTCATGCTTAAGAGCCAATCGTTGGATGCTAGTGCGGTCACCCACGATCAAAAGCCCCCCTTCAGACACATAGTCAAGGACGTGCTTTTCTGTCATGGCACCGATATAAAATTTATTAAATTCTTTTTCGAGTCCCTCTTCACCAGCTAATATTTCAGAACCGGTGATTTCTAAAATTTCCCGATAAGTCAGGTGCTCTAGTACAGCTTTTTGCGATTTGACACGGATGGTCCCGCTTCTAGGACGCGTTTCGACAATTCCTTGATTTTCAGCTTCTTTAATGGCACGATAGGCCGTCCCATCACTGACATTCAAAAAATTGGAGATACTGCGGACACTGACCCGTTTTCCAATCGGTAATTTTTCGAGATAGTCTAAAATCTCTTGGTGTTTACTCATAGAAGTCCCCTCTACCTAGGCGGAAATCATAATAATCGCGCATTTTACGCGTATAGCGGTCACTCCCTTTGAATTGACGAAAGAGACGAAAACCAGCCTTCAAAGCAACCTTTTGACTCCCTGCATTTTCAACATGGGTGACAATCTTAAGCTCCTTCAGTTGAAATTGTTCAAATGATAGATAGACCAACTCTTTGACCGCTTCTGTCATCAAGCCCTTTCCCCAAAAATCTTTGTGTAAAAAGTATCCTAACTCAGCCTCTCCCTTAATTTCATCCAACTTTTCAAACTTGATGGAGCCAATCATCTGATTGGTTTCCTTATCACAGATCGCCCAAACCCCCAAAGGATTTTTCATGAAATAGTTGGCTAGTACATATTGAGTTTCAGCAAGGTCGGCTTGTGCAGGGAAGATAAATTGTAAATTTTCAGGATTCGAAGCAATCTTATAAAAATCTTCCGCATCCTCAAAGAGAAAAGGTCGTAAATACAACCTTTGTGTTTCAATTAGTGAATAGGCAGCTAAGTGTGTCCAAATATTCATTTCAAACTCCATTGTTCGTGTATCCAGCCACCACTATCAGATCCCTAGTTCTGTCACTATTCCTCTACCAACTGGATGTCTGCTCCAAGTTGGGTCAATTTATGAATAATATCTGAATACCCGCGAAGGATGTATTCCACATTTGTAATTTCTGTTGTTCCAGAAGCCATGAGACCGGCGATCACTAAAGCCGCACCAGCTCGAAGATCCGTCGCTTTCACACTGGATCCTGTCAATTGATTTGGCCCTTCATAAATAATGTGGTCGTTCAAGGTCGAAATGGTGGCCCCCATTTTAGCTAATTCTGGTACATGGTTGACCCGTTTTTCATAAATCGTATCAACAATGCGACCACGTCCTACAGCCGTTAAGAGCAAAGGTGTGATCGGTTGTTGCAAATCAGTCGCAAAACCAGGATAAGGAGACGTTTTGATCTGGATGGCCTTCAAGCCCGTCTGCTTTTCTACAAAGATACTATCTTCAGAAATGGTCATACGCACACCCATTTCCTCTAACTTGGCAATATAACTCTCTAAATGCTCATACAGGACATTGTTGATCTGGATACCTTCTCCAATAGCAGCTGCAAGAGCAATATAGGTTCCTGCTTCGATGCGATCCGGAATCACCTGATGTCTCGTTCCATGCAATTGTGGAACACCATCAATGATAATAATATCTGTCCCTGCTCCACGAATATGGGCTCCCATGTTGTTGAGCAAGGTCACCACATCGATAATCTCAGGTTCCCGCGCAGCATTTTCGATCACTGTCCGACCTTTAGCTTTGACCGCTGCCAAAATCGTATTGATCGTTGCACCGACACTAACAGTATCCATATAGATGTTAGCTCCTTGAAGAGGCTTGCCATCAGTCGCAAGTTTCATACTAGAGCCATCCATGGTCATAGCGGCTCCCATCGCTTCAAAGGCCTTCAAATGCAAATCGATAGGACGTGGTCCAAGGTCACACCCACCAGGAAGCCCAACCGTTGCTTGACCATAGCGTCCTAATAAGCTGCCATAGAAATAATAGGAAGCTCGTAAACTGTTGATCTTTCCAAATGGCATGGGCATATTCTTCACCCCACGTGGATCAATGATCAAACTGTCTTCTTTGCGCTCGATCTTAGCCCCCATGATGGTCATGATTTCAATCAGACTCGCCACGTCGGAGATATCCGGTACTCCGTCTAGGGTCACGATATCATCCGCCAGAATGGTCGCCGGAATCAGGGCTACTACACTATTTTTTGCACCACTAATGGTCACCTCTCCTTTTAGAGGGCGACCACCATTTATTACAATTTTTTTCATCTTAATAATTTATTAGCTCTTTCAAGTCTTTTTCCTTTTACTATCGTTTTTTGCAACGGAAATAAAAGGGACAACGTATTCAAAATACTGCATCTATTATACCACAGATCGACCTATTTTTCCATCTGTAGGAATTTTCAAAACGAAAAAAAGCTAGGATCATCTTGACCCTAACTTTTCCATTTCAACGAATTATTTTACAGCATCTTTCAAGGCTTCTACCTTGTCCAAACGTTCCCATGGAAGGTCGATATCTGTCCGTCCCATATGGCCGTATGCTGCTGTTTGACGGTAGATTGGACGTTTGAGGTCCAGCATTTGGATAATCCCTGCAGGACGAAGATCAAAGATCTCACGCGCTGCTGCTTCTAATTTGCTCTCAGCAACAGTACTTGTACCGAAAGTATCGATACGAACAGATACTGGGTGAGCCACCCCGATCGCATAAGCCAATTGCACTTCTGCCTTCTTAGCAAGACCAGCTGCCACAATGTTTTTAGCAATGTAACGAGCTGCATAAGAAGCCGAACGGTCCACCTTGGTTGCATCCTTACCAGAGAAGGCACCACCACCGTGACGTGAATAACCACCATAGGTATCGACGATGATCTTACGACCTGTCAATCCTGAGTCCCCTTGAGGTCCACCAATAACAAAGCGGCCAGTTGGGTTGATGAAGAATTTAGTCTCATCATCTAGGTAAGAAGCTGGAATCACTTCTTTAATGACCTTATTAATTACATCTTCGTGGATTTGTTCATTGCTGACATCTGGATCGTGTTGGGTTGAAATAACAACCGTATCTACGCGCACTGGGCGGTCATTTTCATCGTACTCAACAGTGACCTGCGATTTCGCATCTGGACGAAGATAGCTGATTTCACCTGACTTACGCAATTCTGCCAAGCGACGAACCAACTTGTGACTGAGTGAAATTGGCAATGGCATGAGTTCTTCTGTTTCATCCACCGCAAAACCAAACATGAGACCTTGGTCTCCTGCACCGATCAAATCGAGTGGATCTTGATCCGCATTCCCACGTACTTCTAGGGCTTCGTTTACCCCTTGAGCGATATCAGGAGATTGTTCCACCAATGATGGGTGTACTCCAACAGTTTCAGCAGAGAAACCATATTCTGTATTGGTATAGCCAATTTCTGCAATGGTATCGCGAACAACACGGTTAATATCGACATAGGCATTGGTTGAAATTTCACCAAAAACATGGACTGAACCTGTATAAACAGCTGTTTCAGCCGCAACGTGTGCTTCTGGATCTTGCTCTAAAATAGCATCTAAAATAGCATCTGAAATTTGGTCTGCAATCTTATCTGGATGCCCCTCAGATACAGATTCAGACGTGAAAAGTTTACGTTCTGACATAAAAATGTCCCCCCTTAAAAAATATTGTTATAGAGTTACAAAGTACTGATAGAAGATTTCTACCACCTTATCGGGACCATATAACACTTCATTATAACACATTACATATGATATGGAAAATGATTTTTCAAAAAGCCCATTAAATCAGCTTTTTCGGTCTATGCACTACCTAGTTAAACTGACTTAAACATTCCTCAAAGTTCCTAAAAAGTTCACAAAAAATACCCCGTAGGATATCTATCAATTGACGAGTTCAGCAGGCAAGATCTAGCACTCTCACACGGTGCTTTTTTTATCTTCAAAAATGGTAGGCGTCCGCGTACCAATGGGTACTCGAAAACCTACCACCTACTTAAATGATAACAGTTCTTTAAAAATTTTCAACCCTATCTACTTTAATCAGTCTCCATTTTTAAATAATATCCTCCAATAAATACCAGGACTCCTAAAACCAAGGATAAAATATTTGGACCTGTCCAATAAGGATCTAGCGTACCTATGATGGAAACAATAAATAAGACGGCTGATGTATTTAAGAGACCCACATTTCCATTCCTCATAGCTATGAAAAGGATGAAAGTCGCAATCATAAAACAAATATAATGGATGGCACCAATATATAAGATCAGTAGATACATGGGGTTTCCTAAAAATAAAGGAAAAATCATAATACCAAGGTGACAGACTGCTATTATAAGGGCGCTCCATAACCAAGATGACTGAAGAATAATTCTTTTTGGCGAATTTTCTTTATCATTGTTTGATCGTATCTCAGCATTCAACTGATCGTTTACATCTATCTCTCCTTCTACTTGAGAGTTTTCCATCTCTGATTTAGTTTCAATAGATGATAGATCTTGTACTTTCACCTTGGACTCCCAGCTATCTGCAACTTTCTCAAACAAACCAAAAACACGACAAGCAATATAAATCGATAAGAGAAGATAAAAGAGACCGTAAAAACTTATACGAGTGATGAAAGAGTATACTGCACCTATCTCAACAAGAGAAGATAAAATGAGCAAGAGAGAAAATACTTTCTGAAGTTTCTCACTTGTACTTGTGATCATAACATTAATCAGAAGTAGAAACATTAACTCCATTACAATGTATCGAAGTGTAAAAGCGTAAATGTCACTCGTTCTATCCATACCAATCAATATAAATAGTGGAGAAATATTTGTAGAGGCAACAAATAGTACTAAATAAGCTATCGATGATTTCCAACTATCTTTACTTTTCCAATTGTTTAAAAGCTCCCTCATTTCTACATTCTTTATAAGCAAGCAAATCCATATTAAACAAATGACATTTAGTACAAAGGAAATGTTCATCAGATTTGTTGGGGAGAAAGGTGGTAAAAAAAACATCAGTAGTTGGGTAATTGAGAGGAGAAGAGCAGCTATCAATCCTTCAACATTTAAACGCTGCTTCATGATTCTCCAAATTACCCAGCAAATAATCATTCCATTCCATATAGAAAAAATACTAGAGACAGTGAACAGTGGTATATCTCCATTTAAATTTTGGGCATTATAGCTCTCTACTAGACTACTACCATAAGAAACAAGATAAAGAATTGCTTCAAGAATTAGCAGTATACCATACCATTTTTTTCTAGACATAGATTCTCCTCCACTTTCTAAGAAAAGTATTTAACGATTCATTTATTTAAATTATAACACAATTTGTAACCGTTTTCCTATTGCGTTATCAGTACTAAATAAATAAATAAAAAAGATAGGATTTATCACCCTACCTCCTATCATCAGTCTCCATTTTTTAACAATACAGTTCCAATCAATACCAGCACTCCTACCACAAACGGTGGTATATGATTAATCACCCAATCCGGATCACCCGCAGCAATAAATGAAAAAACATAAATAGCTACTGCCATATAAAGAGTTGCTTTATTGGCATTCACTATTCCATTCCAAAGCAGGATGGTTGCTATCACAAAGCTAATCATATGGATTCCCAAAAAGTACAAAAAGCCACCAGCCCACGCTCCCATTGAAAAGAGACCTAATAAAAGTAAAACTATATAAACAATGGCCAAAAACAAAGCAATAGAAAGGATTACAGAATTTCCAATTCTCTTCTCTGGCTTCATTTCATTGTTCGGAAAAAGACTTTCATCTGAAGCATATGCTTCATTTTCTTTATCTACTTCAGGATTTTTTTGTTGATCTGTCATAACTTTCTCCAAACATTTTTAGTTATTCTTTCAAATAATAGCGCTTAAAAATAGAGCGGAAGAACTGATTTAACTAGGGCTTTAATCGACCCGAATATTTTTTATTGAGTAGAGTTGACCATATCCATTTTTTAATTAAGAGCTTTTCACTTCTTTAACCAGGAGTGTTCCGATTAAATCCAAAATACCTAAACATAAGGGAGCAATTCGAAATATTTCCCAGTCCGGATCAAAAGCCAAGATGATAGACAGCAGATAGAGTCCAATACTCGCATAGAGAAGGCTTTTATTCCCCTTCTTCATCCCTAGTCGAATTAGAAAGGCTCCAATCGCAAGACTTAATAAGTTTGGACCAAGGAAAATCAAAACGACAAATCCCCAACCATCACCCCAAGGTGCAAAGTAACAGACAAACATTACAAGATAGATAATGGATAAGTAAAATGTCGCTGAAAGAAGAATAGAATGTAAGCTATTTTCTTTTGGAGAATTCTGAACAGATACAAAATTGGGATAATCTTCACTGATCTTACTATGTTCTTTATTTTCCTCAAGATGTTTCTCTTGGTTTGTCATCACTTTCTCCTAACTTTCTTATATTTTTATGTTTTTCCGTTAACACCATTATTCTTGATTCCATCATTCTTTTCATGATAGCCATCTATTCAATGCTATCTCTTAAACATTAATTTGGACAGGTTTCCAGTTAGATTGCTAACATATCATGAAATAGACTGGAAGCCTTCCCTAAATAAAATCAGCCTCTGCAATAGCCTTTTTGACTTCTTCAATCGGCAGATGAACCAGTTCTACTTCTTTTTCGCGGTAGAGGTATTCGGCATATTCATCGATGCGGTACTGATGAATGTATACCACTCGCTTGCAACCGACTTGAAGCAACTGCTTGGTACAATTGAGACAAGGAAAATGCGTCACATAAGCTGTAAAGCCTTTAGGAATTCCACGTTCAGCTCCTTGCAAAATCGCATTGACTTCCGCATGAATCGTCCGGACACAATGTCCCTCGACCATGAGGCAGCCATCCTCCAAGCAATGATCTGTACCAGAAACGGATCCATTATAACCTGTTGCAACGACCTTATTATCCTTAACCAATACAGCACCTACTTTTGCCCGATTACAGGTCGCTCGATTCGAAATCAGTAAGGCCTGTGCTGCAAAATATTCATCCCATGCTAGTCGATTGTGTGTCACCTTTATATCCTCCATCTCTCCTCATATCTGTTACGATTATTTTCATTATAGCATGAAATCAGCAAGAAAAAAAGACTGAGGAAAACTCCTCAGCCTTATAAATATTATTTACCAAGTTTTGCTTTAGCTGCATCTGCAAGAGCTGTGAAAGCTGCTGCATCGTTAACAGCCAAGTCAGCAAGCATTTTACGGTTAACTTCGATCTCAGCCAATTTCAAACCATGCATCAATTGTGAGTATGAAAGTCCGTTCAAACGAGCTGCCGCATTGATACGTGTGATCCACAATTTACGGAAGTCACGTTTCTTTTGACGACGGTCACGGTATGCATAGTAGTAAGAGTTCATTACTTGTTCTTTTGCAGTACGGAACAAGATATGTTTAGCTCCATAGTAACCTTTAGCTAATTTAAGAATACGTTTACGACGTTTGCGTGATACAACGCCACCTTTAACACGTGCCATTTATATTTCCTCCAATATTTCCTAGAATTCTTTACTTACGAATACGCGATTATTTCAAGCGAGTAAGCATTGCTTTGATACGTTTGAAATCTCCTGAATGCACCATAGATGCTTTACGAAGATGACGACGTTGTTTCTTAGTTTTTCCGTGGAAACGGTGAGAAGTGTAAGCACGGAAACGTTTAAGTCCACCAGAACCTGTACGTTTGAAACGTTTAGCTGATGCGCGGTGTGTTTTTTGTTTTGGCATGATATTTTCTCCTTTTTTTAACTTTCTGACAGATTATTTCTTGTCAGTTGCTGGCGCCAATTGCATGAACATTTGACGTCCATCCATCTTAGCACGTTGTTCGATGATCGCCACATCTTGTGTAGCTTCAGCGAAGTCGGCTAAAACTTTAGCACCAATCTCTTTGTGGGTAATCATACGACCCTTAAAGCGAATGGATACCTTCACTTTATTTCCTTTTTCAAGGAATTTGCGAGCATTGCGAAGTTTTGTATCGAAATCACCCTTGTCAATCACTGGGCTCAAACGAACTTCTTTCACGGTCACAACGCTTTGTTTTTTGCGTTGTTCTTTTTGCTTCTTCTGGTACTCAAATTTGAACTTACCGTAGTCCATAATTTTCGCAACAGGAGGTTTAGCTTGAGGTTGAATGAGAACCAAGTCAACATTAGCGTCGTCCGCAAGTGCTTGCGCTTCGCTAAGTGGTTTGATACCCAATTGCTCACCTTCAAGACCGATTAAGCGAACTTCACGTACACGAATTTCATCATTGATGAATAAGTCTTGCTTTGCTATGGTTTTCACCTCTTTTTTATTATTCGAGAAAAACAAAGAACGGACCTGCAAAACAGGCCCGAACTACATGATGTATTTCATTACTGAAACTTGATCCGTAGGGGCCAGGCAACTTGCGTCACAAGGCGAGAAGTTCTCACTTCTGCTTTTCTCAACTTTTATATGATATCAAGTTTTTTATTCTTTGTCAAGAAGTTTTTTTGCTTTTTCTTCAATAAATGCAACAACGTCTGCAATTCCAACACCCGTCGTATCAAAATGAATGGCATCAGCTGCAGGTTTCAAAGGAGAAACGGCACGGTGGCTGTCCTTATAGTCCCGCTCAGCGATTTCTTTTTTCAACAATTCAAGATCCGCTGTGATGCCCTTTTCAACATTTTCCTTATAACGACGTTCTGCCCGCTCCTCAACAGAAGCGACCAAAAAGATCTTCAACTCTGCATGTGGAAGAACGACGGTCCCAATATCACGACCATCCATGACGATGCCCCCCTCTGCTGCAATTGCTTGCTGTAGAGTGACAAGTTTTTCACGAACTGGCGCAAGTGCTGCAACCCATGAAACATTGTTGGTCACTTGGTTATCGCGAATCGGGTGAGTAATATCTACGTCTGCTACAAAGACAAGCTGCTCTCCTTCTTCCGAACGACCGAAGCTAATTGGATACTGATCTAAAAGGTCTAAGAGGTCATCAACCTGTTCAGCTGTTAAATTATTTTGCAAAGCTAGGTAAGTCGCCGCACGGTACATAGCTCCTGTATCCAAATAGGTATAACCCAGATCCTTAGCAATAATTTTTGCAACCGTAGACTTTCCACTAGAAGCGGGGCCATCAATAGCAATTTGAATTTGTTTCATTCTCTACTCCTACTGAATCTTAACAACATCACCAGGATTGGCGTACCAAGATCCTGTAGACATGTGGGATGGATTTAACTGTTCCAATTGGGCAATGGAAATACCAGCACGCGCAGCGATCGCTGCTTCCCCTTCACCTGCTTGAACAGTGATCGTGCCTTCTTCAGAGTTCTCATCTTTTGAACTATCTTTAGTAGCTGCTTGGTCCGTCTGTGCTACAGGAGCTGATGATGTCTGTTCAACCTTAGTCTCTCCATTGTAGAAACCAGCCATTTGTTTTGATTTGTCGCTCCCTCCGGTAGAAAGGAAAATCAACAAACACACCATAGCCACAACCACCACAAAGAAAATAATGGCTAAAATTGTCAATAGACGATCTGCCTTGATTCCGTTTAACTTACTCGTTCTTTTCAATGTTTCTTCTCCATCATCGTAAATATCTTCTTCCCATGGTTCTTTTGCCATGACTTCCTCCTTGTTTTTTCTCGTAAAAATCATTACAATAGAAGTATGAAAGTTACGTTAATTCCAGATCGTTGCATCGCTTGCGGTCTCTGTCAGACCTATTCTGAATTATTTGATTACCATGACAATGGCATCGTTAAATTCGCTTCTGAAGAGGACGACCTCCTTGAAAAGGAAGTTCCTGTCACAAACGATGTTCTCGAGGCTATCAAAGAATGCCCCACTCATGCTCTCTTAAAAGATTAAGAGGGCTTTTTATTTGTTTGCATAATACATCTCGTAGTAATCCACATGGATGAAATTGTCCGTCAGGATTACTTCTCCCTTAAAATAAGGATTTAAGGCAAGCGCATTGATAAAGTATTTTTTCGGCCATTTTCGCATACAGAATGTCCGACTGCGCGAACCATCATTAAAAATGAGCTTGATCGATTTCTTATTTACTTCGACCTTTTCGATCGAGTCAATCTTTACCTTGATTGGAGTAAAAGGATTAGCTGTAATAATCCGTAAGATCCCATCCTCATAGATCGTGAAGTAACGATGGACCCCAATCGCAAGCAAGGCCATAAATAAAAAGAACGAAAACAAAACTAGCGTTGGCACACTAGAGCTCTCATACATCAAGGCCAGTCCAATAAAGACCGGAATCACTGCAATGGACCAATAAGTCACAAGAATAGATAAGTCCGGTTGCCAATGATAATGGACCTTTCCAAATATCTTAATCATGAGCGTACCCCCATCTAATAGTTTAGCATAAAAAACAAAAAAAAGGGAGCCAGACAGCCAAAATCACAAAGATTTTTAACTGCTTGCTCTCCTTTTAATTGGATTTACTAGTTGGAACTTTAAAGAAGTCTTTAGAAAGGTAACCTTTCCCACTAATCAAGTCGTATTCAACCATTTTCAAATCCTCTGCAATTTCTTGCGCTTCTCCTTCCAAGGCCTTTTTATCGACACTTGCTTTTTTCAATACTTCTGTCAATAAAGCATAGTAAGGCGAAACTTTTGAATTGGTCTGTTCAAAGACCATAGCAGAGAAATCACTTGAATTGACCAAAGGATAGTTCAATTTCGGTGCATCAAAATTACTCCAAATGAAGTAGTCTGTCTGATACTGACTCTCCGGATTATTCTTAAAGGCGGACTCAGGATAAAGACCTGGCAAATGATCCCCATAAAATACCACTGTAATCTTCTTATCTATTTTAGAAAGACTTTCCAGGAAGGATTGGGTGGCGGTGTCAGTTTGTGAAAGTAAACGACTGTAGAAAGTCAGTTTTGAATTTTCTTCATCACTAAAACCTTTACCTTTGGCATCCAAGGTTTCTGGGTTTGCTTCTAACCATGGGGTATGATTTTGCATAGTCATCACAGAAAAGAATTGTCCGGTTTTGTCGTTTAAGTTATCCAACACAATATTATAGGTGGATTCATCACTCGGACTGATTCCTTCTTTTCTAACAGTTATCCCCTTAGTATTAATCGTGATAAAGTCGCTAAAATTCAGCCTTGAATATACAATGTCCCTAGAATAATTTGCTCCACCAGCTAAATGAATAGCTATTTTATTTTTGCTAGAATAAGTATTACTTATAGAAGGAACATCATGAATTTTAGGGAATACCTCTGTATACAATACCGAAACAGTTGGTGATATATTATAGAATGGCAAACTTGTTAAAGTTTGAAACTCCATATTTGCTGTTCCACCACCATAGCCATCTGAATGCATTTGACCACTCGTGTGGGTTTTCATAATGTTTTCAATATTTGGAATCGGGTTTTCCGTGAGCTCAACACCTTCAACCTTTCTAGGATCAGAAAAACTTTCGCTCAGAATATAGATAACCGTTTGATCATTTAAGTAGTTACTTCTCTCCCTATTAATCTCATTCGATAAGTTAGTATATTTTTGAGCTATTTTCTCGAGACGTTCTTTGGAATAACCATCTGGTTTTGGAATAACTTCCGTCGTCAATTGATTCATCCAAACGTAAGATAACCCTTTATAACGGGCATTAGTCGTATTACCTAACCAATTAATATCTTGATAATTATTTAACGTGCTAATGATTGGAACATTGGCCTTGATCTTTCCGTTTTCTTTATCACTGAATATCCCATTGACACTCTTAAAACATAGGAGCATCAATGCAATAGCTCCAATTTGTATTTTCCATGAACGAATAATTCTACCCTTAAATAAATATCTTTTCCCCAAAATTAATACAGCAAGCATCAATATCAGTGAAAATATAATTATGAAAATCTGAGATTTCTCAATATAACCAAGTAAAGTTAAAGGTTTAGATAACCAGGTTAAATCACTTGGTAAAACCGGTTCCTTTCTCATACTAAATTTAACAAAATTTGCAAAAACAAACGAAACCGAGACACATGAAATAAGGAAAGTAGCAATCCAATATTGATTGATACAAATGTAAACAAAGATAAGGATCGCTGTCAGAATGAGAATTTGAAATAAGATGGCATCTGGAATCGTGTAATGAACGCCTAAGAAGGGTTCTGTTCGACCTAAACTGAATTGGATAAAATAATTCAATACAATTGCAATAGTGGTACTAGAGAAGAACACTAAAGAGAAACTCGGTTTGTTCTTGACGAAATCTCGCTGCCCTTTTGTATACAAGAATCCAAGTAAGGAAATCAATGGAAAGAGAATGTATAAGAATTCATTTGTTAACCAAAATTGCTGAGCTGAGTATTTGCCAATTTCAAAGGCCTTATACAAAAAATTATCTGTCCTGTAAATCAGGGTCGAAAAATTTTTGTCTGTTACGATAAAGGTGATCAAGAGTTGCGACAAGACCAGATACTGATAGTTCTCGCCAATCTCTTCTCCTCCTTTTTTCCGACTTGGTAGCTTATCATAATGCTGTCGCAATAGAACCAAACCACCTGTAGAAGCAAACAGAAGGAAAATGACAAGGAAGGAATCCGTTCTAAAGAATGGATTCTGATCAAAATTCCAAACCTTGTATTTTGGATTATTCAAATAAATCGTGATTTCTGTCAAATAAGAAAGGGTATTGTAGACCAAATAACTGACAATCAGCTTTAAAGGAAACCATTTTTTAAAATTGAACTGGGATAATATTGGAATTAATAGCAAGAAACTAATTCCAAATAGAATTCCTAAAAAATTGACATATTGTAGGACAGTCCCCGTTGCTTTATTATGTACTGCAAGATTATTCTGAGCTAGGTAAAAATTAAAAAAAGAAAATAGAACGAAAGTAACCCCATAATACCACTGAGTTCTTGAGACTTTCGATAATGCTGAGAGGATAAATTCTTTAACATTAAACTCTTTTTTCCGTTTCATTATTTCACTTTCTTTATCATTCTTTTTAGTATATATTTCACAGCTCTTGCTGGTCCAATCACAATATACTTCAAGGCCCCTTTAATCCCTCCTATTTGATTAAAGTCCACAAAGGTATGCGGTTGGAGATCCTCACGATTGTTCAATTGCTTATTATCGATAAACGGTGTCAGAACATGTGGGTTTTGAGAGATCCTAAAGTCATATTTTTGATCCCAAGCAATATAGATCAACAAGCGTTCAATCGCATGAAGGATTGAATTCTGTGGTAAAGGTTCAGCTGGAACATCTGCTGCTGTCAAATTCAAATCAAAGAGTGGTTTCAAAGCATCATATTTAAACCAAACAAAGGTTCCATAACTCATGACAAAGGTATTGAGATTCTTGAAATCAATCGACTTGGTCGCTCCCATCCGTTCCCATAGCTTGTTCATCTCTGGCGAAATGAGGGCTTCATTCCAGGCAACCACTATTCGATTGTAACGGAAGAAAGTTGGAATATCTGCGATGGTGATTCCGACTTTTGGATTGGCCTCCATGTTGGCAAGGATTTGATCCGCTGGCTTGACCAGCATCTCAATCAATTCTTTCCGCCAAGATTCACCTGCCCAAAAATCTGCTTCTTTTGATTTCTTGGTATGGAAATGACCGACATAATCATAGTGGGAGAGTTGCTCTTTTAAGAGTAGCATTGGCAACACATCCCGACCAATGTTTCCAGTCATCACAACCGTGGCATCTTGTGCTCGATGAGAAAGAATTTTCTCAACAGCCTGCTTCTTCTCTTCTGCATCTGTCGTGATCCATAAGTCATAAGCGAAATGAAAGGCTTGAAAAGCATCTAGAAATTCTTCCAAGAGGTCCACATAAAAGACATGAAGATGAACCCCAACTTTTTTACCAAACTCTCCAGCTAATTCCTGATTTTTCAAGTACTTACGAGACAAGAGATAAGGAAAGTCCGGACGATCAATCATAGACATGTGGTTAAGAATCAAATCCAATGGATAGTCCGATACACGCTCCAATTCATCAAAAATATAAGGCATGATTCCTTCATTGTTTGCAATGGTTTTGACTTTGATGAAAGGAACCTTATGATTGAGAATCGCTGTAGGATTATAGTAAGAAAAGTCTGGATAAAGCATCCCTGTGGTGTCTTCATGAATGGTATCAAAGACCGTCTTATAGTGAAAACCTGCATCCAAGAAGTTCGTTGTGACCTTGGTTTCGTAGTTATCGATCACATCCTGAACATTGGTAAAGTCTTGAACTCCCTGCCAAAATTCATGGAAAGTACTTGATTCAATAACCTGTTTTTTAAAGCTAAGATAATAACTTTGAATATGCTCGTTAAAATCCTTGTCTTTCCGGTAATTGGTCATTCCCCAGAAATCCACTTCATCATCATTTTCAAACTGCTGGTAGATTGGTTTTAGATCCCAAAGAGGTCCAAAGCAGGTATCATTCATGAGGGTAACAGAATCAAAGTGAGCCAGTTGATCAAAGCCGACTGTCTTCATTCCATCCCGCCAAGCCGCAAAGTCAAAACCACTATTTTGACGTTCGAGAATATCGTCCACCAACTGTTGCGAAGACAAATGGGCCTTCACATCTTCTGGTAGCTGACTATTGGAGATAAAGACCACCCGTGAATACAAGGGACGAATTTTTTCTAATTGGTAAAGTACATGTCCACTGATAAAGTTAAATTTATTAAAGTGGACATATAAAAGTAAACGTTGCATATTATTTCCTTATTCTTAAGAATTTCAAGATCTTTGTTGGAATGGTCCAACGGCGAGAATGGATGACGGAATTGTATTCATGAGATAATTTTTCATTTTTTTGAATCAATTCTTGTACGTTTTGAGATAATTCATCCAGTTTATTTATTGAAATTTCTAAATCTTTTTGAAGATGATTGATTAAGTTTCCCATTTCAAAAATCCGCCATTCTTGCTTTGCATCATGTTCGGCTTGTATTTTTGCAATGTCTAAAATATCCTGTTCAGGGTACTTATTTAGATACTCTAATTGTGTTTTTAATAAACCATCAATCCTATATTTCATTTTGACAGGATCTACTGGTCTTGAATCTGAATTACTTGACATTCTATACGCAACAGTTGCATCTTCAATAAATGTAAGTTCTGTCAGATGAAAGAATTCCAACTGCATTGGGAAACCATCATCTACAGAATCCGGTGCTATCATGTGATTTACTTTTTGCATTAATTCAGTTTCAATCATCCACGACGAAGGTAATGTCATACCTTTCGTGGCTAACATTTTACTATATGTATTTGCATATGCAATAGGACCATTTTTAAAAACATTTTCGTGGATAATCTTATTGTCTTCATCCACAATATTAAATTCTGTATTACACCACTTAGAGTTTTCATTTGATTCTAATAAATCAAATTGTTTTTGTAATTTTTTTGAATCAATCCAAAAATCGTCTGCGTCACATCTTGCAATATACTTCGCTGTTACCTGATCACAAATATCAATCCAAGTTCTAGTTAATCCTTTGTTCCGATCATTAAATACAAGAGAAATTTTATCTGGGTATCGATCCCTATAATCTAATAATATCTCTCTTGAATTATCTGTTGAGCAATCATCAACAACTAGAATATCATATGGAAAATCTGTTTCTTGGCACAAAAAACTATCTAGAGCCATTGAAATATATTGACTATAATTGTAACTCGTACAAACTATTGTTACCACTGAATCTTTCATAATAATCACCTATTCGATAATATCCCACTTCCCATTTCTCTGAATTAACCCAGAAGAAGAGTCCATAGCTGAAAAATCATCATTTGCTATATCCGTTCGATTCATTACAATTAGAGGTGCGTTAGCTTCTGTTGCAAAAGCTAACATTTCACGTGATTCTCCCAAAATAGTGACCTGTAATTTTAATTTTAAATTATTGATTGCATTTAAACTACATTTATATCGAAAAATCTTGTGTCCCTTTGATGTTGTTGGAAAATCATAAGTGTTGTCATTATAAATCCAAATATTTCTATCAATATCTGTCATAGAGAAAACTAAGTAAGTAACTATATCTTCTTCTAAATCATAAGAAACTTCAAATTCTACCATATCGTTCTGATGGATAACTTGATCCGAAATCATTTTGACTTTTAGATTTTTTACTACACTAATATGATTCTTACGATCGTCAGTTTTCTCAGGATGTTTACTTGTAGTCGCATTATCAACACTATACTGATTTGCTACATCTTCTGGGGCTCCCAATGCCTTCACCAAACCATTTTCAATCAAAACAGCCTTGTTACAATATTTCTTAACGGCTCCCATATCATGGGTAACTAGGATAGTGGTTTTCCCTGATTTCTTGCGTTCTTGGAAGTAATCGTTACACTTGCGCTGGAAGGCCTCATCTCCTACTGCTAGGACCTCGTCCAAAATCAAGATATCCCCTTGGGCCTTAATGGCAACCGAAAAGGCCAGACGAACCTGCATGCCTGATGAGTAGTTCTTAAGCTTTTGGTTCATGAATTCATGCAACTCGGCAAAGTCTACGATATCATCATACATGGCATCAATTTCAGCTGTTGAGAAGCCCAGCATAGCCCCGTTCATATAGACATTTTCTCGACCTGTCAGTTCTGGGTTAAAGCCCACTCCAAGCTCGATAAAAGACACCAGTTTCCCATCAATAGTGACGGTACCTTTTTCTGGCACATAGATTTCAGAAATAATTTTCAAGAGAGTCGATTTTCCAGAACCGTTTCTTCCGAGGATCCCGAAAAAGTCTCCTTTTTCTACTTCAAAAGAAATATCCTTAAGCACATGTTGTTCTTTGTATCCTTTGATTCCTTTGAAGCGATTGACCAGGGCAGTTCGAAGACTATTGGTTGCCTCTGTTGGCAACTTAAAGTACTTGCTGACATGGTCTACTTTTACTGCAATTTGTTTATCTGTCATTAGAGAATCTCCGCAAATTTCTTAGCATGTTTGTTAAAGTAAGCAAAGCCAGCAACAAAAATAAGAATTGGTAAAACATAAGGAATCAAAACCAAGAACTTATTTTCCACCAAAAGCCAGACAGGGGTGTTAGCCTTATCAATCAAGAAGTAACGCATGTCTTGAATAATTTGAGCCAAAGGATTCATCATGACCAACTTAGCCGCCCATGGATTGCGGTCTGCAATAAAGGTAATCGGATAGATAATTGGCGTCGCATACAAGCCTGCTTGCAAGAGTACTTCCCAGACTTGTCCAAGATCGCGGAAACGAACAAAAAATGTCGCTAAGATCAATGCGCATCCTGTCGCCATCAAGAACAACTCAAAGAACAACGGAATCACCATCAAAGCTGTCCAAGAAAATGTCACTCCATTAAAGAATGAAAAAATCAAGACCACTACAAGGTTAATAACAAAATTGATGGCTGCTCCTGAAATCGCAGACAAGACAATGATATGTTTGGAGAAGTTCAACTTCCGCAACAGGTCGCCTCGACTAACGATCGACACCATCCCCATAGATGTAGCTTCTGAAAAGAAGCCCCAGATTACATTGGCCAACAAGAGGGCAACTGGGAAATGGGGAACATCTCCACCCAAACGTAAAAATCGGATGAAGACAATATACATGATCGTAAAGGTCATCAGGGGCTTTAAAATGGACCAAAGATAACCGATCGCTGATCCTTGGTAGCGTAATTTAAAGTCTGTTTTGATTAATTCTCGTAATAAAATTCGATTTTTCTGACTAAAAACGTCAAACATTATTTTTTACCTCGATATGCAAACTTTGTCAGAATCAAGCTGGTAAACACAACCGTATGAAAAGCTCGGTTCTTCCGGTAACCATACTGACGAATCCGTCTCAAACGTTCTTTTAGTGGAACATCCATAATGGTGACAAAGTTTTCAATGATTTCTTTAGTTTGGGAACTGACAGGCAGATCCAATAGATTTTTTGCTTGTTCTTGACTGGACTCAATGAGATTCCAATATTTAGCAAAAAGAATATGAGGGCGAACCCAATTTTTAACCCGTTTTCTAAGGGTACGAGCCCCCAGAACATTGCTACTGTGCTGACGGTACAATTCTGTTGACCGATCGATATAGATGAGCTTCCCAAATGCAGTTGCCAACAAGGCCAAATACCAATCATGCATAAGAAGTGCATGTTTTTCTTGACCCGTCCATAAGTCAGCCAGCGCGTGGTTAATCATGGCTACCCCACCAGTTACCGTATTTTCCGTCAACTCTTGAATCAATTCTGTATTGGCATGATCAGACTGGGTGCGAATCATACTCTCATGCTGCACATTCAAATTTTCATCGACCACTTTTAAATCTGTGTAGACCAGCAAAGGCACTTCTTGAGGATGCTTCTCTGCTTCTGCTACTTGAAGGGCAATCTTTTCTGGTAGCCAAACATCATCTTGGTCACTGAAGCAATAAAGATCAGCTTTTTCATATTTCAGAAGGGCATGGAAGCTCTTGATAACACCAAGATTTTCGATAGCTCCTTGGTTGATAAAGCGAATGCGCTCATCCTGAGCTACTAGCTCTTGAATAATCTCTACCGTACCATCTCTTGACCCATCATCCCGAATCAAGAGTTGCCAGTCCTGATAGGTCTGGTCTTGGATACTTTTGACCTGCTCTTTTAGATACTGCTCACCATTGTAGGTGGACAACAAGATATTTACTTTCATGATAAGAATAATTCCTCGTACTCACCTACAATTTTTTCCCAGGTAAAGTTTTGTTTCATGTTGGCTTTGGCTAATTGACCCCATTCAGTTACATCTTTTAAAGAATCAACCTGGTTGATCAAATTCGCCAAATTCCCAGTTTCTTTAGTCCAATATTGGGCTGTGTCTTTTGCGACCGTTTGGTTAAAGGAAACGCCTAAAACCAAATTCAGATCCGTCTGAGCGAGAGCCTCTAGGAGACCTGGATTTGTTCCTCCCACTTCATGACCATGGATATAGGCAAAGGCTTCTTTACGGATATATTTCAAGAGGTCTTGATCATAGACCGTTCCTACAAACTTGACGCGTGGATCCTGATCAAATCCAGTTCGAACTCGGAGCTCCTCAAAATAAGGATTGCCTTCATGATTACAAATGATCACCAAATCCCGCTTGGAGGAAGAGGCCATAAATTCACGAATGGCAGTCTCGTAATTATTTTCTGGAACAAAGCGACCCAAAATCAAGTAATAGTTTTTCTCCTGTGTCTGCCACTTCTGATAGAGTTCTCTGACCTTCCTGTCCTGATTGGTCAGACTGGTCGGAGATAAGTCCGTCCCATAGGCAATATAGGTCGTTTTAGACCACGGGTAGGCTTCCTTGATATAGGACTCGATACCAGGGTTGTCAGAAATCACCAAATCTGCGTGGCGCGTCATGATCTTTTCAGAATACTTGAGATAGGCTTGGATCGGCTTGGCCCACTTGGCCCGCTTCCACTCCAGTCCATCTGGGTTGATATAGAATCGTCCACCCAATTTATGGATCTTGCGCGCAAAAGGTGCCACAAAGGCTCCAATTGTATTGCCCAAGATATAAAAAATAGGTTTTTTAATTCCTTGTTTCTTAATGACCTTTAAGGCATAGTTGATGGCCATCATATCATAGGCAATGACGCGAGCTGGCCCAAGTTTCGGTGCTTTAATCCTAAAACAATCGACACCCTTGTAGTCAAAATGTTGATAAGCTTGATCATTAGAAAGGCAGGCAACATGGTACTGGATATCTGGAGACATTTGATGCGAAACCAATTGGTCCACAAAAGTCTCAAAACCGCCATATTGAGCCGGAAGCCCACGACTTCCAATAATAAAAACATGTTGCATAGAGTTCCCTTTCTAACAATTTACAGTCTATTCAATTATACCATTTTCTAGGCTTTTTGCCTAATCCAAACAGAAAAGCAACCCTCAAGGGTCGCTTCAAATTTCTCTTATTTCACTTCTTGTTTGTAAAACTCTTTCAAGGCATCTTGCCAAGTTGGAATGACGAACCCTGTAGCCTTAGCCTTAGCCAAGCTCATCGTTGAGTTCAGTGGACGTTTCGCTTTAGCTGGGAATTGGCTGGAATCCACTGGCTTCACTTCTACATCCGTATCTTTGAGGATTTCAACGGCAAAGTCATACCAAGTTGTATCTTCTTCAGCATCATTTGATAGGTGGTAATAACCATATTCCTTACGGTTTTCAGCCAAATAAGTCATGAACTCGGCCAAAGTACGTGTCCAGGTTGGACGACCATGTTGGTCATTAACGACGGTCAAAGTCTTGTGTGTCTTGGCTAAGTTTTGCATGGTGAAGACAAAGTTCTTACCGTAGTTCCCGAAAACCCAAGCTGTACGGATGATATAGAAGTTAGACACATGCTTCTCAACCAATTCTTCTCCCATACGTTTCGTACGACCGTACTCAGTTTGAGGATCTGGTTGATCGTCTACTTCCCATTCTTGTCCCACTGGTTTTTTCCCATCAAAAACGTAGTCGGTTGAGATATAAACCAAAGTTGCACCGTGTTTTTCAGATGCTTTTGCTACATTTTCCGTACCAGTCACGTTGATGGCATAGTCCAACTCTTTTCCTTCGTCTTCAGCAGCATCAACAGCTGTGTAAGCAGCACAGTGATATACCAAGGTTGGTTTTACTTCCGCAAATACCTCGTCAACTTTCTCTGCATTTGTGATGTCCATTTCAGCTACATCGACAGCTACATATTCTTCATTTCGTTCATCTAACAAATGGCGAAGCTCTGTTCCAAGTTGACCATTTGCTCCTGTAATTAAAATCATGTTAGGTTCCTTTCAATTGCTTTATCCCTATCATTATAGCAAAAAAAGCAGAAGTTTTCTGCTTTTAAACAACACACCTTTTCCTAGTTAACAGTGGTATGATATCACTTAACAAATTGCAAGAAATAATAAAAAGACTTATCATTACAGGAAGATGTGTCCTTGCTCCTGAAGCATAGATCGTTGGAGAAAATGAAACTAACATTCTTCCAACCATTCCAATAGTTAATAAATAAACATACCATATCCTCTTTTCTTTATCTACAACAAAATATAACGAAAGAAGAATAAAAATAAATATTAGTAAGTAGATAAATACTGCACTATAATTCTCAATATTATTAACAAACACCCCTGTCTTATTTGCATTCTTACTAATCAAAAATATTTTATAAAGGGATAAATTAAATTTTAACTTACTTGCAATCAAAAGTAAAATAACAAATATGCTCAATATAAACGATAATACTCTTTTAGTTAATAATGAAATAATCAAAATTAAGACTAAGAAAAATAAAATAAATAAATATGGTTTTGATATTGTTAATAAATTCTCGCCTGTTTCTAGAATACCCAATGAAATTTTTTGAATTATATTTAAATTTTTAAAATTTGGAAACCAATTTTGAGTCTCTTGCATTATTCGAATAGAATTGCCAGGGCTTAATTTAACAGATAAAATAGCCAAAATGCTAAAACTTAAATAAACTATATCAAACTTTTTTAAAGATTTATTTTTTAAATCTCTGACACATTCGAATAAAAGCCACAAAAAAGAATAAACAGCTAATTGCTCTTGCATAATTGAAAAGACAAAAAATATCATACTCAAAACTTTGACCAAAATGTATTTTGAGGTTCTATAATATAAAGAAAAAATTAGCAGAGAAGCCGGAAAAATATAATTCGTATAGGTAGGAATAGCACCTGCGCTAACAAATAGTGTCCTAGGAAAAAACAAAAATAGCAACACACCTGGTAACAGAGGAAAGTTAGGACAAAGTTTTCGACTACATATCAATAAAAAAAGTGTTGCCAAAAATGCTGAAAATATAAATATTAATTCATGTAAAGAAAAATACATGGTAGCAGATTCAATTAGCAATCTACTACTCCAAGTCATATATCGAAAGATTGCGAAATATAGATAATTAAAATTTATTTGTTGAGCATGAACGATAAACCCCGTCTGATCTCCAACAGGATACACACTATTTGCCTGGTAGAATCTGTAAGCAAATAGAGCTGAAACAAAAACCAAAAATAAACCAAAATATACTTTTTTAATCTTTAATAGTCTTTTCATCACTTTTCTCTTTTATCAAATAAACTGGACGCTTCTTGGTTTCCATGAAAATTTTGCCAATATATTTACCCAAAATCCCAATAGTTAGCAATTGGAAGCCCCCAAGGAAAAGAATCACTGTCATAAGAGATGGCCAACCAGAAGTCGGATCTCCAAAGACTAGTGTACGGATCACAATTAGAACCACCATGATAAAGGCCAAGATCCAAGATAGAAGACCACCAATAAAGGCAATATTTAGTGGGGCATCTGAGAAGTTAACGATCCCTTCAATCGAGTATTTGAAGAGAGACCAAAAATTCCAAGACGTCTCTCCTGCCACGCGCTCTACATTTTTATATTCGAGGTATTCTGTCTCAAATCCTACCCAAGCAAAAATCCCTTTTGAAAAACGATTGTACTCGGATAACTCCATAATGGCATCGACCATTGGGCGACGCATCAAACGGAAATCACGCGCTCCATCGACCATTTCCACTTGGCTAATATGATTGATCAATTTATAAAACATCCGTGCAAAGAAAGAGCGAATCGGTGGTTCCCCATCACGGGTTACGCGTCTCGTTCCGACACAGTCTAAATCCGGATCTTCCTCCAACTTCTGCTTCATTTCGATCAATAGTTCTGGAGGATCCTGTAGATCCACGTCCATGACTGTTACATAATTACCTGTGGCATGTTGGAGGCCAGCATAAAGAGCTGCTTCCTTCCCAAAGTTCCGTGAAAAGGAAAGATAGTGCACATTCGAATCTGTAACATGTAGCTTACGTAGAACAGATAGCGTCCTGTCTGACGAACCATCATTTATAAAAATATATTCAAACTTTTCTCCCATCTCCATCCGAACGCGTTCCATCTCTCGATAAAACAATGGAATCGATTCTTCTTCGTTAAAACATGGGACTACAACTGATATGGTCATCTCTTACTCCTTGACTTATTCACTTTCTATTGTAACAAAAAACTAGGGTTTCCCCTAGTATATCACTTAATTGAATTGTAAAACAACAATTTAATAATATTGACTAATGGTTGTAATAATTGAGACAAGAATAAACAAAGAAGCAATGTAAGTATAGTTATATTCTACTTTGTTCTTATCATATTCAATAGATTCTGTTCTATTCTGATTCCAAAACAGTCTTCTTGAAAAATCCGTTATACAACCAAGGAGAACAAAAATCCCCGCAAAATATCTCCCCTGAATTCCTTTAATTGAAATATCAGCAACCTCACCCCACATTAGATAGGCTGTCATTAGAATTCCAAAAACAATCCCCATCGAGACGAGAACTACCCCAAACTTCGCAAAAGTTTTAAGCGGTTTCCCATTTGGAAGTATAAATAGTGTAACTGAAATGAAAATTAAATAAAACCACATAAAAGCTTTCGCATCATAAGTCAACCAACCAAAAGTAAATAATGATTGTAATTTAAATGGAATAAAATTCACAACCTCTTTAATCATCATTCTCGTGAAGTCAGAAAAATGATGCAAGGTAAATATAATCTTTTTCATTGGATTAACTGCTGGATTTGGATGCGCAACTGTTGCATTTATGCCACTTGTTACTTTCAACCAAATCACACTCGTTAGAGCGACCATAAGAATGGATCCGGCAATTAGCAGATATTGTTTTTTATTAAGTTTTTCTTTTGGCAAAAAGACCAACAAACAAATAAGTAACACATATGGCAATTTTGAAAAAGCTATTAAAATACAAAGGATACTGTAGAAAAATATATCCCTATTACTGACTTTATCTTTTTCAAAATAGGAAAGGAATAAACCGATAACTAAAAAGATAAGACCATTAGCAAATGCATCCTGATTGAATGATGCAGCAATATAAATATTAATAGGAATAATCGCTAGTAGGGAAAAAATCAACTGCTTATCACCAGCTTTTTTTATAGCAAGACGAACAAGCAAGGCGAAAACTAGTAAATTGAAAAACCTACCTAAAAAAATTGAACCCAATACACTTAAATGTAAGAGACGCGCGATAAGAATTCCTAATGTTTGGGGTAAATAACTTACAAATGAATAGCCATTGGTATTACCTAAATTAGAATATACTACCTGTTTGTCAGATAATTGTTTTTCTTCCAAATCAGTTTGTAATAAAGGCTTCTTAAATTCTTCTTCAACTTCAGATATATCCGATGAAACCTTCATCTCTTCTACTGATGAAGGTAAATATAAATGTCCATTACTAATATAGAGAGCTCTAGAATAATGAAAATTTTCATCTGGTGTATCCATATTCGGGGTATAGACACAAAAAATTAGTCCAGTAAATAAAACTACTGAAAAAATTTTATTGTATAACTTCATATTTATTAGCGATAGAAGGGTGAAAATTCCTCCAATGATAACAAATGTTTTAATTGGCGCATTATTGAATGGACCATCGAAATATAAATACGTTCCAAATATCAGAAACCAGATAAGCAAAATATAAAATTTCTTTTGCCAAATATTTTGAAAGAAATCTGAACCATTTTTAAAAAGTAGATTTGTCATGTAACACCTTTCTTTTCTTCTAACTGCTGAAACAGATCATACCACTTTTGAATGATAATATCCTCTGCATAAGTCCCTATAACATATTTACGTCCTCTTCTTCCAATGTCCTCTAGAAAAGCAGGATTGGTTAGAAAATACCGCATTTTAGTTGCTAACTCCTCAATACTTGGATCAAAGAGCATCTCAGGCGTAGCAGTTTGAAGTTCAGCAACTCCTTGTGAACAATTATAAGTTAATACTGGAGTACCTAAAACCATTGACTCAACAACCGACATACCAAATGCTTCCGATTTAGAAGTTAATAAGGTAAACAATGACTCTTGATAAACTTCTTTAACCTGAGTTGTTTTCCCTTTTAAGATAATACGCTTTGTCATTCCTAATTGATTGATGAGCGATTGGAGAGTTTCCCTCAAATTACCAGATCCGTAAATATTAAACTTAACATCAGGAAATTCACCAGCCACTTGTGCAAAGGCCTTAATTTGATGATCAATTTGCTTAACTGGATCTAGTCTGCCCACAAAAGAAATCACTTTTGACTTCTCCTTATCTAACACCTCTGATACTTTTATATATCTAGGCAGAGGATTTGTAATCGCAACAAATTTTTCCAATGGAATATTGTAATGATTGCTAATCACTTCCGAATAAGAATCCGATAAGAACATTATACAATCCAATTTCGGATATTTATTTTTAATAATATATGGATAAACTTTATAAATTCCCTTACATTCCAATACAAAATCAGCAGAAGAATGCATTTGTCCAATGAAGAAAGCACAATTAGAAAATTTCTTCAAACTTTTTTCCATCAAAAGATAAACAATTGGGTTTGCTAAAATGACCATTGGATTCTTTGATTGTGACAAAAGTACAGTTAATTCTTTTTCTAATTTTTTTGAGTAATACTTTTCTTTTAAGAATAACCACGGCTTTTCAAAGAAAATATCCTCCTGATATAGAAGAATTTCATGATAATTCTTTTGTACCTTCTCATACTTTTCTTGTGATTGAACAGCACAGCCGACAACCGTCACTTTGTTTCCATCTTCAGCAAAACGTGTAGCGAGCTGATCAACTACACGCTGAACACCACCGATTCCACCTAAATGGTGAGTGACAAAAATAATATCTCTTGTCATTTTTCTATTTCTTTCTTGATTTTATAATACTAAAGATTGTAAAACTTCCCATTATATAAACTAACATAGCAATGCAAAAACTAATAGAAGCTCCCATAATCTGATACTTATTAACCAGCTCACTGGTTATCATTTTAGTAATGATAAACATTAGGGTATACACGGATAATAAATAATAATGTTTTCTCATGATAATTAAGATATTTTCGAGGATAATTGAAAATGAATATAAGACACCTGAAAAAACGAGAATAGTCAGTTCTATCTTATATTTTAATAGATCTATTCCAAATATTAAACTAAGAACATTGACACCAATTAAATAAGCAAAAAAAGTAATAACTATCCCTATTAAGAGAGTAAAAAGCACTATTTTGAAGAACATTTTGTAAAACATCTGAAACTGTTTCTTCTGCCACAGTTCAGCCATTTGAGTAATGAGAGGTCTTACTACCAAAATACAAAGACTCATAAAAAATACTGGCATAAACAGGATGTTGTAATCCCTTTGAGCACCAGTTTCTACTATACCCTTAGCATAAGCACCAGAAATCGATAACTTCGCCTCATTAAAAACAAGTGTCAATAAAAACCCATAAATAAATAAAGAAAAACAAACTTTAATAATTTTTATAGATTCATCAAAAATATTTTTTGAAAAAATATGACTCAAACTCAACCTATCAAACAATTTGAAATGGGCATAATCATAAACAAATACAAAAAACAGATTGATGAAAGCTAGGACCATCAGAGTCAAAACTATAGAATGAGACAATAAGAGCCCAAATAAAAGAATGAGGACGCTTAAAATATATCTATAGACCATAGCTTTTCCAGCAATATCTAAACGACCATGTTGTTGAAAATAACCTTGAAATAGATCCGAAAAAGCATCCGCTACACGGTACACAATAATCCAAGAAATGATCATCACAGAGCTTTTAGTGAAATCATAGTTTATTGACCACAGATAGGGAAATAAGCTAATCAACATTAAGATAACCGTTAGTAATCTTGTGAAAAAATAAGCTGAAAAGGGATGAGCTGAGTTAACATCTGTTGCTTGGTAGTTACGAACTTGAAATTGCCCAATAATGATCCATAAATTACCAATTGAGGTAGCTAGACTAAATTGGTCTGCCACCTCACTGGTTTGCATTCTAGATACAACTAACAAATATAATACCGAGACTGCTGCTGCCGCAAAATTTCCTAGCAGGTTCCATATGTAAATACTTTTTTGAGAAGGAGTATTATTCATCTTTCTCCTCATTTTTGTTTAAAGCGATAACTTGGACAAGATTTTTAAACTTGGTATCTAACTTTGACAACCGTACAGTTAATTGGAACTGATTCATTAATAACAAGAAAATAATAAAAAGAAAAATAAAATTAACAGCAGATGCAATTCCTAAGGATGCTGCGATAAACTCTGCTAACTTTGGAAAAATACTAAAAACTAATAAAATTAATGAAAAGAAGATCCAAAACAAGGCATCATTAATCTGTACACGAGATTTTCTGATGTTCTGGAGAATAAACCCACATGTTCCCAATGAAACAACAACTAATACAACTTGAAACCAGATTGACATTCTATTTTCCTCTCTCTCTAAAATTCTGAATGAATAGAATAGATACGAACATATGAATCATGTACTTAATAGAGCGTGAAAAAGTTAAATAACTTTCTCCCGCTTGTCTCTCTTCCATTCGAACTTGAACTTCTGAAATTGGAACACCATTTCTTAATAGATAAGAAACAGTATCTGGTTCAGGACCATAGTTGATATTTTTTGCAAAAACTTGTATTAAATCTTTTGAAAACATTCTCATTCCAGATGTCGGATCATTAATGGTTTTTCCAGTGGTCAATTTAATAGCAAAACTTATAAGGGTATTCCCTAACATACGAAACGAATTTGGTCTTTTCTCTGTTACAAAGCGAGAACCTATGACCATTTTATTTCCTTTATCAATTCCATCTTCTAAAGCAGCAATATACTCTGGAAGATGCTGACCATCTGCATCAAATTGCACCGCTTTTTCATAACCGTATTGGTAAGCATACAATAATCCAGTTTGAAATGCTCCAGCTAGTCCAAGATTGACTGGTAAATCAATAATATTATAACCATTGTTATGACAAATTTCTGAGGTTTGATCTCTTGAACCGTCATTGATAATTACATAATCATACTGAGAATAATTTTGAATAATATTATTTACTACTGACTGAATCGAACCTTCCTCATTATATGCAGGTATAATAATTAATAAATCTGAGGATTTCAATATCCTTCTTCCTCCATTAAAATTCTTTTTTATCCATTATACAATAACCAAAATATTTTATCCACTAATCTCAGAACTTTATACCAACAATAACAATTGTTGTAAGCATAAAAAAGCTCGATATTAGTTATAAATATCAAGCAATTCTTTAAACTTTGTTATTATTCAAATCCATTTGGATGTTTGCTTTGCCATCTCCATGCATCTTGACACATGCGATGAATATCATATTGAGCTTCCCAACCTAACTCCTCACTTGCTTTTGATGGATCTGCATAACAGGTTGCAATATCTCCAGCACGTCTCTCAACAATCTTATAAGGAATTGTTTTTCCTACCACATCTTCCATATTTTGAATGATTTCAAGAACAGAGTATCCTCTACCAGTACCCAAGTTATATATATTTAACCCTGAATCTTTTTCAAGTTTCCTTAATGCCGCCACATGCCCTTTTGCTAAATCAACCACATGGATATAATCGCGGACTCCAGTTCCATCTGGAGTTGGATAATCATTACCAAACACATTAACATATTCTAGCTTTCCAACTGCTACCTGTGTTACATATGGTAAAAGATTATTTGGGATTCCATTTGGATTTTCACCAATATTCCCACTTTCATGAGCACCAATTGGGTTGAAATAGCGTAACAGCACGATATTCCAGGAAGAATCTGACTTGTATATATCTTGAAGCATCTCTTCAATCATCAACTTTGTTCTCCCATATGGATTGGTTACTGATAGCGGAAAATCCTCTAAGATAGGGACAGTATGTGGATCACCATAGACAGTCGCTGACGAGCTAAAAATAATGTTCTTACATTGGACTTCCTCCATAACTCGAAGCAAGGTCAATGTTCCGGTTATATTGTTTTCATAATATGTGAGAGGGATTTGAACCGATTCCCCAACGGCTTTTAATGCGGCAAAATGAATCACCCCTGTAGGTTGTTCTTTTACGAATACTTCCAATAACTTCTCTTTGTCTCGAACATCTATGTCGTATAATGCAATAGATTTACCAATAATCTTTTCAACTTCTTGGATACTTTTTTTACTACTATTTACAAAGTTATCTACCACAACTATTTCATGACCGGCTTTAGTCAATTCAATTAGTGTATGGGAACCAATAAATCCAGCTCCACCTGTTACTAAAATCTTTTGTTTCATTATTTTTTCCTCATTTAAATAAATTACCTTAATTATCCCATATTTTAGTAATAATTTCAAAACTTGCCCTACATTTTTCACCCCGCCCCTCCCCCTTTTCATGGTATAATAGAGTGAATCGATGACGGAAGGACACCTTATGTTAAAGCTGGGAATTATTGGTACGAGTTGGATTTCACATGAATTTATTACAGCTGCTCATCAGACGGGCCACTATCACTTGCAGGCTGTGTATTCGAGAAAGATGAAGACGGCTCAAGAGTTTTGTGAGCCTTATGGGGCGATCTCTTGCTACACGGATTTCATCGACTTCTTAGACAGTGAGCTGGATGTGGTCTACATTGCTAGCCCCAATTCCCTTCATTTCGCTCAGGCCAAGCTTGCTATTCTAGCCAAGAAGCATGTCATCATTGAAAAACCGGCTGTGACCAAACCTTCTGAATGGAAGGAACTGGTCAAGCTCGCTAATGAGCACCAGGTCTATCTCTTTGAAGCTGCCAGAAATTATCAAGAAGCAGCCTTTCAAGTAGTTAAAAACTTCCTCTCTAACCAGGAAATACTGGGCGCCAACTTCACCTTTGCCAAATATTCTTCTAAATTGCCGGCCCTTCTTGCAGGTGAGATGCCCAATATTTTCTCAGATGTCTATGCAGGTGGAGCCTTGATGGATCTGGGAGTCTACTGCCTCTACTTGGCGATCGGCTTCTTTGGAGCTCCAATCTCCAGCCACTACACCGCTCAGCAATTACCCAATTCGGTTGATCTCTATGGTCAAGGTGTCTTGATTTATCCAGATTTTCAGGTTGCCATTCAGGCGGGGAAAAATATCACCAGCCATCTACCTGCTGAAATCTACACCAAGACTGGAACACTAACTCTCAATGCTGTGGCAGCCATTAACCAGGCCCAATTTGTCAGCCATTCTGGTGAAGTCATCGACCTTCCGATCCAGTCCTGCCCACACCAAATGCAAGAAGAGGCGGAAGCCTTTGCCCTTGCCATCGCTCATCAAAAGCCGTCTGCTTATCTCGAATGGTTACAAACGGCTGCGCAGGTCCATGAAACCCTCTACCAGATGCGTCAGAGCGCTGGAATACAATTTAAGGATGAAAAAGAATGAAAGAACAATTTCCACAAAGCTGGAAAGACCAGTTAGAAACACTCGGATTTGATACATTCACTGAAATTCAGGAACAGATCTTCTCCCCTATCTATGAAGGAGAAAATGTCCTTGGGATCAGTCCTACCGGTACTGGTAAGACACTTGCCTACCTCTTTCCAAGCTTGCTCAAACTCAAACCGAAGAAAGCCCAACAACTCTTGATTCTAGCTCCTAATACAGAGTTAGCAGGACAAATTTTTGATGTCACCAAGCAATGGGCAGAGCCTCTTGGGCTCCAGACCCAACTCTTCCTGTCAGGATCCAGTCAAAAACGGCAAATCGAACGCCTCAAAAAAGGACCTGAAATTCTAATTGGGACGCCTGGTCGGATCTTTGAACTGATCAAGCTGAAAAAGATCAAAATGATGAATGTGGAAACCATCATTTTAGATGAATTTGACCAATTACTGAGTGATTCTCAGTACCACTTCGTCGACAAGATCAGCCACTATGCTCCCCGCGACCACCAACATATCTATATGAGCGCCACAGCCAGGGTCGATCCAGATCAGCTAGAAGAGAATACTCTTCGCATGACGGTTGATGGAGTTTCTTTGGACAATATCCAACATTTTTATATGCAAGTGGATCGGCGTGACAAGGTCGAATTGCTCCGCAAACTCGCCTACGTTGAAGATTTTCGTGGTCTGGCTTTTTTCAACAGCCTATCTGATCTAGGTAGTGCTGAAGAAAAACTACAATACCGGGGTGTTGAGGCCGTGTCGCTGGCTAGTGATGTCAATGTTAAATACCGCAAGGTCATCCTGGAACGCTTCAAAGACCATCAGCTAACCCTCTTACTGGCCACCGATTTGGTCGCTCGTGGAATCGATATTGAACATCTTGAATGTGTGATTAACTATGATATCCCCCGTGATGTAGAGACCTATACCCACCGCGCTGGTCGAACAGGTCGAATGGGGCGTGAGGGCTATGTGATCACCTTTATCACCCACCCAGAAGAACTCAAATCCTTGAAAAAATACGCTTCTGTCCGTGAACTTGTTTTAAAAAATTCCGAACTATTTTTAAATGAATAAGAAAATCCTCTGCTAGTAAATTTACTGCAGAGGATTTTTTAGTTAATTTCCATTGTAATAAATGCGATGACTTTCAAGTTGATAATCCAACAATTCATCTACCGTTACAAAGGTATAACCTTGTGATTTAAGGTAGTCAAGGACGGTCGGAAGAGCATCAATCGTGGTTTGATGGATATCATGCATGAGGATAATCGAACCCGGTTTGACCTCTTTTTTCACTTCATTGAGAATAGCCGTCGTATTATGAGTTTTCCAATCCAGGCTATCCACATCCCACATGATGAAGGACTGGTCTACACTGTATTGGATGGCGTTATTGATGGCTCCATACGGAGGACGCGTGATCTTAGTTTGAACGCCTGTCGCTTTTTGAATAGCTTCTTGGGTATCCAAGATCTCTTTTTTGGCATTATCCAAGCTCAATTTTGGCAATTGAGGGTGATCCCAGGTATGGTTCCCGATTTGATGACCTTCTTTGCGGACTTGCTTAGCAATATCAGGATTCGCACTGACATTTTTTCCAACCATAAAGAAGGTAGCTTTGGCATTGTATTTCTTTAAGATGGCTAGCGCCTGAGGGGTCGTCGTTGGATCTGGTCCATCATCAAAAGTCAGGGCAATCATCTTACGGTGGCGTTCTTCAATATAGGATTGGTAAGAAGCTAGATCGTCAGGAAGCAAGCGCTCTGTATCAATCACATCATAGAATTTAGACAAGGGAACAGTGAAGGTATCATCTCCCTTAACCTTGCTTGGAAATGGAATGGTAAAATTCCCTTTTTCATATTGGAATTCCCATTGGCTCAAATCCAACCCTGAAAAGTGGGCGACCATTTGATCAATGCTTTCCTCATCCAACTGACGAAAGTCTAGATTCCCTCGCAATTCCTCCAAAAAGATCTGTTTGGCTCCATCTGGATCCGCAAAAACCTGACTGAGGGTCAGAGGGTGGTTCTCATCATCCACGTAGAAGAGAGGTAGTTTCACGGTCTCATCTTTGATGAATTTTCCTTTTTTATACTGGTATTCAACCCGTTTGATTTGGATAGGATGATAGCCAACAAAAGGCGCTTCTGCTTCTTCACTATGGTAGAAGGTCAAATGCTTAGGCTCTTTGGTTTTCTCATCGGATCCTAGACGCTGAAGATCTTCTTGAATCTTCTCTTTAATAATCTCAACAGCTTGTCCATCCTTAGTAGGATAATAAGTGGTCACATAAGATGTCCCAATAATCCCTTCCTGAACTTGAACATCTTTCCCTTTTTCAGAGCTTTTCTCTAGTTGGGTGACCTTAGCAAACTGATCCTGATAGGCTTTTTGTTCACGAACCCTTTGAATCTTTTGATAGCCGATATACAAAAGACTCAGTAAAAGGAGATTTGTAATGATTAATAATATAGTTTTCGTGTGTTTGAATCTCATAACTTTATTATAGCAAATTTCTATCGAAAAAACATTCCTTTTTTGTAAATGGTTTCATAAAAAAGAGGGCGACTGTCGTCACCGGCAGTGGCCCCTAATTTTAATCACTCTTATTTTTCGCGAATGACTTCTACTTTATATCCATCTGGATCTACAACGAAATAGTAATTCGGTTGCGTTCCTGGAAGACCTTTTGGTTCCGTCACTTCATAGCCTTTAGCCTTGTGTTCGGCATTTAAAGCTTCTAGATCAGGAGTACTCAAGGCAACGTGTGCGTAGCCGTCTCCAATCACATATGGACCATGATCATAATTATAAGTCAATTCCAACTCATAGTCATCTCCAGGCAAGGACAAATAGACAATCGTGAACTTGTAGTCTGGAAAATCTTTCCGACGTTTTTCTTCAAAACCAAAAGCATCTTGGTAAAAAGCGATTGATTTTTCTAAGTTTTCCACACGAAGGCAAGTGTGCAACATTTTTGAACTCATAAGTGTTCCTCTTTTCTATTTTTTTAAATTATGAACGATTTTTTTACGACTTTCCGTCTTGATGGATAATTTTACTTCAAAGATGGAACCTTTTGGTTTATTATCTTTAACTTGAATGGTTCCCTTAAAAGCCTCTACAATTTGTTTGGCTAAAGATAGCCCCAAACCAAATCCACCTTTTTGACGGGTTCTGGCTTTATCCACCCGGTAAAAACGATCAAAGATCCGTTTCTTGTCCTCGTCTCGAACACCAGGTCCATTATCCAGTACTCTCAAAAGAAGATTTTTGTCCTTCAACTGGACTTCAAACTGAATCTCACCATCTTCGTCGGTGTACTTCAAGGCATTGTCATAGAGAATGGTCATCAACTGCTTGAGGAGCGTTTTATCAGAACAAATGACCTTGTCCACCTGATTGTCCCCCTGGAAGAATTTGCCATTTTCTTCCGCAATGATCTCAAAATTCGAGAAGGTCTGATCAAAAAAGCTTGGCTCAATTTCTTCTATCTCTGGCTTCAAGCCATCATCCCTCCGGGCAATATTAAGAAGGTTGGTGGTCAAGAGCTTCATATTTCGAACTTCATCCAAGCTGGATGCAATACTCTCACTTGACTCCATGATGGTTGCCTCAGGTTTTCTAAAAAGCGTTTCGAGGCGATTTTGGAGGACTGCTAAAGGCGTCCGCAATTCATGGGAGGCATTTTCTACGAAAGCCTTTTGCTTTTGCATACTCTCAAGAAGGGGTTTAACGCTGAGACGTGCTAGGAAAAGACTAGCAAACAAAGAAATTCCCCAGAAGCAGATCATGACAAGAGCGATTTGACTTTCGTGCTCTTCACTCGTCTGCTCCAACTGACTAATATTAGTCATGATAACCGCATACTTAACGTCACTTCCCCCATCATCAGTCAATCCCAAATCAGTCATATAAGCCCGGTAACTTTCTTTTTTCCCGTAGCTATTTGTAATTTGGAGCTGGGAAACTTTGTTGAGCAACTTCCGGCCAAAAGTGACAGATTTAAAGTTTAAAAATCCGTTGCCTGTCGTCAGATTTTCATAATTTCTGTTGAGCAATACAACAGTGGTATTGGATGTGACATCTCCTTTGGGTTCTGATTTATCATGATCTGGGATCATCACCTCAGGATCTTCATCATTATCCTTATCTTTCGATTGTCGCTGGTCCCGATAAGCAATAGCCGCTAGCGAATAAGGATCCTTACTTAAAGTCTTGAGGTTCTCATCGACAGTTGTATAGAGACTCGAGCGCATAACCTGAATGATAATCAAGGTCATGGCTGAAAATATCAAGGTAAAGAGCCCAAAATATCGGATGAAGTAGGAAAAATCATCTTCTCCGACAGTTTTCTTAATTCTGGTTAGCATCTTTTAAGATATACCCCACACTGCGCAATGTTTGCAAGCTCTCAACGAAATCGGTACCTTTTAATTTCTTACGGATTTTTGAAACATAGACCTCAACAACAGAGATAGTCGTATCACTGTCAAATCCCCAAAGGCGATCGAAGATCTGTGTCTTTGGAAGGATGACATTTTGGTTCTGAAGGAAGTAGACCAAGAGATCAAATTCCTTCCCAAGAAGTTCCACTTCTTTTCCATCCACATAAGTCGAATTGGTAGATAAGTTGACCTTCAAATTGCCATAATTAAGGGTGTTTTCATTGACCTTTCCTGAGCGCTTCAAGAGGGCTTGAATCCGCATCTTGAGTTCTTCTAGGTAGAAAGGTTTGGTGAGGTAATCGTCTGCCCCCAGCTCAAAGCCGTGTCCCTTGTCATCCAGACTTTCTTTGGCTGTCATGATCAAAACAGGGGTTGTCACGCCTTTTTCACGCAATTCTTTCAAGACATGGAATCCGTCTTTTTCAGGAAGCATCAGGTCCAGCAAAATCAAATCATAGATTCCACTTTCTGCTTCGTAGAGACCTTCTTCTCCGTCAAAGACCTGCATGACGTCCGCAAAATCATCTAAAAAATCAAATACTGAATTTGACAAACCAAGGTCATCTTCGACCAATAGAATTTTAATCATTGTCGTATCCTCTTCTCTTTCGTGAGTGAGTCTTTCTAATCTATTCTTAACCATTATAACACGACTTGCCTTCATTTCCTATAGTTTAGAACCTGGTTTTATGATCAAACTCAGCCTGCCTGAGGAAGGCTAATTCTATGAATTTGTCGTGTTTTCTTTGTTACTTTGACTATCACTCGTCTTGTTTTTATTTTTTGAATTCTTCTTATTGGACTTTTTAGAGGAACCCTGGTTCCCTTCTTGTCCGCTAGATTGGTTCATGCCATTTTCTGGACCATTCCCTTGTGGGCCACCATTGCCTTCTTGCGGCATCTGACCAGGACCACCTCCTTGCGGGCCACCTTGGCCTTGGCCACCACCTTGTGGACCACCGCCTTGAGGTCCGCCATCCTGTGGGCCACCATTTTGCTGGTTTCCTTGTGAAGCATGGCCATTTTGACTATTTTGTTGCTGATTGGATCCTTGGTTTTGACCCGTTTGGACTGGTTGAGAAAATTGTTGGTTATTGGAAGATTGAGAGGCGATGACTCCGACACCAAAGCCACTTCCAGCACCAACCAACAATCCACCAACTGCTGCCATGCCAATCCACCACTTAGGACTTCGTTTTAGGACAACCATTTTTTCTTTTGATTCTTGCGTTTCGACTACTTGTTTTGTTTCTTTTTGATTCATCTTTTTACCTTTTATCTTTTTTTACAAGTACTTGTCTTTTAAATTTTAAAGGGAGCTCGATCCTTTAAGTATGGCGATTATACTTCAAGAGTCTTAAGCCTGCCTAAATTTTTACTTAAAAAATCCTAAAATAAGCGTGGGCCATTGACAGGTTTAGCCTCTTATTGTAGAATAGTTACCATAAAATAAACAAGAGGTTAACTGATATGAAGAAAATCTTTCCCTTAGTTCTCATCTCCATTGGAGTGGCCATGATCTCCGTCCTATCTCAATTCACCATTCCATTTGGACCAATTCCTTTGACCCTACAGACACTCATAATCGGGATCATCGGGACCATCTATAAACCCAGCCATGCCTTTGTCACAGTCTGCCTTTACCTGCTTTTAGGCTTCTTAGGTTTTCCAGTATTTGCTGGCGGTGCTGGTGGCGCTTCGCATTTCCTTGGCCCTACTGCTGGTTTCCTCCTCTTCTTCCCATTCCGAGCATGGATCACATCTCTATTTACCAATGCTAAATCCAGCATTTTCACTATCTTTTTTGCCAATCTCCTCAGTAGTGCTCTCCTCTTTGTATCAGGAGCTATCGGCTTTATGCTGGTTACGCATACTGATCTCCAAAAAGCATTTGCTTTGGTCGTTGCTCCCTTTATCCTTGCTGACCTCATCAAATTGATCATCATTACGATCACCAGCAAGGCGATTTTCGCCAGCCTTAAACACCACTGGTATTTCAAATAAGATACAAAGGGCTTAGCGGATATATTAAAAATATCAACATCTGAACACAGATGTTGATTTTTGTTATAGGGATACATGTATAAATCTTTTCAATTGAACTCCTTTTAAAGAGAACACTGTTTTAATGATGAAAAACATAGATCCTCCTTCCTTTATTTTTCCTTATAAAGAACTCTCAAGATCAGTAACTGTGTTAACAAAATCCAGATGATCAGAATAGTGAAGTCAAAAAATGAGACGGGACCATGACTATAGACACAAGCTCGTAGGAGGTTGACAGAAGGGACAAATGGAAGAACATGGTAGAGATGGTTTATCCAATCTGGAAGACGACTTGCAGGGTACATGATTGGTGAAAACATCAAACCAATCATGAGAATCAACTGAGACATCAGCGTGACAATATTGGGAGAAAAAGTATAAGCAATGGCAAATCCAAGACTGATCATCGTAAGACAGATCAGAAATAGGATGAATACAGCCAGAACAGATACATTTAGTCGGACAGAAAAACGAAAATAGCCCAGTATAACAGAAATGAATACTCCAGGTAAAATAGCAATCATCCACATCCAAAGATCTGCTAAGGAAATCAGAATTCGTGGTATTGGAAGGGCTCGTACGTAGTCTACATGTCCTTCTGACTTCGCATTTGCTATAACAGGGGATGAGATAGTACAGCCAATAGAAATGATTCCTATCAGAACTGAACCAGAAGAGAGATAGTAGGCAGCTGTCGTATCAATCTCACCGATCACTAGTGGATAACCAAAAAGAAGTGAAATGGATAACAGAACCTGAGCTAGCGTAAAGAGTAGAAATAGATCTTTTTGACGAAGATAGTTCCAACGAAGTAAGTAAAAAAATTGAGTCATATCAGTTTGTCAACTCCTCTCTATAAAGATCTGAAATGGATACGTTTTTCTGAGTAAGTGACAGATTAAAAATATTCTTTCTATCCAATTCCTGTGTTATTTTTGGTAGCAGTCTTGTTAACTCCTCCTCTTCTATTTCAATCTGGCAAATCGAACCATTGATAATGGTATAATCATGAAATAGAGCTAAGCTATCTTCATTTCTAAACTCAAAAGAGATTTGATACTGTTTTTGATAGGTTATTTGCTGAACTGGGCCTGATTTGATTAACTTCCCATGGTTAAATAAGGCATAGTTGTCTGCATATTTTTCAACTTCCAACAAGTTATGTGTCACAATAATAATGGTATGCCCTTTATGCGCCAGCTTCTGTAATAATTGCCACTGTTTTTCACGACGTATTGGATCGACATCGTTCGTGGGCTCATCAAGAAGAATAATGATCGGAGATCCGATCAAAGCCATTGCAAAAGAAGTTAGACGTTTTAAACCGCCTGAGAGATCCTTTCCTTGTTTTGCCCGGTACTCCTTAATTTCCAAGTCGATTAGGAGCTGATCCATTTCCTTTTGTAAATCTAAGCTGTTTAATCCTCTCATTCTTCCAAGCATTTCTATGTTTTGTTCCACCGTCAATTTCTCAAGTGGTGCATACTGTTGCGACATATAGCTCATCATTGAGCGAGCTTGTTTACGATTCTGTACAAAAGAAATGTCTCCATAGCATACATCTCCTTTATCGGGTTTGGTAAAACCAATCATTTGATTTAAGAGGGTGGACTTACCAGCACCATTATGTCCTAAAAAGGCTGTAATTTTAGCAGCTTCTATTTCTAAGGAAATATGGTTATTAGCAAAATGTTGCTTATCGAATGATTTTGTCAAATCTTTAATAGTCAGTGTCGCAAATGTCTTCATCTTATCACTCAAAACTGAGAAGATTGTCCCAGCTTCCTTCATTTTTGATAAGATTATTGTATAATAAACATATGACTTTCCATGGTTTACGTCATGATTTACCATTTAAGTGTCATAATTAGCCAACTCAATTTGATAAGGGGGACTTATGTTAAACGTCGTTATTTGTGATGACTCAACTAGAGATGCTAGTCAGTTAGAACAGTATTTACTTTCTTACGACAAGGTTCCTGTAGAAACAAAACTATATACAAATCCACAAAAAATGCTAGAACAGTTAACAAGGGATACACATTGTGTTTTTTTGGATATTGATATGCCACAAATTACTGGAATTGACCTTGCACGTGAAATTCGTCAGTTCAATCCTTTTATCCCCATTATTTTTGTGACCAGCTATCGAGATTACATGGAACAAGTATTTGAAGTACAGACTTTTGATTACTTAGTAAAACCCATTGAACCCCAAAGGTTAAATAAGGTAGTAGATAGGATCTTGCGTTATTTAGATCTAGGACAAACCATCTTTAACTTCTCATTTGGAAAACAAAGTTACTCTATTCCTTTAAGTGACATTACCTATTTTGAAAAAGATAAGCGTTCCGTTTTTATTTACACACTAGCAGATACCTATAAGTCCTTACTGAAAACTCAAGAAATTTTAGATAAACTACCTGATTATTTTATTCAAATTCATGCTTCTTATATTGTAAATCCCAAATATATAAAAGATTTTGATGCGAAAACAGTAACTATTTTGCTAAATGGAACCGAGGAGCATTCACTTCCAATTAGTCGTAAGTTCCAGTCTTCTTTTAAAGAAAAATACTATAACTATCTCAGTGAAAGGAATTTCTAATGCTAATAGGATTGCGGATCATTAGTATCTTGTTTGACTTATTTCTGGCAAGTGTTTTATTTTATAGGCCAAATTCCAAAAGTAAACATTCAAAAGAGACACTTTTAGTCCTTTGTTGTTGCTTTCTTCTTCATGTGGCTTTTGTGTTTATATTTTTAGAAAGTCGCGTTTTTTTAGTGAGCAATCTCCTTCTTAGTATTGTAGAATCCTCTCTTGTAGGACTCTATTTTGGCTACCCCTTTCGTGATTCTTCCTTTTGGATATTCTTACAGACAAGCCTGACATTATTAGCAGGAGCTGTTCTCAATCAAGCTATCCAACTTTTTCTTCCACTGTCAAAAGTATCGAAAAATTTAGGACTGATTAGTGGTTACCTTGCCATTAGTTTTCTTTTTTCAACCATCATAACACTTGTTCTTCGACAGTTATTTCGAACACATCAAAAGTTAGGCATGGCAACATCTAAAAGAAATTGTCTGTATCAATTTATCGTGCCGATTTTATCGATTATTTTTGCCTTTACTGTATCAGCTATTCAAGGGCAAGTATTTGGACCAGATTATCTTTCTGTCATTTCACTCTTGTCTCTTATTGTATTGTCGTTTTCCTCGCTGTATTTTACCCTACACCTTTCTCAACAACAGCACGCTTATTATCAAAATAAATTAGATAAAGAACAGCTTCAATTCCAATTAAGAGAAACACAACAGTCTCAAGAGGAATACCAACGATTGCAAAGTCTTCGGCATGACTTAAAAAATAAACATTTAACTCTGTTGGCACTTCTAGAAGAAAATCCTGATGAGGCTAGAGAGTATCTTCACTCGTTAACTGATAGTATTTCAGGAAAACAAACCTTTTACTCCAAAAATCCAACAATTAATTTTTTACTGAATCAAAAATTGCACGATGTGGAAGATGAAATTGAATTGGAAATTGACTGCTTTGTCCCTCAAGAATTATCTATTCAGCCTGATATTCTAGCTGTTATTTTAGGAAATTGTTTAGATAATAGTATTTCAGCCTGTCTTCGATTAACTGATAAATCGGAGAGAACATTGGCTCTGAATATACGTTATTTTCAACAAAACCTATTTATTTCGATCAACAATACCTTTAATGAACAAGAACAAGAGACTCGTAAAACACGTCAAAGAGATGGTTGGGGCTTACGAAACGTTGATGATCTAGTACAAGAATACCAAGGAACTGTCAAGCGTTTCAAAGAAAATGGCCGCTATCGAACGGAGATTCTCTTACCAAGTCCAATAAACTAATGATCCTTCTCCTTCGATATCCAATACAAATGATTCATTGAAAAACAAAAGATGCTACAGAATGAATTCTGTAGCATCTTTTATAAATTTATTTCATTTATTTCGTAGCAAGGATAGCGGCTTCTACTGCTGCCTTTTCCCGTTGGATCAAATCCACACGCGCTGCGATCTCCTTGATACCCATGCTGATGTTTCGGCTGATAGCCATATCAGACAATTGCGGTTCAAAGAAGGCTTTGTATTCATTCAAGCGTTCACGGGTCTTGAAACAGTTAGCTGGGTAGATGACAAACTTATCAAAGCTCATATCACCACCGAGGGCTTTCTTGACCCAATCCCAGTTTTCACGCGCCCAAGTCCAAGTTCTTCCTTGGGTAAAGTCATCGTGTAAGAAGTTGTAGTACCAACTCATAGCCAAGTCCTGAGGTTTCACCACATCCTTGTTCTTCCACTCCTTCAATAGAGCTTCCAAAGTTTCCTCATCCTTGGTATAAGAAAGTGCAGCCGCCAACTGGCGTTTAAAGTTCCCATCTACTGTCTTAACATAAGTATCCAGGTATTGTTGGCTAAGCTCCTTGGTTTCCTGGTGCTTGATTTGGTTGACCAAGATTTGCAGGCGGATGGCAGCTGGAAGTTTTTCCAAATCATCTGCATGTGCTTCAAAGATAGCGCTCGCTTGAGCTTTTGCAGCTTCATCATTGGCCTTGATCATATTAGCAATCATTAGCTGACGAACTTTTTCGTCTTCTTCTGTTTCACCAGACTTAGCTTCTAGACCCAAGCGTTCAAAGTTGTAACGGTTCAAGCGTTTCAACAACTCATGGAAGGCAGCTTCTGTTTCAGTTCCTTCATCCACAAAGAGACTGATTCCAGCTAAGACGCTCGAAACAGCTGAAACAACCAAGTAGGAACTTTCTTCTGTCAAGTGTTCAATCACTGGCAAGAGGCTTGCATAAGAAATTTGACCACTTTCAGCCAAAAGACGACGTTCTTGAACCACTTGTAATTTTGAAGTGCTATCCAAGCTAGCAAGGTCAGCAAGGATGTCTTCCAACAATTCCCCACGGTAGTCACTGATATAGTGAGCTGTATTTTCTGTATTGAAGCGAAGAGCTCCGCTGTTAGCTGCTTTCAAGGCACTGTAGTTTGGAATTTCTAAAACTTCTGTTTCCAAGGTATCTGGAATACCCGTCCAGTTGCTATTCAATGGAACAACCCACTTGCTGCCTTTTTCTTCTCTTTCTCCGATAAAGAACTGCTCTTGACGGATGATCAAGGTATCGTTTTCCACAGAAGCTGAAACAACAGGGTATCCTGGTTGCTCCAACCAAGAATCCATAAAGGCTGCGACATCACGACTTGAAGCTTGCCCAAGAGCATCCCAAAGGTCACGACCGATAGTATTGCCGTATTGGTGTTTTTCAAAGTAGATCTTCAACCCTTTACGGAAGGCATCATCGCCTAACCAGCGGCGAAGCATGTGCATGAGACGGCTACCCTTGGCGTAAACGATTGCTGGGTCAAAGAGGGTGTTGATCTCATCAGGGTGTTTGACTTCCACATGGACGGATTGAACGCCATCTGTAGCATCGCGTTTCAAGGCAGCAGGCACTCCAGTTGTTTGGAAGTCTTCAAAGATATTCCAGCTTGGTTCAATGGCATCCAAGCTGACATATTCCATCATATTGGCAAAGCTTTCATTCAACCAGAGATCATCCCACCACTTCATGGTCACAAGGTTTCCGAACCATTGGTGAGCCAATTCGTGAGCCACCACCAAGGCTACTGTTTGACGGCTTTGGGCCGTAGAGTTTTCATCTACTAGAAGGTAGACTTCACGGTAGGTTACCAAGCCCCAGTTTTCCATCGCTCCTGAAGAGAAGTCTGGAAGGGCGATATGAAGGGATTGAGGGATTGGATACTTCACACCATAGTAGTCTTCATAAAATTCAATAGCACGAACTGCAATATCCAATGAGAAGTCCAAGTTTTCTAATGGGTGAGCTTTGGTAGAGTAGACACCGACTAGGGTTCCATTCTTGGTCTTAGCTGTCACTCCTTGAAGATCTCCAGCAGCAAAGGCCAAGAGATAAGAAGACATACGTGGAGTCGTATCAAACTTCCAAATACCTGTTTCTTTGCGGTTTTCCACATCGATTTCAGGCATATTTGAAAGGGCAATTTCACCTTCTTCTTGGTCAAATTTCAAAGAAAGATCGAAAGTTGCTTTAGCTTCAGGCTCGTCCACACTTGGAAAGGCTTCACGCGCAAAATGGCTCTCAAACTGAGTCGAGAGGACTTCCTTCTTCACACCATCAATGCTGTAGTAAGATGGGTAAATCCCAGTCATATTGTCTGTAATCTTACCAGAATAGGTCAGGGTAACTGTCACTTGACCTGTGCCTTCCAATTCAACATAGACTGCTTCATTGTCATCATCAACCGTAAATGGACGGGCTTGACCTGCTACTTCTACTGTTTCGATGGTCAAATCCTTTTGGTGAAGCGAGATGCGAGTCTCTTTTGCCTCTCCGCTAATGGTCACTTTCCCTGAGAAAGTTTTACTAGAGCGGTTCAAATCTAAGAATAGATCGTAGTGCTCAGGTACAAATGTATCAATAAAATGTGCAACTGCTTGCATAATTTCCTCCTTTAAATGTTTCATGCTTTCCAATGAAAAGCCCTAATAAAACTATTTTATCACAAAGTTAAGATAAAAGAAAAGACAAGCATTAGAATGCCTGTCTGTGATCGAAAAGACTCCATGATCTTACATTTCGATAATTTTACCTGTTTCGAAGTAAACCACCCATTCACAGATGTTTTTTGCATAATCTCCGATGCGTTCCAAGAAGTTGATCACTTGGAAATAATCCCGTCCAGTCACGATGGACTCTGGATTTTTCCGAATTTCTTCTGTTGCTAATTCTTGGATGCTATCGAAGTAATGGTTGATGACTTCGTCTCGTGTCGCAACTTCATAGGCCAAATCCACATCGCCTTTGAGGTAAACATCTAGTGTCGCTTCGACAAAATCTTTGACTTCACGGCCCATCTTGCTGATCTCTTCCTCAACAGATTGGATGCGGACTTCCCCTTTCATGCGAATCGTTGCCTTGGCAATTGATACTGCGTGGTCACCCATCCGCTCTAAGTCAGAGACCGCTTTTAAGACAGTCATCACGACACGAAGGTCTTGTGAAACGGGCTGTTGAAGGGCAATAATCTCAAAGGATTTACGCTCTAATTTCACTTCGTAGTCGTTGATCTCCGCATCATCTTCGATGACCTGGCGGGCCAATTCACGGTCATGGGTCACGAAAGCGCGGACCGTACGGTTGATCTGACTCAACACTTCATTTCCCATTGCATAAAACTGGTTATGCAACTTCTCTAAATCTTCTTCAAATTGAACTCGTAACATTTTATTTTCTTCCTATCCAAATTTACCAGAGACATAGTCTTCTGTTTCTTTCTTAGCTGGGTTCAAGAACATTTCATTGGTGTCATTGTACTCAATCAAATCGCCATCCAAGAAAAAGGCTGTTTTATCAGAAATCCGACTAGCTTGCTGCATGGAGCGTGTCACCAAGAGCATGGTGTAGCGGTCTTTTAGTCCATATAAGGTTTCTTCAATCTTACCAGCTGAAATCGGGTCCAGCGCTGAAGTTGGTTCATCCAAAAGAATGATCTTTGGACTGGTCGCAAGAACCCGCGCCACACAGACCCGCTGCTGCTGACCACCGGAAAGTCCGATAGCTGAATCATGCAGTCGATCCTTGACTTCATCCCAGATGGAAGCGCGTTTCAATGAGGTTTCAACTGCCTCATCTAAGACAGCCTTATCCTTGACACCATTAATCATCAACCCATAAGTCACATTATCATAAATGGACATTGGAAAGGGATTGGGCTGTTGGAAGACCATTCCGATTTCCTTACGCAATTCGACCGTATCGGTCCGTGGTCCGTAGATATTGTGACCGTTGTAGAGGACGGTCCCTGTGGTGGTGACCTCATGGTTAAGGTCCCCCATGCGGTTAATGGCTTTTAAAAGGGTAGATTTCCCTGATCCTGAAGGACCAATCAAGGCTGTAATCTCCTTTGGAGCAAAATCCAAAGAGACACTATTCAAAGCCTTCTTTTTATTGTAATAAACCGACAAGTCCTTGACTTGCAAAATTGGTTCTGTCATTCTATTTTCCTTTTTGTTGTCATATTACTTTATCCAAAGTGACCCGATACATAATCGTTGGTCGATTGCAATTTCGCATTTTGGAAAATATTCGAAGTCTTATCGTACTCGATGAGGTTTCCCAGATAAAAGAAACCGGTATAATCACTAGCACGCGCTGCTTGTTGCATGCTGTGGGTCACGATGACAATGGTGTAATCTTTCTTCAGCTCCAGCATGGTTTCTTCTAATTGCGCTGTTGCGATCGGATCAAGCGCTGAAGCTGGCTCATCCATGAGTAGGATATCCGGCTTCACAGAAATAGCCCGCGCGATACAAAGTCGTTGCTGTTGACCACCTGAAAGCGTTAGAGCTGATTTGTGAAGATCATCCTTGACCTGATCCCATAGAGCTGCCTGTTTCAAAGAAGTTTCGACCAATTCGTCCAAGACCTTCTTGTCTCTCACACCAGCACGTTCATGAGGGAAGGTGATATTTTTGTATATTGATTTGGCAAAAGGATTGGGCCGTTGGAAAACCATCCCGATGTGCTTGCGCATTTCATAGACATTGATATCTGGACGGTTAACATCGATTCCTTCATACCAAATTTCACCCGTTACACGCGCAATATCGATGGTATCATTCATCCGGTTCAAACTACGAAGGTAGGTTGATTTCCCAGATCCTGAAGGACCGATCAAGGCTGTAATCTTATTTTTTTCAAACTGCATGTCGACGCCTTTGATGGACTCGTTCGTTCCATAATAGACATGCAAATCTTTAGTCGATAGGACCACCTTTTCTTCAGGAAAAGTAATGATGTGTCTCTCATCCCAATTGTATTTTGACATTTCTTCTCCTTTAAGCAGATGTTAGTTTTTTATGGAGGTAACTTCCGAGTTTGCGGGCTCCAAAGTTAAAGATCAAGATAAAGATCAAAAGAACGGCGGCAGAACCAGCTGAGACTTCGATCGAGTCTGGAATGGTTCCTTCACTGTTGACCTTCCAGATATGGACGGCCAAGGTTTCAGCCTGACGGAAGATCGAAATCGGACTCGTCACACTAAAGAGGTTCCAGTTTGACCAATCAAGAGCTGGAGCCGATTGACCTGCTGTATAGATCAAGGCAGCGGCTTCCCCAAAGATCCGTCCTGATGCCAATACGACCCCAGTAATAATGCTTGGAAGAGCCTCCGGTACCACGACATGAATCACGGTTTCCCAGCGAGACAAGCCCAGTGCTAAACCTGCTTCGCGCTGGGTATGATGGACGTGCTGCAAGCTATCTTCGATATTGCGGGTCATCTGTGGCAGATTAAAGACGGTCAAGGCCAAGGCCCCTGAAATAATCGAAAATCCATATTTGAACTGGACAACGAAGACCAGGTAACCAAAGAGACCTACAACAACAGATGGCAAAGAAGACAAGATCTCAATACAGGTACGAACCAAATTGGTCAAGCGACCTTTTTTAGCGTACTCAGAGAGGTAAATCCCAGCTCCAAGAGAAAGTGGGAAGGAAATCACCAAGGTAATGACCAAGAGGAAGAAGGAATTATACAATTGAATTCCGATCCCTCCTCCTGCTTGGTAAGAAGAAGATTTCCCAGTTAAGAAGTGCCAAGATACATGGGGCAAGCCACGGACCAAGATATAAAGGATTAATGAGGCAAGAATCGCAACGATGATCCCTGAAATAGCATACAGCACTCCTGTCGCAATTTTATCCATTCGTTTAGCGTGCATAGTTCTTCTTACCTCTTTCTTTCGTAATCAGTTTAATCACACTGTTAAAGGCAAGACTCATGAGGAGCAATACCAAGGCGAGTGACCAAAGAACATTGTTATTGACCGTACCCATGACGGTATTTCCGATTCCCATGGTCAAAATAGAGGTGAGGGTGGAAGCTGGTGTCGTGAGTGAAGTTGGCACGACAGCAGAGTTTCCGACCACCATCTGGATGGCTAAAGCTTCCCCGAAGGCACGCGCCATACCAAAGACAACCGCTGTAAAGATTCCAGAGCGGGCTGCCTTGAGCGTGACATGCCAAATGGTTTGCCAGCGGGTCGCTCCCATGGCCATACTAGCTTCACGGTAATGACGGGGTACAGCTCGGAGGCTATCGGTCGTCATAAAGGTAACAGTTGGTAGGATCATAACAAAGAGGACAAAGACCCCTGAGAGGATCCCAAAACCAGTCCCTCCAAAGAGACTACGCGTAAATGGGACGACCACTTGAAGACCAATGAATCCATAAACAACGGAAGGAATTCCCACCAAAAGCTCAATCGCTGGTTGCAAGAAACGAGCTCCTTTGGGGGAGACTTCTGTCATGAAAACAGCTGCACCAATGGCAAACGGCGTTGCCAAGAGGGCAGAAAGCAAGGTTACAATAAAGGAACCTAGAATCATAGGGAGGGCTCCAAATTCCTTTGCAGCAGGATTCCAAGAGCTCCCAAATAGAAAACTAAAGATATTGACTTTATTAACAAAGAAAGTCGATAAACCTTTTTGGGCCACGAAAATCAAAATCATGGCAACGACGACAACAATCAAACTCATACATAGAAAGGTAATAGTCTTCCCAAATTTTTCTAGGCGGGAGTTTTTTGATTTCGTCAGCATTTTTTTTGCTACTTCGTTCATTTTTTACCTAATTCTTTTATTTTTTTGTCACATTCCCTTTTAAATCACGGGTGACTTTCATATCATTGATTGGAATATAGCCCATCTTGCCAACCACTTTTTGCTGAACCTCATCCGTCATCATGTAGTCAATGAATTTTTTAGACAACTCATTGGGTTTTCCCTTGGTATACATATGTTCGTAAGACCAGATGGGCCAGTTATTGTTGACGACATTGGCTTTGGTTGGTTGATAACCATTGAGCTTCATGGTTTTGACACTGCTATCCAAGTAGGTAAAGGCTAGATAAGAGATGGCTCCTGGAGTTTGAGAAACGATGTTTTTCACCATTCCATTAGAGTCTTGCTCTTGGGCCTGCTTGGGTTGTTTGCCATCCATGATAATGGCATCAAAGACAGCACGACTACCAGAACCTACAGCACGGTTCACAATCGTGATCTCAAGATCTGGACCACCCAACTGCTTCCAGTTGGTATATTCACCTGTAAAGATCTTTCGCAATTGCTCCGTTGTCAGATTGTCGATCGAGATATTTTTATTGGCAATGATGGCTGTCCCTGCTACGGCTACCTGATGATCGACCAGACTAGAGGCATCGATCCCAGACTTTTCCTCTGCAAACAGGTCACTATTTCCGATGTCCACAGCACCTGATTGAACTTGTGAAAGTCCTGTACCAGAACCTCCTCCTTGTACATTCACAATCTTACCAGGATGTTCTTCAATGTAGCGATCTACCACTCCTTCAACCAAGGGTTGCAAGGCAGTGGATCCAACAGCAGTGATGGATTCTCCGCGATTGATCCAAGAAGCACAAGCAGATAAACTTCCTGCTAATGCGATCGTCGCTAGTCCTAGGATCAGCTTTTTAGACTTTTTCAAATCATGTCTCCTTGATATTTCACTATTTCACTTATGATTTTGACAAGTTTCTTTTTAAAAAAACTGTACTTCCACTATATCATAGAACGGGTTCTTTGCCCAGCATTTTACCTAAAACGAAGCCCCTTTGGATAGAAATTTTTCAGGGTTTGCCCGGTCACTTTGGCAAAGCCCAAACCATTGCCTTCTACAAGGACCTGGTACCATCCATTTGGATGCGTTTCCTTCAATTGAACTGTCTCTCCCGCCACATAATGAACAAAGTCCTCAGGCGTGATCGAAACGGTCTCTTTGACTTCACTCGGTCTTAGTGCTAAGCCAAGTGCAAAACTAGGTTCAAAACGATTTTTCTTGAAGGTTCCTAGATGCAAGCCATTTCGAGCAATTTTTACTTTGCGCAAATCTGGTAACCCTAAAGGAACTAAATACAGCTCGTCACCAAAGGTTTCGAGGACCCCTTCCAGAGTAATCTTCAAATGTTTCTTAGCAAATTCCTGCCACAATTTTTTTTGTTCAGCAGATAATTGGTCCTTTTTGGAAGGGATTTTAGCAGGCCGATTCTCTCCTAGATAACGGAACTTAGCAACAAATTGTCCCTCCCCTTTAAAGAGATGAGGATACATGCGCGCCGTTTCTGGATGGTCAATGCCTTCTGCCATACCATTGATCTTCTCGATCGTTTCCAATTCTAGATCAAAATTATCTAAGAGCCAGGATACGATCTCTTCATTTTCCTCAGGAGCCCAGGTACAGGTTGAATAAACCAAGGAACCTCCTGGAACCAACATCTTGAGGGCATCCTCTAGAATCTCTCTTTGAAGGAGACTGCACTCTCGAGGGTAATCGACAGACCAATAGTCCATGGCATCTGGTTGCTTGCGGAACATCCCCTCACCTGAACAAGGGGCGTCTAGTACAATCAGATCAAAAAAGCCTGAGAAAACTTTGGCCAGACGATCGGCAGACTCATTAGTTACTAGCACATTTCGCGCACCAAAGCGTTCGACATTCTCTACAAGAATTTTCGAGCGCCCCTTATGGATTTCATTGGAGACCAAGAGTCCCTGATTGTCCAAATAAGACAAGAGTTGGGTAGTCTTTCCCCCAGGAGCTGCGGCCAAGTCTAAGACCTTCATCCCTGGCTTCGGCTGAGCGACTTGGGCCACTATCTGAGCTGCTGGCTCTTGCGAATAGACCAAGCCCGTTGCGTGCTCAATGGATTTTCCTGAGACCTTTCCATAATGTCCCCAAAGAGTATTGGGAATCGGATCATCAAATGCTTTTTGAGCTTCTTTCAAGGGATTAGTGCGAAAGGCCGCTACTGCTTCTTGCTCAAAGGTCGCAAAAAAAGCAGCAGCATCCTCACCTAGAAGATGCTGGTATTTTTCTTTAAAACCATTGGGAAAATTCATTTAACTTCTCCCTTTCTTAAGATAGGTTTGAATTTCTGTTAACTTCACTTTTGGAACCATCATAATGGGTTCCACTGTCTGGTAATTGGGTTTATCTCCATTTAGATTTAAAACGGTATAACCTAACCGTTCTCCCATGATCGCAGCTGCGGCATAATCCCAGGGCCAGATGTAGCTAAAATAAGCTAGAATCCCACCTGAGAGAATTTTTGAAAAACTAATACCGGCACTACCATAGACTCGAATTCCAAGAGAAGCCATACCAAGATCGGCCATGCCCCAGTCATTTTTCTCAAGCATGCCGACATTTGAAGCAATCAGAAAGTTTTCCAGAGGTTGGTCCACAAAAGGCGTCAATTCAAACTCATTGCGATAAACCGGGAATTCCCCACCCCCATAAAAAAGGTGATCCCGCATAACATCGTAGATCAAGCCAAACTGACCAATTCCTTCTTCAAAATAAGCCACCATCACCGCAAAATCTTCCTTTTGGGTCACAAAATTATTGGTTCCATCAATGGGATCGATCACCCAAACGGCTCCTTCTGAAATTGGGGATCGAAGGCCATCTTCCTCCGCAAAAATCCGATCTTCTGGGTAGCGATGTTTGATTTTTTCAACCAAATCCTTTTGAACCTGTTGGTCCATCTGGGTTACTAAATCTGTCGGCCCAGTTTTTTTTGAGATCATCAAGTCATCATGGAGATGAAGACGCAAGTAGTCTCCAGCCTCTAAAACGATTTGTTTGGCAAACTCTAATTTATTCTTCAAGAGAAAACCATCCTTCCTCTTTTTGCTTTGCAGTCTGGGTCGCACGATAGAGAGAATAACCGCTCACTTCTTCGAACTCCCGTCCAAGACGCTTTTCTTCTCCGATACTAGGTACGACCTTCTTAAAAGCGCGGTAGGCTTCCATGTATTCTTTGGCCTCTACCTTACTTTCATAAGCTTCTTCAACTTTATTGAAAAAAGAAAGCACTGAAGCAAGCTCTTCAGTGCTCCACGATAAGTCCAGTGGGTAACTATAATTTTTTTGCATTCGACATACTTCTTAGTTTATTTCTGCTCTTAGAGTGGCAGAGCGTAACTCTTGTTTGCGATAACTCCGTGGCAAGAAGGCCCGAATTTCATCTTCGTTAAAGCCAATCTGCATACGTTTGTTATCTAAAATAATCGGTCTCCGCAAGAGACTAGGATTTTCCTCAATCAGATGGATCAAGGCTGAGATGGATAAATCTTCAACATCAACATCCAATTTTTGAAAAATTTTTGAACGAGTTGAAATAATGTCGTCTGTTCCGTTTTCGGTCAAGGCCAATATACTTGTCAACTCCTGTTTGCTCAAAGGACTTGTCATAATATTGTGTTCTTTAAATGGAACATCGTGCTTTTTTAACCAAGCCCGAGCTTTTCGACATGATGTACAACTCGGTGATAAAAATAATGTAATCATGTGGTTCACTTCTTTTTTTATATATAACTATCTGACTCTATTATACAAAAAAAATAGGTGCTTGAAAAGCGCTTTTTTGATTTCTCGACGATTTTTCTGGATTTCAGTGGAAAAAAGAAATCCCTTTCATTATTCTCAAGAAGAGGCACACAAAAAAGGATTAGGAAAGTTCCTAATCCTCGTTCCAGTTTCGTGAAACTGCTTCATCTTCTTCTAGTTGCGCCACTAGTTGATCGATCCCATCGAATTTGACCATTTCTCGAATCTTATCTAACCAATGAATGGTCAGGGTATGACCATAGATGTCTCCTGTAAAATCAAAGAGATTGACTTCGAAACGAAGCTCTTTCCCATCAAAGGTGACATTTTTCCCGACAGAAGCCATCCCACGGTAGGTCTGCCCTTTAAAATCGACATCGACTACATAAACCCCATCTGATGGGAGATAGGTCCGATCAATCGGTGCTAGATTGGCGGTAGGATAGCCAATGGTGCGGCCACGCGCATCCCCGTGCACGACGATTCCCCGACTGGATAAAGGGTGACCAAGTAGACGGGCAGCTTCTTTGACGCGTCCTTCTAGGACAGCTTGACGAATTCGGGTCGAACTAACCTTTTCCCCCTGATCCAATACAGGAGAAATGACTTCCACTTGACCATCAAAATAAGCAGATAAGTCAGAGGCCGTTTTCTTATCAGAGCCAAAACTATAATCAAATCCAGCAATTAAAACTCGGGCCCTCAATGCTTTGACAAATTGATCAACAAATTCTTTGGCTGTTTTAGAAGCAAAATCGGTCGTAAAATCAATGAGGAAGAGCTCATCCACTCCTAGTTCGTTTAATTTTTGGAACCGATCCTCAGGACTCTGCAAATGAAGTAGTAATTCTGGTTGGTAGCGAACAAAGGCTAACTTAGGAGATTCAGGGAAGGTTAACAAAGCGACCTTCAAGCCTTTTTCATCCGCTATCTGACGCGCCTTTTTAAAGAGTTCTTGATGCCCCAGATGCAGGCCATCAAAGTAGCCCAGAACCAAAACTGTCTCATTCTCCAAATGGATCTGGTTAGCAGTAGTTATCGTACGAATATTCATGAATTTATTGTAACACATTTTCTGTCAGAAAAACCTTGCGAGGTTTGTAAAGTTCTTCCCTTTTTTCCATAATGGCTACCAATTTCCCTTGGTAAAACGCAGCTAACTCTCTGGCTTCGCTCTCAACTGGAATAAAGCGTCCCACTTGGACTTCGCCAACCTCTTCTACTGTCAGCTCTACTTTTTCCAGATCCCCGGTGCCAATTTCAAGTGGGTGAAGGAAGCTCAAATCTCCTTGCCCTACTTTTTCAGCCACCTCTTCTAAGGTCAGGGCATCTTCCAGTGACAAACCGGCAGCACTGGTCCGTGTCAGATGAGACATATGGGCTGCGTAGCCCAGTTTTTGACCCAAATCCACCGACAAGGTCCGGATATAGGTGCCCTTACTGCATTTAACCCGGAAACGAAAACGGGCTAGACTTTCTTCATAGCTAATCTCACTGGTGCGTGTGAATTCATAAATGGTTACCTGTCGGACAGGGCGTTCCACTTCTTCTCCTGCCCGCGCATATTCATAGAGCTTACGTCCATTGACCTTGACCGCTGAATACATAGGCGGTACCTGCTCCATTTCTCCCACCATTTGAGCAATCATGCGGTCCACCTCTTCTGCATCTAAAGATGCTTCCACTGGGGTCCGCTCTACGACTTCCCCGCTGGCATCCTCCGTCGTGGTAGAAAAGCCCAAAGTGATTTCTCCCTCATAGACCTTGCCTTCATCTTGCATGAATTCGACCATCCGGGTCGCCTTTCCAACTGCAATCGGAAGCACTCCCACCACATCTGGATCCAGCGTTCCCCCATGGCCGATCTTCTTAGTTCCTAAGATTTTTCGCAGTTTAAAGACCACATCATGTGAGGTCATGCCTGCTTCTTTTTTTACATTGATAATTCCGTCCATCTGATTTGCTCTTTCTAACTCTTGTGTGACCATCCGGGCCACCGACCCTTTATTATACCATGAAACAAGACTTCTTGTCCCTCTTTCCCACTTCCCATGAGCTTCCAAAAAAACCGTAGCAGATTTCAGACTTTTTAAAATGGGTTTGATACAATAGAAAGCGAAAGAAGGTGTAACATATGTTAATGTATGATGTTATTGTGATTGGATTTGGTAAAGCTGGTAAAACACTTGCAGCGAAATTATCAAGCCAAGGAAAAAAAGTTGCTCTGATTGAAAAGAGCAAGTCGATGTACGGTGGTACTTGTATCAATATCGCTTGTATTCCAACCAAGACCTTGATTGTTGCAGCAGAAAAAGGCTTGGATTTTGAGCAAGCCATGAGCGAAAAAAATGCGGTGACGACTCGTCTCAACGGCAAAAACTACGCAACCATTGCTGGAACTGGTGTAGACATTATCGATGCGACGGCTCGTTTCGTCTCCAACAAGGTCATCGAAATTCAAGCTGGGGATGAAAAGGAAGAATTGACAGCTGAAACCATTATTATTAATACTGGTGCGGTGCCAACTATCCTTCCAATCCCAAGATTAGCTGAAAGTAAATTTGCTGTAGATTCAACCGGTATTCAACGTTTGGAAAACCTACCTAAACGCCTGGGCGTCCTTGGTGGTGGACCTATCGGATTGGAATTCGCCCACCTCTACAATACCTTAGGTAGCCAAGTAACAGTATTGGATGCTGCGGACACGTTCTTGCCACGGATCGAGCCAAGCATCGCAGCTCTTGCAAAAGGCTACCTTGAAGAAGACGGTATTCAATTCTTGCAAGGCGTTCATACCCAAGAAATCAAAGATGACCAAAACAGCTTAACGGTTGTCACAGATAAGGGAGACTTCGAGTTTGATATCCTTCTCTACGCAACAGGACGTAAACCAAACACAGTTGGACTTGGTCTTGAAAACACAGACATCCAAGTCACTGATCGTGGAGCGATTCAAGTTAACAGCCATTTGGAAACTAGCGTCCATGGCGTCTTTGCAGTTGGAGATGTCAATGGTGGCCCTCAATTCACCTACATGTCACTCGATGACTTCCGCATCGTCTTCAACTACCTTACAGGCGATGGTAGCTACAATCTAGAAACTCGTAACAATTATGCAACAACACTCTTCATTGCTCCTCCACTTGCCCAAGTCGGCTTGACCGAGCAAGAAGCACGCGACAAAGGGCTCCCAGTCGCTGTTAAAGAATTGCCAGTTGCTGCCATGCCTCGTGGACATGTTAATGCAGATCTTCGAGGTGCCTTCAAAGCCGTGGTCAACCCAGAAACCAAAGAAATCCTTGGAGCAACTCTCTTTGGAGAAGCTGCAGGCGAACTTATCAACCTGATCACCATGGCTATGGACAACAAGATCCCTTATACTTACATCGCAAAACAAATCTTTACCCACCCAACCATGGCAGAAAACCTAAACGATCTCTTTGCGATTTAACTAACATAAAAAGCTGGAAAATATTCCAGCTTTTTTTAGTTTACGAATCCACAGACAGCCTCTTGAAATGCTTTATTTTCTTCATACAGAGCATGCCCAGAATGCTTTAGAATAAGGAGCTGACAACCCGAAATCGCTTTTGCCAGTTCCTTAGATCCGTCCACACCGATCACATCATCTTCAAGAGCACCAAGAACCAAAGTCGGACATTGAATTTCTTTTAAGACCACAAGGCTATTATGTTCCAGGCAAGACTGAGACTGAATGGCAATTCGTTTCTCATCTTTCATTCGTCCCAAGCGACCCATGATATTATAAAGCAACCGCCACTTTTGATAGCTCTTTTGCGTATAGGAATGCTTTGCAATATCCAGCATGAGATGCTTAAAATTTCCAGATTGACTAAGCTTTTGCCAATGCTCAATTCGCTCTCTAGCAAGTTGACTAGGCTTCGCTGTTGTCACAGCTAGAATGAGCTTTTGAACCTTTTCAGGGAAATCCGCCACCAACCATTGGGCAATCATTCCACCTTGTGAAATCCCTATGATATAGGCGGTATCTAGGTTTAGTGTCTCCATTGCTTCTGCTACATCTGCTGCCATATCCCGTGTCGTATAGCCCTGTCTCAGCTCATTGATTCGAGAAAAAACATAGATTTTATAGTGCTTAGCAAGTAGACGATAAGAGAGGGAAAAGAGCTGGGCCTTTCCTTTAACGGTCTGAAGCCCATCCCCCAAGCCTGGTATAATAACAAGAGACTTCTTTCCTTTACCAAAGGTCACATAATCCATGCTCTTATTGTTAAAATATAAGGTTTTCCCTTTTGTTGAAGACATTACTTCGTTCCCTCTACTATTTTTCCATGATTTATTTAGGTTGAGTTTTTAAATGCAAGGCAAAGCCTGCAGTCACTTTTTCAAATCCAACCGCCTGATAAAACTGATGTGCAGCATTTCGTTCAGCGGTTAATCCACTATTTAAAGCCAGTGCCTCAGCTCCTTCTTTTACCGCTTGTTTTTTCAATTCATCGATTAGCCTACTAGCAATTCCTTGTCGTCTTGTTTCTTTTGCAACTGACAAAGCCAAAATACGATAGTAAGATCCATCTGCTTCAAAAAAGAAGAGCTTTGCATAACCTAAGAAACCTAAAATTTCTCCGTTTCTTTCAGCTAGAAGACAGCCATAATGTGGTTGAGAAAGAATCATTTCTAAACGTTGAGACAGCTTAGAAGCGGTCGTTGGATAGCCCAAGTCTTCGTATAGAGACAGTAGGGCTTCAGCATCTTTCATGGTTGCTTTTCGTATCTGCATAGGATCCTCCTATTCTCCTTTCAGAGCATCAAACTTAGCCTTCATGGTTGGATTTTTCCGTGTCAGTTTTTTGACAGAGACGTCGTCCAGTTTGTTATTTGCTAAGCGCAGCTGGTTTTCAGAGGTCGTCAGGAACTTCTTGATTTCTTCCATCCGACGGATGGCCTTGTCAATCTCTTCGATGGCCTTGCCAAAGTTTGTCGAAGCAGACTGATAGTTCTTGGCAAAAGCTACTTTAAAGGCATCCAAGTCTTCTTCAAAGTGGGTGATGTCGATATTTTGTTCACGAACAAGCGCTAATTCCTGCTTGTACTGGAGCGAGTTAAGCGCAGCATTGCGCAAGAGGGTAATCATGGGCAAGAAGAACTGAGGCCGGATAACATACATCTTCTCATAGGCGTAGGACACATCGACAATACCCGAATTGTAGAGCTCGCTGTCAGCCTCAAGAAGTGTCACCAGAATAGCATACTCGCAGCCTTTCTCACGCCGGTCCTTATCCAGCTCTTTGAAGAAATGCTCGTTTTTCTTCTTGGTCGCTGTCTCATCGCCTTCATTTTTCATCTCAAACATGATAGAGAGGATTTCTACACCATTTTCATCCACCTCACGGTAAATGTAGTCACCCTTGCTGCCGGTTCTGGCATCATTGTCCTTGCCAAACTCAGCTCGTGGAAACATAGCCATACGATTCTTGTTAAACTCATACTCGCAGTGCTGTTCCAAACTCTCGCCAATCATCTTAGTAGACTGCTTAGCTTTGAAATCCTTGTAGAACTCTATGGTCTCGTCTTTCTGCCGCAGCTCTACCTCATAGCGCTCTTTGAGAGAAGTCTGGGCGAGTGCTGCTTCCTTTTCTTGCAAGGCTAGCTGATTCTTAACCTCGTCTCGCTCTTTTTCCAGTGCAGATAAAGTCTTTTGGAGCTGATTCTCATGCTCCAAGCGCAAGGTGGCCAACTGATTTTCCAGCGCTTGCACTTCTTTTTCTTTCTCTAGTAGGCTTTGGCTAGCCGTTTGCTCCACCTCTTTTTTGGCCAATTCTTTTTCGGTATCAAACTGTTGAATCTGGTTCTGTAACTGGGCAATTTCTTGGTCCTTCTTTGCTAACTTCTCTTGCTGTTCATTAAGGGCCTTTTGCTCTGCTAAAGCCAACTCCTGCCGAATTCGCTCATGAATTTCTTTGTCAAACTCTGCTGTCCGTACCTGTGACAAGAGTTCGCTGTATTGACTTTCATTGACTGTAAAGACTTCCCCACAGTTGGGGCACTTGATTTCGTTCATAGTATGCCTCTTTCTCTATTCTTAGTATATTATATCATGCCACCAGTAAAATCAAAACCAGCAAACGAGGCTTGCTCCTACTATTTCCCTAGTTTATGACAGTGAATAGAGTAAATGAGAGAATTTGAGAAAGAAGAACAATGACCATTAAAACTTCCCGCCGTGAGAAAAGCAGGAGAAACAGATTTGTTTCTCCTGCTCGGTAGATTTGAGACGGAAGGCTCAAATCTAAGGTATGGAATCCCAAAGGGAGTCGCTACCGTCCGTCCTCACCTAAGGGAAGTTGATAAAAGGACAAAACCAGCAAGCTAAGCTTACTGGTTTCAGTTTATTTCTTCTCAATTGGCGCGACACTGGCTAAGAGTTTCTTTAGCCCCACTTCTGGGAAGTTGATCTTGAGTTCTTGGGTACTGCCACTACCAGAGACTTCTAGGACAGTCCCTTCGCCCCACTTCTTGTGAATGGCAATATCACCAATGGACCAAGCGACGCTTTCTTTAGCGCTAGAACGGTTACTATTACCAAAAGGTAGGCTTGATGACGTGAGAGCACTTGGGGATGCTTGTCTCTTGCGCTCTTGAAGGGCTTGTGACAGGCTCATGCCTTTTCCAAAGGTCGTTCCGGCACCATTGCTATAAGAAGCCTTAAAGCTGGTGTTGACTGGACGGGCTAATCCTTGGTAAGTCAATAAATCCGAGCTAATTTCATTGATGAAACGCGTTGGCCGGTTGTAGCTGGTCCGTCCAAAGAGCAAACGTGAGTTGGCATTGGTCAAGAAGAGAACCTTCTCTGCCCGCGTGATCCCTACATAAGCTAGGCGACGCTCTTCTTCCAACTCGTCTGGATCCTCTGCTGCACGACTAAGAGGAAAGACATTTTCTTCCATCCCAATCAAGAAGACGACTGGAAACTCCAATCCTTTAGCCGCGTGAAGGGTCATCAAGGTGACTTCTGAGGTCTCTTGAGCTCCATCATCTGTATCGGCAATCAAAGCCAAATCGTTCAAGAAGCGACTCAGGGTCTCCACACCTGATTCGTCTTCGACGGTCTCTCCGTTTTCATCAAAATTCTTGGTAACAGATAGGAACTCTTGGATATTCTCGATGCGGGCCTGACTTTCCAAATTTCCCTGATTGGTTAGGGCTGTCATATAGCCTGTCTTGTCAAGGACTTCTTCGACCAATTCTGTAATGGTCAGCTGGTCCAATCTTTCTCTCAAATCAAGAATGAGATTGGCAAAGTCCCAGATGGCTTGGGCAGCCTTTCCTTTGATGCCTGAGAGCATGATATTAGCCGAAGCATCTAGAAGTGAGGACTCTTGCATTTGAGCAAAGTCACGAATCTTATCCACTGTACCTGGCCCGATTCCCCGCTTGGGTTCATTGATAATGCGCTCAAAACTGATATTGTCACTAAGGTTGGCAATCAAGTTTAGATAAGCAATGATATCCCGAATTTCCTTCCGGCTGTAGAACTTGGTGCCCCCTACCATGGTGTAGGGAATGTTAGACTTGAGCAGCGCTTCTTCAATGGTCCGGGACTGAGCATTGGTCCGGTAGAGAACGGCAAAATCACGGTGTTTGTAGCCAGCTTCGCGACTGAGCTCTTCAATCGTTTTAGCAACAAAGACCGCTTCATCCTGCTCGTCATTAGCCCGGTAGTAGACAATCTCTTCCCCGTCAGCATTTTGGGTCCAAAGATTCTTAGGACGACGATTTTTATTGTTTTTAATGACATCATTGGCTGCTTGCAGGATGGTTTTAGTCGAGCGGTAATTCTCTTCTAGGAGGACGACCTTGGCATCAGGATAATCCTTCTCAAAGTCCAGGATATTCTGCATATCTGCTCCCCGCCAGCCATAAATAGACTGGTCCGCATCCCCAACGACACAGATATTTTTAAAACGTGAAGCCAAGAGTTTGACCAATTGGTATTGGGCATGGTTTGTATCTTGATACTCGTCTACGTGGATGTATTGAAACTTCTGCTGGTAATAGGTCAGCACATCTGGATGCTGATCAAAAAGACGCAGTGTCAGCATGATCAAATCATCAAAGTCCACTGCTTCTGACTGACGGAGTTCCTTTTGGTAAGCCTCATAACACTTGGCGATGATCTGGGTATACATATCCCCCGCTTGGGCGACGTAGGCCACTTCATCGATCAGGTCATTTTTGGCATTGGAAATAGTCCCCAAGATGGTCCGTTCATTCCATTTTTTAGGATCCAAGTTCAAGGACTTCAAAATCCGCTTCATCAAGGTCCGTTGCTCAACCGGGTCGACAATGGTGAAGTTGCGGTTGTAGCCAATGTGATCCGCATCACGACGGAGGATGCGCACACACATAGAGTGGAAGGTGGCAATCAAGCAATCTTGGGTGGCTGGATTCAACTGATAAGCCCGCTCCTTCATTTCCCGAGCGGCTTTATTGGTAAAGGTAATGGCCAAAATATTCCAAGGATTGACCATTTTTTCATCGATCAAGTAAGCGATGCGGTGGGTCAAGACACGTGTCTTACCAGAACCAGCCCCCGCCATGATCAAGAGGGGACCTTCTGTCGTTTGGACCGCCTCTGCTTGGCGATCATTCATACCATTCAATAAAGGATTCATCTCATACTCCTCATTCATTCAATCGTTCTATTATACCACATTTTCGCCCTTTCTCCTTTTGGAAACAGTTGGCATCATTTGAATTTTGTACTCAAAAAGGCTATAATAAAGGCTTAAGAAGAACGAATATTTCCTCATCAACAACGATCCAAGTTTTTCGCTTAGGAGGAAATCTACAGAAGTCTGGAGGAGTTATCAGTGAATCAATCACAAAGTAATTTAAAACTAGCCGAACGTGGAGCCCTGATCAGTATTGTCGCCTACCTGATTCTTTCCGCAGCTAAATTAGCAACAGGACATCTCCTTCACTCCTCCAGTTTGGTCGCGGATGGTTTTAATAACTTATCCGATATTATCAGTAACGTCGCCCTTCTCATCGGCATTCGCATGGCCCGCCAGCCAGCTGACCGCGACCACCGATTTGGTCATTGGAAGATTGAAGATCTAGCTAGCCTGGTAACTTCCATCATCATGTTTTATGTGGGCTTCGATGTCCTACGAGATACCGTTCAGAAAATCCTCAGTAGGGAAACCACTGTCATTGATCCTTTAGGGGCCATTGTCGGAGTTGGATCAGCCCTTGTCATGTTTGCGGTCTATCTTTATAACCGGACTTTAGCTAAGAAAGCTCAATCCAAGGCCCTCAAGGCAGCTGCCAAAGACAACCTGTCTGACGTGGTCACTTCTTTAGGAACCTCTGTTGCGATTGGAGCTAGTGCTCTTAACTATCCGATTGTGGACCAATTAGTGGCCATCGTTATTACCTTCTTTATCCTAAAAACTGCCTACGACATTTTCATTGAATCCTCCTTCAGCCTCTCCGATGGTTTTGATGAAAGTCTCCTGGATAAATACAAGGCGGCTATTCTGGAATTGCCAAAGGTCAGCCGGGTCAAATCCCAACGGGGACGGACTTACGGAAGCAACATTTACCTAGATGTCGTCATCGAAATGAATCCAGACCTCTCTGTTTATGAGAGCCATGCTATTACCGAAGAGGTCGAGCGCCTTCTCAAGGAACAGTTTGGCGTCTTTGATATCGATGTCCATGTGGAGCCAAGTTCTATCCCTGAAGATGAGATTCTGGACAATGTCCTTCTCAAATTAAAGACCTATGAGGAACGCTTGCAGGCTCAGCAGGAATACCAAACCCTCCTAGCAGACAACTTCACCCTCATCAATGAGTATGGCCAAGAAAGCCACAAAGAGGACCTGGTCCGTTTGCAGGAAGAACATCAAATTCCCTTTAAGAATTTCGAAATTGAATCTATCAGTCAAAAGACCAAATTGATTCGCTATGAGTTAAATGACCAGATCCATACCAGTCTCTGGCGGCGTCATGAACACTGGCAAAAGGTCTTTCACCAAATTACCAGTAAACAGAAAAAATAGAACCCTCTACCTCAATCTAACCAGAATAAAAAGCTACTGCAATTCTTTTTTGCAGTAGTTTTTTTGTAAGAAAAAATAGCCTTTCGGCTATTCTTCAACTTTTATAAATCCAAATTTATTGAGAGGGTAGAGACGTAGATTCACGACTCCTTCGATCTGATTTTTATGGATATAACCAAACTCACGACTATCTTCTGTATCCCCACGGTTATCATTTAAGACTAGAAAGGTATCGGATGGTACACGACCAGCCTTGGTCCCTTTTAACTCTGATAAAAAGAAATCATCAGTATAATACCCATTACTCGTTGGAGCAGCTAGATGTTTGTTCAGCATTTTATTCAGGTAAGGTTCTGGTGTTGCCTGTCCATTCAAATAGAGGACGTCATCTACGTAGCTGACTTCATCGTTTTCTTTGGCAATAACACGTCCAAGGTATTCTTTTCCACCGACCTTGTATAAGACCAAATCACTGCGATCTACCTGAGCATTTCTAGTCGCTACCACAAGATCTCCATTTTTCACAGAAGCATTGGCCATCTTATCATTGATACTAAATGGATGAAATACAAAGATACGAAGCAAAATCAGTGCTAAAACCAGAACACCGACAATGATGACATTTCTAATTAAATCTCTCCTTGGCATGTATGTCTCCCTTCCTTTTTGTTTATTATACCATTTTTTTGATCTTTAAAAAAGAGAAAGTAAGCATTAGTGAGAATTCTTATCAACACAAACCAGAAGAAAAAGAAAAACCTCGCGGTCAATCCTTTCAGATCAACCAACAAGGCTTTCAGATATAATTGTCTATTAACGTACTGTACGGATACGCATTGTGTTTGTACGAACAGCTTCACCAAGTGGCACACCTGCAACGATAACAATATCATCACCAGATTGTACAAGACCAGCTTCAACTGCTTTACGTTCAGCAATTTCAAACATGTCATCGGTTGATGATGGAGCTTCTGTCAACATTGGGATAACACCCCAGTTCAACATCAATCCACGTTCTGTCAATTCGTCAAATGTCAATGCCAAAATATCAGCATTTGGACGGTATTTAGAAATCAAACGTGCTGTGTGACCAGTCTTAGTAAGAGTTACAACCAATTTGATGTCCATTGAGTTTGTAGCATCTTTAACAGCTGAAGCCATAACTTCTGTCTTAGAGTTACGTTCAAATGAATCTGAGTTCAAACGTCCGTATTCTTTCAAAAGTGTTTGAGCGTTCTTGTCAATTGTAGCCATTGTTGTAACTGACTCAAGTGGGTATTTACCGTTTGCAGATTCACCTGAAAGCATTGTAGCATCAGTACCATCGATAACAGCGTTGAAAACGTCAGATACTTCAGAACGAGTTGCACGTGGTTTTTCAGTCATTGTTTCAAGCATGTTTGTTGCAGTGATAACAACTTTACCAGCAGCATTCACTTTAGTGATAATCATTTTTTGGTAAACTGGAACCATTTCAAATGGTACTTCGATACCCATGTCACCACGAGCAATCATAATACCGTCTGCAGCTTCAATGATTTCATCTAAATTATCGATACCTTGTTGGTTTTCGATCTTCGCAAACAATTGAACGTGACCGTTACCAGTTTCTTCACAAATTGCACGAACTTCATTTACGTCTTTTGCAGTACGTACGAATGAGATCGCGATGAAGTTGATACCTTGTTCCAAACCGAAGCGGATATCGTCGTTATCGCGTTCAGCAAGTGCTGGGAAAGGAATCTTAGTGTTAGGGATGTTCACACCTTTTTGTTTAGCAATGATACCGTCGTTTTCAACTTCAACAACAAATTCACGTTTTGCAGCATCTTTTTCTACAACGCGAAGACCCAATTTACCATCATCAACCAATACTTGGTGTCCAACTTCAACGTCATCAAAGATGTCAAGCGCACCAGCAACGTTCAATGCGATAACGTCACGAGTTGATTTGATGCCTTGTTTTGTAGCAACGCGAATACGTTCACCAGTTTTGTATGAGTACTCTTTAGCTTCGCCTTCGAACAATTCAGTACGGATTTCTGGACCTTTAGTATCAAGAAGGAAACCAACTTTTTTACCAGCGATTTCTTCTGCACGTTTAACAGTCGCCATACGTTCACCTTGTTCTTGGTGGTCACCGTGTGAGAAGTTGAAACGGAAAGTGTTAGCGCCAGCTTCGATCAATTTAGCAATGTTTTGTGCTGAAGCTTCAACGTCCAGTTTTTCAGCCCAGTATCCATCTTCACCAAATTTTTTACCACCACGGATTTCTACCGCAGGACCCAAAGTTGCAACGATTTTTACACGTTTGTTCATGATATATATGACTCCTTTTTAAATATATCTGTCTTTTTAAGACAAGGTTAACGAATTTATGAAATAAAATTAGATTGAAGACAAGCTACGGTTCAACTCGGCAAGACCAAGATCAGCTTTATGTGGATTGTTTACCACAATCTTACCATCTTCTGTCAAGCTAAAGAGGGCTCCTTCTTCTGCTTTACCAAGGATTGGGTTTTCAACCATTTTTTCATTACGGATACCAACTGCTACACCACCGATTCCTTGTTTCAACAATTTAACAGCGTGTGCTCCCATACGTGAAGCAAGAACACGGTCACGCGCAGTTGGTGAACCACCACGTTGGATATGCCCAAGCTCAGTCACACGAAGGTCACTTGTATCTCCAGCATCTTTCAAAGCTTGACCAAATTCATCTGCAGACATCACGCCTTCAGCCAAGATAATGATGTTGTGGGTACGACCTTTTGCGTAACCTTCTTTGATGCTCTCAACAACTTCTTCGATCTTGAATCCTTCTTCAGGGATGATGATTTCATCTGCACCAGATGCAATCCCTGCCCAAAGAGCGATATCTCCAGCATTACGTCCCATAACTTCAATTACGAAAGTACGGTGGTGACTAGATGAAGTATCACGGATCTTATCGATCGCGTCCATTGCAGTTGTGACTGCCGTATCAAAACCAATTGTAAAGTCAGTTCCGACGATATCGTTGTCGATCGTACCAGGAAGACCAACAGCTGGGAATCCAAGCTCAGTCAAGCGCATCGCACCATGGTAAGAACCATCTCCGCCAATAACGACAACACCTTCGATCCCGTGTTTCTTCAATTGCTCGATCCCTTTTAATTGACCTTCGCGTTGTGCGAATTCAGGGTAACGAGCTGAATGAAGGAAGGTACCACCACGGGAAATAATATCTCCAACAGATGAGGCGTCAAGGGGCTGAATTTTACCAGCAACCATTCCCGCATATCCATCATAGATACCGAAAACTTCCATTCCTTCTGAAATTGCTTGACGAACAACTGCACGGATGGCAGCGTTCATTCCAGGGGCATCTCCACCACTAGTTAAAACAGCAATACGTTTCATTTCGTTGTTTGCTCCTTTTTTTCTTTTACATTCTACGTAATTATAACACAAAGAAGACTAAAATTCTCGTATTTTTCGCAGTTTTTACCGATAAATCGTTTTCATAACGAGATTCTTTAGTTCATCTTCCAATTCTTTGTTTTTCTGGACTGTATAGCCCCTCAATTGAAGAGTTTTTTTCTCGTCTTCATAGCGTAATATCACAGGATATGGGCCCGGATATTTTTTCAAGATAGAAAGAATCGTTTTATCCTGACGATGATCGAGCAACTGGATCCAGAACTTTTCATTGGTTGCCAGTTGTGCCTCTGCTAGAATCATCTGCAAGCGCCCATCACGCTCTTGTATCTTCCCTGTCAAGTAATAAAAGCCACCTTCTTTTATCAAGGAGGAAAATCGATTGTAGGTTTCAGGGAAAAGGGTCACATCCAATTTTTTCTTGGTATCACTGACTTGTAAGAAAGCCATGAGATCACCCGACTTGGTTCGAATGGTCCGGATGGCTTGCACCTCTATGAGAATTCGCGCCTGCTCTCCTTGTATGAGTTGAGAAATTGGTTGGATCTCATAGGGACTCGTTTGCCCAATCGCAACCAATGGGTGGGTACTGAGACCGACGCCAATAATGGCCTCTTCCTTCTCATATTTTTCAGCCTGGCTAAAGTCTTCCGCTTCTGTCCAGGAATAGTTAGAATCTGCAAATAAACTACCTAACTCATCTGCAAAGACAAATAAATTCGGCAAATTGTGAAGCACCTTGCGTCTATTCTTCTCAAAGTTATCAAACAACCCTAGTTCTACTAAAGGCGTCAATAGAGGTAATTTATGATACTGATTAGGAAGGCGTAAAATAAAATCTTCGACACTTTCAAAGGGACGATTGTCAATGATCCAATACGCTAAATCTCTCGGAAGTCCCTTGATATTTTTCATTCCCAAGTAAATTTTTCGATCCTGAAACTTATCTCTGTAAGGGATGGTATTGATGGATAATGGCGCGACTTTAAAATCAAACTGGAGAGCATCTGTCAGATAATCACTGCTCGAATAATTGAGCATGACATCAAAGAAAACATCTGGATAATGGACCTTGAAATAGGCCATCTGAAAGGCCAAGGCAGAATAGGCATAGGCATGGGAACGGTTAAAACCATAGCCTGCGAATTTTTCCATAATCGCAAAGACCTCTTTGGCTTTTTCTTCCGTATGACCAAGTTTAAGAGCACCCGTGACAAAATCGTCTTCCATCTTGTGCATTTCAGTTGCATTTTTTTTGCCCATGGCCCGACGTAAGATATCGGCTTTCCCTAGGCTAAAGCCTGCAAAACGCTGGGCAACCTGCATGACCTGCTCTTGGTAAAGCATGATCCCATAAGTGGGCCGTAAGATTTCTTCAATAGCTGGATCCAGAATATCAACTTTTTCCTGGCCGTGCTTTCTTTTGACAAAATTATCAATGTAATCACTAGCGCCTGGACGATTGAGAGAGGTGGTCGCTACCACTTCTTCGAAATGATTGGGTCTCACACGTCTCAAAAGGCGGATAGCTCCTGCTTGTTCAAATTGGAAAATCCCCTTGGTATCCCCAGCAGCAAATAAGGCTAAGGTTTCTGGATCTTCTAAATCAATGGCTTCAATCACGATCTCTTCTTGGTACTTTTCATAGACGGCTTCCTTCATTTTTTGAACAAAGGTTAAGTTTCGCAGACCCAAAAAGTCCATCTTCAATAGACCATTGGCTTCAACCGCATGAGCATCGTACTGGGTGACAAACATGTCTTCTCCATACTTGAGAGGAATGTGATCCGTCAAATCCTGGTCACTCATCACAACACCCGCCGCATGGATCGAGGTCTGTCTAGGTTGGCCCTCAATTCTTTTGGCAATTTCAAAGCCACGTTCAAATTCTGCTCGACTATGAATCACTTGTCGAAAAGCTAGATTCTGTTCATACGCAGTTGTCAGTGTATCCCTAAAGCCAATACGCTTGGTAATGGAGGTTAATTCGTACTCTGGTACCCCAAAACGTTTAAAAACATCTCGAATGGCTTGTTTGGCCCCAAAGGTTGAAAAGGTCACGATCTGAGCCGCATGGTAACTCCCATAACGGTCTCTCACATAACGGATAAATTCTGGACGATAGATATCAGGAATATCAATATCAATATCCGGCATGGTATAGCGCTCCACATTTAAAAAGCGTTCAAAGAGGAGGTTCTTCTCCACTGGATCAATCCCTGTAATCTCCAGGGCATAAGCTACCAGTGAGCCGACAGCAGACCCACGTCCCATTCCCATATAATAGCCTTGACTCCGTCCGAAACGAAGAAGATCCCATACAATCAAGAAATAATCATCAAAGCCCATTTGGTGAATAATGTCTAATTCATGCTCCAAACGTTCTTGATAGACCGGACTAGTCAAGTTCTTTCGAAGAAGACCGGCTTGGGCTAATTCTCTCAATTCCGCAACAGCTGGTTTCTGAGGATTGAAGCGAGGCAATTTCAACTGAGTATCAATGTCGTATTGAATCCCTTGGACAAGTTTTTCAAGATTTGTGATGGCTTGCGGAAATCGCTCTGCAAAATCATTCTTTAAATCCTGAGGAGTTTTTAGAACTGTTGTAGGATCAATTGGCCCTGTTTCTGTCAAGCTTTGATTGTCCTTGATGGCTGCCAGCATCTGCATGGCTTCCACATCTTCCACCTCAAAGAAACGCACAGTATGAAGAGGGAGCACAGGGTGGCTAAACTCTTGGACCGGCGTATCCGCAAAAACTCCGATGAAGTAATCTAGACCAAGCGGCAAGTCTCCACTAACAAAAGGCGCTGGGACAATGACTGCTACTCCTTCTGTTAGGTGCTTCACATCCTCCCAATTGCCCTTCCCCATCATTTTGACAGTCGACATCTTCATCAGATTCTGGTAGCCCTTCGTTGACAGAGCGATCATCCGAAACGGAATTGTTTCATTGTCTACCTCTAGTCCAATTTCTAAACCGACCAAGGGGCTGAGCTTGTGGGCCTGACAGGCTTCGATAAATTCATAGGCACCATACAAATTATCTATATCCATGATTCCCAATGCGCCATACCCCATGCTTTTAGCCACGTGAACATAGTCTTTTATGGTCACAAGGCTTTCCATAAAGGTATAGACTGATTTGGTATCTAGCTGTGCAATCACTTTTTCTCCTCCCTCACTGGTCTATTTTTGGGACTCTTTTTTGTACAAAAAAACACCACTGCTACACAATGATGTCTCAACAACGGAAGACATGGGATTCGAACCCACGCACGCTTTTACACGCCTACCGCGTTTCCAACACGGCCTCTTAAGCCTCTTGAGTAATCTTCCATGAATAAAAATATGGAGCCGGTGGGAGTTTCTGAAAGTCAATCAATTCGCTGTTTTTAGCTTTTTGGGTCTGTTTTAAGGACTGCTTCTAAAACTTCACAACTTCATTGCTCACATTGCTAGTTTAGCATAGCTTTCGAGAAAGTTCAAGTTTTATTTTTTTCTCTTGGGCGCAAAAGGAAGTTATTTAATAGGAAAAAATCTTTTATTTTTTTTTAAAAAAGTTGATAAAACCTCTTGACTTTATGTAACTTTAGTTGTATAATATATACATAAGGTTAAGGAGGAAACCTTAGACAAGGAAACTAAAGAAAGGAAAAATAAATGTTAAGGCGAAGAAAAAAGCCAATCAAAGCTAAAACGAATAAGCTAGTAGTCAAAATCAACTTGTTCATCATAAGCATTGAGTGGCACATCGAATTCGGATAGTGAGCAATCACTATCCGCCCCTTGGTGGGGCTTGCTTTAATTATAACAGGTATCGTGATGAAAGTAAAATTTAATGTTAAAAAAACCACAGCTAGAGAAAAACTTGAGTTTATTTTAGGGCTTCTGTTGATCGTAGTGATCATTTGGTTTTTTGTGAGGTAAATATGTTAGTTGATATCAATGCTATTAAATGGCTGCTAGAAAATGCCACAGCCTATTCTATTAGTAAAAATTGTGGATTATCCACCCAAGCTGTAGACAAATATAAGAATGGTATTTCTGATATTATGAATATGCGTTTGAAACACGCAATTAAAATGGCAGAATACGCCAATCAGTTAAAAAACAAAAAGTGATGGTTATTTAATCATCACTTTTTTGATGTAAAGACCCATTGCTTATAGCAGAGAATCAAAAAAACATAGTCATTCGATTGAGGTTACAACGGACAATTTTAATAATTGCCATTATAAGCACAATAAAAAAGCCCCCTCGAATTGAGGGGGTGTGTGTCTTATCATAGAGTTTCTGGCCACGGGTCATCTGTGGTATACGACATATTAGTAAATCGTAAATCTCCGATATCTCTATCAGTAGGTACGGGATCATCGAATTGTAAGCGTAGCTGGTTGCCGTCACCCGGCCCGCCTAAATAAAAAGTGCCAAGGCGCTTCCCCTTGTCATTTGTCATAATACCCAGTTTTGAGCTGGTCGCACGAAAACCGACGGGTATACCGCCGACGTTTAAGATCACCACGTTACGCTCACGGTCTGACCCTTGTGGAACGTAGCTGGGCGCACCTCGTCTCACGATTCCAAACCAACCCCACGATAAACCACCGAAGCCAATCTCTACCGTGGAGTTTATACGTCTAAACTCAACATATGCATTGTTTTGGCTCGATGAAATTCTTGGCTTGTGTTTGACATCACCAAACAAGACAGACCAAGCGTTAGATCCAGTTCCAGCGGTTTTCTTGATCCATTTAACCGCTCCGTTCTTTGCTGTCGTATCGGTATAAATTGTACCGATGTCAGCATTCAGATTGTACGGAAAGCCTTGGCCTTTCAATTCCGTGCCTGTACCACTTCCACCCGTTCCGACCTTACGCTTGAGTTCTTCCAAGTCATTCTTAGTCGCAAGCTGGCTTGTGTCAATCGTTGGCAATTTTGAGCGTGTGACAAATGGATCACCGCCATTTTTAAGTTTATCATCTATCAGGGCATCAAGTCCAAGGTCTACGTGCTTCTCTTTGATGTTGGTGGTCATCTGTGCTTGTAATGTCGCATAAGTCGGAAATAACTCGTAAGCTTTGGTAGTCTGTAACGCTCCGCCTTGGTTGGCTTGAAGCGCCCCAATATCACGACCAATGGATTCTATAGCTTTCTTTAATTTATCCATTCAGCACCTCCTTAGAGGGTATTTTTAGCCGTTGTATAGATTTGTACGAAGTCAGTATTTTCAAGGTCAGTGAATTTTTGGCCAAGCTCTGTCATTTTAGACACAATAGCTTGGTCTGCTGATCCTGCACCATTTGCGATACGGTCAGCGATCTCTTTGAGAGTATCTAATTCTTCTGGTACTCCATCGCCTAAAATGGCAGTCTTGACACCAGCGATAGCCGTGTCTAGTTGTTGTTGTGTGATTCCAGCTTGTCCAAGTTCTGACTTGTCGGCTTTGCTTGCAAGTGTGGTTTTAATTTCCTTGATGTCGCTACCGACAGCTTGAGCAAATGATGTTAATTTTTCAGTATTTAAAGTCATAATTTTTCCTCTCTAAATTTTTGCAAGATTGTATAGTACTGTTAGGTCTGGCAACTCTTCCGTTTGTGATCCGTTTGGATGTTCAGCGATATACTTGTCAATTTCAGTTTTAACATCATTTTTTACAAGCGATAATACTTCCTCGCTTGTAAATTCGTCTGCTGAACGGGTGACGTCTAAACGTGTTGAGCGATCGCTGGGGAAAATATAGCCACCGCAAACGACTTCAACCAGATAGGATCCGATCGGAAGGGCTTTTTCGATTTTTAAAGTGACTCTGGATTTATCCACTTTACTTTCAAATGTGGCCTTTCCTTTTTGGTTAAAGATCCTGATCGTGGCATTCTTGCCATTCAGCTCGCTGATCGGGCGCATGTTTTCATCCAGTAGCTCATAACCAAACAGAGAGGCAGAGTCGCCTTGCTTGACGACTGCCCCTCCTTCGAATTGTCTCAGATTTGTCGAATTTAATAATGTCATTAAATCCTCCTTGTTTTAAGCGAATGAGCCGAAGTCTGTGATACGCTTACCATTCTGCGATTGACCTACTGCCACATATCTGCGATTTCCAGATCCTCCGATGTACGTGATCCAGATATAACCGTCATTGTCTAACCAGCCATCATAGTTAATCTCTTGACCAGCGGTATAGACTGCTACGATATCACCTAAAAGCCCTGCAGAAGAACGTACATTAAGCGCAGAGACTTCGACTGTGAATGTACCAGTTTCCTCGTTAAATTCGCTAGAATCGACTGTAAGAGGTTCTGACGGCTCGATAGCACTCACTTGCGCTGGTTGGTCATCTACAGGGAAGTAGAACCAGCCTACAATGCCCGTGAAATCACGGGTGTTATATCGTGCAGGGCCACCAACATACAGAGCATCTTCATTACCGTCAATATTTTGCTCAATGGTGCGCATGGTATATCCATCTGAATCTTCAATCACAATACCAGTATGCCCATAGCTGTGGCCATAGATGTATGTTGTATCCATAACGAATACAGCCCCGGATCTTGGTTTACTGTCCAGATTCCCCTCCTGGTTATATTCTACCTCGTAGCCTAAATCACGGGCCGAATTGAGTAGATCAATAGCATTGCCCCAAAGGGTTTTTCCAAAAAAGTACGTAGAGATTGCATTAGGTAGTGCAGCACACTGCATACCCCACTGGCTCATAGATACACCCGTTCCAGCATCTGCTAACCCTTCTGCATATCCTAAAATATCATTTAAAGTAGCCATTACTGCTCCTTTCTAAAATCAAAGGCTACTATCCAAAAATAGATAGTAGCCAGTAAAAACATATTAATCTTCGCTAGGCTCTTCATAACCTAAAGCACGCTCTGAATCGCTCAATCCAGCAGTAGTTGGATCGTTGACTACTCCGACCAAAACGAAGAAGGCGAACAACACATTAACGAATACCAAGATTTTATCAATGGTTTGTCCGAATTCCAATTTGATACCAAAGATATCTGCGAATGCTTGAAAAAGCAATGCAAGCGCTGGAACGATTGCAAGCCAAAAGTTTTTATTTTTGATACGTACAGACCAGTTAATTTTATTCATAATATTACCTCTTAATTATTTTTTATTTTGAATTAATGCTTTAAGTTCTTTCATATCCTCGCTCAAGGCTTTGACCTGTTCTGCGAGGATCAATAGAGACTTATTCTGTTCATCGTGGTTGTCGAGTCGTCTCACTGCTGTCAAACGGAAATCACGCATGTTTTCAATGTCTTTCTCGATAACGACCATGCGTTTCTCTTGTGCCACGACACTTCCTTTAAAATTACCGTAAATTCCAAGTAAGATCCCGATAAATCCGACCATCATCGAGATATCTTCTGGTGTAAAGTGGATCATAGATCACGCCCCTCTCTAATTAAAGTACTGGTTGTGGTGTAGCTGTCGCCAATGGTTGAGTTTCAAGGTCACCAGAAGGTTGTCCTGGCTTCTCTTCCTTCTCTTCTTTTGGTTTGGTCCACTTCCAGATGCCGATTTTGCCATTTTGGTAAAGGCTGTTCAATTGATCCAAGGTCTCACCTTGGTAAGTAAATGGCTCATTTACTTGGATCATGACACGCTTACCTTCTCCGAAAGCTTCTGTGTGGCTTGGATCTTCAACCGTAAAGATCTCTTGTGGTTGGTAAGTCTTACCAGTTTCTCCAAGATCCACCAATTCAAGACCACGCTTAAATACAGTTGGATCAAGTGGATTTTCAACATCGGTCACACGGGCCAATACATTCCATTCTGCCACTTCTTTGATCTTCTGGATTTGGTTCGCTTTTTCTTCGTTGTCCTTGGTAAGAGCTTGGATCTTAGCGATAGCATCATTATTAGCTTCGACAGATTTGTCTAGCTCTTTCTTGATTGCCACGACTGCACCAGATGTATCAAGTTCCATGCGGACGATGTTTAATACTGCTTCAACCAGTGTCGCATCATCTTCAGTCATGCGGTTTGTTGGTAAGATTTCCTCAAATACTCGATAAGGAAAGTCTTGCTTGATTGCTACCTTGGTGGTGTTAGCTACTGCATCGTATGATTTAAATTGTACTTTGTAATCCATTATTTAGTTACCTCGTTTTTAGTTTTAATTTCTTCAAACAGGTCCTTCAAGTCTTTATCAGACTCTAGGACAGAGCGATAGCTTTCAACTTCCTTAGCAAGTTGCGCTACAAGTTGCTGTGATTCAGCAAGACGAACCTTGAATTCTGCCTCGGTGATTGACTTACTAGCTAGTTGATTTGCTAGTTCTGCGATGATTGCTACATAATTATTTTCGTTCATTAATTACCCCTTATCTAAATCCATATTTATCAAGCACACCTTGAACGTGACCGCCAGCGGCTCCACTAATCTGCCCATAACGTTTCATGATACCGAAGCAAGTCAAAAGATCCCAGAGATACTGACCTATATCTCGTCCACCACTCATATAGAAATGTTTTGAATAGATCCCCTCAATGAAAAAGTCACCACGGCCGATGTAGTGCTTAACATTATTTTGGTTCATCGGTATCAAATAGGCATTCCCGTCATTTGTATTTCCGTGGAAGTTCCAAGGACTACGATAACGACCGTTATTATAGATAAGTACACGGTCGCCCACAAATTCTGTAAGGCTTTCTTCTTTACCGCTCCCTTTACCTGACCATAGCCGAATGCCAGCGAATGTTTCGTTGTCGTGTCGTTCTACCTCTTTTGGATCTTTGTTATGATTCGTCCCGATTACCATCAAGGCTGCATTAGAATCACGAAATTGCTCTGCGATAAATCCGCTCTTTGTCAATTTTATAAATTGAGAAGAGTTTGTATCATCAATTCTTCGAATTGTGCCTGTATTTGAGTACAGATTCAGCGTTCCGTTATCCAAGTCAAAAACTGTTGATCCGGTATTCGCACTTAGTCTTCCGCCTTTGACGTGTTCTGCAGAAATGTCAATCGAAGCGAGTTGCGTAATAAAGGCTTTTTGCGAGATCAGTTCTCTGATAAATGCTTGGTTAGCAAGCAGTTTCTGAATCAAAGCATAATCAACTTGTAGCTTGTCTGCTGTTACTGCATTACTAGCCAAAACCGGTGTAGTAACTGATCCAGCCTTCATGTGCCCAGTTTCCACGCTCTCGCTCGCAATGTGACGGCCCAAGATGGATCCATCAACTACCATGTCGCCTTTCACCTTGATCAATTGAGCTATCAAGGCAATGGACTCTGGCTCTTGCACCATTAAGGAGCTGATCGTTCTCCCGTTAATACTCTTGCCAGCACCGAAGGAAATTTGACTTGGTGTGATTTGGATATCCGTTTTTCTCAACATATCACCAATTTGGTTTGTGATTGTTGTAAACTGTCCATCCACTGTCTGTCTGTATTCAGCAATCTTAGACTCAATTTTAGCCTCTGAAGTGCCAGCTTTATCCAGTGGGCTGGGCCTAAATGCTGGGATCTTAGATCCACGGACTAAAATTGGATTCCGTACCCAAAACTCTCCGTTATTGATAGCATAGATGTAGAATGGGAAATTCCCTGTTTTGTTAAACTCAAAATCACGATTGGCAGTGAAATGGAATTCTGCTCGAATCCACCTATCCTTCGGTGTATTTTTGTCAGCAAAACCTTGATTAAATATGGCAGTATTGTTTGAATGGTTTTTTAATGCAAATGCTAGGCCTTTGTCTACCTCTACACTAGATTTGATCATGTAATCAAATGCGATAGAGTATACATCACCTTGCAAAATGCGATCAATATAGATTGGGAAACAAGGTCCTAGCCATGTTGTGGACGGAGACCCATCAATTTTCATTTTGAAGATTCCGTCTTCCGGCCTTGAAAGCCTATTATTATTATTATTATTGGACACACTGTATTCAGTTAATGTGTCCGCAAATCTGATAAGATTGTCTGGTGTTGTATCTGTCGCAACACTTTCAAATCTTCGATTGATTCCAGCTACATCTTCATCATATTTAGCTTTTGCTATGTAGCCTTGCTCTAGAATCTGCCTTGTTGCTTTCAGGGCATCAACTGCAGCCTTCTCAGAGTAGGTCTGCATGCGCTGTTCAAGTTCGCCATTTGGACCAGCTTTGCTCTCTAGTTGTGTTAATTGGGTCGAGAGACCTTGGATAGTTCTTTCAAAAGTAGCTTGAGCCTGTGTTACTAAATATTCTTGATCTTCAAGTGCTGGTTGCCACGGCCTTTTTTGAGTCCCTTTATAAAGGTCAATTTCTGCAATATATAAATCAGATTGACCGCCATTTGTTCCGTTATTGTCAAAACGTAAATAGGCATTATCAATATCTCCGGAATTAAATTGGACTGATACACTTTCTAGTTCACTAGTGCTTAATTTTTTACCATTAATCAACTGTTTGATAATGGTGAAGCCTCGGGTTTCACCGTTACGACGGCCAAGGATAAAGACATCATAGGACGTCAAAGCCGAATTATTAAAACCCCTAAAATTAAGGGTATAATCTGTATTTTTTTCTAATAAGAACCGGTTAGAACTTATTACTTTTTCGGTTTGGTCATTATTAGAGAAAATAAGTATTGGTTTTGAGCCGTTAAAATAGAATGGATGGTTTCCTATTTTTGCAATCCCATTGCTACCAAAATATTTCGTACCTTCTTTATAAGCAGTATCACGAATTAAGTTAGGCCCACCGATTGTCGAAGAGGTAAGTTGCTCTTTAATTCCATTCACTGTCTGCTCGACATAAGAGCGATCTGCCTTGCCATTTGTGACATTGGTCAGGTCAGAGATGGCTTTCTCTGTGGTTTGCTCAAACCGTGATTGTGCGCCTTGGATCCCAACAAATTGGCTTTGCGTTTGAGCCTTGAAATCATTGATCAACTTCTGGATATCAGCATCGCTAGTCTTTAATTGATCAGTAGTAGTTTTCAAGCCTTCCATTTTAACTTCAATGCCATTGTATTGAGCTTTAAACTCTTCTACAATTTCAGTTTTGTTAGCCTGGTTCGCTGCATTGATTTTGTCGGTTACTTGAGCCGAAATTTCCTGCTTGACTACTTCAGCTTGTGCTTTGGCTTGTTCGATTCCATCAGCGATTTTATGTTCCAGCTCTTTTGCTTGCTTGTCATACTCAGCATTGGCATTATCTACAAGCTTCTGAACTTTCGCTTCATATTCCGCATCGTAGGACTTCATTTTCTTGTCAACGGAATCGTTGACCATTCCCGAAATAGAGTCTGCTAAAGTTCTTGCTACTTCTCCAAATCCGATGCTGACAAGTTTGATGCTCATTGGATTAAACTTGTATTTCGTGATCTTTTTTCGCAAATCGACATCGTAGCCCTCGTGAAAGATGCTCACTATATCAAACATGTGTACTGGTTGATCTGCCTGGCCTACAACATCAATCTCAAGGCTTTCTTCGATCATGTCACACAGAGTTTCACGGAAATAGCGCTTGCCGTATTCTTCAAGTGTTTTTTGATCCACTACATCCTGATCTTGTACTTCCATATCTGCTTCGTAGATATGCTTGTATTTATTGATCAGTGGGCTATCAATGGTCACGGTTAGGATCTGATCTTTCTTTCCTTCCTCGTGGGCTTCGATAACCTTTTTAAAATGGATCCGTGTTCTCAACTCTTTAGTGGATTTCGATTCTTGGAACGATTTCATGTTTTTCTTATAGGCAAACAATGATTCGTTTTCTATTCCACCATTTTCTAGCAATCGGACACTGTACTTGTCACGGACAAGATCTCCCCCCCACTGCCCAACGATAGAGTGCTTGTCTTTAGCCAAGGCTTCCATCGCTGAGACATCTTTAAGATTGAGGGTGTGTTTTGACATCACATCAGAAAAAAACGTAAATGGTATTTCTCGTTTAAATCCGGCAACAAGCGCATTCATTACGGTTGATCCATTCACTCGATCGACATTGATCTTGTTGATGGAATAACCATTTAACAAAGTAGCTACTTGATTAGCATATACAGTGACATATCCATGTTGCTTTTCAACTTCAAAGATAGTAAAGTACTGCTCTCCATGCAAGTCATCAGCAACTAATTCTGTTTCCGGAATTAACAATGCCCATTTTGGATCTGAGGTTGGAAATTTAAAGGCAAGCTGATAGGTGCTGTTAGCTTCCTGGACGATTTCGGAGCTAAAAGCTTCGTTAAGAGGGAAGTTTCCCTCTTGTAGATAAATCATACTTTATACCTCCAATTCCCTTTAATTGTGATTTTTGAGACGGTACCTGAAACTGCAATACCGGATGTACCTGGAGCAATTTCGAAGAAACCACCTCTTTTTCTCAATGTATTTTTCAGATTTCCATTTTTGTCATAGACATTTTGTTTTTTATGACGGCAGTCAATTGTTGCTTTTGTATCAATCGTGAGTTGCATGGTTTGCTTCCCGATGGTGAGAGATACATCTCCATTGCCTTCAATTGTGATAACTGGTTCAGAGTATACAGTTCCTGGATTGTTTACTGTACCGTTACCTGCCAAAGTGACTACCGCATCATTATTTAAGTAGCGGAATGGGTGCATCTTTAACTTGATTTCTAAAGTCCAAGCATGCAAACCGTTCTGTTTAAATGATGCGCTCTGAAAATCAGCATAAAAAATAGAGCCTGGTCGATGACTGAACTCTATTTTATTTTCCTCTGGTTTGAATTGATTGACAATCATTTCGATTTCGCTTGTTTTGACAACGTATAGACTTACTGTCTTATCGTACCCGTCATAAGCTCCATCATAAAGATTGTAATCTCCGTTAGCTCCGTAAATTGTATTTGATTCGACCCTTGGTGTGGCCGTCTGGTCTTCTCCGAAATCCGTCACATAGCAGTTTGGGATTGATCCAGTGTCAAATCCATTTATAATTATGTTAAACATTAGATTCCCTCCCTTGCCATGATTTTAGAATATCTTTGATAGCTGTTTTGCGCTAAAACATCACCGTCCAGATAGGTTTCTGACGGTTTTTCAAGGATAGCAGTAAGGATCTTTTCTAAACTTGCTCTCAGAATTGCTATCTCAGCAACGATATTTTCACCAGTGTAGCTATTTCCGTTTGATGTTTCTTTAAATAAAAATTGCTGGCTGGCATTTTTCATTTCTCGCAAGAATTTGGCATCTTCCGGAATTCCGACCCCTGTTGCATATCTTGGGAAACCGAGATTTTTCATCAGTCGTTTAGTTCTGTCAGCTCGCAATACTTTTGATCCACGAGGCAGATTGAGGACAACATCTCGTCCGTCTGGTATAAATGAGCTTCCGTCTGGTAATGTTACCATTTCTTTATAGACCGCATTTCGCTGGTCATTGACCATTGCAAGACCACCTTCGTGAAAGTCTGTACCATCTTTAAAACCAAGTGCTGCCGCTGCTCCTCCAATCATACGCTTCACAACATCAATGTATACCGTCTTACCTTGCACACTATTGATATTTGATTGAGCGCTCCAAACAGGTCCTGCAGTGTTATCTTGTGCATTGATAGCTTTCACCGGGCTTGGTGTAGCGTTCCAAGCGTTTTGATTTTCAATAGCTTGTCGAGCAGCAGTTATGGCTCCGGTCGAATCACCTAGCTGTGGCTTGACTGGAGACGGTGTGTTGTTCCATTCTTGCTGTTTGGCAATCGCTTGATTAGCAGCGTTAGTTGCACTGCTTGGATCTGCAGTGATTTGTTTGGTAGGTACAGAAAAGTTATTATACAGCCCTAAAGCTCCCATAGCTTGGTTGCTTCCTAATGTAACACCATCTGGAGTAGCGATTAGATCTGTCTTGTGCTGTGTTGGCAATGTTGTAATACTTGCTAATGCACTAGCAATTGCTGTTTGTGTCTTGTCATTTGCGTCAAGGTTAACTACAGGATTCATTCCTGTTAATGCTTGAGCAGCAAGCTTAACACGTTCCATCTTATCACTAGCAGCATCCTTAACAATCAATTCCTTTTCTGCTGGTGTCAATTGATTCCAATGCTCTAAAACGGCTTTCGCACGTTCGCCAGACTCAAGAAATGCTGTGTTTTTCATCAACAATTCTTTTACTTCTGCCGGCATAGCATTGTATTGATCCAGCAATGTTTTGTTATCAAGAATGGCTTGCATACCTTGATGATTTCCAACTACTAACTCTTTTTCTGCTGGGGTCAAGCTGTCCCATTTACCGACTTCGACCAAGGCTTCACCGATTGTCATCTTGGCATTTGTTTCAAGATTGGCATGCTTGAGAATAAATTGCATATTCTCCCAGCCGTTTTCAGCCTGCAATGCTTTTGTGACTTCTTCCTGAGCATTGGTCTTGACTTGTCCAGTTTTAGGATCAAATACCATTCCGTTCCACAAGAGATTTGCATCTCTTGTCTCTTGTGACATATTCTGGACACTTTTAGCCACAAGACCGGATGAACGACCTACGATGTCAGCAAATTGATCTGCCTTAGCCATCATCTTATCGTAATCAAGTCCAAGTTCGGCCCAGCTCTTTCGTAACTCTCTAAAATACAAGTCACGTTGTCGATCATCACCAAAATTAAGCGGTACTTTTTCGCTCAGTTTCTTTTGAAGAGCGGCATACTCACGGCCAAATGCTTCCATTTTGGACTTATGTTGAGCGCTTAACTCTTCCATTTTTTGGTTATATTCAGCTTTATTGAGAGTTCCTTTGTCATACTCTTCTTTTAAAGCTTTTGTCTGGTCTTCGTAAAGTTTGATCTCATCTTTCAACCATTTAGCAACGACTCCGGATCCTTTTCTTAGCTGGGTTTCGTTCAAGTCGTTGATTTGACCATTCATCGCTTTGATGATGGCTGTGCGCTCATCTGCAGAAAACTTCTGTATTTCCAGTTGTTTGTTGATAAATTGGTTCTCGTAGTCGTAAATGAGAGCTTGTTCTTCACGAGTGATCTTACGTTTTTTGTCAGACGCATTTTGATAGATCTGGATGATCTCATCAGTCATTGTCTGTACGTTTTTCTTCTGCTGTTCTGCTTGTGCTACAGCACGTTTTTGGACTTCTTCAGAAGCTCCAATTTTCTCAAGGTTTTTTTGGGTGCGTTGGAGATCCTTATCAATTGCCTTTTGCAGATCGCTCGAAAGTCCTTGCACACTCTTACGGACATTTTCAACGGCTTGAGATCCACCGTTTCCAAAACCAATCATTGCTTGATGGGCATCATCGATTTTAGCTTTTAATTTCGACAGTTCCTCTGCTTGGACCTTGTTTACCGAAGTTCCCCAGGTCCGAGTCCTCTCGTCTGCGTCTGCCATTTCTTTGGCCACTGCAGCAATCACACCAACAGCAACACCGCCTATTAGGACTCCCCAAGTGACAGGGTTCCCAAGCAGTGCGATCCCTTTTGCTAATAGACCAGTAGAAGCTACTGCACCTTCTGCAGCAGTACTTGTCGCAGTGATACCAGTAGTTGCGGTTTTAAATGCAGAAGAAAGACTGTTTCCTTGTTTAAACAATTCGAAGGTCTTGCCTAAAACAGACAACCCTCCACCGACTTTCCCAATACCTTGAGTAAGGAAGCCGATGCCTTTAGTAATACCACCGATCACACCGATACCTTTACCAAGAATTGACAAGGCTGGGCCTGCGCCTGCTGCAAGCAGTCCCCATTTGATGATATTCTGTTGTTGAGACTCGCTCATTTCACTAAATGCCTTAGCCATGTCCGCCAATTTTTGGATCCAAGGTTTTGCAGCTTGCAAGCCAGAATTCATAGCTTTCAAAAGTGGTCCACCAAATTCAATTGCCAAATCAGTGATCTGGTTTTTAAAAATTTTTAATTGAGATTCTGTCGTTTCATAGCGTTTTTGAGCTTCGGTAGTAAGAGCTGTATTTTCTTTCCACGCACTATTTGACCTACGGACAGCTTCTCCCATCTTGTCAGACGCAGAAGCTAGTGATTTGAGCATGTTCCCTTGACGAATTCCAGACATGTCGAGTTCAGCAAGGATACCATCCATGTTTTTGCCTTCTTCATGAGCTTTCTGGAGCCCTTTAATAAATGCTTGCAAAGCTTCAGCTGGTTTTTGCTTCCATGCAGTAGAAAATTGTTCTGCTGTCATTCCTGCTGTGCTTGCAATAAGTTGAAGTTTTTCTTTTGCTCCTTTGCCAACTCCAGCAACAGCTTTCCCGATACCAGTAAGTGTCTGGTTCATCGCAGTTCCACCTGCTTCAGCTTCTATACCTACGCTACTCATTGCAGTGGCAAGACCTAAAATTTCTGGTGTGGTCAGACCAGCTAGTTTACCGCCTGCTGCCAAACGATTGGTCATTTCGACAATATCACGTTCTGTTGTTGCAAAATGGTTACCAAGATCTACTACCGCTGATCCAAAGTGCGCAGACCATGTACCCAGATCTTTTCCAGAAACTTGCATGATATTTCCGATTTTAGCAATTGATGATGCTGCTTCTTCAGAACTCAAGTTGGTAGAAACACCAAGATTGATCATGGTCTTTGAAAAGTCCTTGATTGCTCCAATTGGCACCCCTAATTGTCCAGCTGCTTCTGCAACATTGGCAATTTCAACTGCACTTGAAGGCATTTCTTTTGCCATCTCACGAATACTAGCAGATAACTTATCAAACTGTTGCGGTGTTCCATCTACAGTCTTTTTGACTCCTGCAAATGCCGTTTCATAGTCGATTGCAGCTTTTAAGGCAAATCCAGCACTTGCAATCAATGGGGCACTGACACCTTTTGTCAATGTCCCACCAAAATCAGAAACTTTCTTACCGAATGTTTGAATGTGATCTCCACTTTTAACCAAATTCTTCCCAAGGGCTTCCATTTTACCTGAAAAGCTATTTTCACGGCCTACAGCCTTCAATGCTTGTTCAACTTTGTACAGTTGCCCTTCCATTGCTGATAACTTAGCATTTTCTCGCTCAATATCAGCAGCAGCTTTGTCAAATTTAGCAGATCCAGGATCGAGCTTGTCGAAGTTCTGCTTCATTTGATCGAGTACTTTCTTTTGTGCTTCAATGGCCTGTCCTAAAGACTTGTATTTTGCTTTGAGGAGTTCAGTACTCTTACCATTGTTTTTCAATGTGCTATCGAGCGCTTTGACATTATTTTGGAAATACTTCACAGCGTTCTTTGCACTTGTTAAGCTAGGATTGAACTTTGACACGTCCAGCCCTAGTTCGATATACATTTGTCCTAGTGGCGTTCCACCTGCCATTTTTCCTCCTTTTACAAACAAAAAAAGCCCAAAAAGGCTTTATGCTTCCATTTCTCCAAAAATGTCAGCTAGATCTAAAGACGCATTTTCGGTTTGATCTTTATCAAGATCAATAATTCCGATCAGATCTTCCCAGCTTAATTCCATCACATCATGGACATTCATGTTATATGGTCCATCAGCAACTTCCTTAACGAATTTGTAGAAACGTTTTAATGCGTTTTTAGGATCTATTTTTTCCCCTTTGGGTCCACATCACCCACAAGATGAGCATAGATTTCAGTAAACACTTCAATGATTTTTGCAAAATCAGTATGTTCCAGCAATTGCTCTACTGTCACATTTTCAAATAGTGACGCAATGAAGCCTAATTGTTGATCCAATTTTTCAACTTCTGTCTTATCTGATGTGAGTGAGTCGTTTAATACAAGGTAATCACGGTAATCACGAGTAGTAATTTCTTTACTAGAGTAAAGTACATCTTCTCCAGCTTCGTTCTTCATGGTAAATGTAATTTTTGACATTGTTTGCCTTTCTTTAATTAAAAAAGCACCGAATGGTGCTTATTTCATTTTGTCCAAGTTTTATTTAAAAATTCAATTTTATTGACATCATTATCCGAATGGTCATTATCCATCGCATAAAATATAGCTATGGTTGCCTCTTTCCCAGCTTGTATGACGACACTTTTATCCGATTGAACAGAAACGGTATCATCGTTAGACATAACGGAATCATAAGCAAGATAATTGCCTTTGTCATCGCTCGCAAGGAATTTACCTGGATTGAATTCAATATTCGATGAGTCGTTATTTTTTATAGTCAGTGTTGCCGTTACTGGGATGAAACTTTTAGAGTCATGGTTCATCGCAAGCATTCCGGAAGTTTGTTTTTTCGGTTCGCTGACAGCAATTTGAGTTTTGTCGAAAAGAACTCCGTCCCCAAATTTGTAGCTAGTCAATGAATTCATTCCAAGAACGAAATCATTTGCTTCCAGAAATAAATCGTGATCTACGTTTGATACGTATGTAGAGAGCTTATCTTTTACCATGACAGCTCTGTCTTTCTCTTCCTTTACGCTTTCCAATTCCTTGTGTGTCTTAGAAAGTTGGTTGTTGGAATTTACGAGCATAATAGCAAGTACAATGGAAACTAGAGTGATCATAATTGTTAATGTTATTAAAACTGTATTTTTCTTATTTTTCATAGCAAAACCTCCACAACTTATTATATCAATAATTGTAAAGGTTTACAACGATATAAAGATAAATAAAGGGGCTAAATGCCCCAATTATTATCCTGCTGCTGCCATACCAAGTTTTGCTTTCAATTTCTTGATTTTTGCTTCATCGCTACCAAAGTACATTGTACCGTACTTGTTCTTAGTTTGCTCGTCAGTACTTGCGCCTGCTGCAAATGATACATCTGTAGTAGCAAGCTCTTCAGCTTTATCTTTGATCGTGTTAAGATCGATTGCATCCATTGACAGATTTCCTTTGTAGAAACCGTAGTAAGCTCCACTACCATCTGCGGTATTTGATTCGAGCAAGATCGCAACATCTTTTGAAACTGTGTCAGCTCCAAAGTCAAGGATGTCATCATCGTTTTCATAGCCGAGAGCTTTAACGTAAAGCGCTACTGGAATGTCCAAGAGACCAAGATCTACTTTGACATCTCCAACCCCACGGTTGTTTACATGGTAAGCGATGTTGCTTCCGAATGTTTTTGTAGGGTCGACAGCAAGACCGGAGATTTTTGCGGTTTGAGTCGCACCTTCTCCTTTTTTACCTTGGATGATAAAGAGGTTTTCTCCCTCTGTGATGGTTTGATTCCCATCCAAAATTCGAACTGTAAGGCTTTTAAAACCAACTGTAGCAGTTCCTTGTTTTTGTTGTGTCATATTAAATTTCCTTTCTAATAATCGTCATACAGCTTGCTCTTCCCTTTGTAAGTTCTGGCATCTGCATAGCGTTTGATTTCAGGGATCCATTCATCTAGACCCCCAGCAATTTGGTAGAATCCTTGCGATTCCATCACCTTTTCGACTAACCCTTGCAATTTTTTGCATTCAAATCGGTTAATCGATTCAACGTTGATTTGATAAAGAAATGTTTTTGAAAAGCTCGTATTACTTCCCTGGTCACTTTGGATAGGTGGCCCTAGTGGGATAATAACAATACTCGTCTGATCTGTTGGTAAGGTTTCAGGACGCTCAAATGATTTGATAGTGATCTTAGAAAGTTCCTCATCGCTCATCAGAGCATCATATATTTCTGATATCTTGTCTTTAATCATCCAAGCCCTTCTCCTTTCAATTTAGTTGCTAACCTATATTTAAATTTTTCTTTGTTGGCTTCCGAAAATCTTCGGATAACACCGAATCCCCTTGGGTGGGCCTTTTTGGCATATCCAAATTCGTTCAAATGCTCCAACCGCCAACGTGATCCAGCGCCAAAACCAAGCTTAACCATTGGCACTCCTTCAAAAGCACCCGTTACATTTCCAACTGTTGCGCTTTCAATTGTTTCTCCGGTATCTTTAAAAACTTGTAGGGCAACTTTAAAGTCTTCAAGTGTTTCAGTTGCTGCGCCTTTCAAGGCTCTATTTGCAGATCTTCTTACTTTTGCATCGCCAAGCTTTGCTTCTAAATTCCGGATGACTTCATCGAAGCCTCTTAATGTAGCACCACTAGTCATTTGATCCACCAATAACAACAATTAAATAATCACGGTTGTCATAATCGGGACGAACGTCAATGATCTGCCATTTTTTATTTTCTAATCGGTGATCATTCACTTGTACAAAATGCTTATTATCAGGTTGATAGCTTGTTAAAGGATCTCTAATTTTTAAGGTCATCTTTGCAGTCATTGATTTTCCTGTTGAAATTTCGATATCCTTTAAACTAGGTGAGTAGATTTTTGCGAATGTATAAAATACTTTCTCAAAGCTCACATCCCGGCCATCTAATCCTTCAAGTACTTTTGAGTTATAAAACTCTACTGGAGTTCTTAATTCGCTTGTATTGGTTTCTGGCTTCTTGTATTTAAACTCAGGTTTATTCATCTTCCACAACTACATCTTCGTTTGTATTGTTCGAAGCTACTAAATCGTATTCTTTCACAAAATCAGGTAATTTCTTCATCAATTCGTTCTTTCGATCATCATCGACTTCAAAAATGTCTCCAACGTGTCGGACAACATTTTCTTTTAAGTCAAAGAAATCTTGGATTGTTTCTAGCACTCTTTTCCTCCTATTGGGTGGTTTTGAAGTGATAACTCAAGGAGTTCTCCTTGAAAATTTGCAAAGAAAAACTCGACCTGATCATTGTACAAATATCTTGCACGTTCCAAAACAAGCTCTTCAGTGCGAGAATCTGACAAATCAAAAGCTCCTGTTAAGTCGAGAATTGCTTTTTCGGATGAAACTAACATCCTTGAAAGATTCCCGTCTTCGGCATCATGAAAGATTTTCATCCGCTCCTTGAATGTTCCTAGAAGCGGATGAAGTTGTTTTGTTTCTTCCATTCGGTGTCACCACCTATTATTTAATTTTCAATACCCAGACAGCAGCAGTCTTTTCATCGTGAGCCTTACCGTAAGCAAATTGCTTAGCAGTATAGAGGTTCAAGTCTTCGAGAGCGTAAGTCTCTGTGAAACGACCAAACTCGATTCCACCACCTACGAATGCATCGTAGCGACCTTTTACGAATGTAGTCACTTTACCAGCGGTTTGAGCAACTGATTCAACCAAGATCAAGTTGTACGGCATTGCAGTCACATACGTTCCTTGAGCGTTCAAGGAAGTGTATTGTTTCTTGACATCCCACGCATCCGCTGGATTGACTACCATAACAACATTTCCTTCAACCGCCACTGGGTCACCGTTAGACTTAACAGAGTGATGTTTGTACACCGCAGTCAATTCTTTGACAACTGTTGCAGAGTCAGCAAATGTAAGGTTCGCAGTTTGGGCCTCTTTTTCTGCAAAAGTTGTTTTATTGCCAGCCGCAGTTCCAGTGAGGGTACGAGAAAGACCGATGGGCTTGCCGTCTCCGTCACCGTTCAAGAAAGCAGCTTCCAACGCAGCAGCGAACGCTTCTGTGATTTGAGCGGATACGAATGATTGCAACCAAGCAGGGCCGAATTTTTCAGAATCTTTAGGAATAACTACAAATGCAGTCAATTTATTTTGGATTGCTTCTTCTTCGTTGAATGCTTGTTTCAATTGGCCTTGAATTTCCCCGTTGATCTTGCCCCAAAGAGCTGTTCCGGTCTGAGTTGATTTGAGGAATTTAAGGCGGATGCCAGCATTGCGCAAGCCAATATGTTGCAAGAGCGGGCGAGATTTTACCATATCATCAAAGATACGGTCAATTGTTTCTTGTGGGAAGAGTTTTTCTACTCCTACAGGGGCAGTTTTGTCGATGTCGTTGAAGAATTCACGAGCTTCCGCAGTCAATTTAGCATCATAAGGGTTCATTGCTGAAACTTCCTCATGGGCAGCATGGCGAGCTTGCTCCATCATTTCGTTAGTCATCGACTCGATCATTTCATTGTAGAGCTTCGCTTGTTCTTCTTGAGGTGCGCCATTTGCTACAGCGTTCAAGAAGTTCTGACGAATTTCGTTGAATTTGTTAGATAATTTCATTGTCATTGTATTTTTCCTTTCTAAAATGCAAAAAGACTGAACCCTTTCGGTACAGCCTCGTTTGTGTTATTTTCTGGACTTTCTGGTAGGGTGAATCTTTTCTTTACAAATTCACTATTTTCAAAAGTCTCTTCTGCAATCTGTCGAGCTTCCAGCTTATTAGCTACCAGCTCAGCAATTTTATCAACATCAGGGGTCATTGCTGACTTCATTTTGTCAATAAAATCATGTGGGATCATTGGAGTTTCACTTGCAGCGAATGTAGGAGCAATTTCTCCAGCAAACATGATCCTGTCAGCAAATCCTTGATTTACTGCTGATTCAGCATCAAACCAGGTAGTCTTGTTCATCAGATCCAATAAATCATCTAATGCTTTTCCAGTTTTATCAACATAAGCATTTGCGATTGACTTATTAAAACCTTCAAGCACTCCAGCTTCATGAAGTAGAGTGTTGTGGTCTCCGTCAACTCGTGATGACACGTTATGGATCATGATTTGAGCAGTAGGGCTAATTTCTACTACATCACCAGCCATTGCGATAACGCTCGCTGCGCTTGCAGCAATTCCCACGATTTTAACAACTACTTTCCCTGAGTAGGCCCGTAATGCAGTATAGATTTCGCTACCTGCATATACATCTCCTCCCCCTGAATTGATGTGAACTTCGATGTCCTCACCAGTTTCCGGTAATACTACAGTTTTAGGAGCGGTACAGTCCCAACCAAACCAATCATAAAGCCAAACATCATCGTTTGACACGATTGTTCCTTTAATCGGAATCACTTTCATCTTCTTTCTCACCTCCCTTCTCTACATCCTCACCAAGTTGATAGTTCTTAGTGATCAGAGGCTTGTCGCCCCACGGTACAGCTTCAAGACCAAGTTCCTCACGGACCTCATTAATAAGCATGGAACCAGAAGAAATCAGCTTGTCAATACTTTGAGCAAGAGAGAATTTATCTCTTTGTCCTTCACCGACAATGACAAGTCGCTTATTGTCCTTGTACTCGCTTTTGCTTAGTAAAGCAAAGTTCAGACCATCGCTCATCTTCTTGACAAGCGACTGGTAGCAATAGCTATTAAACATCTTCTGACTATTTTCCAGATTAGCCATATCCCCATGCATCAGAGCAGTGGGAATCCCTAAGATGTCAGCTACCTCATCATCAAATTGCCTACGAAGCTTCTTGAGTTCATCTACTGATAGATTTGATGTCCCGGTAGTGTTGGTCAGTTCAGAATATTCCATTCCTTCTTGAGCTGGGACAATCGCTACTGTCTTGGTCGTAAATGATTTAAAGAGACCATCTGCATATCGTTGCATCTTTTCTCGTTTTGATTCGTCAAAACTTGCATTCGTTCTAGTGCTGAGTACTCCACGAATCTGATTGTTTCGTGCAAGTGCTTCGACTAGTCGGGTGTGTAGTTTTTCATAATCGTTAAAGAGTTGAGTGAAATATTCTTGAAGTCGATTGTTGTTGTATTGCAAGAAAACGACTTCATTCATCTTGAATGGTTTCTGGAAAGTATAATTTTGACAACTCACAGATGTGAATGTATCATCGAACACAGCATATTTCTGTCGGATGTACGAGTCGGCAATTAATAACTGATCGTCATTCGATAAGAAAATTAGCACTTCGTTTTTTGTCAATAAGCGATAAACCGCCTTTTGCCAAAACTCAGAAGCTGATTCATTCTTATTGGGCCTTACATTTAGCAGATAATCCCAATCAGTAGCCTTCTTTTTCCCATTATCGATGAATTTGAACTCAGATCTCGCAAAGATGCGGGCTACAAATTCAGCAGCCTTGTCAATCGACAGGCTCTTTAGTTGCAGATTTCCAAAGATCCGCTCCAGCTCATCAAATTCAAAACTTGGTTCCGGAACTTCTCGCTTGAATAAATTTAGCCATCCCAAGGCACCTCCTCCTTTCTAAAATTTTATGCCTACCACCCACCCGGATATTTTTTATCGTTTGAAGAAAGACTTTTTGGAGCGTTTGAGTTCCTTCTTGATTGATTCAAACTCTTTATTTGTTTGTTCGACATTTTGACCGCAAATATCTTCATGTCGTTTCACGGACTGGCTCAAAGTATTCAATTCAGCACTGATTGAACCAATCTTGTTCAATAGTTCCATGTTTTCTTTGCTTACTACAGCAAGCTCGCATTCAAGGCCTTGGATCTTTTGTTCGAGTTGTTGTTTCTTCTTCATTCGTTTGTTCATTTTGTTGTCCTTTCTAAAATTCCCAATCTTCGATCACATCAAGAAAGTCTCCAACAGTACTCTCCTGAATGATTTCTCTCTTGTAGAGAGCAGCAATAAAGGCATGGAAGCCGTCAGTCTTTCGTCTCAACGGTTCCTTTTTCAAAAATCTCTTGTTTCCGTCTTTGTCTTCTTTGACAAAGGTATTATCGGTATACCAGAGCATTGATTTGTCGTTTTCAAAAATAAATCTTTCATTCGCAAATCCATCTTCAATGATTGGAGCTACCTTCGACTGTATCGCTCCGGGATTTCGCAAGAATTCATACTCAAAATCAGCTTCTTCTAGCAATGGTTTTAGCAAGTCCATTCGAAATCCGTCTGCGCAGACAATTTCGATATTGTACAGCTTGCGCCACTGAATCAATTTATCAACAAGCAATCTTGGATCTATACTTGGACCGTCTACGATAGTGAAGAGCCCTTGCTCCTGCCATTCACGGATTGGAGCTTTGATTTTAAACATATCCAAAAATTGCTTTCTAGCAAAACTGTGTTGCTTCCAGATAAATTCATCACCGTTTTTAAAGAGTAGACCAACGCTGGCAAAGTCTCTGATGCTTGCGTAGTCGAAACCAGCGACACAAGATCTTCCTGAGAGATCTATGCCAGGGCTTCTCAATGCAGCCATTAACTTTTCACGAGTGGTCACATCTTTTTCGATGTCGGCTTCTGGCAGATTCATCCGCTTTGTCATAAATTCTTGTCTGCCTGATGGTTCTAATTCTAAGTCATCATAGTCAGCTTTCGTTCTAGCTAATAGACGTTTGGCATAAGGTGTTGTCTCATCCAGCATTGGATTCGCTTTTGGCCAATTAGTCATATCGTCCACTTCTTCCGGATCATCTAACTTGCAGATAAAAGGGAATAGGCGGAACTCGTCAAGCTCGCCATTCAAGATCTTCATAGATTTTTCAATCATCTTGTCGTAAAACCCTTCACGAACGTGTCCATTTGTACCGTTGTAAAAGGTTCGAGCATGGGCAATCTTACCAAGTCCTGATCGCTGGATTTTAACAGCAGAGTCATTTTCAAACTGGTGAATTTCATCGAATTCAAGGCAGCCATCACGAGCCGAGTCCATTGTCTTTGGGTTGTTTGTCCGATAAGAAAAGACCGAGTTATTCCCTCGGCCTGTAATAGACATCTTTGTCAAATAGTAATGGTCTTCCAATCCTCTTCGCTGGACAGTCTCATAAACTTCCTCAAATGAGACCTTGCCTTGCTTCTCAGAGTTAGCTGTGATAGTCACATCGTAATCTCTGACAGGATAGAGAGGACTGATGAAGAATGCGTCCCGGCTGGACATAAAACCATTCTTTCCTCCCCCACGAGCAAGGGTCAGCAATATTTCATCAAATTGAGGTTCGCCATCTTCTTTCCGAAAAAGAAAGATAAATGGCGTGATGAACTTTTGATACTTAGCCAGTGGAAAGAAATTCTTCTCGGTGAACTGGATATATTTCTCAATCAAATCATTGTCAAAATATAAATCATCCCTCGGATAGATTTTTTCTTTGATGATTTTGAATAAGAGTGAGCGTTCTTTGTTGACTTTGATTTTTCCTGATTTGGCAAGTTCGATGTATTCATCAATCAGAGGATGAGAAATCACAACAGATCACTTCCATCCGATGGTGGTTTCTTCTCGACTGGTGAATTTTCAACCTCAAAGTCAAATGATCGCTCAATCGCTAGTAGCTGATTGCTGGTTGTATTGATTTCTTTGATTAACGAGTTCGCTTTTTGAAATCTTTGCTGACCGTTATGGACAGTGATGACTAATCCATCTTGTTTGAGTCGTTCTTTCAACTCATACAGTAAACGGACCAGATAGAGATAGCGATGAACTTTCTCGTACTGAATCGCATCTTTCTTTCGTGTGCTGAAATTACCGATTTTGGAAAGTAACTGGTTTTCCAATTCTTTTATATTTTTTTCTGAGTATTCTTCCATGAGCCCCCTCCCCCTTAAAAAATAGTGCTTTGCATTTGGACAATCGACCCCTCCCACCGGTTCCCAGAGACCGATTTTTTTCGATTTTTTTCGACCGGGGGGTCTTTGAATTTTTCAAAATTTTAAATTTTCATCCCCACCATTCGTCCGAACGAAAATTTTTATTTTGCAGTTTGGATGATTTGCGAAATTGAAAGCGATTATGGCGCTTATTGTGACACTCCTTGCACAAAGTGCGAAGGTTGTCGATATCTAGAGCAAACTCTGGATAATATTCCAGCTCTTTGATGTGATCGACTTCGAGGTTATCTGTAGTCACCTTCCCCTCATCTCGACACCAGACGCATTCAAAATGATCTCGACTCATCGCTTCGAGTCTTAATTGTCTCCATGGTCTTGAAAGATAAAACTCTCTACGACTTTCTCTTGTCGAAACATCTACTTTCAATTCTTAAATCCTCTGTAACATTTCATACTTTCAATTATCTATTTCTGAAATTCATTATATTATTTCTGAAAACTATGTTGTTTTTCTCTCTTGAATTAGACATATCTTATATTCTGTCTGATTCGCCCCAGCTTTAAAAAGCCAGTAAAATAAATGAATAGCAGGTAACTAATAAAACCAATTAGCATTTTACTCGTTGTGTCTAATTGATAACTATAAATCAAAATTAGACATGGCTTTATCTCGTTGATCCTGTCTAATCCCAATATATCTCAGCGTAATTGCAGGAGATGAATGATTAAATAGATCCATGAGCATTGCCACATCTTTAGTCTTTTTATAGTAATGATAGCCAAATGTTTTTCTCATCGAATGGGTACCGATATTCTCGATCCCACACTCGATAGCTGCGGTCTTCAATATCCAATCGACTGTCCGCCTGTCCAGCGGTTTGTTTTTCCCGATGCGACTTTGAAACAGATAATGATGTAGTGGCATATCTTTGATGTATTCTCTGACTTCCTTCTTCAGAGTCTTTGTCATCTTGAGCTGTTTCCTTTTCCCGGTCTTCTGCTCTTTGATTTTGATATACCAACCTTGCACATCTTTTACTCGTATCCTCAAGATATCTCCTACGCGCAATCCGGAATTGATACCAAATAAAAAGAGTAAATAGTTTCGCTCATTCCATTCTCGAAGATATTCCTTCATTGCCTGGATATCATCTTTGTCACGAATAGGATCCACAATGTTCACAGTGCCACCTCCTTCCTAGGCAAAATAAAAAGCCAGCTTGTGCTGACTTGGTTGATATTAGGAGTACAGGATTCGAACCTGTGACACGCCAGTCATAACCCGACCGCTCTACCAACTGAGCTAACTCCTAACCCGTTTCATAAGGATCCATCGGTTCGGTTTTACCCGATGATATAATTTTACCATCTTATTTTTAAATTTTTTCCACACTTTCGACTGTATTTTTAACTTTTTTCCAAATTAATATTAATTTTAGTGTTCACAGATAGTTCATAGATTTTCTTTTCAAGCCCACTAAAAAATGGCTCGATCACTTCCTTGTAGGCAAGAGACTTACTACAGTGCAAGTATTTAATTGATGCCCCTTCCACTGTCAGAGTTCCATCGATGTAAACCTCTTTGATTGCAGCCCATTGTTTTTCGGGTGTTAGAATTTTGATAGTGCTGATTGCCTCTCGAAGTAATTCGAGACGATGTAGTTCTGGATCCGATTCTTTTTTGATAATATCGGCCAGGGCTTTCGGTGTCATTACCTTATTACTTTTGATTCCTGTATTTGGATCGGTTGGTTTCCAAGGCACTTCTATTTCTTCGATTCGTTCCTTGATTTCTTTTTCAAACGGATACTGTTGCAAAGCCAAAATTAAATACCCAAACCGACTTCTTAGATTCATTTACTATCCTCCCTGCAGTATACTTCTATAATTCCATTCAATCCTAAACTTTCACGATAAGCAAGTGCCTCGGATCTAGCACGGAATTCTTTCTCTGTATACTTTGCTGAATGTTTAGGATCGCTCCAACTTGAACGTCCATGGTATTTCCTAACAACATATACCCTCATTTATTGTCCTCCACATCAATGATATGATCAATAATACGCTTTAAATCTCTTATATTGTCAAATGGCAGCACTGCATCGTGAAGATCTTCAAAGTATGAATCTGTTTCAAAAAACTCTTCCCCAAGTATAGCTATCTCTAGCTTGCCATTTATTTGGGCAATAGATAGAATTCTATTCGCTCGTATTGGTATATGTACATTATCCAAACTCATCATTTCTCCTTTCTGTTTTTAAACGCTATCACACTGGCCCAGATCAAACCAGAGAGCCAGACTAGGCCGAATAATAAATAGATAAAGTTTTGTAGGTCCATGTTAATTCCCATCTATTTGTTATACAGTGTTACGTTGCTTGAGTGAGTGTAATATACCTCGCCATTTTCGAAAGTCACACGAATACTATCTTGTTCGTCATATTTTGCCCATTGCTGTACTTCACCTTCGACAATTCGTCCGTCAACTAGTCTGACTTTTGCGTATTTGAAAGTAAAAGTTGTTCCAAGAATATCTTTATTTCCACACCCCGATAGTGTTATAAAAGACAAACAAACAAAAACTGTGATCAATAATTTTTCTATCATATTTCTACCTCTTCCTCTTATGCTTCATTCAAATACTGGTTAAATACATCTTCGTCAAGAACTCCATTCTCAATTAAAGTCTCAACAGCAATTTCAATTTTAATCAAACGATTTAATTCTTTATTAGGCAATGAAGCCATGATAATCTCTTCCATTATTTCACCTCTACTATTTCTCCCGTGAATTTGTTTTCAAGACCTCTAAACAGTTCATATTCTCCGTTGTTATACGAATAAACTGCCGTCGTTGTCTCTTCCCACTGGCTTCGTGTATATGGGTATTTGTTTGGTCGTTTCATTCTGTTACCTCCTCGACTTTTTTTAGCAATCTTGTAAATCAAAATATTCCATCAGCTTGTCCTGCAATTCTCTTAGAGTCGAGCATTGTTCAAGAAAATCAGATATGTCGTTTATCGTGTCTTCTTTATTTAATGTATTTTCTACAACTGCATCAGCTACCCATTTTGGATGTGTCCCAGCATAAGAAAATTCATCCTGTGGTAACAACTCAAGCAACGCTTCATAGCGCTCCTCAAGAGCAATTAAAGAACCAAAGGCATCTATGTAGTCAGTATCTGCTTTCTTGCTTTCAAACACTTCTGGCTGATTTTGTTTCACAATTTCCGCATAGATAGCAGACCATTCTTTTTCTGAAAAACGTGATTTTTCAACCAATGCACCATATTCAATTTCTTTACCATCTACTGTTACTTTGTAATTCATTCCTTTACCTCCTCTAATTCAATTCCTTCACAATCAAAGACCCAACCAAATCCAGCTTGTTCCAATTTCTTCTTTGTAAGTTTTGAATAAGCTTTACTACTGTAAAAATAAATTGCATCTTCATCAGGATCTCTCATGATGTATTGACCGGATGCTTTTATTTTCACTTTGTAGCGTTTTTCTTTTTTTAACAATTCAGGGCTTTCCCAACGATTCCCAATTTTTGAGTAGTATTTGAGAATGTCTCTTGTTATGTCTATTCTGGTATTTATTGTAATACCTTCACCAAACCATCTGCAATTGTCATAATCATATCTTACAAGAAATATATATTCTTGCGCATTGTTTCTCAGAACATCTGCTTCAAATATCTCATTACCGTTTGCGTCTTCAAGTCCTGTTGATTGCATGAGTTCAACTTTATCCGCCCTACGTAAAAATGTGATCCCGTCCCCAATAGATTCAAATTCACCACGGTTAAAATTAATTTCATCCACTAAATACATTTTCTTGTCGGTCTTGTCATATGCTCTAAATTTTAGAATCATCTTGCACCTTCTGTGAAACTATTAACAATATTTTGCTGTTCAGTATCGATTATTTTGTTTTTATAATTCAATATCGGAGCCATAACATCATTCAGCAGTGCAGGCTTCAAAATGAGTTCATTTGTTGTCAAAAATATTTTACCGTTGATTTTGATTTTGATGTCATGACCGTTAGCAATATGTTCAAGGTCGTTTTTGGATAAATAGATTTCAAATCTACTCATTCTTCCACCTCCTCAATCTCAAACAGCGGACTATTAAACACTTCACCAAACCCAGCTTTTTCAAGCTCTTTGCGGGTGTGTTTTATAACAATACTTTCCCCCCCGCTAGCCATAAAAGTCCAATAACCTTCATCTAGAATATATGCCAAATAGCAAAACAGAGCTCTCAAGTTTTTCATCTTCACCAGATACCGCTTCTCTTTCTCGACTGTATAGCCATTGATCCAAGCGGCAGCAAGTGTTTCTTGATTACGTTCGTGATAAACCCATCTCAGAAGTTCTTCATCTTCTTCGTCTTCTATACACTTAAATAAATCTTGAAAATCCCAATCATTCTCTATAGCATATTTAATATAATCCGCAACAAACTGCGGTACTACCGTCTTCTGCGGTTCGTTTAGTTGTTCAATAAGTTTAATTGCTGCGTCTATCTCAATATATTCTGCCTTGTTACCGAAAAGATTCTTTAAACCTTTTATCCGTTCAATCAACTCTTGTTTATTCATTCTTCCATCTCCTTTGGTGGTTTCGGATAACTCATCCAAAATACTGTGTCTTCATCAGTGTCCTCAAAACCAATTCCTTCCCCATAATCAACCCATATATCAGTGTATATCTTTTGTGTGCTTGGATTATAGACAAGGACTTCTTCATCAATTTCTGGAGTTTTGCCTTCCCAAATAAATTCAATGCCATCATGAAAATATTCCTTTTCATCTTCAGCAATATTCCTTGTTGTTAACTTATTCCATTCATAAAGTGCCACAGTTATGTCTGATGTTCGTTTTGCATTAGCCATTTTTCTCCTCGCTTTCACACAACAAATCCTACTTATCCCATATCATTTTAGCTACCACTAAAATCAAAACAGAAATTACTAGGTCAGCTATTGCAGGCATAAAGACATAGAACCAGCTCCAAGAGATTACACCTAACAATTTCAAAGTTATTAATATCAAAGTTAACCAACTAATAAATCCCATTAATCTACCTCCTCAACTTCAAAGAGTGGATTTGTGAACACATCACCGAACCCGCCTTTTTGCAGCTTTTCCATTGTGTGATGTGAGCGAAGATCTAACGTGTTATTGTCATTGCCGATATACCAATATTTCTGTAAAACGTTCCATTTAAGATATTTGCAATTTTTATCGATATTCTTAACCGCTACGATATATTGTTTTTCTTTCTCGATATGATATCCGTTAACCCAAGCGTCAGCGAATACGTTTTGCCGATTCTTTTCATCTTCACAAAACCACAAATTTACTTCTTCGGGTGCATTTTCTAGCGCAAAATGTAAAGTCTTGTTTTGTCCTCTCACGCAAGAGATCCAGTTCGCCACCGGACGAGGAAGCGTAACTCTTTCTTTTGGTTCGTCTAGCTGCTTGACTAAGTCTAAGATCAATTTCTTTCCGATGGATGGACCGGAAGATAAATATAAAGTTTCTGCACTCTTGATTTTCCCGATTAATTCTTGCTTATTCATTCTTCCACCTCCTCAACTTTCAAGCTTTTTGATTTCACGTTCAACTAGCTCTTTACGTTTTTGTAATTCTTCTAGCTTTTGGGCGTCTAATGCTTTCTTGATAATTTCAAGCCGTTCAATATCAATCCTAAAATTTTCTAGGGAATCAACTTTTCGAGCATACTCTCTGAAATTATTCGCCCAATTCCATTCTTCCCAACCGAAACTATTGTTTAGTTCTCGCACTAAATCATTATATTTATTTCTTAAATCAATATTAATTTGACGCTGATAAAACATTACAAATGTCGCCATTACCAGGACTGACACACAAGCTAAGAACATCACCCAATACATAAGTTCTCCCATTTATTCCACCTCCTCAAACTTTACGAACGTCATCCAGTGGGTTGTTCCTCTTCGTTGTCCAAACAAAGGTTTAAATGGAATGACCTTTAGTATTTCTTTTACATTTACCTGGCAATCAGACCACTTAAAAATTAACGTTCCCCCTGTTTTTAAAACACGCATGCACTCTTCAAAACCTTTAGCCGAATCCTCAGACCAAGTGTCTTTATCAAGTTGTCCATACTGGGCTTTCATTATCGAATTAGGTCCAGCCCATTTTAAATGAGGTGGATCAAAAACAACCAAATTAAAAGTATTATTTTCAAATGGCATATCACGGAAATCGCCAATAACATCAGGATGTACGTTGACTTTTTTACCGTGTATTTCAAAGTTTTCTTTTCTGATATCCATGAAAGTTGTATGGCTTTCATTTTTATCAAACCAAAACATCCGACTACCGCAACAAGCGTCAAGTATTTTAATTTCTTCTGTCATTTTATCCTCCTAAATTGCTAAACGGGACTTCCCACTGATAATCATCATATTCATAACAAACGTCTTTGATAATTTCACCTTTTGAAATTTCAATTTCCTGAGTGAATTCCATGCCACACTCAAATGTAAAAATTTTAATGTCAACATCAAACTTGCTTGAAATTTCTTTATAATTTTCTGGAATAGCACTCCATGCTTGCTTGAAATTATCCAGTTCAACGATACAAAATTTTTCTTCAAGCCAAACTTCTATTTGTTTTTGATCAATAAATGCTCGTCTTGTGTTATTAATGTAAAAATAGGGAGCTGTGTTATTGAATTTAAGCAGAGTGCCATCATATTCATCTTCTAGCGTCACAGTGTCGTTTAATAGCATTTCTTTTAATGCTGATGCAATATTTTCGCTTCTTCCTCTTAATTTAAGAGATCCTTTGGCCCAATTTGGCATTATCTTTTCCTTCCTTGCTTTTTATATATTCGGCAAATCCTCTTCTTTTACGAATGAGCCATCAATCCATTTGCCTTTTCGGTCTTTGATTTCGTTATAGGCCCCAGTGAAGCATTCCAGAAATTCATAACCCAAAATATTGCTGATTGATTTCAAGTAGGCTACAATGCGCACAAGGTTGTGGCGACACATTTTTTTACTTGCTAAATCTTGAGATAGCTGAAATTCACTAATATTGGCATTTAGCAGTTTGAAGCAGTCCATTGCTTCTTTTGGTCTAACACTATCTGCGCTCTTAAAGATACTGTGCACATCTTCCTTGATTAATAATGCAAGCCCTACGATAACAACAGCACAATCACCAACGCTGTCTTTTGTTAGTGCTTCATTCTTTTTCAAGAATCCTGCACATAACTCGCCAAATTCCTCACTTAATTTTAAGGACTGTTTATCTAGCCGGCCCCCGTTTTCTATATCTCGATCAATAAACCATTTTTTTACTTTGTTTAAAATTAAATTCTCCATTTTTACCTCTTTCTATTTTTTCACAAGTTTTAAATTGCCAGTCTCTTTGCCTTTTTTGTTTAAATCTGCATAGAATTTCAATAGCAATTTATCTTTCCCTGTAATTTTGCTTAACTTCTTCAATGATCCGGTACATAAATAACGTCCGTTCTCATATAGCTTATAATCAGCTAACTCATCCGCATCACCCATGAGAGAGTTCTCTCCGATTTGAAAATATTGGCAAATCAGTAGTATGTGACGTTCGTGTACTTTTTTTTGGCCAGTCAATAGACTGCTTATTGTAGTCATTGAGTAGCCTATTTCTTCGGACAATTTTCTAGCTGTTAAGTTATGGCTTTTCATTAAGAGTTTGAGTTGCTCTTTGAAATGTTCTATCTGATTTTTGGTATAGCCTGACATGATACATTGCAATTCCTTTTTAATTATCAATTTCTACTGGATAGAATGTACCGAATGACTTTCTTAAAGCATTTCCTACCTGAATTGCTACCCCACGAGATGCGAATTTCATTGCTTTCGCTTCTTCAGAGAAAGATACATCCAAACCAGTGGTCCCAATCACTACAGATTTTACAAATGGTTTTGCTTGTTTTGATTCATGTTTTAAAATAAACATTACTTCCCATCCTGTTCTAATTTCTGTAGCATTTTATTTTTTGCTTCCTGCAAAGCTTTTTTCTCTCGATCACTTGTTTGATTGGTATAATTTGGTTTTGACCAATCTGGAACGTTTGATTGTTGCTTTGTTGGTTGTCCTTTTGTTTTGCTTTCCTGAAACTTCCGTTCTCGTTCGTTTACTGCTGCAATTGATAACAATCCATCATTTTTCCAATTTTGCAAAATAGCTCTAATATAGCTGAAATTTCTTTTACCATTGTCAGCGGCTAAACTGATAGCTTTTAAGACTACATCTGGTTCCATACCATCCAGAGTGATGAATTCTTTTAAAGTTTCAAATTGGATTCCATCAATTGGTGAAATACGAGACTGATATTCATCTACGATGATTTTGAGCGTATTTTTCTCTAAATCTTTCTCTATATCTATCTCTATTTCTTTCTCTATCTCTATCTCTAACTCTGGTGGATGTTCGTCCGACATTTGTCCGGACAAATGTCCCAATAATATTTTTTGTTTTTCCTTCTCAATTCTTCTGCGATAGTCACGCTTTCTATCAGCTTCTGTGTTCGATTTTCCAATAAATGATTCAATGTCTAGCATAAAAATAGCACCATTGTCCAAAACATCAATTAGGTTCATTTCCTTGAAAATGCTGACAGCTTTTTCTACTACTGCCACAGGATGCCTTGTTATTTTTGAAAGCATTTCAGAATTGAATGGGATTCGATCATTGAACATCAACTTACCGTTATTTTTCAAACTGCGGAGGTAAAGTTTGATTAAAATGTTAGAGTATAGAAAGCCATCTGGCATACTTTCTAGAATGATCATTTCATCGCTGTCATAGAAATTTTCTTTAACTCTTAGGTAGTAATATTTTTTGTTGTCCGACATTCTCATCACCTCCTAAAATGGTAAATCATCATCCTTGATACCCATTGGATTTCCTGCGAATGAAGGTGGCATCTGCTCAGCCATTGAATTCTGATTGGCTGAATTGTCACGTTTTTCAAGAAGCTGAAAGCTTTCAGTAACCACTTCTGTCACATACACACGCTGCCCTTGCTGATTTTCATAATTGCGAGTCTGGACACGACCGGTGATGCCGACAAGGTTACCCTTCTTGGTCCAGTTTGCAAAGTTCTCTGCCGACTTGCCCCAAATCACACAGTTGATAAAGTCAGCATCATATTCACCATTTTGGTTTTTAAAATTCCGATTCACAGCAAGTGTGAACTGCCCGACCGCTTGATTCTGAGGAGTGTATCGAAGTTCTACATCTCTAGTCAGACGACCGATAAGTACAACATTATTGATCATTTTTACCTCCAATCAATGTACATGCCTTTGCCAATGCGTCTAGCGTTGCTTTTTCCTTTGTCTGTGCTTTTTGCTGAAGTAGCATAGCTTTTTCTTTTTCAATTAGCCAGTCCATGTGCACCTTGGCTTTTTCCAAATCTTCGATACCATTTTTCCGACGATAGCGGAGCACATACTTGATGAGATTACCGAGATGATATCCGGTCAACTGCTCATCATTCATAAAATTGCGATGGACCTCGATAGCTTCGAGACCATTCCGCCCCTGGTAGTGTTTTGGAGTGTGTACGTTATCGCTCATAATTCAGACATTCCTTTCACTGTTCTTTTTTGATGAATTTCTGACATTCTCTTATTCCACATTTCACGCTGATATTTTGCTGATTTGTAATACTTCATTTTTGTCTTTTGGCGAACGATTACTTCACGCATCACATAGATTGCGAATACTGAAAGTAAAATGTATGTTACAAGAGCTACTGCTAAAATAATTTCAATTGTTGTCATTTTCTTCTACCTCTTTTGTTTCTTTTTGCGGGAAAAGTTCCCGGTTGAATTTGTTGATCATCACATCTTGAGCCTTATTGGTCTCTTTGATTTTTTCGATACTTTCGGCCCAATGACCTGTACTTTCAAAGTTCATTTGGACCGCATTTTCTAGATCCTTGATGTGTTGTTCTTGTTCGTACATGATTTTCATTGTTGCGCCTGCAAATAATAAGAATAGTGTTGTAAGTGATAAAACAGTAAATTTTAATTGTTTTAAGCTCACTCTAATCACCCCATCATTCTTAAAATCCAGAGCCATCTGATGAAGTTTATCTTCAAATTCGTTATCTGGCAATTTCATCAATTTGGCTTTTTCCTCTACTTTTAGCGGGCGATTGGCGTCTTGCCATTCCATCAATTTTAATAATCTTTTAATAGGATCCATTTCTTCTCCTTCAAATTGTGTTATAATTAGTTCGTAGTTCTTTCAAAGTGCCTTTCTCAAGGCGCTTTTTTATTTTTGCAAGCTTCGACAGAATCGCTGAACATCTTCCAAATTGTAGAGATACTTCCCGCCCTTTCCGGACTGTTGGAATTGAAATTTCCCTTGGTCTCTCCACTCTTCTAGCTTAGTTCTACCCCATCCGGTTGCTTCCTGTAGCTGTTTGATCGGCACCCATGTAATATGTCTGCTTGATCTGCGCTTAGCTTCTTCCATAGCTTTGATGTTGAGTGAAACCAGTTCTTCAAAGAGTTTATCTTTAAATTCTGTTCCAAATAGTTCTAGGACCATTTTTAAAATCCTTCCTATTCTTTATTTTTCTTTTGTTCTATAGCTCTTAAAATTATTTCGTGAGCTATATCTTTTGTGAGCTTTTGTAACTTAATCAAAGCTTCACTATAAGTTTCTGATTGTTCAATTAGCCAGTCAGATAACTTTATAATTTCATCTTCAAAATCCATCTCAAGACCGATGACCTTTCTATATTATTGTGTTAACTTACTATTGACATAAACGATTAAATAAGACCTCTTACTCCTTATGAAAATCGTCTGTCATTTTTTTATGAAAGGAGGAATCTTATGGTTTTAATTAATCAGATGTTACCGGATGAAGTAGGATTTTTATCCCACCGTTTTTCAAGCTCGGAAATCAAAAGAATAGAAACAAAGTCGAAAGCTCTTTTGAAATTTGCAACTTCAACAGATAACAAGACATTCATAGACTTGTTTGTGGTTTATGAAGATGGTCTAGTTATTCTGCATAAAAGTGAGACGTTTGAAATCTGGGCCAATAAAAAACCTAACTTCAAAACTGTTGATGGTGAAGTTATTGTGACTTTTTAATAATGAACGTCCCAGATTCTAGATTAAAAAGAACTTTACCATTTTCTGAACTAAGGACTTGTTTTTTAACAAGTTCTTTTTTAAATTTCATTTTCATCCCCCTTTAGTAATTTTTCTGATATATTGATATCTCTCGAGGACGTTCCCGACCATTAATGAATTCGACTTGAATCACAGTTTTGCCATTTCCGTCCTTTCTTGTTCCATAAAAAATATATAATGCTTGTAAACCGATATCTTCAGCTTGAAAATCAACTCCATTTAAAATAACGTGAGGTATGCTAGAATCACTGCTGATCTTAATTTCTAGATTTTCGATTTGCAATGTCTTTTTTAAAGGTTCGCTCATTTGTTTCTACCTACCCGACTAAACTCATCTGTCCATTACGATTTTTTATTTCAAGTTTGGTATTTGCTGATGGCTCCCAACTATCCCAATAGTCGAAAGCTTTTTCCTCGTCCTTGCGCTTCAATAAGTCGTAGCGTGGAATTCGGAAATAGTCCTTGAAGTCTTTAGCAGCCTGTGAAAATACGGATTGTGCGAAATGTCGGTCACGGTATGCCTGGCTGTCTTTACCACCTAGCAATGCCACGACTTTTTTCTTACGCATTTTTTCCAATGCTAGACAGACCGAAGGGTTGACCGGTTGCTCATTTTTCAGATAATCAACATCAGCTGATAAGATGGACTGGCCTTCTTTCAGCTTTTTTAATTCCTGGAGCGCATGGATCATTGCGTCTTCTACCACTAACTCGGTAGGTTGAATTATCACTTCATTCATTATTCAAATTCTCCTTCTAAAATGTTGCTTTCTTTGCGGATATCGTTTAGGTCGTTAAAAAATCGAAGACCTCGGCTGATAAAACTATCAAATTCATTTCGGATGATTCCGTCTGCTTTCAGAACTTTCTCTTCGTCTGCGTAGATTAGACCGCCCATGCTTGCTAAAAAGTCATTACCCTTCTGCAATAGGCTTGTGATGTTCTTGTAGGCTGAGATTTGCTTCTGTACGCTGTTGAGTTGCCCTTTCGATTCTTCAATCGCTCGAGTCAATTCATCGTACTGAGCAGATTTCTTATCGACCTCTTCACGCTGGGCCAGTGTGTCAGCCAGTTGTTTTTCAATGAATTCGGAGCGTTCTTCCATGGATTTCACGGTTTTAGAGAGTTCCTTATTCTTTTCCAGCAACTGCTTGTTTAGGTCCTGTGTGGCTTTGTAATCGTCCGGGATGACTTCCTTGATGGTTTCCTTGACTTCGGTCTTTGAAGACTTGATTTTCTCATTCTCGTCCCTTAGAAGTTTGTTTGCTTGTTGGCTGAGTTGAAGTTTTTTCTTAACTTCCTGAAGCTCACGTACTGTTGGGGTGTCACCATCTTCAATACGTTGAATCTGCTCCTCTCTCTCTTCTTCTGGAAGAGTTGCAATCAGATGAAGTGCTGTTGTTCCTAAATTTCGTAACGTTTCGAAATTTGGAAGTTCTTTTGCTATCTTCATTGATTTACTAGCAAAATCTTTGTCAATTCCAAGGTTAGTGTACCAATCCATGAATTCCCCATGTACCAGATTGTGCTCTTTCACATGGTTCAAGCGTCTGCCGATTTCCCAAATCGACTGGCCAGCTATTTGCTTGTGATGACTGATTTCAAGTTCTATCTGAGATAGATTATTTGATAAAGCTATTTCGTTCACACGCTTTTTCCTTTCTAAATTTGGTATAATAAAAATAAAACGAGGTGATAGTTATGAGACTAAATCCCGATTGTATTCGAGATATTCTTTTTGTTGTAGAAAATAATGCGACGTATTCAAATGATGTTTCTGAAGAAACGATTTTCAAAGAACTTACTCCAAAATATTCTCGAGAAGAAATCCTCTACCATGTACGACAATGCGAATACAGCGGATTATTCCTCAAAGTAGTACACTATTTTGGAGGTTTCTCCATTGAGGATCTATCACCTTATGGTCATCGTTTCATTAATGATATACGTCAAGATAATAACTGGAGTAAAACAAAGGAAATTGCCAAAAGTGTCGGCTCTTTTTCACTGGATGTTCTGAAAGATATTTCATCACAAGTTATTACCAACCTCATTTCAAATCAACTTGGCGGTAAATCTTAAGTAAACAGTAGCATGGTTGCTTTCAGCCGTGCTTTTTGTTTTGATTGCTTACACACCATTTAATTTTTGGTTATTCAAATAAATGCCGTCTTTTCTTATTTTTAGTTCTTTCATTCTTTTCTCCTACTCCTCAAATTTTTCCCATGACTCATTGATTCGCAATTTTTTGTTAATGCGAAGTTTTAAGTCATCGCTACCTTTTCCTTCTTTGAAAAGTTGAGTTATTGTAGCTGGACTTACACCTACGACAGTCGCTAAGTCTGATCGTGACCACCCTCTTTTTTCGAGAGCTTCCTCTACTAATGAATTCCATCGCTTATGTTGCTGGCTCATCATATCGGCTCCTTTCTGCTTTTTTGTAAAACAGTAAAAGAATTAGTTAAAAACTTTATAAAATTCCTTGACATTTTTTAAAATTAATTCTAAAATTAAGGCATAGTTAAAAGACATCTTAAAACCTTTTATCTTTAATGATTCTCGCTCGCCAAAGCTGTCATTTTTTTAAAAGATTTTATATGTTGTTTTGCTAACTCTTTTACTTTACAAAAACTATTTTAAAACTAATTCTAATTTTTGTCAATAGTTTTTAGAATTAATTTTAAATATTTTTTGTCGTATCTTAGAAAGGTTGATATATCAATGTTTTCGACGTTCGATAAAATTAAAGAACTTTGCCAAAAGCAAGGAATTTCGCTTAACCAATTAGAAGAAAAACTAAATTTTAGTACAAATTATCTTTATAGTATGAAAAAGGGAAATCCGAAAGCTGATAATCTCCAAAAAATCGCTGATTATTTTAATGTGTCCACCGACTACCTCTTGGGACGCACGGAAAATCCAAACATTGCGAAAGATGGTGATGCTTCTGCACCATTGGACCTCAGAGATATTGCTGCGCAATCTATGTTATTTGATGGGAAACCATTGACAGAAGATGACATAGATTTCATTACAGCAGTTCTGGAGGCGCATTTGAAAAATAAATAGAGGTATACTATATGACAGTACAAGAGCTTTGTGCCAAGGAAGGTGTGAATCTCTGCTACTTTGATGGAAGTAATTGGCACAGCCCTGGCTTCTTTAATCCTGCGCTGAATGTTCTAGCACTGGACTTTAATTTGTCAGTAGAAGATCAAAAACAAGTAGCTCTTCACGAGTTAGGACATAAAGAACATACTCCGGTTCAATATGAGCTGAACAGAGAGCTTTGCGAATTACAAGCTGACAGAAGCATGATCCATCACTTGCTTGAAGAAGAGCTGAAATTGATGGATGATGTAAGAGATTTCAATTATCTGCATTTTATGGAGAAATACAGCCTGAAGACCATCGCAAGTGAAACGATGGTCAAAGACGAATATAATTCACTAATTAGTTAAAAAGGAGAAAAATAATGGCTATTTTTGGAAAGAAACACGATGAATCAGAAGAAATTCAACTTTTTGAATCTACTGAAAATGAGAAGACATTTTTCTTTGCTAATCAAAAAACTCTAGTAAGAATTGATGATCATTTCATTCGCATAGCTCGACAAAATACAATCAGCAATGCTTTATTGCAAGGTTTAGATGGGGAAAAATCTATACTACTATCAAAGATTACTGCTTACCAATTGAAAGAACCGGGTAAAACAGTAGGCTATCTTCAATTGATTTTTCCTGGCAGTATTGAGCCTAAAGGTGGAGTGTTTGACGCTGTGAAAGATGAAAATACAATCACGTTCAACAAAGAAGATAAGGCTAAAATATTAGAAATCAAGAATGCTATTGAGGAAGCACTGATAAAGAGTTAAGACAAACAAAAAAGCCCTGCACTCGACATTTGGGGCGTAGAGTACAGGGATACTGTTAAGGCGTAAAAATAGGCTTGAAAAAGCCCTTTTCACTATGCCTATTGTACCAATAAATGAGGGAAAAGGCAATGGAAATTAAATCTTATAAAAAGAAGAATGGTGAAATGGCCTACGGATTTCGGATCTATGTAGGTAAGGAAAACGGAAAAGATAAGTACGTGAAGCGTCAAGGATTTCCAAGCAAAGCAAAGGCACGGGCAGCACTCCTACAACTTCAAGATGATTTGGAAAATGGGGAGCAAGCAAAGAAAGAAATTACAGTTGAGGAAGTTGCAAAGAAATGGCTCAAAGAGTATGCTGACACTGTTCAGGACAGCACCTATATCAAGACTGAAAGAAATATCAAAAATCACATTTATCCTGTCTTTGGTGGTCAAAAAATAGCTTCCATCACTCCTCTTCAATTGCAGGAGCAGGTCAATGAATGGTCCAGAAAATTGGTATATGGGCGCAAGTTGAAAGGTCTGATGAATAACATTTTCAAGTATGCCATCCGTTATGGCTATATTTCAGCCAATCCTGTTGATAGCGTGACCACACTTGTCAAAAAAGAGAGTGATTCTTCTAGTGATTTTTATGATAAAGATGAGCTAAAATCATTCATGAAATTAGTGGATGATACGGATGATCTGAAAAAGAAAGTCATGTTCCGTCTTTTTGCGTTCACAGGGGCCAGAAAAGGGGAGATTTTAGCTCTCAAATGGACTGACTGGATAGATAACACCTTGAACATAAATAAGGCCATTACAAGAGGATTTGAGGGCGAATCTGTGGGGGCTACTAAAAACAAGAGTAGTGTCCGACTGATTAGCCTTGATCAAAGGACAATTGATCTGCTATCAGAGTACAGAAAAATGAATCCTACTACCACTTTCATTTTTGAAAGTCCTGAAGGAAAGCCAATTCCTAGTTCACTACCAAGAAAATGGCTTTTGCAGATTGTCAAAGGGACTGAGGTAAGACCTATCAAGATTCACGGTTTTAGGCATACGCATGCCAGCCTATGCTTTGAAGCCGGAATGACATTGAAGCAGGTCTAGCATCGACTAGGACACAGTGATCTCAAGACAACCATGAATGTCTACACACATATCACCAAGCAAGCCAAGGATGATATTGGTGAGAAATTTGCTAATTATATAGATTTTTAAACCCATCAGCTATCAGGACAGACTCTTTTCAAAAAAAGGTCTGTTTTTGGGTCTGTTCATTTCAAAAAGGTATGGGAAAGAATAGAAAGTATAAAAATAAAAAACATTGAATTATCAATGTTTTGGGAAGTTTTAAGAAGTTTTAGAAAGTATATATGGAGCCGGTGGGAGTCGAACCCACGTCCAAACACCTGCCAGCATATTTGTCTACAACCATAGGTTATGTTTTCTTTTAACAGCTACATGACACATAACTCAAGCCCTGTAGTTGCGAGTCTATCAATCTCTTATCTAACTCCTAGACAAAGCTAGATCGTATCTCGCTAAAATTAAGACCTGTCATCAAACACGAGCGATTCGAATCGGGTCACGCCTGCTGGTGTTTAGGCAGCTAAAGCGTAAGAATTATTATTTTTTGCAGTTATATTTAACTGGCGTTTTACATCCGCTAGATGAGTTGCAAAATATGCCTCATAATGCCTGTCGAATCCGTAACGACCCCAAAACGAATACAATTAGTATATCAAAATGTATCTAAAAATGCAAAAGAAAAAAATTGAACAAGAAGGCTTCCACTGGGGAGCTCCTTGTTCAATTAACTGTTCTTATTGAAGATTCAACTTATATTTGCTGATATAGTGAATGGTGAAGTACATAGAAACAATCTTAATGACTTCATAGATGAGACCTGGAATGAAGTTTGCTCCCAAATCATCAATATTTCCATAAACCAATGCATATCCGACAGCATATGAATCTTTTAATGGATTGACTGCTGTACCGATGATACTTAACACAATACACAAGAGAAAGAAAAACAGAATAGCCTTCAATCCACGACGATTTTGGAAGAGTTGGCCAAGTGCGATTGATACATAAAATAGTAAGATTCCTGAAGCTGTGGTAAAAATCCACCAGATGATAATCCAATAAGCAATAGAATGACTAAAAGCCTCAGCGATAATACTAAATACAGGAGAGAGGTCTTGTCCAATGACAGCGCCCATCACAATAATTGTGATAAAACCACTAAAAAATAGAAGGAATAGGCAGTAAAGACTCGCTACTAAAGCTCCCACAAATTTAGACAAAATGATCGCATGAGGGCTAGCTGGAAGGGTCCAGGTCAAGTAACCTTCACGTCCGTATAAGTTGGAATAGAAACGACGAATAATAATATAGTAGTTACTAAGATAAAGACCAATGACTCCTCCAAAAATGAGAATCCCAAGAGTCCCCGTTATGATTTGCATACTATTGGTTTCCATATCCACAAAACCGTTTGTAGCACTTCCACCAATAACACCTGTAATCACTGACAAACCTAGTGCGATCAGGGTGATCAATAAATACCACTTAGCTGTCGATTTAAATTCATATTTTAATAATTTACCAAACATGGGGTCCTCCTAATAAACACGGAATTGATCACGGAAGATCTCATCGATTGATTTTCCGTGTTGATTGCGCAAAACAGTCGTATTTTCATGCAAGAGGATTCTTCCTTGGTTGATGAAAATCGCTTCATCCAAAACTTGCTCAATATCCGCAATCAAGTGAGTAGAAATCAAGACAGAAGAGTTTGGACGTCGGTTTTGAATAATGGTCCGCAAAATATAATCACGCGCTGCTGGGTCGACCCCACCGATTGGTTCATCAAGGACATACAAGTCAGCTTCACGACTCATCACCAAAATCAATTGTACTTTTTCCTTGTTCCCTTTTGAAAGGCTGTTCAATTTTTGATTTGGATGCAAATGCAAATCGTTGAGCAATTGGTAAGCTCGTTGGACATTAAAATCTGAATAAAAATCTTGGAAATAGCTAATAGCATCACTAATTTTTATATTTTCACTCAGATAAGTCGTATCCGGCAAATAGGAAACAACTTTTTTAGAAGCTGGGGATGGTAATTGACCATGAATATAGATATTTCCAAGGCTTGGTTGCAACAAACCATTAATCAATTTAATGATGGTTGTTTTCCCGCTACCATTAGGCCCCAAAAGGCCAATAATACGGCCAGGTTGGATGTTCAAACTAACATCCATGAGAGCAACTTCATGCCCATAATTCTTTGTCACATGGTCCAAGTAGACCAAAGGATACTGATTCATGTAAATCTCCTTTATTTTCTATTTATGCTATTATACCTTGTCCTCTTGATGATTGCAACTTTATCTGAAAATTTGCTAAGAATTTGAAAATGGTTGTTCAAAAATACAGGTGTAAACAAATCAGAGGTTAGGGAAGCCCCTAACCTCTTGTTTTCATGAATAGAATTTTTAACTAATTCCAAGTGCAATCCGTGCATAGCGGCTCATTTTTTCAACCGTCCAAGCAGGATACCAGACCAACTTCACATCCACAGACGTCACTTCTTCTACTTCTGCTAAAACATCATGAATCTGATCTGTCAGAAGATCCGCTAATGGACATCCCATGGTCGTTAGCGTCATATCAATAATGGTCGCTCCAGTTTCACCATCAAAATGGATCTCGTAAACAAGACCTAAATTAACAATGTCAATCCCAAGCTCAGGATCGATTACCTCTTCCAAAGCATTTAAGATTTTATTTTTAATTTCTTCAATTTGCTCAGTTGTATATGCCATATGACACTTCCTTTTTTTGTTATGTTACTCTCGATAGAATTGCTTGGCTCGGGTTAAAAAGGTCCCCCGGACCTAGGTCGCTTCTTCATTTCTAGGCGACCGTTAAAAATGTCCACTGGACCTAGGTCGCTTCTTCATTTCTAGGCGACCGTTAAAAATGTCCCCCGGACATTTTTAATCCTCAATAAAATCACGCAATGGTTTGCTTCTGCTTGGGTGGCGGAGTTTGCGGAGGGCTTTGGCTTCGATCTGACGGATCCGTTCACGGGTCACGTTGAAGACTTTACCCACATCTTCCAAGGTCCGCATTTTCCCATCATCCAAACCGAAACGTAAGCGAAGGACGTTTTCTTCACGGTCTGTCAGGGTATCGAGGACTTCATCTAATTGTTCACGTAGAACCACACGAGTGGTGTAGTCTACTGGATTTTCAATCACTTCATCTTCGATGAAATCTCCCAAATGGCTATCGTCTTCTTCCCCGATTGGCGTTTCCAAAGAAACAGGCTCTTGGGCAATCTTCAAGATTTCACGCACCTTATCAGGCGTCATATCCATGCGTTCAGCGATTTGTTCAGGCGTTGGGTCTTGTCCCAATTCTTGCAAGAGATTGCGTTGTTCACGAACCAACTTGTTAATGGTTTCCACCATGTGAACAGGGATCCGAATGGTCCGTGCTTGGTCTGCAATGGCACGAGTGATAGCCTGACGAATCCACCAAGTAGCATAGGTAGAGAACTTGAACCCTTTGGTATAGTCAAACTTATCAACGGCCTTCATCAAGCCCATATTTCCTTCTTGGATCAAATCCAAAAATTGCATTCCACGACCAACGTAACGTTTCGCAATGGATACAACCAAACGAAGGTTGGCTTCTGCAAGACGTTGCTTGGCTTCCAAGTCACCTTGTTCCACTAAGATAGCCAATTCTTGTTCTTCTTCATTTGTCAAAAGAGGAACAACCCCAATTTCTTTCAAGTACATCCGTACTGGGTCGTTGACCTTGGCAGAGTTGCTTCCAAGCAATTCCTCATCTGACAATTCTGGCTCTTCTTCATTGTTCAACACACGCGCACTTGGGTTACCATCTTTATCCGTGATCGAAATTCCTGCATCTTGAATCCGTTGCAAAAGATCTTCAATCCCATCTGCATCTAGTGTGAATGGAATAACCAACTTGTCATTAATTTCATCATCTGTTGCAGTTCCACTTTTCTTGTGGCTGCGAATAAACTCTGCAATTTGAACGTCCAATGTTGTAATATCTTTTTGTTCTTTAGCCATTCCTACTCCATTCTTCTTTTTTGAGCGATCAAACGCTCGAGTTCCAATAAAGCTTTTTCCGCATCCCCTGTCGAGGAAGCTTCCTTCACTTTATTTCCAATTTGTTGACTTTCTTTGCGAAGAAGCTCACGATTTCGCGTTTCTTCCACTTCTTCTAATTCACCATCCGCTATCTCTTCTGGCAAATCTTCTTCTACCATCCGGTACCAGGCGTGCTGGACCCCTTCAGGTTGCTCGGACAAATCCTGAGATGTGACTTCTCCATTTTGACAGAGTAATTGGTACAAGATCTGTAACTCCGGTGTGTCAAAGACAAAATCAGGTCGCAAACGGTAATCATTAAGCACCATTGGAAAATCTTTCATCCTACTTAATAAATGATTTTCCGCCTTGATCAAGCGCGTCATCCCACGATTAGGCAGGAGATCGACTGAAAAATTCGACGTTCTTGATCGTCCACCACTTTGATCCTCCTGCCGTTGATGCAAGCGACAATTATTGACAATCTGCTCAATCTGCAAATAATCAAAGTCTGGCAATAAATCTGCCAACTTATAAATATAGGTGTTTTGCGCTGTGATGGAGCGCGTCTGGGCGATCATCGGTGCCAGCTTCTCGACAAACTCAATCTGTGCCTGTAAGTTCTCAATATACTGGGGTTTCCAGTAGTGCATCAAGAATTCAACCTTACTGATCCGCGAATTCTTCAAGAGGGAAGCTAGATCTTCTGGGGAGGTCTTTTTGAGGTACTCATCGGGATCCATCTGATCAGGGATACGGACGATCTCCAACTCCAGATCCTGCAAGACATCCAAGGCCTTAGCGGTTGCTTCAAGTCCCGCCTTATCCCCATCATAGGTCAAAATGACCTTTTTGGTAAAATGAGACAGGTGCTGGACGTGCTCTGGTGTCAAGGCTGTCCCCATAGAGGCGACTGCATTTTCAATCCCAGCTCGATAAGCCGCAATGACATCCATAAAGCCTTCCATGATATACATTTCATGTTGCTTTTTGGCGCTCGTCTTAGCTTGATCCAAATGATAAAGTTCATAACTCTTATTAAATAGACGGGTACTTCGACTATTCTTGTACTTGGCTTGATGACTGCCATCATCCGTTAGTTTCCACAGTCTACCAGAAAAAGCAATGACACGTCCACTATCATCCGTCAAAGGAAACATAATCCGATCCTGAAAGGCATCAAAAACTGTTCCAGCATCTGAGATTGTGAATAACCCCGAATCGGTAATCACTTTCTCAGAGAACTTCTCAGAGAGATTTCGATAGAGATAATTCCCTTCTGCTGGGGCTAAGCCCAATTGAAAATGTCGGATGACCTCATCCGTCAATCCACGTTCATACAGATAATTTCGCGCTTCTTCTCCCATCTTTGTCGTCATCAGAATCGCCTGGTAGAACTTACTGGCTTCCTGATGAATCTCATAAAGTTCTTGGTTGGGATTGATAGACGTTGGTTGAGCCGGCCTTGCTTGGTACTGAAGCGCAATACCCGCTTTTTCTGCTACGATCTGGACCGCATCCATAAAAGCGACTCCACGGTATTCCTCAATAAACTTAAAGACATCTCCCGAGCGACCACATCCGAAACAATGGTAAAACTGCTTGTCTTCAACGACATTAAAAGAAGGAGTCTTTTCACCATGAAAAGGACAGAGCCCTAAAAAATTACGGCCAGCCTTGGTCAAAGAAACAACTTCTCCAATAACTTCAACAATGTTTACACTGTTTTTAATTTCTGCAATCAGCTCTTTATCAACCATAAACAGTGCCTCCATTTTACCATAGATTATCACTTTATATTTTATACTAAAAGTTAGTAAAAGTAAATTTTTTCCTACCGATTTCACACATAAAAGAAAAGATTTTCAACCTTTATCACTAATTTTAAAAAAATGAGGCATATTCCTTGTCAGTCGAATATTTTTCCGTTATACTATCAAAGTAAAAAATTATTATGAAAGGACATATTTAGGATATGTTAAAAGATTTGAAAGCTTTTCTCCTTCGTGGGAATATTGTTGACCTTGCTGTAGCAGTCGTTATCGGAGCTGCATTTGGAGCTATCGTAACATCACTTGTTAACGATATCATCACTCCACTTATTTTGAAACCAGCTATGAAAGCTGCCGGTGTTGATAAGATTGCTAATTTGTCATGGAACGGTGTTGCATACGGTAGCTTCTTGAGCGCTGTGATCAACTTCCTTGTTGTTGGTACTGTTCTTTTCTTCGTAGTGAAAGCTGCTGAAAAAGCTCAAAACCTTGGTAAAAAAGAAGAAGCTGTCGAAGAAGAAGCTCCTGCTCCTACTCAAGAAGAGTTGCTTGCTGAAATCCGCGACTTGCTTGCAAACAAATAATCAGATAAAAAGATCCGATCTTCTAGCTAGAAGATCGGTTTTTTTGTCTTTAACGGATGATAAAAACAAAAAACAGACCGAAGTCTGTTCTTGTATTCAATTAGAATTTTTTACGTTTACGAGCTGCTTCTGATTTACGTTTACGTTTTACAGAAGGTTTTTCATAGAATTCACGTTTGCGTGTTTCTTGAAGAGTACCAGCTTTAGTAACCGCACGTTTGAAACGACGAAGAGCATCGTCAAGAGATTCATTCTTACGTACTACTGTTTTTGACATATTTTTCACTCCCTTCAAGCCTAAAATCTTAATCATTTTATCACACTTTAAGGACGCTGTCAAGATCTTTTGAAACTTTTCTAGCCCTCCTAGCCTTCATATCATTTCTTTTTCCAACTTTTTCATTCTTCCCATTTTATGATACAATGGAAACAAAGAAAACCCTGAAGGAGATACTATGTCAGAAATTTATGATATTACAATTGTTGGAGGCGGACCAGTTGGTCTGTTTGCTGCTTTTTATGGCAATATGCGCCAAGTAAAAGTCAAACTGATTGATTCCTTACCTCAACTGGGAGGGCAACCAGCTATTCTCTATCCAGAAAAGAGTATCCTCGATGTACCTGGCTTTACCAATTTGACTGGTGAAGAATTGAGCAACCGCTTGATCGAGCAAGTCAAACGGTTTGATACGCCGATCTTCCTCAATGAAACTGTAGAGGATATTCGAAAAGAAGGTGACCTCTTCACTATCACTACTTCTCGCCAAGTACATCAGTCTAAAGCAGTCATCATTGCTATGGGTGGCGGTGCCTTTAAACCACGTGCCCTTGACATTGAGGGAGCTGAAGACTTTGATAACGTCCACTACCATGTTTCAAACATCCAGCAATATGAAGGACAGCAGGTGACCGTCCTTGGTGGTGGGGACTCTGCTGTGGACTGGGCTCTTGCTTTTGAAAAGATTGCTCCAACTACAATCGTTCATCGTCGGGACAACTTCCGTGCCCTCGAACACAGTGTAGAAGAGCTCAAACAATCTTCTGTCAGTATCAAAACACCATTTGTCCCTAGTCGCTTGATTGGCGAAAATGGCCATGCCACTCACCTTGAAATCACAAAAGTCAAATCCGATGAAACCGAACTCATCCCGATTAATCACTTATTCGTCAATTATGGCTTTAAATCTTCTATTGGAAACCTGAAAGAATGGGGTGTAGAATTGCAACGCCATAAAATCAAGGTGAACCAAAAGCAAGAAACTAGCCTTCCTGGAATTTATGCTTGTGGAGACTGCTGCTTCTATGAAGGAAAGATCGATCTCATCGCTACAGGCCTGGGGGAAGCTCCAACAGCCGTAAACAATGCCATCAACTACATCTATCCAGATAAAAAAGTTCAACCGACGCACTCAACCAGTTTATAATAAAAAGGCCTTTGGCCTTTCATAATGAGGATAAAGTCTTTTTAAAAAACTTTCCTTAAGTGAGTACGGACGTCAGCGAACTTCGTAGAAGTTCCATGACTAATTATTGAGCCCAAGGGCTCAATAATTCCGAGTGCCTGAAACAATATGTTTCAGGCACTTTTCTCACAGCGGAAAGTTTTTGTATTTTCTTGATTCATTCTAAAAATAGGAACTCATTTTTACTTACTTTTAGAATCGATTAACTTATTTTACTTTAAAATAGTTTCTTCAATCTAAAAAAGGCCTTTGGCCTTTTTTATTTGTCTAAATCGTCTGCGATCTTATTGATCTTACGCAAGCGGTGATTGACACCGCTTTTTGAAATAGGTTTTTGCAAACTATCAGCGATCTGCTGGATGGAATAATCTGGATGGTTCATCCGGATATAGGCAACTTCTTGCAGGTCACTTGGTAAGCTTCCTAGACCGACCGTATCCACAATTTTACTAATATTATTAATGGTTTTCATGCTAGCTGTGACTGTCCGCTGAATGTTGGCCATCTCGGCATTATTGGCCCGATTGAGGTCATTGCGCGTCTCTCTCATGACCTTGATAGACTCAAATTCCTGCATGGCTTGCATGGCCTCTACTACAATGAGAAAATCAATAATATCTTCCGCTCGTTGCAGATAGGTCACCACTCCTTTTTTCCGCTCGATGGTTTTTGCATCTAGTAAAAATCCTTGCATGAGAAGGGCAATTCCTTCCGCGTGGTCTGTATAAACAGAATGAATTTCCAGCTGGTACTTCCCTTTTTCAGGATCCTTGATGGAACCACTCGACAGAAATGCCCCCCGAAGATAAGCACGACTAGCTGCTTCATCTTCTAAAACACTAGCATCAATACCTGTCTCAATCCCAAAGAAGGCATCTGCCAAATGTAAGTCAGCCAGAATCTCTTCCACCTTTTCATCCAAGAATACTGTATAGACACGATTTTTTTTCAAATTGGTTTTTTGGTGGTGGCGAATATCCGATTTGGCCTCATAGAAATGATGCAACAATTCATAGATATGGCGGGCAATCTTGGCATTTTCTGTCGTCACCGAGAGCGTCAAGCCCCCCATTGAAATCCCAAGACTTCCAGACATCTTGATAATGGCAGCCAATTCACTCTTTTCAAATCGCTTGAGAGACAATAATTCTTCTTTTACACGAACCGTAAAACTCATTTTCTCACCTGCACGATCTGCATCAGCTCTTCGACCACTTTTTCGCCATCATGAAAGGCTCCTCCATTGACCAACTTCAAGAAATCAGAAGAAATCACTTGGGGAACTTGCGAGTGCAGCCCCTTGAAATCGTGCTCTACCTGCACCAAGTATTCATCAAATTTGTTACTGTTCATGTAAGCTGCGGGAACCTGATTGATATTGACAAGGACGGTATCGATGAACTTCTCTCCCAAATGTTTATGGAGAACGGCAACGTGGTCACTGTCTGTGAAATGCTCGGTTTCTCCTCTTTGGGTCATGATGTTACAAACATAGGCTACCTGAGCCTTGGTTTCAAGGATGGCTTTCCCAATTTCATCGATCATCAAATTTGGAAGGATCGAGGTAAAGAGCGAACCAGGACCTAAGACGACCATATCACTTTCAAGAATAGCTTCCACCACTTTCTTACTAGCCTTTGGCCGCTCTTGATCGAAGGTATTGGTCACATAGACATGATCAATCATGCCGGTGTAGTTGGCAATGTGGCTTTCTCCTACCACTTCTTTTCCATCTTGAAAGACGGCATGAAGGGTCAAGGGACTATCACTGGAAGGATAGATCTTTCCGGTCGTATGAAAGAATTTGGTTAACAACTGCATGGCATTATAGGTCGAGCCTTGCATCTCCGAAATCCCTGCAATGATCAAGTTTCCCAAAGGGTGTCCAGCCAAAGGTCCATCATCGTCTGCAAAGCGGTATTGAAAGACCTTCTCATAAAAACGAGGCATATCTGACATGGCAACCAGCACATTTCGAAGATCCCCAGGTGGTGTCAATTTTTGGATGTTCTTCCGCAATTCACCTGAACTCCCACCATCATCTGCAACTGTAACAATGGCAGTGATATCGACCGGTTTCTTTCTCAGACTATCGAGGATAACAGAAATCCCTGTTCCTCCTCCAATAACGGTTACTTTAGGTTTTCTCATGAGCGATTCACCGTTTCTTTCCGTCTGTCCTTGTCTCTATGACTGCAATTGACCTGCCAATTTTTTTCTAAATCATGCGCTAAGCGCTCTGCAAAGGCTACTGAACGGTGTTGCCCACCGGTACAGCCCATAGCGATGGTGAGAACGGATTTACCCTCACGTTTATAGGACGGTAAAATAGGAGCGATCAAGTCATGAAGATGACTGTAAAACTCCTCTGATTCAGGGTGATCCATGACATAATCATAGACTGCTGGATCTTGACCGGTTAAATTCCGAAGTTCCAATTTGTAGTAGGGATTTGGAAGGAAACGCACGTCAAAGACAAGGTCAGCATCGATCGGAAGGCCATATTTAAACCCAAATGACATGACCTCAACCCGAAAATCTGGCTGATTGTCTTGACTGGCAAATTGTTCTGCAATGGTTTTTCTCAGATTACGAGGTGTCAACTCAGTCGTATCCACTACATTTTGACTGATATTTTTTAAAGGGGACAAGAGTTCGCGCTCTAGGGTAATCCCATCTAAGACACGGCCATCTGCCGCTAATGGATGGCTACGACGGGTTTCCTTGTATCGTGCTACCAACTCACTATCAGTGGCATCCAAGAACAAGACCTTGAAATCGAGGTCTTCTTGATTGTCCAATTCATCCAAAATGGTGCGAATTTCATTGAAAAAAGAACGGCTCCGCATGTCCACAACAACGGCTAATTTATTGTTATCGGGACTGTGGCGCATGAGCTCAATAAATTTCAGCAAGAGCGCCGGTGGCATATTATCGATGGTAAAGTAACCCAAATCCTCAAACGATTGGATGGCGACGGTCTTTCCAGCACCGCTCATCCCTGTTACCATGACCAGTTGAATCTTACTTTCTGTCATTTTCTCCTCCCATAAATAAAACAGAGTGGCCTACAGTTTCCTGCTCTCCACTCTGTCTTTTTGTCTTTGAATGGTTATTAGGCTTTGATTTCCGCAATAACTTCAATTTCAACCTTCACATCACGTGGCAGGCGTGCTACTTCAACAGCAGATCGAGCTGGAAACTCTGTAGTAAAGACTGTTTTATAGACCTCATTAAAAGGTACAAAGTCATTCATATCACTTAAGAAACAAGTGGTTTTCACCACGTGGTCAAAGTCTGTACCAGCCTCTTCCAAAATAGCCCCAATGTTCTTTAAGACTTGCTCTGTTTGTTCTTGGATGGTTTCGCCAATGATTTCGCCTGTTTCAGGTGACAAGGGAACTTGTCCACTTGCAAAGAGAAGATTCCCTACGATTTTCCCTTGAACATAAGGTCCAATTGCTGCGGGTGCTTTATCTGTATGAATTGTTTTTGCCATAGTATTCTCCAAGTCTATTTACTTCTGCTGGTTTTCTTTTGCTAATTTTTCCCTTTGTAAACGCAATTTGCGCTTAGGATTTAGCGTATTAAAGAGTTCTTCTAGTTTTTCAGCATTCCAAACATCGGCTGCTGAAACAAAATTTCCATTTTCATCTCGAAAAGATATTGGTTTATCTCCCACTGAAAAAGCCTCACTTCTTATTTGGAATCCTTGATCCACTGGGGATCTATCTTAATCTACAAACTCAAATTCAAATTTACCGATCCGGACGATATCGCCATCTTTTGCCCCACGCGCACGAAGGGCTTCATCAACACCCATGCCACGCAATTGACGAGCAAATTTCATGACCGCTTCATCACGATCGAAATTCGTCATATTAAAGAGTTTTTCAAGTTTTTCACCAGACAAGACCCAAGCAGCATCGTCATCCCGACTGATGTCAAAGGCTGGCTGGTCTTCATCAAAGCCATAGTAGACTTCTTCTTGGGCCATTTCGTCTTCTGAATACAAGAGGAATTCTGGCGTTTTGTCTAACAATTCTGCCGTTGCTTCTAACAAGTTGTCCAAACCTTGATGCGCCAAACTAGAGATCGGGAAGATCTGTGGCAATTCATCAAACTCATCGTAATTGGCTGCCAATTTCTTCTTGAATTCTTTCAAGTTTTCTTGGCTCTCTGGCATATCCATCTTATTTGCCACGATAATCTGAGGACGTTCCATCAAACGAAGATTGTAGGTTTCAAGCTCTTTATTAATTTGAACGTAGTCTTCATAAGGGTCGCGTCCTTCACTCGCTGACATATCAATAACATGCAAGATAACACGGGTGCGCTCGATGTGGCGAAGGAACTGGGTTCCTAGTCCGACTCCTTGGCTAGCTCCCTCAATCAATCCAGGAAGGTCAGCGACTGCAAAGGATTCACCTGATGGCGTCCGAACCATTCCCAAATTTGGAACGATGGTAGTGAAATGATAAGCTCCAATCTTTGGTTTGGCTGAAGTGATCACACTGAGAAGGGTTGATTTTCCAACAGAAGGGAAGCCAACCAAACCAACGTCTGCCAAGACCTTGAGTTCTAATTCGAGTTCGCGTTCCTGACCAGGCTCCCCATTCTCAGAAATCTCTGGGGCTGGATTTTTAGGAGTGGCAAAACGAATGTTTCCACGTCCGCCACGGCCACCGTGGGCAACAATGTACTCTTGTCCATTCTCGACTAGGTCCGTAATGACCTTGCCAGTCTCAGCATCTCGGACTGTCGTTCCTTGAGGGACTCGTACATAGAGATCTTCTGCTCCCCGTCCGTGCATCCCTTTGGTCATTCCTTTTTCCCCATTTTGGGCTTTGAAATGCCTGTTATAACGGAAGTCCATCAAGGTACGCAAGCCTTCGTCTACTACGAAGATGACATTGCCACCACGACCTCCATCACCACCCCAAGGTCCGCCATTAGGGACATATTTTTCGCGACGAAAAGCCACCATGCCATCGCCGCCATTTCCAGCCTTGACCTTAATCTTGGCTGTATCTAAAAACATACTCATAAATAGATGATTTCCTTTATTTCTGTGTGCGTCTTAGTAAGAAAGAGCACCAATTGCGGTTGCAAATATTGCACCAACCGTTACAATCAACATAATCACAATGACCACCATCGTGATCATTTCAAATGGTGTTTTTTTACGTTTTCCGTTATCTCCAAAAGCCACTTCTAATACCTCGATTACTATAAATTCATTAGCCCTATTTTACCACGAAATAGGGGATTTTTCAAATCGAGCCTACACAAAAAGACCAGACAGAAGTCTGATCTTTCATTGATCATATTAAGAATCTTTTCTTACACGTAAAATACCAACCGATAGAATTGCTAGGAAGACACCCATGACAAGAACTACCGGTGTCATCTTTTCACCTGTACTTGGAAGAACTTTTTTCTTACCAGGTTTTGGGGCTTCTTCTTTAACAGAAGATGAAGATGATTTCAATGAAGAACTTGATGTGGATGTTGAGTTCGATTTAGAACTGGAACTCGTTGAAGATGATGAGCTTGATGAAGAACTAGAGCTTGATGAAGAACTAGAGCTTGATGAGGAGGTTGAGCTAGGTGTCGGTGGCGTTTGATCTTTCTCACCTAATCCCTCTCCGGATCCTGTTTCCAATCTCAATTCACGGGTTAAACTACGCGGTGCTGGGAAATTGGTTGCTGTCCATGTTAATGTATTATGGACAATATCGCCTACTTTCGTTCCAGGAGCTACTTTTGTAGAATATTCAATATACATTGGCCAATTGTAGTTATCACCAAATTCAATTGTAAAACCAGTGGTCTTTCCATCTGCATTCTTATTGAAAACAGCTTTTTTAGTAAAGTTATCAAGAACTGGAAGACTTAAAATCTGCGCTTCATTCTTAATGCCACCTTCTACAGGAGCAAACCGAACGGCACGCAAGCTACCTTTAACCAATGTTAAACCATCTCCGAACTGGTCTTTAATAACCATTCCACGAAGCATATCTTGGCGGGCATTTAAGATAATCCGCCATTTGATAATGGTTGGATCAGACTTATCTTGGTAACCGTATTTCATCTCATAGTCTCCAGCTTCTCCAGCTGTTTTTTCATAATTCAATGAAAAATCTGTATTTCCTAGTTTAAACTGGATTGGAGATGTTTTTGTAACTACTTCTGAGTCTACTTTTACATCAAAATGAAGAGCAACTCGTTTGTTGAGTGGATGAGATGCGAAATAATCATTAAAGGTAACGGTCACTGTTTTCTTAGCTGTATCAACGACAGCTTTCCCCACCGTCTGACCATTTGATTGACCTTCCTCAAGAACATTGAATTCCAGTGCTGTGTAGAGGGCTAATTCTTTTGGCAAACTAAGAGTTAAGGTATCACCAGCTTGAATAGTTTGCGAATCTGGAAAGGCTAAATAAATACTTGCTGACAATTTTTCATTTGTCAACACCTTGCTTCCATTTGTTAGCGTGTTACCGTCTTTCGTTAGACGTGCTGTCTGTGTATATGATGAGACTTCTGCAGCATGAACTGTTTTAGTCAAACCAGCTGTGAATAGAATCGTTAGCACTAAGGCAAGTGCCCATACAATTTGACGAACCTGTTTCATATATACCTCCTCTGCTCGCCTATTTGCGAGCCATGTTTTTTACAAGGTTAAAGTCCGATTTTTGCTTGAACAACTGCAGCAATGGTATCCACATAATAGTCCACTTCTTCATGAGTTGGTGCTTCTGCCATCACACGAAGGAGGGGTTCAGTTCCACTTGGACGCACGAGGATGCGGCCATTTCCTGCCATTTCCGCTTCCATTTTTTCAATGATTTCACGAATAGCAGGGACTTCCATCGCCTTGTCTTTCATGCTATTTTCAACTCGGATATTGACTAGTTTTTGTGGATAAATAGTTACTTCAGCAGCCAATTCAGATAATTTCTTGCCGGTTTCTTGCATGATTTTAGTCAATTGAACTCCTGTTAATTGACCATCACCAGTTGTATTGTAATCCATGATGACGACATGACCAGATTGTTCACCACCAAGATTGTATCCTGATTTGCGCATTTCTTCGACCACATAACGGTCTCCAACAGCTGTGATTTCTTTTTGAATTCCCTTCGCATCTAATGCCTTGTGGAAGCCGAGATTAGACATGACGGTTGTGACGATCGTATTTTTTTCGAGCAAGCCCTTGCTTGAAAGATAAGAACCGATGATGTACATGATCTTATCGCCGTCTACGATCTCTCCATTTTCATCAACAGCAATCAAGCGATCGCTGTCTCCGTCAAAGGCAAGACCAATCGCTGCACCTACTTCTTTGACTTTCTCTTGCAAATGCTCTGGGTGAGTAGAACCAACCCCATCATTGATGTTCAAACCATCTGGTTTTTCACCGATGACAGTCAATTGAGCTCCCAAATCTGCAAAGATTTGACGGGCACTAGTAGAGGCTGCACCATTTGCTGTATCTAAGACTACGTGCATGCCCTCGAGTTGAACGCCTGTCGATACAAGGAATTCTTGATACTTACGCAAGCCTTCCGGATATTCCATGACCGTTCCTAAACCTTGCGCACTTGGACGTGGAAGGGTATCTTCAGCGGCATCAAGTAAGGCTTCAATTTCAAGTTCGCGATCATCATCCAATTTGAAGCCATCACCACCAAAGAATTTGATGCCATTATCCAAGGCTGGATTGTGGCTAGCAGAAATCATAACTCCGGCGCTGGCTTTTTCCGTACGAACTAGATAAGCAACACCTGGCGTTGCAATCACACCCAACTTGTAGACGCGAATTCCAACAGATAAGAGCCCAGCAATTAAGGCATGCTCTAACATTTCACCAGAAATACGCGTATCACGTCCAACAAATACCAAGGGTGTTTCTTCTTCATGTTGGCTCAACACATAGCCACCGAAACGGCCTAGTTTAAAAGCCAATTCTGGCGTTAATTCTACATTTGCTTCTCCACGGACACCGTCCGTTCCAAAATATTTACCCATTCTTCATTACCTTTTTTACTTTCTAATTACTTGAACTGGAAGAGGTCGACGACGAACTGCTAGAGCTTGACGTAGACGAGCTAGTCTTTGTGGTTACTTTAATCCGTGTTTCACTCGGATTTACCAGACCTGGTAGAACATTTCCTTGGGCATCTACTGCATTTAAGGAAATAGTTCCGCTATAATTTCCACTAATGATTTCACTGGATGGGAAGACAGCTTCGACATGATCGATGCGACTCAAGGTTTCTTGATCGCTGGTCACTTCTACCTTGGTGGTTTCAAGAGTAATATCCGATACCGTTATTCCATCTACAATTTGATTGTCCGGGATCGTGGCCCTGACCGCAAACGATTTTTTGGCTTTCTTCCCGATTTTTACAGAAACTTTTTGAGGCTCTACGGTTGCGGTCAAACCAGCCGGAAGATCTTCCACAATCAACGGCACTTCAACGGTACCTTCCTTGGCCTTACGAAGATCTGCTACCACACGAAACTTCCGAGTGCCCGGTTGCATCTCACTAGCAAGAGCAACCCGGTTTGAACCTTTCAGAAAGACCGTTAGCTCTGATGTCAACCCACTGACAAAGTATGTCTTGTCATTATACTTGGCATCAATTGGAATATTGGTCAAGGTATTGGTGTAGGTCTCTGAGCTGACTTGTCTAGCGCTACTATTATTTTGAAAATTAAAGGAAGACGCATTGATAAACAAGATAAAGGACAATAAGACGGAGGCGAAAACATAAAGAAATTCTTTTTTCGATCTCATTTTGTCACCCTCCCAAATAGACGCTCTTTCCAACTAATCGTTTTATTCTCTTCAGGAACCAAGAAGGCTCTCAATTCTGATTCGAACTCTTCTAAAGTTAAATCGTGTCGGAAGGTTCCATTGTAGGTCACAGAGACCCCACCCGTTTCTTCTGATACCACAAAGGTAAAGGCATCCGAAACTTCAGATAAACCAATGGCTGCGCGGTGACGCGTTCCGAACTCTTTTGAAATTCCAGTATTTTCGGTCAAGGGCAGGTAGGCACAAGAAACAGCGATTTTATCATTGCGGACAATGACGGCTCCATCATGCAAGGGAGTATTAGGAATGAAGATATTAATCAGCAATTCTCCTGAAATTTCTGCATCTAGAGGAATCCCTGTGGAAATATATTCCTGAAGGGTTCTGGCTCCTTGAATGGCTACCAAGGCACCAATCTTACGTGGGCTCATATAAGCTACTGCCTTGACATAGGCCTGCACCATCTTCTCTTCCTGACTGACTTCACTCGTCGTAAAGAATTCTGTCGCTCGACCCAGACGTTCTAAACCAATCCGAATCTCAGGGGAGAAAATCACAACCAGGGCAATAACCCCATAGGTAATGACTTGATTGATCAGCCATGAAATAGTCGTGAGACCTAAGAAATTGGCTAAAAACTGCATCAAGAAAAAGATAATAACTCCACGAACCAAAATCATGATCTTGGTCCCAACGATGGCCTTGATCAAAAAATACAACAACCAAGCCACCAGGGCAATATCGATGATATTGATAATAATACTCCACCAATTCGGGAACAAACTGGTCCAAAATTGTGGATTTGTAAACTGTTGAATATTCATATTCTCATACCTACCACTTCTCTAAAAGACATCATCCTATTATAACACGTTTCAACAGATTTTTCTGTAACCTTCTGACGCTTTTTATGATAAAATATGATTTATGAAGATAAATACAACCTTGGGCCTTCTGGCAGGAAAGCTTTCCGGCTCTATTCTAGAAAAAATGGGGCGGGGATCAACCCTACCAGGTAAAGTAGCCCTCAAATTTGATAAAGATATTCTCAGTCAACTGGCAAAAAACTATGAGATTGTTGTGATTACAGGGACAAATGGGAAAACCCTGACCACTGCGCTGACCGTAGGTATTCTCCAAGAAGCTTTCGGACCGATTTTAACCAATCCAAGCGGGGCCAATATGATCTCTGGGATTACAACGACCTTCTTACGGGCTAAGCGTTCGAAATCAAATCGACCGATCGCGGTACTTGAAATTGACGAGGCCAGCCTCTCTCGGATTTGTGATTATATCCAGCCCAGCCTTTTTGTGGTCACCAATATTTTCCGGGATCAGATGGACCGCTATGGAGAGATCTATACGACCTACCAAATGATTTTGGATGCCATTCACAAGGTCCCAACTGCGACGGTTCTGTTAAATGGAGATAGTCCGCTATTTAATAGTCAGACCTTATCCAATCCGATCCAATATTATGGATTTGATACAGAAAAATCAGAGCCACAACTAGCCCATTACAATACGGAAGGAATCCTGTGCCCGCATTGCCACAACATCCTCAAGTACAAGCTCAATACCTATGCTAACCTGGGAGATTATATCTGTGAACACTGTGGTTTCCACCGGCCACCACTGACCTATGCCGTATCGGATCTCCTCTCTTTAACCCATCGATCTTCCAACTTCCGGATTCAAGGCCAAGACTACCACATCAATATCGGTGGTCTCTACAACATCTACAATGCCTTAGCAGCTGTCTCTGTTGCCGGATTCTTTGGAGTGCAACCTGAAGTCATTAAGCAAGGATTTGATCGCAGTCGCGCTGTCTTTGGTCGTCAGGAAACCTTTAAGATTGGGGATAAGGAATGTACCTTGGTCCTGATCAAAAATCCGGTTGGTGCGACCCAAGCCATTGAAATGATCAAACTAGCCCCTTATTCCTTTAGCTTGTCGGTCCTCCTCAATGCCAATTATGCAGACGGAATCGATACGAGCTGGATTTGGGATGCAGATTTCGAGCAAATCACCCAAATGGACATTCCAGAGATCAACGCTGGCGGAGTGCGCCACTCTGAGATTGCTCGACGACTTCGGGTCACTGGCTATCCTGCAGAAAAGATCACAGAAATGGCTGATTTAAAAGAGGTCTTCCAACGCATCAAGCAACAGGAAACCCCTCACGCTTACATTTTAGCTACCTATACAGCCATGCTAGAATTCCGTGAACTCTTGGCCCAAGAACACCTGATTGAAAAGGAGATGCACTAATGACTTATACTTCTCTAGAATCTTCTGATCAGGCACAGTATCCTTACAGCCTGCGCATTGCCCATCTCTACGGCAACTTAATGAATACCTACGGGGACAATGGGAATATCCTCATGCTCAAGTACGTTGCGGAAAAACTTGGAGCCCATGTCACAGTCGATATCGTCTCTCTCAAAGACCGGTTCGATCCTGATGCCTACGATATCGCCTTTTTCGGCGGCGGACAAGACTACGAGCAGACCATTGTATCTGAGGACCTACCAGATAAAAAAGAAGACCTCGAACGCTTCATTCATGACGACGGGGTAGTCCTTGCCATCTGTGGTGGCTTTCAGCTTCTAGGCCAATACTACATTGAAGCTTCTGGCAAACGCATTGAGGGCCTCGGTATTATGGACCACTATACGCTCAACCAAGTCAACAACCGCTATATCGGTGATATCAAAATCCATAACGAAGAATTTAACGAAACCTATTATGGTTTTGAGAACCACCAAGGTCGGACCTTCTTGGCTGAGGATGAAAAACCACTGGGCAAGGTCGTCTATGGAAATGGGAACAACAAAGAAGATGGATGCGAAGGGGTTCATTACAAGAACGTCTTTGGCAGCTACTTCCACGGTCCTATCTTGTCCCGAAATGCCAATTTGGCCTATCGCCTAGTGAGCACTGCTTTAAAAAATAAATATGGCAAGGACCTTTCCCTACCGGCTTATGAGGAGATTCTAAGCCTAGAGCAGCCGGAAGAGTACGCTGATGTGAAAAGCAAGGCCCCTGCTGAACAATAAGGAGATAATGATGAACAAAAATAATCTACACTACATTGCTTTATTACTTTTAATTTTATTGATTGCTGGTATTTCCCTTGCAAATATGCAAACGGTCACCGTGAATTTCCTCTTGATTCAATTTAAATTACCCTTGATCATTCTGATCTTGCTCTGTGTCCTCTTGGGTGCATTCGTCATGACCTTGGTTAATTTTTCAAAGGGCTTCTCCCTAAAAAAAGAACTCAAGAGCACTCAAAAGCAACTGGAAGAAGAAAAGAAAGAAATCAAGACAGAAGAAAAAGAAAACAACTAAAAAGCACCGATCGGTGCTTTTTTCATGCTGATGTACCTTCTTTTGCTTGTAATTTCTTGGCGATTACTAGAGCTAGGAGTGAAAAGAGAATGACGCCAGCTCCGAGCAGGAGAAAAGATTCTACACGGACACTTGGCAACCAAGTCATCAATCCTTTAGCTACGGGCATAAAGAGAATAGCTAGGGTAAAAATGGTGCTTAAGACCCGGCCCAGATAATCTCCCTCTACCTTGGTTTGAACCTGGGTAAAAAAGTGGATGTTCAAAATTGTCATAAAGAGTTCACAGACCAAATTTCCAGAAAAGGAAAGAAAAGGCGGAAGGGGCAAGCCCATCATGAAGACCCCTACTCCTGTTAAAATCAATAAGATAAGTAGCATTTCCATGCTTGATTTAAATTTATTGGCGATCAAAGCTCCGATGATAGAGCCAATAGCGCCCAAGGTTAAGATGGTCGCATAGGCTCCTTTGACCCCGTAAAGGCGATTGGAAAATGGGAGCAAAAACTCAAAAGCTGCAAAAAAGAAATTAACGCTGGAAGCCACCAACAAGAGAAAGAAAATCTCTTTCTGATGCCAGATATAGTGTAACCCCTCCTTAATATCCGAAAAAATATCTTTTCCTGTAAATTTTTTCTTCTCTTGAACCTTGGCTTCTTCTTTCGGAAGGAATGCAACTAGGACAAAGGCGATGAAAAAGGTCAGGGCATCCAGTAAGAGGGTCGCATGGAGACTGGCAAATTGTAAAACAAGGAAAGAGAACACAGGAGAGCTGACACCGACCACTTGTAAAACCAACTCCAAGTGGGCATTATAGGTCACAATCTCATCTTTCTCTACGACTTCTGTGATAATGGCTTTATTGGCAGGCCGAGAAAAAGCAAAGGCAATGGCCTGGACAATATTGGCAAAAATCAGGGCCGCAATCATCCAACGATCGTTCCTAATAAAAGAAATGCCCAAACAAAGGAGACCACAAACCAAGTCGGTCATCATCAAAATCTTGCGACGGGAAAAACGATCTGAGATCACGCCTCCAAATGGATTAGCTAGTATAGCTGTCACCAACTCTGAAATTTGATAAATCCCTAATACCGTTTTTCCCACCGTCCCCATCGAGGCCAGCCAGACACTATTCCCATAATCATAGAGCATATTCCCTATTTTATCGATAGCCCCACGAGCAATTAATTGGACTGCATGTCGATTCATAAAAAAACCTCCTTCATCTTCTGAAACTATTGTATCAGTTCATGAAAGAGGTTTTCATTTTGTCCCCTATTTGGGAAAATTAATGGTTCACAAATTTATCAAAGGATCCCTACTGTTCTTTTGATTGAAGCTGCTTAGCTACTAGCTGAGCCAAGAGTGAAAAGAGAATAACCCCAGCTCCAATCAAGAGAAATGATTCCATACGGACGCTTGGCAACCAAGTCATCAACCCTTTGGCGATGGGCATAAAGAGAACAGCCAAGGTATAAATTGTGCTCAAGACTCTCCCCAGATAATCATCTTCCACCTTGGTTTGTACTTGGGTAAAAACGTGGATGTCGAAAATGGTCACAAAAAATTCACAGACCAAATTTCCTGAAAAGGAAAGAAGAGGCGGAAGGGGCAAGCCCATTATGAACACTCCTATCCCTGCCATAAGCAGTAAAAACAGGAGAATTCTCATACTTGATTTCATTTTATTGGCAACAAGTGCTCCTAGAATAGATCCAATAGCTCCCAGCGTTAAAATGGTCGCATAAGCTCCTTTAACCCCGTATAGACGATTCGAGAAGGGAAGTAAAAACTCAAAAGCCGCAAAAAAGAAATTGACGCTAGAAGCCACTAATAAGAGAAAGAAAATCTCTTTCTGATGCCAGATATAGTCTAACCCATCCTTGATATCAGAAAAAATATCTTTCCCGGTAAACTGTTTCCTCTCTTGCACCTTAGCTTCTTCTTTCGGAAGGAAAGCCACTAGGACAAAGGCAATGAAAAAGGTCAGCGCATCTAATAAGAGGGTCATATGAAGACTGGCAAATTGTAGAACTAGGAAAGAAAAAACAGGTGAACAGACACTAATAACCTGTAAGACTAACTCCAAGTGAGCGTTATAGGTCACAATCTCTTCTTTCTCTACTACCTCGGTAATAATAGCTTTATTGGCAGGTCGAGAAAAACCAAAGGCAATGGCCTGAACAATATTGGCAACAATCAGAGCCGCAATCATCCAACGATCATTTGTGATAAAAGAAATCGCCAAACAAAGGAGTCCACAAACCAGGTCGGTCGTCATCAAAATCTTGCGACGAGAAAAACGGTCTGAAATCACTCCTCCAAAAGGATTCACGAGAATCCCTGTCACTAACTCAGAAATTTGATAGATCCCTAATACCGTCTTTCCTATAGTCCCCATCGAGGCTAGCCAGACACTATTTCCATAGTCATAGAGCATATTTCCAATTTTGTTAATAGCTCCACGACTAATTAATTGGACCGCATGTCGGTTCATAAAATCTCCTTTATCACTGTCCTATTTAGAACATTCATTTTTTACAAATTTATCAAAGTGTTCTTGATAATAGGCCACCTGCTCTGGCAGTCCCAGCACATCAAAAATGTGCATGGCTTCCCTCATTTGCTGCCGCCCTTCTTCTGTTTGCCCCTTCTGATAGAGGGCAAATCCCTTGAGATAATGAAAGACATTGCGTTCGTATAGCTTGATGCTCTTCCCGATAATCTTTTCTACATAGGCTTCAAAATAGCTGGCATTTTCAAAAGAACAGTGTTCTAAACAATGCTGGTAGCAATTCAGAGCAAGAATCAAGACCAGTTTGCGATGGCGACCAATTTCTTTGTAGAAATCTTCACGCTCCATCACTTCTCTCCCAAGCCGTGTGACATAGTCCACATCATAAAAGCTGTAGAGATTGCCAAAGAGGATCAATTCATACATGGTCCATTCTTCTGTCTGAAAGAGATAGTCCGCCACCTTGTCCAGATCACTCTGCTTCATCGTGTAGCTGGCATCTCTCTGGCAAATCAAGCCTTGTAACAAAATCCAGTTCAATTCAAAATAAAGGGGATTGGTCGAACTTGTAGCCTTTTCCAGTTGTTCTCTTTGAAGCCTTTGAAAACCAGCAATATCATTTGCATAGTAAAGCGGAATAATCTGAGCCATCAAGTCCACATGCTCATGGTGTTGAAAATTTCTGGCCTTATCCATAAAATTCTCAATCGTCACATGGATATTATCTAATATCTCAAAGAAACGCGAGACAGCTAAATCCGACTCGCCCAATTCAAAGCGGGATAACTGAGACGTCGAGCAGGCTTCTCCTGCAGCTTCTTTCAATGAATAATTTTTACTCATTCGAAATTCACGAAAAACTTTTCCTAAATCTTCCATTTGATTACCACTTAAATTCCTTTAAGTACCTTTCTAACTCTTGCAAGTATCCTTCGTAGAATCCCTGATTTTCTTTAACGGAAAAATCTAATTGTCTTAAGTAAGAAATCAGCCAATCAACCAATAGATCATACTGATGAAGAGGTAGGCGTTTCATCTGCTCTTCAACAAAAGAAATGGCCTCTTCGAAGCGCTGCTCTTCTAGGACTTGCTGAAGATAGTGAGCCCCGTTGATGAGTTTTCCTTCCTCATCCTCATACTGCCCCAAATCTAAATTTTGAATCTGTAGGCGCAAAGTTGTACCAATCATGTCGGCTACACCTTTAACCTGCTTCATAAACCAATCATTTTCAGTCGCCATTATGTTCTCCTTATACAAACTAGAAAACTATACTTACTGGGCTAGCGCTTCCCATTCTAGCATGGCTTCTTCTTGCGCGGCGGTCAGCTGGTCGATTTGCTACTGGCTCTCCATGAGTTCGCCAGCGTCAGTGGCCCGCAGCTTCTTTTAACGAATAATTCTTACTGATTCGAAATTCACGAAAAACTTTTCCAAGATCTTCCATCTATTCCACCTGCTCTGACAGTTCTGCCCACTCTTCCATGACCGCTTCCTGCTGGACAGTTAGTTGGTCCAGCTCGCTTTGCAGTTGAACCAAGTCAGCTGCATCGTTGGTGCTATGCATGGTTTCGGTAATGTCTTGGATTTTCTGGTCCAGCTCTTCCATCTCTGCTTCCAATTGCTCAATGCGACGAGTGATTTTCCGGAGTTCCTTTTGGTTTTGCTTTTGCAGATGATACTCATTGCTGGTGACTTCTTCGGCCGAGGAAACAGGCACAGCTTCTGCTTGTGCTGCCGCAAGGGCCTCTAACTCCGCTTTTTTCTCCAGATAATAATCATAGTCTCCTAGATAAAGAGTTGAGCCCTCTTCTGACAGTTCCAAGACCTGTGTAGCCACCCGATTGATAAAGTAACGGTCGTGGCTGACAAAGAGCAAGGTCCCATCAAAATCAATCAAGGCATTTTCCAGCACTTCCTTGCTGTCGATGTCCAAGTGGTTAGTCGGCTCATCGAGAATCAAGAAGTTGTTATTCTCCATGGACAGCTTGGCAAGAAGCAAGCGCGCCCGCTCTCCACCTGACAGCATGCCGACGGTTTTCTTGACATCATCCCCAGAGAAAAGAAAGGCTCCCAGGCGATTGCGAATTTCCACTTCTGGTGTCAGTTTAAAGTCATTCCAGAGCTCATCCAAGACACTGTTGTGAGGGGTTAGCTTACTCTGAGTCTGGTCATAGTAGCCTACCTCGACATTGGCCCCAAAACGAGCTTCTCCCTTGATAAAAGGAATCTGCCCGACAATAGACTTAATAAGAGTAGATTTCCCGATCCCATTTGGTCCTACAATAGCGACCGCATTCATCTTGCGGATATCCAGATTGATGGGCTCTGACAGGATTTGATCGTCATAGCCGACGGCTGCCTCTTCTACTGTCAGGACGACATTGCCTGATGTCTTATCGGAATGGAAAGTCATATGAGCAGACTTAGTCCCAGCTTCCGGCTTGTCTAGGCGCTCCATTTTTTCCAACTGCTTACGCCGAGACTGGGCCCGTTTGGTGGTCGACGCCCGCACCAAATTGCGATTAACAAAGTCTTCCAGCGCAGCAATTTCTTTTTGCTGCTTCTCGTAGTTCTTGGCTTCAGTCAGCAGTTTTTGCTCTTTTTGCTCCACAAAGCTGGAGTAATTACCGACATAGCGGTCCAAGGAGTGCTTGGTCAGGTCCAAGGTAATGGTAGCAACTTTATCGAGGAAATACCGGTCGTGGCTGACAATGAGAAGGGCCCCACTATAATTGACCAGATAGTTTTCCAACCAGGCGATGGTCTCAATATCCAAGTGGTTGGTCGGCTCGTCCAGTACCAAGAGATTTGGTTTTTCCAAGAGCATCTTGGCCAGAGCGAGACGGGTATTTTGCCCACCAGACAGCTCTTCAATCTTCATCTGCCACATGGACTCATCGAACTTAAAGCCGTTGAGAATCGCGCGGATATCTGCTTCATAGGTGAAGCCACCTGCCTGACGGAATTCTTCCGAGAGACGGTCATAGTCCTGCATGAGTTTTTCTAAGTCAGCCCCAGTTTTTTCCCCCATCTCAAGCTCCATCTGCCGCAAAGTTTTCTCCGTTTTACGGAGGTCGTCAAAGACATGGAGCATCTCATCGTAGATGGTATTGGACGACTCAAAGCGGCTATCCTGGGCCAGATAGGAGAGGGAAAGGTCGCGCTTTTTATTGATTTCCCCAGAAGTTGGTTCTTCTTCTCCCACCAAGATTTTCAAGAGGGTAGACTTGCCGGCTCCGTTCTTTCCTACCAGGGCAATCCGGTCCCGTTCATCCACTTGCAGGCTGATATTATCAAAAAGAACCTCCCCTGCAAAAGAGCGTTCAATTTTGTTGGCTTGTAAAATAATCATGTCCTTATTTTACTATCTTTTTTCAGATTAAACAAGGAAAGACGAGCCATCAAAAAAATCCTGAGCCCCTTGAGGCTCAGAACTTTTAGAAAGTATTTTAAAACTTATTCTTCCTTGTATAATTGTCGGACTGCTTCCACATCTGTATCCTGAATACTGTAGAAGGAACCAGCCGGTTGCATGACCGATTCTCCATCAGTGTGGTCCAGCCCAATCGCATGGCCTAACTCATGCTCAGCTGTATTGACAATCCGATCATAACTATAGTTATAGACATAATTTAAAAGATAATGGCGATTGAGACGCACTGTGATGTGGGTGAAGCGGTTGGTTAAGAGGTTGGTCTGAGAGGCAGTCTCTCCTGCAGCAGAAACGGATGCGTTATCCATTTCCGTCAAGACCACATTAGCCTCTTTTTCATTTGTAACCAACTTGAAGGTAAAGGATCCTGTTTGGTTCCAAGCCTCAATAGCATCCCGATAAGCTTTTACAAAAGTTTGACTGATATTGGGATCCAGGTAGACCGTGGCCTCCGCTTTCTCCCAGCGAGCACCGCTATGCTCATGATTGTCTGTCTGCGTAGTCTGTGAGCTAGGTGCCATCCCAAAGCGCGATGCAAACCCCTGATCTCCAAATAAATTGCCGACTTTATAGACAACCTTTTGGGCAGCTCGTCCAAATCCATCCATACCAGAACTAGGAGAATCTGTAAAATAGATGATCCCCACTAGAACGAGAAAACTGATGGCAATGGTCCAGAAAAATCCCCAAAAAAGACTCCAAGCCATGCGAAGGATTCCTATGAAAAATCGAAAAATGGTTCTCATACATTCTCCTTTCTCTTAAAGAAGGTATGCAATTGTAACACCCCATTCTTAAAAATAACTTAAATAACTGCGCTTTCCAGCTTATTGATGAACGGTTACTTTGCCTGTCTGATAATCCAGGCTAATCCCACTTTGAACATTGGGAACAAAGACATTGAACTCAAGGCTCCCATCACTCGATTTGGCTTCGATCTGTGATCCTAATGGAATCAGATCTTCTGGATGGTTGTAGATCAAGGTCACCCGATAGCGGATCCGCTTGTTCTTATCCAGTGCTTTTCGAACCAGGGTCTCATAGTAGTTTTGACCGGTGGAATGAGGATCATTGGCTTGATTGGACCAAGCCGTTTGCACAGCGATATTTTTGGGATTGCTAGTCGAGGCATCAAAACCTTTGAGATTGCCGATCAAGGCGTAGCCCAATAGGTGGCCCCGATCCACAGCATGGTCATACTCGCCTGACAGATTATGGACCTGATGCCAACCTGCTGGTTTCCAATCGGTTAGGCCACTACCTGTTGCATCCCGATCTCTGTACTGGCGAGTCGCCTTGGTCATAATAGCGTTCGCAACCGTCGGTACGGTCTTTCCATTCACTTCTTTTGTCTTGTTATCCGCATAGGGTTGACTAGCCACGCTGGCATCCAGATCTGTGCGATTTCCCTTAACTACAAAGGCTCCAGCACCGTTCCATTCCAAGTCATTCCCTAATTGTGAACGGGCAGATTTCGTTAGTACAGAGCTAGCTAACTCTTTACTAGGTGTTTCTTGTTGGCTACTAGTCACCACCGAAACAACCTGATCCGTCGCTTCTTTCACCGTCGGTTGATTAAAATAATAGCCCCCGATAGCTAGGGCCGTTGCGACCACAAAGCCCGCTAGGGTTTGTTTGGTTCGTTTGCTTACTGTTTGTTTTGCCATATCTCTCTCCAAAAAAGAGCAGCGCTAGATGGGTCATTGACTCGATTCGCTGCTCTCCTTTTTACTCAATTTTAGTTAAAAGCTTATTTGCCTGTTAGCTTTCCAATGATCTCTGACCAAGTGTCCGGAGAGAGAATGGACCATGGATTTTTCCCATCGCCAATCACTCCATAGCCAATGACCAAACCAACTGCAAAAATGATGATTCCAATCACAGCCAACAGGAGGACAATTCCTAGCTGTTTTCCAACATAGCGAAGATTAGTTTTCATCGTCTTCTTCCTCTACACGTTTCACGTCTGCACCTAGCGCCACCAATTTCTCATGGAATTGATAATAACCACGATCTAAGTGACTTAATTTGCTGACCTTTGTTTCTCCTTCTGCTACCAAGCCCATCAAGACCAAGGTTGCACTTGCTCGTAAATCGGTCGACATAACCTCTGCACCTTGGAAGCTTTCCCCTCCAACGATACGAGCTGTATCCCGCATAATATCCGAGTGAACGCCCATCCGACGCATTTCTTCCAAATGCTGGAAGCGATTCTCAAAGACCGTTTCAATCATGGTAGACTCACCTTTAGCCATGGCCATCAAGGCTGTGAATTGAGCCTGCATATCGGTTGGAAATCCTGGGTAGGGAAGAGTTTTAACGGTCACTGGACGGAGCTTACTGATATCCGATTGAATCCGAATTCCATTTTCTTCTTCGGTTACCGTTACACCCATCTCCTGCATCTTAGATAGAAGCGGACGGTTGTGTTCCCAAATGGCATCTTCGATTAAGACATCTCCACCAGTCATGGCTGCCCCAATCATAAAGGTTCCAGCCTCGATGCGGTCTTGCACAACATTGTGGTTTGCACCGTGCAAGCTCTCCACACCAACGATGGTCAAGGTCTCAGTTCCTGCTCCCTTAACATTAGCCCCCATTTTATTCAGCAAGAGAGCTAGGTCAACAATTTCAGGTTCCCGAGCTGCATTTTCAATCACAGTGACTCCATCTGCCAAGGTTGCGGCCATCATAATATTTTGTGTCGCACCTACTGATGGGAAGTCCATATAGACGTGTGCACCTTTGAGACGATCTGCTTTTGCTTCAATATAGCCGGCTGTTTGGGTAATTTCAGCTCCCATGGCTTCCAGACCTTTGAGATGGAGGTCAATCGGACGACTACCGATCGTACATCCTCCAGGCATGGAAACTTTGGCATGGCCATTGCGTGCCAAGACAGGACCTAAGACAACGATAGAAGCCCGCATCTTACTCACATATTTATAAGGCGCTTCCTCTGATAATTTTGCTTGCGCATCTACGACAACTGTATTGTCTTCTTCATTGAAGGTTACTTGTGCATTCAACCCACGAACAACATTGTTCATTGTAAAGACATCTGATAAAACAGGTACATTTTTCAAGGTTGTCACGCCCTCGCTTGCTAGAACTGTTGCAGCAAGAAGAGGAAGGACAGCATTTTTTGCTCCTTCGATTTTGACGGTTCCAACCAGTCGATTATGACCACCATTAACGATTATTTTTTCCATACGGGATTGTTCTCCAATTTCTTAAAGTCACGCTTTCTATCATACCATATTTTTTATAAAATGTGGCTAGAATTGGCCAATAAAAATCTGTCGACTCATCTCATAAACACTGATAAAAAATGAGCTCGCTAGATAGCCGATTCCGACGCTGATCATCAAGATCAAAAAACGGATTTTAACCGCATTTTCAGCACTTACTTTTAAAAACTTTTCCCATTGAACCAGGTTCATCAATAGGTAATAGGCAAAAAAGATAAACAATAGATGGCTTGAAAGATTAAAAATCATTTGAATCATACAGCTATTATACCATATTTGGTCCGTACTTTCTTCTTTTGATTCTCTCCCAACAAAAATAAGGTGAGGACATACCTCCACCTTATTTTGAATATCTTATAAACGATTTCCGACATTAATCCGGTTAATGGCGCGTTGAAGAGCAATTTTAGCACGACGTTCCATATCAACCGAATGCTGATCTTTGGCTTCTTCAATCGCTTTTTCAGCTCGCAGTTTGGCACGTTCTGCACGACTAATGTCAATATCTCGAGCACGTTCGGCAGAATCGGCAACAATGGTAATGACATTATCAGCTACTTCGATAATCCCACCATTGACTGCAATCCAATCAATATGTTTGTCATCGTCGACACGACGAACCTTTACTTGGTCTACAGCCAAAACCGCAATGGTATTGATATGATGAGGTAAAATCCCTAATTCACCATCAATTGTCTTGACAGATACAAATGCGGCATGATGATCATAAACCAGTCCATCCGGTGTAACGATTTGGACGTTCATTTGACTCATCTTTCACCTCTTCTTAGAATCCCATTTTTTCAGCTTTGGCAATCACATCTTCGATCGATCCAACACCACGGAAGGCATCTTCAGGAAGATGGTCATATTTTCCGTCCAAGATTTCTTTAAAACCACGAACAGTTTCTGCAACAGGTACGTATGAACCAGGTTGACCGGTAAATTGTTCGGCAACGTTGAAGTTTTGTGACAAGAAGAATTGGATCCGGCGAGCACGAGCAACCAAGGTCTTTTCTTCGTCAGACAATTCATCCATCCCCAAGATCGCAATGATATCTTGCAATTCATGGTAACGCTGAAGGACGCGTTTGACCTCAGATGCTACTGCATAGTGTTCTTCTCCTACGATTTCTGGAGAAAGGGCACGTGAGCTTGATGCCAATGGGTCAACCGCCGGGTAGATCCCCAATTGTACCAATTTACGTTCCAAGTTGGTTGTTGAATCCAAGTGGGCAAAGGCGGTTGCTGGCGCTGGGTCTGTATAGTCATCGGCTGGCACATAGATGGCTTGGATGGATGTAACAGAACCTTTCTTGGTTGACGTAATCCGTTCTTGCAATTGCCCCATTTCAGTTGCCAAAGTAGGTTGGTAACCAACGGCTGAAGGCATCCGTCCCAAAAGGGCTGATACTTCAGATCCGGCTTGGGTGAAACGGAAGATATTGTCGATAAACAAGAGAACGTCCTGACCTTCAACATCACGGAAGTATTCCGCAATGGTCAAACCAGTCAAAGCAACACGCATCCGTGCTCCAGGTGGCTCATTCATTTGTCCAAAGACCATGGCTGTTTTTTCAATAACGCCAGATTCTTTCATTTCCCAGTAAAGGTCATTCCCTTCACGTGTCCGTTCCCCAACACCAGTAAATACAGAAATACCACCGTGTTCTTGGGCAATATTATGGATTAATTCTTGAATCAAGACGGTCTTCCCAACTCCGGCACCACCGAAGAGTCCGACCTTCCCACCTTTCAAATAAGGGGCTAAGAGGTCAATAACCTTGATCCCTGTTTCAAGAATTTCTTCTGAAGTAGAGAGCTCGTCAAAGGATGGAGCTTTTTTGTGGATGGAGTCACGAGGAGCATCCTCAGGAAAAGGTTGATCCAAGTCAATGGTATCTCCAAGAACATTAAAGACACGTCCTAAGGTTTCTTTTCCGACAGGAACAGAGATTGGACGACCTGTGTCCAAGACTTCCATTCCACGTGTTAAACCATCAGTTGATTCCATGGCGATAGTCCGTACGACCCCATCACCAAGTTCCAAAGCTACTTCAAGAACGACTTTTGATTTTTGTTGGTCATTTTTATAGACTACAAGCGCATTATTGATCTCAGGAAGTTTATCTCCAACGGAAAAGGCAACGTCTACGACGGGACCTACGACCTGAGAAATTTTGCCTAAACTCATGTCATTCTCCTATTCTAAGTAATTTCTACTGCTCAAAAATTCTCTTTCGAGCATCTGTTTTTGTATATAAAATTGTATCCGACAACTATTCAAGGGCACTAGCACCTGCAACGATTTCGGTAATTTCTTGCGTAATCGCTGCTTGACGAGCACGGTTGTATTGAATCGTTAATTCATCAATGACTTTCTTGGCATTGTCTGTTGCAGTTTGCATAGCCATCATCCCCGCAGCATTTTCAGCTGTTTTAGCATCAATAATGGCACCATAGATCATGCTTTCAGCAAATTGAGGGAGCAATTGATCCAAAATGGCATCTCGACTAGATTCCAATTCTAGATTCAATACATAATCCTCATCTGCTTCATTGGGGTCCAAATCAATAATTGGAAGCATCTGTTCCACCCGCATTTGGCTGGTCAAACTGTTGACGTGATGGTTGTAACAGACGTACAACTCATCAAACAAGCCTTCCTGATACATTTGGACTGTTTTCGAAATGATCTTGCGAACTTCCTTAAAGCTAGGTTGATCAGGCAAACCACGCAATTCATAAACCGGCTGAATCCCACGGGCACGGAAGAAATCCGCACCGACACTTCCAATACAGATCACTTCAAAGTCATCTCCAGTTGGATGGTATTCTGCCTTCATTTCCATCATGGTTTTAAGGATGGAGGCATTGTAGCCTCCGACCAAACCACGATCAGATGTAATCACGATATAAGCTGTCTTATTTACCGGCCGACTCACCAACATCGGATGGGATTTGGCATTTTCTGTTTCATGTCCATGGAGCAAGTCTGTTAGTAACTTACGTACCTTAGCGGCATAAACCTGAAAATCCTTGGCTGCTTGCTCAGATTTCCCGAGTTTAGCAGCAGACACCATCTGCATAGCATTGGTAATTTGACTGGTATTTTTAGTGGATGCAATTTTATTTTTTATATCATTTAATGAAACTGCCATCTTCCACTCCTATTTCTATTTGAAATTTGACTGGTTGACAAATTCTGTAAGGGCTGCATCCAGTTCTTCTTCTGCTGGAAGATCATGTGTCGAACGAATCGTCTCAAAGATTTGGTTATAATGTGCTTCAAAGTAATCAAACAACTCTTCTTGGAAACGAAGAATATCGTCTACTGGAACACTATCTAAGAAACCATGAGTCAAGGCATACAAGATCACGACTTGTTTTTCAACTGTCAATGGTTCATGAACAGGTTGTTTCAAGACTTCAACTGTTCGGCGACCACGGTTCAATTTCGCTTGAGTCGCAGCATCCAAGTCACTACCAAATTTCGTGAAGGCTTCCAATTCACGGTATGAAGCAAGGTCGATACGAAGGGTACCCGCAACTTTCTTCATAGCCTTGATTTGGGCAGCTCCCCCTACACGGGATACAGAAGAACCTGCATCAATGGCTGGACGAATACCAGCATTGAACAAACTATCTTGCAAGAAGATTTGTCCGTCTGTGATCGAAATCACGTTGGTTGCGATATAAGCAGAAATATCTCCTGCTTGGGTTTCAATGATTGGAAGAGCTGTAATAGAGCCACCACCCAATTCATCTGAAACTTTAGCTGAACGTTCCAACAAACGGCTGTGGAGATAGAAGACATCCCCTGGGAAGGCTTCACGTCCTGGTGGACGACGAAGAAGAAGGGACAATTCACGATAGGCTACGGCTTGTTTTGACAAATCATCATAGACGATCAAAACGTGTTTACCGTTATACATGAACTCTTCTGCCATGGCAACCCCGGCATAAGGTGCCAAGTAGAGCAATGGAGATGGTTGAGAAGCCGAAGCGGTTACCACAATCGTATAATCCATGGCTCCGTATTTACGAAGAGTTTCTACTTGCGTACGAACTGTTGATTCTTTTTGACCAATCGCCACATAGATACAGATCATGTCTTGACCCTTTTGGTTCAAGATGGTATCGATGGCAATCGAAGTTTTCCCTGTTTGACGGTCCCCGATAATCAATTCCCGTTGACCACGTCCGATTGGAACAAGGGCATCAATGGCTTTCAAACCAGTTTGTAGGGGTTCTGAGACAGATTTCCGTTGCATAACACCAGGAGCTGGTGTTTCGACTGGACGGAATTTATCTGTCACAATCTCACCCAAACCATCTACTGGTTGGCCAAGTGGGTTAACAACCCGACCAATCAAGGCATCCCCTGCAGGGACTTCCATGATTTTACCTGTACGACGGACAGAGTCTCCTTCACGAATATCCGTGAAATCACCTAAGATGATGATCCCGACATCCGTTGTTTCTAAGTTTTGGGCCATCCCGTATGAGCCATTTTCAAAGATCAACAACTCACCACTCATGGCATTTTCAAGACCATGAGCACGGGCAATCCCGTCACCAATGTAGGTTACAACACCTGTCTCAGTGACGTCAAAGTTTGGCTTGAAATTTTCAATTTGTTGCTTAATTAAAGCGCTGATTTCTTGTGCGTTAATCGCCAAAATTCACACCACTTTCTATTTCAATTTAGATTTTATAACTTGCAATTGGTGTTTGAGACTGGTATCCAACGTTTTATGATTGGCTGTCACGACAAAGCCACCAATTAAATCTGGATCGATCTTTTGTTGGATCGAGCGAACTTGAATCCCAAATTTTCTTTCGATAATGGGGATTAGCTTTTGCTCTTGAACAGGATCCAAACCAGCAACCGTCGTAACAGTGACGACAAAAGCGTTGCTCAACAGTTGAATCTGATCCAAACAAATCGTTACAATGTCATAAAATAAGGCTTCACGATGATTGAGAATAACCACTTCAATCAAATGGTCGAGTAATTGTGAATCCGAGGGTTGAAAAAGTCTGAGACTTTTTGCTTTCTCTTCATCCTCTACACCGATATGAGCTAAGAAGTTAGCAAGTCCAGTCTCCTCAAAAATCCCCTTGATTTGGGTCAATTTTTCAAAGACTAGATCTTGTTCTCCTTTTTCAAAGACCAATTGAACAAAAGGCTGGGTATATTTCTCAATCACCATCAGTTGCTTTTTGTCCATTAGGCTTCTCCTAATTCATCAAGATAGCGATCGATCAGTTGGCGTTGACCTTCAGCATCCAGCTCTTGGCTCAACAATTTGCTGGCAAGATTGACAGTGAGATCTGCCACATCACCTTTGATACTGTTCAATGCTTCTTCTTTGTTATGCGCAATTTCTTGTTGCGCTTTTTCTTTCAAACGTACTGCTTCTTGAGTGGCTTCTGAAAGGATCTGAGATTTATTCTTTTCTGCAGTTTCCTTTGCATTTTCGACGATAGACGCAGCTTCTTTGCGGCTACCTGCCAACTCTTCTTCACGTTTACTTGCTAGTTCCTCAGCTTTTTGACGAGCTGATTCAGCTCCATCAATATCATCTGTAATCTTTTTGGCACGCGCTTCTAAAATTCCATTGATATTGTTCCATGCAAATTTCTTTATTAAAAAGATTAATAATAGGAAGGAACCAGCAATGAGAATAAAGTCACCAATAATTTCACTCATTGATACATGCATTCTTCTACTCCTCCTCTACTTACTCTTCACCATTAATTTTCTTACCAATATAAATTGATGACAACATGGTAAACACATAGGCTTGGATACATGAAATGAAAATCGAAAACGCTGTCCACGCCATGCTTCCAATAAAGGCAAATGGATACCAATAAACAGCTTGATGCGACAAAGTCACAAGCAAGCTTGCTAGTACCTCACCCGCAAAGATATTTCCGAAGATCCGAAGGGCCAAGGAGGCAAAGTTCGTTAATTCTTCCAAAATATTCATGGGGGTCATAAATCCGGGTGTCACAAAAGCCTTTAAATATTCCTTCACACCACGTCTGCGAATTCCTTCTACATGGGCGATTAAGGTGATCAAAAATGAAAAGGCAAAGTCATAACCCAGGTTAGCGGTTGGTGATGTCCACAAATTGTAACCATTGGTCGTTTCGATTTTAGCCATCAATCCAATGTTATTGGCTACTAAAAGAAAGAGGAAAAGAACAAACAAGAACAAGGAATAGTCCTTTATGTAATGTTCCCCAATATTTCCTTTTGTAAAGCCTACGACAAAGTCATATGCGTATTCCAGCACATTTTGTTTGCCTTTTGGTCGGATCGACATTTTTCGACTGGCCCAATAAATGAAGCCAAAAACGGCGAAAACAGAAATCAGGGTCATAGCAAGTAGGGTCAAATTAAAAGATACAGGTCCAAGAGTAATCGTTGGATTGATACTTTCTTCCAAGGTTTGACACCTCCTTTTCTAAAATAGAAGCGTCTATTTGATAATAAAGGCCATAACCAAGGTTACGAAGAAAGTACCTTCGACAAAGGCAACACCAAGAATCAAGAGGCTACGCAATTGACCGATAATTTCTGGTTGACGAGACGCAGATTTCAATAAGCTACTCATCATCAAACCTTCTGCCAGTGATACACCAAAACAGGCTAAACAAAGACCTAAAAATGTTAAATTCATGATGAATTCTCCTTTTATAAATTTTACCTCCTTAGTTTACTACTAAAAGATATAATAGTCAAATATTTCCTATAAAAGTAAGCGTTTTAGTGAAATTACGTTATTTTTTTAATATGATAATTTTTCCTATCTACGATTGATTTCTTTTAATTTTTAGACGCTTTGTCCACCTCTATTCATTTTTCCTTCTAAAAAACTCTCACCTGCTCAGCAGATGAGAGAATTCGATTATTTAAAGATAGACGTTTTGAAACTGTCTGTTTGTTGCAGTAATTTCTTAAAGATTTTTTCTTTCAAGGCAAGGGTATTGTCAAATTTGACAGAACCATTCTTCAAACTGGCCTGATCTTTTTCAACCGCAGTTGCAAAGGCTTGTTTTAAGTCATCATAAGTGCTATAAGTAGTCCCATCAACTTCAATAGCCTGAAGTCCATTTTTAGCACTGGTCACCACTTCGTTGAAGTAGGCTTTCTTCCAGTCTTCAAGGGTACTGAATGTTCCATCAGAAATCTTTTGAATGATGTAATCATCCCCTAAAGTCGCATGACCTGCTTGTTTGGATTCTTGTTTATACTTGTTTGAAGCATAGCCTAAGAAGCCTTTTTCATAACCATAGTAGCCCCAGAGTCTAAAGGTATTGTGTTTGAAGGACATGGCTCCAGGAGCCCCTTCACTGGTGTTTCCACCATAGATCCCTGTCATCATCGGCACCGTCACATAGGCTGAGCCAAAGTCTAATGGATTATAGACACCATTTCCAGGACCACGATTGGTCATGAAGTTGTTGGTGATGAGATCATCTACTGAATGTAAGGTGATGGCTTTTTCCTCATCACTCAAAGGACGCACCTTATCAAATTGATTCTTGGTATTAGCCCCTCGGTATTGTTTATCAACCTTCTTGAACCATGCATTGTTCAAGTCTTGACTGCCTTTATTGAGGACGGCTTCTCCTTCTAGGTAATCCAGAAGCATGAGAGTGTCATTATAGCCTTTCATATACCGATCAATTTCGTCACGTGACTTCAAATCATTTGGATTGGTATTGTACCATTGGTTTCCATCGTTAGGACGCTCATAGGCCATGTTGAGACCTAAGGCCTTGTATTCCCCGTTTGGATTGGATACGGATGGTGTTTGCAACATTCCTTGGGCAAAGGCTTCGATATCGGTTCCTTCGCGGTGTCTCCAACCACCTAAGTAAACCATACGGTCATTGACGTGCGTCGTTTCGTGCGTGAAGGCAGAGACCCCAAAGTCACTGATCATATCGGTCACCATGAAGAAGACAGAGTCATCTTTATATGGATTTCCGTAAATTCGCGCCACTGCTCCCATCCGCCAATCTGTCGCATGGTAACGATCGGTTGGACCATACAATTCACGGATTGGAGCCACATCCTTGCCACTGTTGGTATGTCCATAACGGTCTGTACTAATGCCCTTGTAGTTTTGGTTATCAAGGACAGGGGTCGGCACCATATTGTTGCTCTTCAAGAGCTGATTGCGAACCTTATCCGTTGCTAGACGTGACCAGAAATCTAGGTAATTCTGTTGGCCTTTCGCTACCTTGTCAATTTCCTCTTTGAAGGCCGTTCGTTCCGCTTCCGTGTTCTTGCCATATTTCTCGAAGGAACTATAGGCCATAGTGTTGTAAGTTGAAATCAAGAACATATGAGCATCTTTTAAGTTCAAGAGTGGCAAGATCATTTTACCGTGAACATCATTGTTTAAGCCCTCATAGGCTCTGTGTTTAGCAGACGCGAATGCTGGATTGGTCGTCTCAGGCTCCACAATATAGACATTGTCTTTGGTTGCTTTGATGAACCAATCGTTCAAGTCTGTCTCTTTTGTAAAGAGCTCCATATTGTACTTCAAGAAGTCATTGAGGTTACCAGAAAGAGTCGATTTAGCCACGACTTCACGGAAAGCATCGTGGGTACGAGTCCCTTTGATGTAGTCTTCTTTTGAGCCGATTTCAATCAAGCGGTCTAAGACATCAACATTCTTCCCATAGAAGTCTGGCTTGAACAACATGAGTTGCTTGAGATTGACATTATCGAATTTCACCCCGTAATAACGGTTGAGGTAAGAAAGACCCAAAAGAACAGCAGCCTTATTATCATCAATCTTCTTAATGAGCGCACGTTTGGCAGCTTCATCTGTATTTAATTGATGATCTTGGTTTTCAACCAGTTGTTTGACAAAGTGAGTCAGATTGTCCTTGACTTCTTGGAAGCTTTCTTCGAGGTAAAGGTTCTTGATGGCATTGACTTTGTTAGGTCCTGTTCGACCTAAGTGAGTGTAGATTGGATCTGATTGCAATTCTACTGGACTTAGTTTTCCTACGATGGCATCAATGAGATCGCTCCGGTCTTTGTCCACCATATTCGGTGTGTAGATCACTTCACCGAGCTCTGCTACACTGTACTCTTTGACTTGTTTGACCTTAGAATCTTTCGGCATCATGCTAAAGATATCTTTGGTCTTATCCGCGTAATGGATCAGGATGTGATCCGCATCCGCTAGTTTAGTGACAAAATCATTGCCCTTCATAGCGGTCACAGACAAGACTTCCTTGGTCAAGAGAGGACTCGTTGCAGCCAATTTATTCCCTTGGTCGACAATCCATTCTTTGTTGTAGAATGGTTGCAATTTAGCAATATTGCGGTAAGCTAACTCACGAGTCGCATCGTAAGCAGTGATGGCCTTGTATTGATCGTCTTTGCTAACAAGGTGATTGAGCGTATCTTCAATCGGTTTGCTGCTGGTGAATTTATCAGCAGTGATTCCCATTGCTTCGATTTTCTGCTCAGCTTCTGCCAGCGAGATGCTTGGGATTTTACGGGAGTTGTTAAAGGTTTTCTTCCCTTCACTCACGCCTTCCACACTGTAATTGCGCTTGGTTCTTGAATAGGTGAAGTAATCATCAGCGTCGATATCCGAATGTCCGAAGACCATCTCACCAGTTTTGACTTTCATCATGGTGATGTTGTCTTCAATAGTCCCCAAGGCCCAGTTGGTCCCTAGTAATCCACCAGATTGAACCGCTTCTTTGAGTTCAATTGAACCTTTAGCAACGGAGTTTCTGAGAACCCCTTCTTTACCGACTGTGTGGTTATTTCCACCATTTTGAGAGGAATAAACGAGACCTGCAGCTTTGGCTTTGTTCCCAGTGATTTCAGCATCAACGTAAGCTTTTTCAACAACACCTTTCCAGTTCTCGCCAACAACACCCGCTAGATAGCCACCTTTGTTCCCAGCAGCGTGCAGTTTCCCGATAAAGGCGACATTACTTACTTTCCCACTGCCATCAATTTTATTGACGATCCCTGCTACGTCATTGTTCCCAACAACACTTCCTGTTACTTTAACATTTTCAACAGTTGCATTGTTTTTGATAACACCTGCTATTGGGGCTACTCGATCTGTCCCAGGTAGGTCAATATTGACATTTTCAAGCAAGAGATTCTTAACCGAGCCACCTTCGATGTTCCCAAATAATGGTCTTGTAATGTTATGGATGGCAAATTTATTTCCATTCGTACTTTCCAAAATTCCCTTGAAGGCATTGGTCACATAGGATTTCCCTACTGGCTGGACATTAGCCGCATTCATATTGCTACCCAGTTTAAAGGTACCAGTCGGATTGGCTTGCATAGCTTTTACAAGTTCGTTGAAATTGTAGTAGACATCCCCTTCATGAGCTTTGGGTTTTGCAATATAGTGGACATAGTCCTCACTGAACTGGTTGTCCGCAGTCCGTTGGATGAGATCAGGAGCTTTGGCTGTTACTTTGTAGAGGGTCACGCCATCTACCGTTACTTCTTCAATTTTATCAACGGCTAGTTTTGTAACCTTATTATCATAGGTAGTGACCTTTAAGTAGTAAGGCTTCACATCTGATGGTGTTTCAGACAAGAGGCTGCTATCGGTCTCAAGACCTTGGTCATCCACGCTAATCAGACTGGTTTCCTTGATGTTTTTGATTTCAACTTTTTTAAGATCAATTCTCAGTGGTTTTTCCTTGAGAACTTCTTCTTCATCCCCATTTCCACGGTCATACACCATGGTCGTTGCGAGCGTATAATCCTTGTAGTAGTCCAAGTCCGCTAAAGCAGCTGCCAAGTCCGTCTCTGAAAGGGTCAGGGTTTTCACCACTTGATCACCCTTCTTCAATACAGCCTGGATGGACTTGATGGTCACACCGTCTGGTTTATCCAAATGATAAGTAGCTTTAGCACTGCGCTTCAATTCTTCCTTATCGACCTGGGTCAAAGTTAAGGTAGGCTTATCAAGTTCTTTGGTCCCTTGTTGAATGATCTGATCTTGGGCTTGTTCTACTACTTCTTCAGAAATTGTAGGAGCATCCGTTGTCTTAACTCCCTTAATGGTCTTGTAAACCTTGGTGATTTTCTTCTTCCCATTTTTACCGACTTGAGAAACCCTTTCGGATCCTTTTAGCAAGGTGGCATCTTGTTCGGTTACCGTCTTAAATGGAATTTCCTCATACGAAACATCCTCTGTTTGGCCTTCAATCGCCTTAGTCCCACGACTAATTTTTTCTGTCACAGGAGCTTTTACTGTTTCAGTTGTCGTGCTCACGGGTTCGCCAATCTTCTCACCATTGACCGTCTTATAAACACGACGAATCTCCTGGCTACCAGCCTCGCCTTTCTGAAGAAGGCTTTCTTCATCTGTGTAACGATTGGCATCCGTTACATACTCTGTTTCATATGGAAGGATTACCGTTTCTGTCTCTGTTACCGTCCCTTCCGTTACTTGATAGGTTGGGTTCTCCGGTTGAATAGGGGCTTCGCCGACATGGCCTTCTTCTTGTGTCCCTTTAGCTTCCACCACACCTGTATAGGCTGGGTTCTCTGGTTGAACAGGGGCTTCGCCGACATGGCCTTCTTCCTGCGTTCCCTTAGCTTCCACCACACCTGTATAGGCTGGAGTCTCTGGTTGAACAGGAGCTTCACCGACATGGCCTTCTTCCTGTGTTCCCTTGGCTTCTACCACGCCTGTATAGACTGGGTTCTCCGGTTGAACTGGGGCTTCGCCGACATGGCCTTCTTCTTGTGTCCCCTTGGCTTCCACCACACCTGTATAGGCTTGATTCTCTGGTTGAACAGGAGCTTCGCCGACATGGCCTTCTTCTTGTGTCCCCTTAGCCGTTACAACTGGAGAAGGGCTGGGTTGAGGGGTTGGTTGGGCATCTTCTTTTGTCCCAACAGCAAGAATTTGTGAAACTGGTTCTTTGGTGACCTTGCTTTCGACTACTCTGCGAACTTCTTGTCCATCTACCACACTCACTTCCGTCAATATGGTACGCTCCCCATTTTGGCCAGCAGTCAGCACCTTGGTTTGCCCTTTGGCTAATGTAGGATCAGCTTGCTTGACGGTTTCAAATGGCACAGGCTCAGTAGAGACTTCCAGGCTTGGTTTTTCAACTTGAGGAAAGGCTGGAGCGACTTCTGGCGTCACACGCGCTTGTGCTTCCACTTGTGGAATACCTGTACTTGTTTTGATCGTTCCTTCTACAGAAGGTTTCGTTTCCTGCATAGCCTTTGGCTCTCGTAAGCTCGTCTTTTGGACTGACGGGTAGCGCAGATAGCCCACATAGTCATAGCCATCAATTTGAATCACACCATCTGCAAGATCTTCGCTCGATGCGATCGCAAGATCCTGATTATAAGCGCGCAAGACTTGATTTTGTAGGGCTGCGACTTCAACTGGAAGTAGAAGACTTTGTCCCATGGCTCCAATCAAAAGGACGCCCATGACCTTCTTCCGGTGCTTTTTAGAGAGTAAGAGGACCGCAAAGGAAGCAGTGGCTAGACTTAGGCCAAATAGGGCGACTTCCTGACTTCCTGTTTGAGGAAGAACCGACTGAATTGCTTCCTTCTTCTTATAGACGAGATAGAAAGTATCTTCATTTTGATACTCTTCAGGGATTGCATGAATCACCTGTTCTTTTTCTTCAGCAGTTAGCTCTTCTTCTGTCACATATCCTAAGTGCACATGAGTAGGGAGGGTCACCTGATCTGCTTGGACAGGACGAGCCCCTAACAAGCTTCCTCCTAATAAAAAGACTCCAATGGCTACCGGACCAACACCGACAGATAATTTTCGAATCGAATATTTGGTCATTTTTTCAAACGTTTGTTTCGCTTTTTTCATCCTAAAATTCCTATATAGTAATATTTAACCCTCAAGCAAGGACCTGATTGTTTTTAGAGAGGTTGGGATCCTTTCTAGAAATAAGAACCTTCCCGGGATTTTTTACCTTTACCTATCTTATCTTTTTTCTTCTATTTTAGCAAGCTCTAAAACTCAAAAAAATAAACCGTTTTCTTTATAGGAAGAAAGCAACACAAAAAACGCCTCGAAAGGCGTTTGTATTATAGATCTATTTATAAGGATTGGTACAAATCATTGTATCGTTGACTAGCCGTATCCCATGAGAAGTCACGCGTCATAGCTTGCTCTTGGAGACCATACCAAGCCTGTTTGTCATTGTAGTAGACAGCCAAGGCTTCATCAACCGCCCAGTTAAACCAATAACCAGACAAATTATTGAAGCTAAAGCCTGTTCCACTTCCATCAACAGCATTAAACGGTTGAACGGTATCACGAAGTCCGCCGACTTCATGCACCAAAGGAAGGGTTCCATAACGCATGGCCATCATTTGAGAAAGGCCACACGGTTCAAAGCGACTTGGCATCAAGAAGACATCCGACGCTGCATAGATTTCTTGAGCCAATTGGACATCAAATGTGATATTCGCTGAAAGTTTATCTGGGTAGGCTTGACCAAACCAAGCAAAGGCATTTTCAAATCCAGGATCTCCTGTACCGAGCAAGACAATCTGAATATCCTTTTGCAAAAGTTGATGCAACTCTTCTACCACCACATCAAAACCTTTTTGACGTGTCAAACGAGAGACGATCCCAAACAAAGGAACATCATCGCGAACAGGTAGACCAACACGTTCTTGAAGAGCTCGTTTGCTAGCTGCTTTACCTGAAAGATCTGAGAGACTGAAGTGATGCGTCAAGAGTGGATCCGTTTCAGGATTATACAGATCCGCATCAATCCCGTTAACAATTCCGGTCACCTTGCCAGACTCCATTCGAAGGATCTGATCCAAGCCACAACCATATTCGGCAGTCATAATCTCATGCGCATAGCTAGGAGAAACGGTTGTTACACGGTCAGCATATAGAATACCAGCTTTCATCCAGTTCAGGCAATCATTCCACCGAAGCGTTCCATCTGCATAGCGTTCAAATCCAACTCCGAATAGGTCCCACAACATTCCTGGGTCGAACTGACCTTGGAATTCCAAATTATGGATAGTCAATACTGTTTTAATTCCATGATAAGCTTGAATCCAACGGTATTTTTCCTTCAGCAAGAAAGGAATCATCGCCGTATGGTAATCATGGGCATGAAGAACATCTGGAACGAAGTCAACTCGTTCCATCGTTTCTAAGGCCGCGAGCTGGAAGAAGGCAAAGCGTTCGCCATCATCGAAGTCACCATACACATGTCCTCTAAAGAAATAGTGTTGGTTATCAATAAAGTAAAAGGTGACGTCATCGCGCACAATGCGTTTCACACCAACATATTGACTTCTCCAGCCAACCTTGGTCTCAAAATGCAAGATATCTTCAATTTGATCTCCAAACTTAGCCTCTACCATATCATAGTAAGGGAGGATCACGCGCACATCATGACCACTTTTCGCTAAGGATTTAGGAAGAGCGCCAATAACGTCTCCCAAACCACCTGTTTTAGAAAACGGTGCTCCTTCAGCTGCAACAAATAATAGTTTCATTAGACAATATCCTCTGTAACAATCGTTCCTTTTTTAACCACGACAGGTGCTTCTTCTGTCCCACGAATCGTCACACCAGCAGCCACTTCGACACCCTTATCCAGGATGGCATGTTCGACGATTGCATTTTCATGAATCACAACACCAGGGAAGAGAAGACTACTGCGGACCTCTGAACCTTGATGAAGGTGTACCCGACGTGAAACAACGGATCGTTCAACGGTTCCTTCTACAATACTACCCGAAGCAAATTGAGACGATTTAATATGTGAAGTCTTGGAATAATACGTTGGTTCTTCATTCTTCACTTTCGTATACACTTTTTGATTTGGTGAAAAGAGCTTCATGAATTTTTGGTTTTCCAACATATCCAAGTTTGCATGGTAGTAGGATTCCACTGAATGAATATTGGCAAGGTAGCCTGTATATTCAAAGGCAAAAGCATTGTATTCCACTGCCAAATCACGCAAGATATAGCGCAATTTTTGTGGGTATTCTTTCTTGGCTTCTTCTTCAATTTTTTCAATCAACCAAGGAGTGTCCACAATAAAGACATCTGTTGACATGTTGTAGACTTCGTCAGGATCCTTGCCATCAAAAAGTCTTTGCTCTGTAACATGGTCTGTTTCATCAATTTTCAAGACAGCATTGACTTCAGAGATATTTTGAAGATGCAACTTTTTGTAAACAACTGTAATCGGACGGTCAACGCTATTATGCAAGTGGAAAACTTGATTGAGGTCAATATTCATCAAAACATCACAGTTTAAAGCAACTGTTTGGTTGGAACCAGACCGTTTCAAATAGGTCAATAATTGTTGGTAGTATTCTGGCCCTACCGTTGTATTTTCAACTGGAGTATTATAGATTCCGAGGTAATAGTGGCTCAATAAAGTAGACAAGCCCCACTCACGACCTGAACGAATATGGTCAAAGACCGAACTAATATTTTCTTGTTGGAAAATCCCAAAAACACTACGAATACCAGCATTCGCAAGACTAGACAATGGGAAGTCGATTAAGCGGTATTTCCCATCAAACGGTAGGGAGGCTACCGGACGATGGCTGGTCAAAGTGGACATATCATGATACCCAACTGTATTTCCTAAAATGGCTGAATATTTATCAATCTTCATCTGTTGCTACCCCCACTTTTTCATTGTAACCGACAACTTGTACTTCCTCTGTTCCATCAATCACGACACCTTCTGCAATGATTGCACCTTCTCCGATAATCGCGCGTTTCACGACAGCTCCTTTACCGATAATGGCATTGCTCATCACGACAGCATCTTCAACAACTGCTCCTTCACGAACTTGAGCTTCTGTTGATAAGATGGAGTGTTTGACTGTACCGTCTACCGAACAACCGTCGACGACAAGAGAATCTTCGATGTGACCATGTTCTCCAAAGAAGTTTGGTGGTGAAATAAGGTTGCGTGAATAGATTTTCCAGTGACGATCGCGACTATCCAAGGCATTATTTGGATCGATATATTCCATATTGGCTTCCCAAAGAGACTCAATCGTACCAACGTCTTTCCAATAACCATTGAATTCATAAGCATAAACACTTTCGCCTGATTCTAGATAAGTTGGAATGACATTTTTACCGAAGTCTGACATATCGATATCGCTCTTTTCAGCAGCAACCAACATATTGCGCAGACGAGCCCAGTCAAAGATGTAAATCCCCATGGAAGCCTTGGTAGATTTTGGTTCAGCTGGTTTTTCTTCAAATTCAACAATCCGATTATTGGCATCTGTATTCATGATTCCAAAACGGCTTGCTTCCTTCAAAGGTACATCTAGGACTGCAACGGTCAAACTTGCGTTATTATCCTTGTGCGCTTGAAGCATGTCATCGTAATCCATCTTGTAAATGTGGTCCCCAGATAGAATCAAGACATATTCCGGATTGATGCTATCGATATAGTCGATGTTTTGAAGAATAGCATGGCTAGTTCCTTCAAACCAACGATTTCCTTCACTAGCTGAATAAGGTTGGAGAATAGACACACCCGTATTGATTCCATCTAAACCCCAGCTGGAACCATTCCCAATATGGCTGTTAAGGGCAAGTGGTTGATACTGTGTAATCACACCAACATTGTGAATTCCTGAGTTGGCACAGTTTGAGAGAGCAAAATCGATAATCCGATAGCGCCCACCAAATTGAACCGCAGGTTTCGCGATGTTTTTGGTTAATTTTCCAAGACGTGTTCCTTGCCCACCGGCAAGAATTAAAGCGAGCATTTCATTCTTCATTGACTACTTCCTCTTTTTAAAGCTTGGACTCCCTTAGAGTCAACCGATCATCATTTTTTATCTGATGTTTTAGATTTCGTTTTGCGAACCTTCCGTTTCACCTTCCAAATGCTAGCTCCTAAAGCCGGCAAAGTAAAGGTCAAAGTTTGTTCATAATCCTTCCACAGTCCATCTTGAGACTGAACTGTCGGATTGTGCTCTTTCCAGACACCTCCCCATTCTTCTAATTCTGTATTCCAAATTTCTTCATAGACCGCTGATATAGGCACACCAATCGTAAAGTCCTTGCGTTCTACTGGTGCCATATTAAAGACGCACACCAAAAGATCACCCTTACGATTTTTCCGGATCATAGACAAGACGCTCTGATCCCGGTTATCTGCATCAATAATCTCTAAGCCATCAAAGCTATCATCAATCTCCCACAATTCCTTGTGTTCTTTGTAGAAATGATTGAGCTGAGAAGTGAAACGACGCATCTTAGCATTCATTTCATCCTCTAGATTGCCCCATTCCAATTGCTCTTCTGACTTCCATTCCAAAAATTGACCAAATTCTGAACCCATAAAGAGTAATTTCTTACCTGGATGGCAAATCTGATAGGTCAAGAGGTTACGGAGTCCAGCAAATTGATTGTAACGATCTCCCCACATCTTATGCATCAAACTCTTCTTACCATGCACCACTTCATCATGTGAAAATGGTAGTAAGAAGTTTTCAGAAAATGCATACATGAAACTAAAGGTTACCAGGTTAAAGTCAAATTTCCGGTAGATGGGATCTTCTTCGTAGAATCGAAGGATATCATTCATCCACCCCATATTCCATTTATAGTCAAAGCCAAGTCCACCTTCTTCTTCAGGACCCGTGATCTTTTGACCAGCAGAACTTTCTTCTGCAATCATCATGACATCTGGGTGTTCGTTCTTGATAATCGCATTCAACCGTCTAAGGAAATGAACGCCTTCGTAGTTGAGGTTTCCACCATCAATATTTGGTGTCCATGGACCGCTATCGTAGTCAAGATAGAGCATATTGCTCACAGCATCGACCCGAATCCCATCTAAATGATAGGTATCAATCCAAAACTTCAAACTAGAAATCAAGAATGACTGGACTTGATTCTTCCCTAAATCGAAGTTCAAGGCTCCCCATCCGTAGTTATGAGCACGATGTTCATCCTGGTATTCAAAGGTTGGTGTTCCATCATAATAAGCCAAGGCATCATCATTGATAATGAAATGTCCTGGTACCCAATCCACGATCACTCCGATATTGTTGAGGTGGCATTCTTCCACGAAGTCTTGAAACTCTTCTGGGCTACCATAAGTCTGCTCGAGTGCAAAATATCCCATGAGCTGATAGCCCCAACTCAAGCCCAATGGATGGGCCATCACTGGCATAAATTCCACGTGGGTGTAGTTCATCTCCACCAAATATGGAATCAATTCTTCTTTTAGTTGTTTGAAGGTATAGGAACTGTGATCCTCATTACGTTTCCACGATCCTGCGTGAACCTCATAAATATTAACAGGTCGTTCCTTAAAACCAAGTTTTTTGCGGCGTGCTCTCCAGAGACCATCTTTCCAGTTTTTCTCTGGAATGGTCTTAATAATAGATCCTGTATTGGGTCTCTTTTCCATCCATAATGCTAGAGGATCGATTTTTTGCACCTGATGACCATTTTGTCGAGTCACCAAATACTTGTATATATCTCCCTCTTTTGCATCGGAACAGAAGACTTCCCAGACGCCTCCTTCATTACGAACCATTGGAATTTTACGAGCTTCCCAATCAGTGAAATCACCAATCAGATCCACCGCCTGAGCATTGGGAGCCCAAACACGGAAGGTAAAGCCTTCTTGTTCTCCCCTTGTTTCCTTGTGAGCTCCTAAGTACTCTTGAAGATGGAAATTATCCCCTCTTCCAAATGTCCATAAGTCTGTGCTTCTATCCATATACTCACCTCTTTGTTTTTTGAAAGCGTTTTCTATTTGGTATTATTCTACTATAAAATCACTTAATTTTCAAGTTGATTCCTGTAAAATCATGTAAAATTATCAGGAAAAGTTTTTCCATTTTCTTTCCCGAACCTTTTCGATCCTTCCTTGGTCATCCTCCTTATCTTACTTACGATTATACTATATATACGAGGAAAATCAAACAAAAACCGAACATTTAAATCACTATTTTTATTACTAACTAGTTTATTACGAATAAAATGAACATTTTTATGAACAATGTAAAAAAAGACTAAGACAGATTTGTCTTAGTCTTGTTGAATTCTTAGTCTACGTTCACGTATTCTTTTGAAAGTTCAAGAACTTCTTCCATTGTTGAACATTCAGTAAGAGCACGGTTAGCGTATTCTTGCATTTTAGCTGTGTCGAGTTTCTTCATCAAGCTACGTGTACGAAGGACAGATGTAGCTGACATAGAGAACTCATCCAAGCCCATTCCGACAAGAAGTGGAACAGCAGTTTGGTCACCGGCCATTTCACCACACATACCAGCCCATTTGCCTTCAGCGTGAGCCGCCTTGATCACGTTGTTGATCAAACGAAGGATAGATGGGTTATATGGTTGGTAAAGGTATGAAACTTGTTCGTTCATACGGTCAGCAGCCATTGTGTATTGGATCAAGTCGTTTGTACCAATTGAGAAGAAATCAACTTCCTTAGCAAATTGGTCCGCAAGCATCGCAGCAGCTGGGATTTCAATCATGATCCCTACTTGGATATCATCTGCCACAGCAACACCTTCAGCAAGCAATTTCGCTTTTTCTTCTTCAAGAATACCTTTAGCTGTACGGAACTCAGTCAACAAAGCAACCATTGGGAACATGATCCGCAATTTACCGTGGACAGATGCCCGAAGCAAGGCACGCAATTGTGTACGGAACATTTGATTACCAGTTTCAGAGATAGAAATACGCAAAGCACGGTAACCCAAGAATGGGTTCATTTCTTTAGGAAGATCGAAGTAAGGAAGTTCTTTATCCCCACCAATATCCATTGTACGAACGACAACAGGTTTACCGTTCATACCTTCAAGAACAGCTTTGTAGGCTTCGTATTGGTCATCTTCTGTTGGGAAGTCTTGAGAATCCATGTACAAGAATTCTGTACGATAGAGACCAACTGCCTCTGCACCATTATCGTTTACACCTTCAACGTCTTTAGGGGTACCGATGTTGGCAGCCAACTCGAAGTGTTTTCCATCAGCAGTCACTGTTTGAGCATCTTTAAGGAGAGCCCATTCAGCTTTTTGTTTGGCATAAGCTTCACCAGCTGCTTTGAAGGCTGCGATTTGTTCTTCAGTAGGGTTGATCACCACTTCACCAGTGATCCCTGAAACAGCCAAAACATCACCATCTTTGACAAGTTCTGTAATGTTATTTGTACCCAAAACAGCTGCGATTTCAAGTGTACGCGCCATGATAGCTGAGTGACTGGTACGTCCACCGATGTTAGTAACAAAGGCTTTTACGTACTTTTTGTTCAACTGAGCTGTATCAGATGGTGTCAAGTCATGCGCTACCACGATTGCTTCTTCATTGATAGAAGCAGGGTTTGGCAATTTCTTACCAAGCAAGTTGGCAAGGACACGTTTGGTAACGTCGCGAATGTCTGCTGCACGTTCTTGCATGTAAGGATTGTCTTCCATTCCTTCAAAGATTGCAATGAACATGTCAGTGACTTCTTTCAAGCCAGCCTCTGCATTGATTTTTTTCGTACGAATCGTTTCTTTGATCTGACCAATCATTTCAGGGTCAGCGAGAACCATCATATGCGCATCAAAAACTTGCGCTGCTTCTTCACCAAGGCTTGCTACTGCATTCTCCCGAATAAGAGAAAGCTCGTTTTGTGAAGCTTCAAGAGCTGCATCCAAACGAGCTTCTTCTGCACTTGTATCTTCGACTGAAACAGTCTCAAATGATAAGTCTGGTTGAATGAGCAAATATGCCTTAGCAACGGCAACACCGTCAGATGCTGCAATTCCTTTTAGCATTTTTGTCATATTTTTAAGCCAATCCTTCTTTAGTCATTGTTTCTGAAATAGCTGCGATTGCATCATCAGCGTCAGCACCTTCAGCAGAAATTACAACGTCAGCACCTTGACCAACACCAAGGCTCATAACACCCATGATTGATTTCAAGTTAACTGATTTACCTTTGTATTCAAGAGTGATGTCTGATGCAAATTTGCTAGCAGTTTGAACCAACAAAGTTGCTGGACGTGCGTGGATACCTGTTTCTGCCACGATGTGGAAATCTTTAGAAGCCATAATTGGACTCTCCTTTTAAAAAATAGTTTTTGAGTTACCTTTTGATAACCCTTACAATTTGGTATTATATCATCTTTTGAAATTTTTTTCAAGATTTTTATCACTGACTTACAGAAAAAGACTGCGAAAAATCCCAATTTAGATACATTCTAAGAAGTACCTGAAGAATGGAGAACAAATCTTTTCAATTTTCTACTATATTATAAGTAACATTTTCCTCCGCTTTCAAATAAAAAGAAGCAAGTGTACCACAGGATATTGATTCACAAAAAAATTATAACTAATTAAAGATGCTTTAAAGCCTATTCCTATCCCATTTCTTGGAATTTCTCAATTTCCGTTCACCACAATATATTGTGTTTTAAAAACCCCATTTCATATCTTTGCACAATATTTAGTTTTATTTTGTTGACAAGTTGCTGGATTTTGTTTATACTGTTTACAGATTTATATTTCGATAGGAGAACGAAAAAGAAATGGTAACCATTTATTCAAAAAATAATTGTGTTCAATGCAAAATGACCAAGCGATTCCTCGATAGCAATCATGTGGAATACCGCGAAATTAACTTAGATGAACAGCCAGAATTTGTAGAGCATGTTAAGAACCTTGGCTTCAATGCTGCTCCAGTTATTCAAACACCGGATGAAGTATTTTCTGGTTTTCAACCAGCTAAGTTGAAGAAACTTTCTTAATAAACACAGTATTTTGCTTAAATAGGGTCTAGCGTTAGCAACCTAACACTAGACTTTTTACTTGGAAAGAGAGGACTTCTCCTCTTCATTTTTTTGAACTAGAAAAGGATTATTATGGGATTAAAATCTCTTGAAGATGTGACGTATTTTCGTCTTAACAATGAAATCAACCGTCCAGTAAACGGCCAAATCATGCTTCATAAAGATAAAGAAGCTTTGGATGCGTTCTTTAAAGAAAATGTTGTACCAAATACTAAAACCTTTGACTCGATTACAGACAAGATTCAGTACCTTCTCGAGCACAATTACATTGAGAGAGCTTTTATCGAGAAATACCGTCCTGAATTTTTAGAGGAATTGGCCCAATTTATCAAAGATCAAAACTTCCAATTCAAGTCCTTCATGGCGGCCTACAAATTCTATAACCAATACGCTTTGAAAACAAATGATGGAGAATACTATCTTGAAAGCATGGAAGACCGTGTCTTTTTCAATGCTCTCTATTTTGCTGATGGAAATGAAGCTATCGCGCGAGACATCGCAAACGAAATTATCCACCAACGCTACCAACCAGCTACTCCTTCTTTCTTAAACGCTGGACGTGCCCGCCGTGGGGAATTGGTATCATGTTTCTTGATCCAAGTAACCGATGATATGAATGCGATCGGACGTTCCATCAACTCTGCCCTTCAACTGTCTCGTATCGGTGGTGGGGTTGGGATTTCTCTCAGCAACCTTCGTGAAGCTGGAGCACCAATCAAAGGGTATGAAGGAGCCGCTTCTGGAGTGGTTCCAGTTATGAAACTCTTCGAAGATAGCTTCTCTTACTCTAACCAATTGGGACAACGCCAAGGGGCTGGGGTGGTTTACCTCAACGTCTTCCACCCAGACATCATCGCCTTCCTTTCAACTAAGAAAGAAAATGCTGATGAAAAAGTTCGGGTGAAGACTCTCTCACTTGGGGTCGTCGTGCCAGACAAGTTCTACGAGTTGGCGCGTAAGAATGAAGAAATGTACCTCTTCAGCCCATACTCTGTGGAACGTGAATACGGAGTACCATTTAACTACATCGACATCACTGAAAAATACGATGAGTTGGTTGCTAATCCAAATATCCGCAAGACTAAAATTAAGGCACGTGATTTGGAAACTGAAATTTCTAAATTGCAACAAGAATCTGGCTATCCATATGTAGTCAACATTGATACTGCTAACCGGGCAAACCCTGTTGATGGAAAAATCATCATGAGTAACTTGTGTTCAGAGATCCTTCAAGTTCAAGAACCAAGCTTGATCAACGATGCCCAAGAATTTGTTCAAATGGGAACAGACGTCTCCTGTAACCTTGGTTCAACCAACGTAGTTAACATGATGACTTCACCTGATTTTGGTCGTTCGATTCGTGCCATGGTTCGTGCTTTGACCTTCGTTACAGATAGCTCTCATATCGTAGCCGTTCCAACTATTGACCACGGAAATAAACTGGCGCATACCTTTGGTCTTGGAGCCATGGGACTTCATAGCTACCTTGCGCAACAATTGATTGAATACGGATCACCTGAGTCTGTTGAGTTCACAAGTATCTACTTCATGCTCATGAACTACTGGACTCTCGTAGAATCAAACAACATTGCGCGCGAACGTGGTGTTACCTTCCACAACTTCGAAAAATCTGATTATGCCAATGGTACTTACTTTGATAAGTACACGACTGGAGAATTTGTACCAAAATCTGATCGCGTCAAAGAACTCTTTAAAGATATCTTTATCCCAAGTGCTGAGGATTGGGCAGAACTGCGTGCTAAAGTTCAAGCAGATGGTCTTTACCACCAAAACCGCCTAGCTGTCGCACCAAATGGATCTATCAGCTACATCAATGACGTATCTGCTTCTATCCACCCAATTACACAACGGATTGAAGAACGCCAAGAGAAGAAAATCGGTAAGATCTACTACCCTGCAGCAGGATTGTCAACGGAAACGATTCCTTACTACACTTCTGCCTACGACATGGATATGCGAAAAGTCATCGATGTCTATGCTGCTGCAACTGAGCATGTAGACCAAGGTCTTTCACTGACTCTCTTTATGCGCAGCGATATTCCAAAGGGTCTTTACGAATGGAAAACTGAAAACAAACAAACCACTCGTGACTTGTCTATCCTTCGGAACTACGCCTTTAACAAGGGTATCAAGTCTATCTACTACGTCCGTACCTTTACAGATGATGGTGGAGAAGTTGGCGCCAACCAATGTGAAAGCTGTGTCATCTAATCCGCTATCCTAGATAGCTATCAAAAGTCGGTTCGCCGACTTTTTGTGCGGTATTCTATCAATTTATGGTAGAATAGTAACGATTGAATGAATAGAAAAAGAAAGTGATGCAAATGGAAACATACTACAAAGCCATTAACTGGAATGCGATCGAAGATGTCATCGATAAATCGACCTGGGAAAAACTGACAGAGCAATTCTGGTTGGATACACGTATCCCTTTGTCAAACGACTTGGATGACTGGAGAAAGTTATCTAATAAAGAAAAAGACCTAGTTGGTAAAGTCTTTGGGGGATTAACTCTTCTAGATACCATGCAATCTGAAACAGGTGTTCAAGCCCTTCGTGCGGATATTCGTACTCCCCATGAAGAAGCTGTCTTTAACAACATCCAATTTATGGAATCTGTCCATGCTAAGTCATACTCTTCTATCTTTTCTACTTTGAATACCAAGTCAGAAATCGAAGAGATTTTCGAATGGACCAACACCAATCCTTTCCTTCAAAGGAAGGCAGAAATCATCAACGAAATCTATCTCAATGGGACTCCCCTTGAAAAGAAAGTCGCCAGCGTTTTCCTTGAGACCTTCCTCTTCTACTCTGGTTTCTTCACACCTCTCTACTATCTTGGAAACAACAAATTGGCCAACGTAGCTGAGATCATCAAGTTGATCATTCGGGACGAATCAGTTCACGGAACCTATATCGGCTACAAGTTCCAACTTGGATTTAACGAATTACCAGAAGAAGAACAAGAAAAACTCAAAGAATGGATGTATGACCTGCTCTATACCCTCTATGAAAATGAAGAAGGCTATACAGAGAGCCTCTATGACGGTGTGGGCTGGACAGAGGAAGTCAAGACCTTCCTTCGCTACAATGCTAATAAAGCCCTCATGAACTTGGGACAAGATCCACTCTTCCCAGACTCAGCGGATGACGTCAACCCAATCGTTATGAACGGAATCTCAACCGGTACATCTAACCACGACTTCTTCTCTCAAGTCGGAAATGGTTACCTTCTCGGTGAAGTAGAAGCCATGCAGGATGACGATTACAATTACGGACTATAAGAAGAAAAACCTTTCCGTTTGGAAAGGTTTTTAAATGTAGACAACCTATTGTTTTACATAAAACAGATAGATGATTTTCAAAAAATGACTTTTATTTTTTAAAGATTAAAAACTTTCCGCCGTGAGAAAAGTGTCTGAGACATAGTAGTCTCAGACACTCGGAATTCTTGAGACCTTAGTCTCAAGAATTAGTCATGGAACTTCGTAGAAGTTCGCTGACGTCCGTACTCACCTAAGGAAAGTTTTTCAGAAGACTTTATCTTCAATCTGAAACCTTTCCAGACGGAAAGGTTTTTTTGTTGCAATCTTTTTCTAATTGGATCTGCTTCTTTTTTGAAAAAAGAGGTTGAACAAACATCCAACCTCTTCGATAATTACAATTTACCTGCTACAGCATCCAACAATTCTTGGATCTTGGCTTGGTTGCTTCCTCCTGCCATGGCCATGTCTGGTTTACCACCACCACGTCCATCGACGATTGGAGCCAATTCTTTGATCACATTACCTGCATGCACATCTTTTGTCTTGCTGGCTACAAGGACATTGACCTTGTCACCGATGGCTGCGACAAGAACAAGCACATCAGAGTAATCTTTTTGTTTCCAGTTATCCGCAAAGGTACGAAGGGCACCTGCATCTGATACAGAAACTTGGCTGGCAATGTAACGGTGTCCGTTTGCTTCTTGAACATTCTTGAAGACATCACCTGCTGCCGCTGCTGCTGCTTTTTCCTTCAATTCTGCATTTTCTTTTTGCAATTGACGGAGTTGTTCTTGAAGACCTTCCACCTTGTGAGGGACTTCTTTGAGTTGAGGAGCTTTCAAAGTTGCTGCGACTGCTTTCAGAGCATCTTCTTGTTCACGATAAGCTTCAAAGGCTTCCTTACCAGTCACTGCCAAGATACGACGAGTTCCTGATCCGATCCCTTCTTCTTTGACAATCTTGAAGAGACCAATTTCAGAAGTGTTACCTACGTGAGTACCACCACAGAGCTCAACAGAGTAATCACCAATAGTGACAACACGGACTTCCTTACCGTATTTCTCACCAAAGAGGGCCATGGCTCCCATTTCTTTAGCAGTATCGATATCTGTTTCAATTGTTTCGACTGCGATCGCTTCCCAAATCTTTTCATTGACTTGTTGTTCAATAGCTCGCAATTCTTCAGGAGTTACGGCTTGGAAGTGGGTAAAGTCAAAGCGAAGGAATTCTACTTCGTTGAGAGATCCTGCTTGGGTTGCATGGTTACCAAGGATATTGTGAAGAGCCGCATGGAGCAAGTGAGTCGCAGTGTGGTTCTTCATGACACGATGACGACGATTGGTATCGATCGCCAAGGTGTATTCTTGGTTCAAGGCAAGAGGAGCAAGAACTTCAACAGTATGAAGTGGTTGTCCATTTGGTGCTTTTTGAACATCTGTCACTGTCGCTACGACGTTTCCTGCAGCATCCAAGATTTGACCATGGTCCGCAACTTGTCCACCCATTTCAGCATAGAATGGAGTTTCTGCAAAGATCAGTGATGCAGTCCCTTCAGATACAGCTTCTACTTCTGCATTGTCCGCTACAATAGCCACCAACTTAGAAGGCAATTGGCTAGCATTGTAGTTGAAGCTACTTTCAACTGTAATGTTTTGAAGGGTTTCATTTTGCATCCCCATGGATCCGCCTTTAACAGCTGATGCACGCGCACGTTCTTGTTGTTCCTTCATGGCTGCTTCAAAACCTTCACGGTCGACTGTCATACCTGCTTCTTCTGCGATTTCTTCTGTCAATTCCACTGGGAATCCGTATGTATCATAGAGTTTGAAGACATCTTGACCAGCAATCACTGTTTGACCTTTGGCTTTCAAGTCTTCAACGATGGTTTGGGCAAAGTGTTGACCAGAGTTCAAGGTACGAGCAAATGATTCTTCTTCACTCTTGATAATTTTTTCGATAAAGTCTTGTTTTTCAAGTACTTCTGGGTAGTAGCTTTCCATGATCTTCCCAACGGTTGGAACCAATTTATACAAGAAGGTTCCTTCAATCCCCAATTTTTGACCATGCATGGAAGCACGACGGAGGAGACGACGAAGAACGTAACCGCGTCCTTCATTACCTGGAAGAGCCCCATCTCCAATCGCAAATGAAAGCGAACGGATGTGGTCAGCAATCACCTTGAAGCTCATGTTATCGCCATCTGGATCATAGGTTTTACCAGACATCTTTTCCACTTCACGGATGATCGGCATGAAGAGGTCTGTTTCAAAGTTAGTCTTCGCCCCTTGGATAACGGCTACCAAACGTTCCAAACCTGCGCCCGTATCAATGTTCTTGTGTGGTAATTCCTTGTATTCGCTACGAGGAACTGCTGGGTCAGCGTTAAATTGTGACAAGACAATGTTCCAGATTTCGATGTAACGGTCGTTTTCGATATCTTCCGCAAGCAGACGAAGACCGATGTTTTCAGGGTCAAAGGCTTCTCCACGGTCAAAGAAGATTTCTGTATCTGGTCCAGAAGGTCCCGCACCGATCTCCCAGAAATTGTCTTCGATTGGGATCAAGTGACTTGGATCTACACCAACAGCGATCCAACGGTTGTATGAATCCTTGTCGTCAGGGTAATAGGTCATGTAAAGTTTGTCTTTAGGGAAATCAAACCATTCCGGACTTGTCAAAAGCTCATAAGCCCAGGTAATGGCTTCATCACGGAAGTAATCTCCAATAGAGAAGTTCCCCAACATTTCAAACATGGTATGGTGACGGGCAGTCTTCCCTACGTTTTCGATATCGTTGGTACGGATGGCTTTTTGAGCATTGGTAATCCGTGGATTTTCAGGTTTGATGGTTCCGTCGAAGTATTTCTTAAGAGTGGCAACCCCTGAGTTAATCCACAAAAGCGTTGGGTCGTTTACTGGAACCAAGCTAACAGATGGTTCTACAGAGTGACCTTTGCTTGCCCAGAAATCAAGCCACATTTGACGGACTTGTGCACTAGATAATTGTTTCATATTTTTCTCCTAATTTTTTTAAGCTTAATTTGCGCCAGCTTCTAACATTTCGACATAATCGATGGCGACACAAAGTGAGATGACTAAATCAGCGTATTCATCCTCATAGACCGATACTTGGTAGGTAGAGGTTAGATGAAAGAGTTCCTTGCTAATCTCAGCGACGATTTGATCCCGATCATCGAATAATTTGAATTCTAGGTCCCAGATATTTCCTTGTACCCGAAGTCCCAAATCTTCGATATCGTATTTATCCCTGAAGAGCGTCAGTTTTTTATGGATAAAAAAGCGGTCCCCATCCTTCAACTCAACCACAAACTTAGGAAGAAGGCTGATTGTTTTTTTAACGATGTGGCTCACTTCTTGTCCATTCTTATCGTAGATGGTAAAAGTCTTGGGAATCTTAAGAAAAGATCCCTCAACCTGGTACTCAACATTTCCCAACTCATCTTTGATATCGAACCGCTCGCCACCCAATCGAAATTTTTGTTTCACTTGATAGGTTCGCATCTTTTGATCTCCTTTAAAAAGCTCCAGACAACTGCCCATAAACAAAAAACAAGCCACTAAACGAAGGGCGAAAAACCGCGGTACCACCTTCATTCAATGAACTTGTCATTCTTCATTTTATATGCAATTGTCTCAGCCGAGTAGCAAAATCATTTCTCTTCCATGGCTCGCACCCCCGCCACTTCTCTGATTCCGAGTAACAATGATTTATTCTCAACTATTTCATTATACAAGTTCCAAAAGGAACCGTCAACTATTTTTTAGATGATGATTTGCTATCGCTCGTTTGAACACCGATATTTTGCAAATATTGGTTAAATGTTGATTTGAAGGCATCATCTTTGACCTTGATATTAGCATTGGTCATCGCTTTTGCAATAATGCTACGGATGTAGTTGGTATCTTGCTTACGACCGTCAACAATGATCTCTTTCAAACGTTTTTCGTATTTCTTCCAGTCAGAACCTTTTTCTGTCTTCTTATTCAATTTGACAATATAGTAGCTAGCAGAATAGTTTTGACCTGCTGAAACTGTGATCACATCTGAAATCCCATTTTCATCCAACTTAAAGGCAGCTTCTTTGACTTGAGATGGAATATCTGCTGTTCCTGAATCGAACTTGACTTCGCCACCTTTGTCTTTTGTAGCAGTATCTGTCGAATTGTCTTTGGCGATTTGGGCAAAGTCTGCACCTTCCGCTTTAGCTGCTTCCAACACTTCTTTTGCTTTGTCTTCTGAATCTAACTTGATAATTTGTGCTGTTACTTCTGGTGTGTAAGATTCAAAAGCTGCCTTGTAGTCAGACTCTTTGATATCTTTCTTAGCAGCTTGGTTGACTGCATATTCTAACAACATATTGCTACGGATTTGTTTCTTCGCTGTTTCTTCCGTCAAGCCTTGTTGCGCCAAGTAAGCATCGAATCGGTTCCCCAATTGTTTCTTTTGTTTAGCCAATTCTTTATCGACTTCTTTATCAGAAACCTTTGATCCATATTCTTTTTCAAAGACTTTATTGATGGTCATTTGGAAAAGAACTTGTTGAGCACCTTGGTTGTTTTTGATTTCATTATAGAAATCAGAAACTGTAATCGTGTCCCCTTTCATGGTCACGATATCTTTGTTTGTGCCATTGGCACACGCTGCTAGTGTTACGACTGATAGCAAGGTCACAGCACCTGCTACAAGTTTTTTCTTCATGAAAATTATTCTCCATTCCTTTTTAAACTTCTTCTATTTTACCACAAATTAGAGAGAATACCTTAAATTTACCTAAAAAGAGCTAGGATCTGGCAAGGTTACAGTCTCTGTATTTTTCCGAATCATCAAAATACCATCTCCAAGTGGCACCAAACTAGCGGTCAAATCTGGATGATTGAGAGTCGCATGAAAGAGGTTCTGAAGCCCCCGGTAAATGGTTCGTTGCCCACGACGCACTTCCATGATGTCCTTGGCAACATCTCCTCCTTGGAAAATATCATCCAATACCACGACTCCCCCAACCTCTAAGAGTTCGAGAATTCGTGGCAAAAAGACGATGTACTTAGACTTAGCAGAGTCCATAAAGACAAAGTCATAGGTCTCTGTTAAATCCTGCAAGACATCTACTGCATCTCCTTCAAGCAAGGTGATTTGTTTTCTCTGATCGTATTTAGCCAGATTTTCCTTAGCAAAGCCAATCATCTCTTCATTCCGATCAATAGTGGTAATTTGTGCATCGGGAGCATTTTCGGCCATTAAGAGCGCTGAAAATCCAATTGCTGTCCCAATTTCCAGGATTTTCTTTGGTTGTAGGGCTTGCAGGAGTAGTCTAAAGTAAGCTACCGTTTCATGCGGAATAATCGGAATATTTTCCTTGCGGGCGAATGCTTCTAACTCCTCCAAGGCACCTGCTACCGGTTTTTGACGCGTGCGCATAAAGTCAACGATCTCGTCTTTAACCACTGGCCGGCGCATATTGTGGTTGGCATTTTTACTATAAGACTCTACCATCTTATGCGAGTCCTAATTTTTCTACTAGGGCTTCAAATTCATTCAACCGACGTTCAAAGACCGCAAAGGCTGCGTCCAAGTAGTCTTCTTTTTCCATATCCACACCTGCTTTGCGGATGACATTGAGTGGATAATCAGAATTTCCAGCTTTCAAGTAGTCGATATATTTATCACGATCTTCTTGTGTTCCATGAACAATCTTTTCAGCTAAGGCTGAAGCTGCTGCAAAACCTGTTGAATATTGGAAGACATAGTAGTTATAGTAGAAGTGAGGAATCCGAGCCCATTCATATTGGATCTCAGGGTTGTCTTCTTTTGAAAGACCATAGTATTTTTCATTGAGCTCTGCATAAAGGTTGTTCAAGAACTCACTAGTCAAAACGGTACCTTCTTGGTCTGCTTTATGGATGGCATGCTCAAATTCAGCAAACTGCGTTTGACGGAAGACGGTTCCACGGAAGCCATCCAAGAAGTGATTCAAAATAGCAAAACGAGTTGCATCGTCTTCTACTTCTTCTAACAGACGTTCGGTCAGGATATTTTCATTGGTTGTAGAGGCGATTTCGGCAAGGAAGATGGAATAGTCCCCATAGACATAAGGCTGGGTTTCACGGGTATAGCTAGAATGCATACTGTGACCAGTTTCATGCACCAAGGTGAAGAGATTATCCAATGTATCTTGCCAGTTCAACAACATGAAGGCATTGGTATCATAAGAACCACCTGAATAGGCACCTGAGCGTTTTCCTTGGTTGACATGCACATCAATCCACCGTTCGCTAAAGGCACGTTTCACACGAGAAAGGTAGTCCTCACCCAAAACAGCCAAGACTTCTTCTGCTTTGGCCAACGATTCTTCATAGGTAAACTTGTAGTCTGTATCGGATAATGGCGTATACATATCGTACATCTTCAAGTCTGAGATTCCTAGAATTTTTGAACGCAATTGCACATATCGTTGCAAGAGTGGCAAGTGTTTATTCACAGCTGCTACCAAGCTATCATAAACACTTTCTGGTACAAAGTTTTCAGAAAGGGCCGCTTCACGGGCAGATGAGAATTTGCGAACTTTGGCATTGAAGTTGTGAACTTTCACATTGGTTTGCAAGGTTTTAGCATAGGTATGTTGGTACTGTTCATAAACCTTGTAGAGACCTTCGTAAGCTTCTTTACGAACGGCACGATCTTTTGATTCTACCAAAGAAATATAGTTTCCATGGGTTAATTGAACTTCTTCGCCCTTGTCATCATGTACAGTTGGGAAAACAATATCTGCATTGTCCAAGATTTCAAAGGTTTCCCCACCAGCCGCAAAGATCTCACCAGCTCCTGCAAGTAATTCCTCTTCTTTTTGAGACAAGACATGTTCCTTTTTCTCTAGCAAACGATCAAAATAATGACCATATTGTTCCAAGGCTGGAACCTCACTCACAAAGTCCTTGTATTGCTCATCCGTAATGGCCATGAATTCAGGCTCATAGAAGGCAAAGGTTTCACCCATCAAGCTATAAAGAGACATCCCTTTTGATTGGTATTCTTGGTATTTAGCCACTCGTGTGTCTTGGTCATTTTTCATATGAGCATAGACATAGACCTTTTCCAAACGACGGCTCAATTCCAAATATGCATTGGTTGTATCCAACAGTGTTTGCGCTGAATCCAACAAATGACCAGCATAGTGGCTTGCTGCTTTAATATCTGCAGCTAAGCTTGCTGCTTCTTCTTCCCAAGCTTGATCTGTCGCAAAAATTGTCGACAAATCCCATTGGTATTTTTCATCAATTTCATTACGTTGTTTTACCATTTCGATTAATCCTCCAATGGTACTATTTTAGCATAAAAATGAACATTTCGGGAGGATTTCTATCTTAGAAAGTTAGCTTTTCTGTTGAGCATAAAAACGTGGGGGATAGAGGATCTGAACGGGTTGGATCCCTTGCGACTGATAATAGGTCATAAATTGCTGGTAGTAACCTTCTACATCCTCTTTAATTTGGAGCAAGTTCTGTGAAAGGATCGGACGACAAAGAGGATAAAAGAAATCCAGCCCCAGTTCCATCAGATGGTGTCCCTGCATATAGAGTTCTTCCTGAAGCTTCAGCCACTTTGGATGACGATAAAAGAGTTGCTGCTGGATATACGTTAAAAATGTCCGATCGAGCTCGACTGCCATTTGCCGCATGGGTTGCGAAAGATAAGGAGTCCGTAAGACTTCCAGTAAAGACCTTTGGCCAAAAGGAAAAATTTCTGTTTGATAATGCAATCGCCCTCGTAAATCCTCATGGATGAGGTATTGCAGACGTAACTCTTTCTTTGTCAAATCCAATTCCCAAAGATGGAACCCTCGATTCTGACTAAAATAAAGAAAGCCAGCCTGCAGCTCTGTTAGTCTTTTCTTGAGCCACAACTTTTTACCAAGTAACCAATAGACCTGATAACCGTAGGATCGATAAGCATCGCTTCTCTCCTTCAAGCGTTCTAAAGATAGGGAGCTGCACTGCACTTCCAAAGCTAAATTCTTGTCTACTACCAAAAGATCGGCAATTTGTTGAAAGTCTGCTAAATAACTTTCTACTTCTGTATGAGACTCCTTAGAGGCCCAGTCATAAAGACTGGCTTTCAATTCCAGATGTTCAAAACTCTCAGCTTCGTGATGATAGGGACAATGCTGTAATTTTACATGAGCAAAATGAGCCCGTAGAACCGAGCCATTTTTTAGACGCACTGGACTATGACAAGCCAAGCAATAGAAGGGACCTTCTGTCACAGCTGGGATCTCTTCCATACAGTTCCACCGCTTTTGATTGTTATCCATGGCAATAAACATAGGCCAACCTCCTCATCTATATCATTCGAAAAAAAAATAAGAAAAAGGCTGGAAATTCCAACCTTTTCTTCCTTTTATTCTTCAGAATCTGAATCTGAATCATCACTGTCGTCATCTGCAACAGGAGATTTACTCAATTCTTTCTGCATATCTTTCATCTCTTTGCGAGTACTTTCCAACTCTTCTCGAGCATCTTTCAAGCTTTCGATCAGAGCTTCACGGTCTTCTTTAGGAACGACAGTACTATCTGAACCGATGCTTTCCAAGCTTTCATTAAAGATATCTTTTTGGTTTTCTAATCCTTGCTTTAAGGTACTAATCATTGCATCGTATTGTTCTTTTGCAGAACCTGTCACAGAAGTACCTGCTTCTTCAGTAATAGAAACAGATTGATCCATTAATTTTGCAAACAACTTTTTAAAGTCTCCAACTGTTTTAGCCTTGCTGATTTCAGCGTCTGTTAAGAGGCTAGAAGATGAAGTCTCTTCTGAATCTGTTGAGGTATCCTTGCTTTTTGAAGTGTTGGCAGATTTGCTCGTCACTTTAGTAGTTGATTGACTATTTGAAGTTTCCTTCTTTGTGTCTTGTTTGTTTGAACAAGCAGCTAGGGAAACAATCGTCAAAAGAGCAGCTGTCGATAAGATCATTTTTTTCATAAAATGGTCTCCTTTATATTTATTTTACCTCATTCTACCATCGAATACTTTGATTGCCAAATCAATTACTAGTTCTTAATAATATCAAAAAAGCCGGACAAAACACTGTGAAATCAGTGTTTCTGTCCAACTCCTCGATGATTAGTCATACAATTGTAACAATTTCATTAGTCTACTTTGCCACCAAAAAGGCCGTGAGCCTTCCCTTGGGGCATTTTTAAGGCAAAGCTCAGCAAAAAGACGATCCCTACAACCCCTGCTAAAAAGAAACTCATGACTTGGTAACCGCCTCTTTCAATACAGAGGGCTGCGAGGGGTTGTAAAAGAATGGTTCCTAAATAACGAGCTCCTTGGACAATGGCCATAGCAAGAACCAAGTCTTTGCCATTTACCTGTTGGGCGATAAACCGTAAGGAGACCATAATCAAAACCATCCCTGTTGTATGCTTGGCTAAAAGAGTCAAAAGCACTTTTAAGAAGACAGGACTTGGAAGAGCGTAGACAACATATTGAGCAAAAATAATCCCGATTGGAAGAGCGATCAAAACCCGTAAAGGCCAGTGGTCCATGAATCGATCAGAGAAAAAGATCAAGGGAGCTTCCACTACGACGGAGATAGCCACAACTGTTGAGGCAATATGAACTGGTAGACCACTATCCATGAGTAGCTCAGGAATATAGGTATGACCAATATTTCCAACCCCTGAAGCCAAGCCAATCAAAATGATAAAGAAGAGGTAAGGTCCATTGTGAAGAAGGGGACGAATAGAAACTGGCTCTTTAACCTTTTCTTCTTTTTTCTCTCTTGTCTTCATCCGAACGGCACTTAGACAGAAAATGCTGAGTACAATGGTGATCAAAACCGTATAATAGACAGCTTGGGGGCTAAACTGATGATAGACCCAGCCGGCTATTTGAACACCGACCGAGTAGCCAATGGTTCCCCAAACGCGAATCTTCCCAAAAGCGTATGGACTTTGCGTTGCAAAAACTTCCATCATGGGAGCTGTCCCATTCAAACAGACTAGAACAATTCCGTAAAAAACGGTCAGCCAAAAGAGATTGGGGGCCCAAAGAAAACCGAAGACACCACCAATGATCACACTCAGACTGAGGGTCGTCATTTTTACGATTCCAAATCGCTCATTGATATAACCAAAGAAGGGTTGGGCTACCATGGATAAGAAAAAAGCAACCGATACCAAGGTCGACACTTGGGTTGCACTATAGTGCTTTCCCATCAAATAGACGGAAATGAGGGTCGTAAAGAGAGATGTGGACATAAAATAAAAACTATAGAGTAGCATATAAGCCGCATAAGAATTTCGGAATTTTTTCATATAAATCCTTTCTAAAAATATCGGAATGAGACAATGACAAAACCCAACTGACAATCAGTTAGGTTTTATTTTATTCTTTATTGTAGCGCTTTTGAGCATCTTTTTTGCGTCTCTCACGACTTTGTTTTTCAATCGAGAGAATGATGACAAGAATAAGAATGGGAATCAAGATCAGGAAGTGATCTAGCGAAAGCCATTTACTGTGCTTAGCCGTTGTCTTTTTCCCACTTGCTGTTTCTTTGACAAGCTCTGGCTTGGCTCCTTCTTCCACCTTCATATCATCTCGGATACCTTCAGACAAGGTGTAGAGATCATTATCTACTGTCAGATAGCCATCTTTTACCGCAAGGGTCGGTTCTTTAGCCCCTTTTTTAACCGTTGCATAGAAGGGTTTTTCAAGTGTATAGGTCTTGCCGTCAATCTTCTGGACACCTGCATCTAACAATTTTTTATAGCCAAAATCTTTATAGGCTTTTTCGATCAAGGCATTGCCAAACGGATGGCGATAATATTCCCCATCTTGGTCTGCCCAATCTCCTACGCCCATAATGACAGCAATTAAGCGCTGATTGCCCCGTTTGATGGTCGCGATATAATTGAAAGCTCCACGAGGACTTGATCCAGTTTTTAAACCATCCACACCTTTCAAAGCATACTTGGCTCCTGGCAATGAATAATTGTAGGTATCAAAGGTTTCCTCATACGGAGTCCCCTTTTTGACCGTGACTTGTGCTTGATTGGTATAGTTTAAAATATCTGGGTATTGATTGATAAAATGATAGACCAAAATTCCCAAATCACGCGCAGTTGTCTGGTTAGCCGCATCATTTGGATAATTGTTTACCTGATAGTAGCCTTGCAAGGTGGAGATGGCCGCCCCGCTTGGGTTATTCCAGACCGTATTGGTCATCCCCAATTCCTTAGCCTTGGCATTCATACGCTCGATAAAGGCATCTGGATCATTGTTGGACATGAGATTGGCCAACATGAGGGTCGATACATTTGAGGATGGAACCACTGTCATGGTAATCAACTCAGGAATTGTGTAGTCTACCCCAGCAACAATATTATTGTTGGAGATTTCATAGATCTTTCCGATCGCTTGGTCTGAAGCGGTCGCCTTGATCACTGTATCCTTACTGATCTTGCCATTTGCCATATCTTCAAACAAGAGATAGAGCGTCATGAGCTTACTCATGCTGGCAGGATCTCTGACTTCATCGATATTGTCTTTCCAAAGAACATTTCCCGTATTGCCATCAATAATGAGTGAGGAATGTGGACGGTTAATGGCTTGGACATTGTCATTTGGGTACATCTTTTGCGCCATATCCACCAATTCATCCGCACTAGCTAGAATTGGCTGGCATAAGAGACTCAGAAGGAGGCAAATATGGATCAAATATTTTTTTATCATAAACTATTCCTTTATAACAGACTATTCAGCTGGAGGCTAAAACAAGCTTCTAGCCCTCATGCCCTTTTCTCTTGTCTCCCAGTAGATGAAAAGAGCTAATCCCAGCAGATAATTACTTGTATTGTACCATACTTTGAAGCAGAAAAAAACCTATCTAGCACGAATAAATCGGCGATAGGTCCTGTTTTTTATCAACTTAACAAGCTCAAAGCTTCCTTATCCGCAATGATGGTCACATCTGGATGTCCCTGAAGGGCACTTGCAGGCACTTCTTCTGTCTTTTCACCCTCTACTGTTCCTTTAATCGCTTGGGCTTTCGATTCCCCATAAGCAAACAAAACAATCGATTTTGCTGCTAAGATATTAGCAATTCCCATCGAAATTGCCCTGGTTGGTACATCCTCAATTTTATCAAAGAAACGAGAGTTCGCTTCAATCGTAGAAGCATCCAACTGTACTAAATGGGTTTGGCTATCAAAGGATGTCCCTGGCTCATTGAAACCGATGTGTCCATTGCGCCCAACCCCTAGAATTTGAAGATCTACAGGATGTTCTTCTAAAATCTGATTATAACGTGCAACTTCTTGTTCGGCTGTTTCTTCTGCACCTATTGGGAGGTAGCTTTCTTTAAATGGTTTGGCATCAAAGAGATTTTTCTCCATGAAATAACGGTAGGATTGAGGATCATCTCCTGTTAATCCTACATATTCATCTAAGTTAACACTAATTAGATTAGATAAGTCCAAATCACTTTCACGAATTTGTTTGTAAAATTCAAGGGGACTGCTTCCTGTCGCAAGACCTATGGTTTGAGCTCCTTCCTGTAATTTTTCTTTAAACAGATCAAAGGCAACTTTTCCACCCTCAATTTGGTCCTGAACTTCAATAATCTTCATGCGATAGACCTCCTATATCTCTATAGTTTAATTATATGGTATAGACCAATTTTTGTCAAGTGAAACCGCTATCTTTTTTTGTATTTTTTCATTTTCAATTCGATTCGTGATATAATGAAAGGTATGATTGTATCACTATTATTCATCATTTTTTTGATAGGACTTCTTGTTTTTCTCTTATCTTTTTTGATTCACCGAAGAAAAGTCCTAAAGGCAATAATATTTTTGATAGGAACTTGCCTGATGCTTTTAGCTATTGGAACAACCATCTATCTACTCACAAATTTACTTTAAAGGAGCACAAATGAACACAAACGACTTTGACTTTGATTTACCTGAAGAACTGATTGCCCAAACCCCTCTTGAAAAACGCGATGCCTCAAAGCTCTTGATCCTAGATCGAAAAACAGGGCAATTCCAAGACCGTCATTTTGATGCAATTTTGGATGAATTGGAGCCAGGAGATGCTCTTGTCATGAACAATACGCGCGTTCTACCTGCCCGTCTTCATGGAGTCAAACCTGAAACAGGTGGTCACGTCGAATTCCTTCTCCTTAAAAACACCCAAGACGACTGTTGGGAAGTCTTAGCAAAACCTGCAAAACGCTTAAAAGTAGGTGCCACAGTCAGCTTTGGAGATGGTCGTTTGACTGCAACCGTTGAGGAAGAATTAGAGCACGGAGGTCGCATTGTTCGCTTCCATTACCAAGGGATCTTTTTAGAAGTTCTAGAAAGCCTTGGCGAAATGCCACTTCCTCCCTATATTCACGAAAAGCTCGCTGACCGCGAACGCTACCAAACCGTTTACGCCAAAGAAAATGGTTCTGCTGCAGCTCCAACGGCAGGTCTTCATTTCACCCAAGAATTGCTCCAAAAGATTGAAGCCAAAGGGGTCCACCTGGTCTATTTGACCCTTCATGTGGGCCTAGGAACCTTCCGTCCGGTATCTGTAGACAATCTTGAAGACCATGAGATGCACTCTGAATTTTACCAACTTTCTGAAGAAGCTGCTGCGACCCTTCGTCAGGTAAAAGCTGCAGGAAAACGCATTGTAGCTGTTGGAACGACTTCTATTCGAACCCTTGAAACGATTGGAAACAAATTTGATGGAGATATCCAAGCCGATTCAGGCTGGACCAATATTTTTATCAAACCAGGTTATGAATGGAAAGTCGTCGACGCCTTTTCAACCAACTTCCACCTTCCAAAATCAACTCTGGTCATGTTGGTTTCTGCCTTTGCCGGCCGTGAATTAACCCTCGAAGCATACCACCATGCTATTCAAGAACGCTACCGCTTCTTCAGTTTTGGGGATGCTATGTTCATCAAGTAAAGGAGTCCCTCATGAATAAAATTGAAAGCCGCCACCGCTTGATCCGCTCGATCATTTCTGAGCGTAGGATTCATACCCAACAAGAGCTCCAAGAAGCCTTAGAAGCCAATGGCGTTCTCGTTACCCAGTCCACCCTTTCACGGGATGTCAAATCCTTGAATCTAGTAAAAATTAACGAGGGGGATAGCTCCTACTATGCCATGAACACCATCGCTCCTTCCCGTTGGGAAAAGCGCCTGCGGATGTATATGGAAGATGCCTTAGTCATGTTGCGGCCCGTTCAAAACCAGGTCGTTGTAAAAACTCTTCCAGGTCTTGCCCAATCCTTTGGAGCGATCTTAGATGCATTGGAACTCCAAGAAATTGTAGCCACCATCTGTGGAGACGATGTCTGTTTGGTCATCTGCGAAGACAACCAAGGAGCTTTGGATTGTTTTGAAAAATTAAAAGAATTCACCCCACCCTTCTTCTTTAGTAAATAAAAAGTTTGGAAACCAAGTTTCCAAACTTTTTAAAATGTAGACAAACTATCTTAAAATAAGGTGAGCGATTCTGCAAAAAAATTAAAATGTGTTCTAATTTTTTGAATGAATGAAAAAAACACTGAAACTTTCCGCCGTGAGAAAAGTGCCTGAAACAAAATTGTTTCAGGCACTCGGAATTATTGAGAGTAAAACAGTTTGGGAAACTGTTTTAGCCTGAGCCCAGAAATTAAAGAGCGAGGGGGCTCAATACAAATTGAACACGGGCTGCGGATTGTGTCAAAAAGATAAGTTCTCCTAGAATCGAAAGATTCCGCGTCAAACTTCCTATTTTGACTTTACCCGCAGACGCCCTTAGTATCTTGATTTAGTCTTGGAACTTCGTAGAAGTTCGCTGACGTCCGTACTCACCTAAGGAAAGTTTTTAGTATAAGTTTGTCTTCAATCTGAAAGTTTAGAAACTTGGCTTCCAAACTTTTCATGTTGTAGCTAGGCGTTGAATGGCTTCTCGATAGATTTCCATCGCAGCGTAGAGATCGTCAATTTTTGCACATTCATTTGCTTGATGCTCAGTCTGCTCTGCACCTGGGAAAAGAGCCCCAAAGGCAACACAATTTTCCATGGTCCGCGCAAATGTCGCACCACCAGAAGACATAGCTGGCGTCTTATCCCCAGTTTCTTCCTGATAGACGGCCATCAAAGAGCTGACTAAAGGACTATCCAAAGGAACATATAAAGGAGCCAAATAATCAAACTCTTCATATTCCAACTGATAACTAGCCGCAATTTCTTGCAAACGAGCTACTAAGGCATCCTTGTCTGCTAAGACGGGGATCCGAATATCAATTCCGATTTCCGATTGTTCTTGATCGATCACAAGGGTCGCAAGATTAAAGGAAAGATCTCCACTTGGTTCGTCTGTAATTCTGCCAAATAGAGCCTCACCAGTTGCATCCTCACCAACAGCATCTGCGATAAAGAGCAAAGCTGGATGGGGTTGGATGAGGGACAGACTTTCCGCTAAACCGACTATGGCATTGACTCCTTCGGCTGCATCTTTAGAGTGCTTGGAAATACCCAAAACCGTTACAGAATTTTCTGTTTGGCTATACTGAACCCCACTTTGATCCAAAACAGGAAGCAACTCTTCCAAACGATGACCAGCATAGGTCGCCTTGTCTGGAACAACATTGAGGGCCTGACCAGCCTGTAAGGGAAGATCATCCCAACCTGGGCCATGCAATTTCACTTGTAATAAGCCTTTTTCAGCATAGGTTAAGGGGAAAGAGGAATCCGGTGCAAATCCAAGATCTGCTTGCTCTTCGATTTGGTTGTAGCGGTTCATACAGCGCCACAAGGTTTCTTCATCCGTCCCAAAGATAAAGCGGATTCGTTTGGTAAACTGGATGCCATCATCCATCAAACTCTTAACTGCGTAGAGGGCAGCAAGAGACGGTCCCTTATCATCCTGCACACCACGACCTACTAGATAATCACCGACAATGGTCGCTTCAAAAGGTGGCGTTTGCCAATCTTGTAAATCACCGGCTGGAACAACATCCAAGTGACAAAGAACGGCCAGGAGTTCTTCCCCCTGACCGATCTCTGCATATCCATAGTATCCTTCAGGATCTATATATGTTTGAAAACCTAATTCTCGAGCAAGCTCTAAGGTTTTTTCTAGGACATCTTGGATAGCTTGTCCAAACGGTGTTCCATTTTCCCCTTCATTTAATACAGAAGGATAAGAAATGATGGTTTGAAGCGAGTTTAAAAACTGCTCTTTCACATCGTCCTTAATTCTTTTTTTCATGAAACACCTACTTTATTCTATTGCAAGAATGGAACTACAGTTCCGAGTAGAAGAAGGGCAATGGTGATCACAACAATCGCTACAACCAATTTACCCATGAATTTCCACCATGTACTGATTTCAACACGTCCAAGAGCAAGAGCTCCCATTACGATACCTGAAGTTGGTGCGATCAAATTCAAGACACCAGATGCAGATTGGTAAGCTGTGACAATCAAGCTACCTGGTACGTTGACGAATTTACCAAGAGGTGCCATGATCCCCATTGTCGCGCTAGCAAGTCCAGATGATGATGGGATCAAGAATGACATTGGCAAGTAGAAAATGTAAGTCAAGACAATGAACAATTGAGATGAAAGACCTTTAAGTCCTTCTTCACCCCAGTGAAGGATTGTCGCAGTGATCATACCATCGTTCATAATGACTTGGATACCACGTGCTACTGCTACGATAAACGCAACACTCAAGAGGTCAGCTGCACCATTCATGAAGGATGAAATGATTTTATCTTCTTTCAAGCCATAAATGATACCCACAAGGATTCCCATGAAGGCAAAGAGCATAGCTGTTTGAGGGAAGTACCATGTACCAAGAGCATCTGTGTTACCGATCAATTGACCAAGTACTGGAATTTTATGGAGAGATTCGTTAAAGTTGTCAAAGAATGTAATACCCAAATCTTTGAATGGGATAAATCCAGCAACCATGATAACGAATGTTGAGATGAAGACGAGCAAGACACGTTTTTGTTTCTTGTTCATTTGTGAAGGAATTTCTTCACCACTTTCTACGTTGAAGTGTTTCAAATCTTCTTCACGAGTTGCATAAGTCAAGGATGCTTTAGGATCCTTTTGAACCTTGTCTGCATAACGGTATACATAGTAGGTACTAAGAGCAGTCATGACTACCCAGAAAATCACACGGAGCAACAATCCTGATGCACTTGAGATACCAGCTGTATCAGATGCAATAACCGTTGCAAATGGATTCAATGTAGAAGCCAAACATCCGATTTGAGAACCTAGAAGTACAATCGCAACCCCTGTCAAGCTGTCAAAGCCAACAGACATCATAACTGGTACGAGAAGTGGATAGAAGGCCATGGTTTCTTCACCCATACCATAAGTTGTCCCACCAAGGGCAAACAATGGCATCAAGATCAAGATCAACATTTTTTCGCGGCCTTTGTATTTACGAACGATTGAAGCAATCCCTACATCAAGGGTACCTGTTTCGTTCACAACACCAAGGAATCCACCGACCATCAAGATGAAGAAGGCTACGTCAATGGCTGCACTAGTTGGTGCTTTACCAAGCATGGCGTTGATTGGGGCCATCAAGACGTCCCAAATCCCTTGAGGATTTTGTTTCACAGCTTCATAACTACCAGCGATGATGGCTCCACCATCATCAACTTTGTATTGACCAGCTGGAATAATCCAAGTTAACACTGCCATAATGGCAATGATGATTAACAATACGGAAAAAGATGAAGGCATCTTAAATCCTTTTTTCGTTTTTTCACTCATTTGTCTTCCTCCTAACGCAACAAAGTGTGAGTGATGTTTTACAAGAGTCTCTTGTAAAACGCTTACCTATAGACTTATTCTATCACAATAAGCTTTAAAATACTAGTTTTTTCCTAATTTTTCATTAGTCTTTTTGGATGATTGTTCCACTTTCAGATTCAATCAAAGCTCCCAGGTTTTCAAGTGATGTAATAACTGCTTTTCCTTCTGGGCGACCATTTACAAAGGCAATGGCAGCTTCCACTTTAGGAAGCATGCTTCCTGGTGCAAATTGGTCTTGTTTGATATATTCTTCCAATTGAGCCACATTAACATGTTCCAATTTTGCTTGGTCTGGTTTGTTGTAGTTCACAAAGACATAATCGACACCAGTCAAGACGATGAAGAGGTCTGCTTCTACTAATTCAGCCAAACGTTGAGATGCGAAGTCTTTATCGATGACAGCTTCAACACCAGATAGGCTACCATCTGCTTCTTTCACAACTGGGATACCGCCACCACCGGCTGCCACAACGACTTGACCGTCGTTCAACAAAGTACGGATGGTATTGATTTCTTTGATATCCACTGGTTTTGGTGAAGCAACAACTTTACGCCAGCCACGACCAGCATCTTCTTTGAAAGTTGCTCCAGATTTTTCAGCTTCTGCTTTTGCTTCTTCTTCTGAGTAGAATGGACCGATTGGTTTGCTGAGATTGACAAAAGCTGGGTCGTTCTTATCAACAACGACTTGTGTCACAACAGAAGCCACATCTTTTTCAATTCCTTCTTCAAGAAGAGCATTTTGAAGAGCATTTTGAAGCCAGTAGCCAATGCTTCCTTCGGTCATAGCAACTAATGAATCAAGTGGGAAAGCAGGGTTCTTTTCAGAGTTTGCTGCCAAGTGTTGGAGCAAAAGGTTTCCTACTTGAGGACCATTTCCGTGAGTGATGATCAAGTCATCCCCGTTTTTGATTAATTTGACTAAGTGTTTTGCTGTTTCTACAAGTGCTTCTTGTTGAGCTTGTGCAGAAGGATCAGATGAGAGAATAGCATTTCCTCCCAAAGCAACGACGATTTTTCTTGACATAAGTTTTCCCCTTCTATAAAAAATAGGGGCAGGACTAAAGCTAGCAGTCCAGCCCCTATAGCTGTTGGTATACGGTTATAAAGTCTTAAACTTTTGGAATGTACAAGTTACCAAGAGTAGCTGCCATAACCGCTTTGATTGTGTGCATACGGTTTTCAGCTTGGTCAAAGTGACGAGCATATTTGCTACGGAACACTTCGTCAGTAACTTCCATTTCTTCTACGCCGAATTTTTCAGCAACATCTTTACCGTAAACAGTATTTGTATCGTGGAAGGCTGGTAAGCAGTGCAAGAAGATCAAGTCTTCGTTATCAGCTTTCTTAATCAAATCCATGTTTACTTGGTAAGGTTTCAAAAGGGCAACACGTTCTGCAAATTTGTCTTCTTCACCCATTGATACCCAAACATCAGTGTAAAGTACGTCTGCACCTTTCACTGCTTCGTCGGCATCTTCAGTGATCAAGATATGAGCGCCACTTTCTTTGGCAAATCCTTCTGCCAACTCAACGATTTCTTTTTCTGGGAAGAGTTCTTTTGGTGAGAAGATGTGTACGTTCACACCAAGGATAGCACCTGTTACAAGAAGGCTGTTTGCAACGTTGTTACGTCCGTCACCACAGTACACAAGTGTCAAACCTTCAAGGCGTCCAAAGTTTTCTTGAACAGTCAAGTAGTCTGCAAGCATTTGAGTTGGGTGCCATTCGTCAGTCAAACCATTCCATACTGGAACACCTGAGAATTCAGCCAATTCTTCAACCATACGTTGGCTGAAACCACGGAATTCAATACCGTCAAACATACGTCCAAGAACTTTAGCAGTATCTTCTGTAGATTCTTTTTTACCAAGTTGGATGTCGTTTGCACCTAGGTATTCTGGGTGAGCACCAAGGTCGATAGCTGCTGTTGTGAAGGCAGCACGAGTACGAGTTGAAGTTTTTTCAAACAAAAGCGCAATGTTTTTTCCAGCAAGATAGTGGTGTTGGATGTTGCGTTTTTTAAGGTCTTTCAAGTGAGCTGAAAGTCCGATGAGGTATTCTAACTCTGCGCGTGTAAAGTCTTTTTCTGCCAAGAAGCTACGTCCTTGGAACACTGAATTTGTCATTCTAATTGTCTCCTATTTCTTTCTAGTATTGATCAGTAAGAAGGAAGAGCTGATCCCTCAAGACCAGCTCTCGGTCTTCTACATTAGATTTCTTCACGTTCAAATGGCATTGACATACAACGAGGTCCACCACGACCGCGAACCAATTCACTTCCGCGGATCTTGATCAAACGAAGTCCGTATTCTTCTAATTTCTTGTTTGTGACTGTGTTACGGTCGTATACGACTACCACACCCGGTGCGATTGTAAGAGTATTTGAACCGTCGTTCCATTGTTCACGAGCAGCAGCAACTACATTGCCATCACCACAAGGGATCAATGTAACTTTTTCAACACCAAGGTTTTCAGCAAGCAATTCAGCCAAATCACCTTTTTCTTCAACAATCTTCAATGCTTCATTTTCATAGGTTACAGAGAAGACGCGAAGGTTCCCTTGGATTTCTGGGTGGATTGTGAATTTATCGTAGTCCACCATTGTGAATACTGTATCCAAGTGCATGAATTTACGGTTGTTCGCAAATTCGAAGGCCAATACTTTCTTGAAGCCAACGTTCTTCTTGAAGATGTTTACCAACAATTTTTCGATTGATGCAGCATCTGTACGTTGTGAGATACCAACTGCCAATACATCTTTAGAAAGCACCAACTCATCTCCACCTTCGATACGAGTATCTTCTTCACGGTTGTAGACAAGTTCAACTTTTCCACCATAAACTGGGTGGTATTTGAAGATGTATTTACCATACAAAGTTTCACGGTTACGTGTATCTGCGTACATGTGGTTCAATGATACTGCATTACCAATTGTAGCAAATGGGTCACGTGTGAAGTACAAGTTTGGCATTGGATCAATCGCAAATGGATAGTCAGATTCAACAAGGTCTGTCAATCCTTTGTCAGCTTCAGGAATTTCTGGAAGCTCAGCTTTTTGGAAACCAGCCATTGTTTTTTCAACCAACTCTTGGTTGTCTTTAATACCACGAAGGATTTCGCGAATAGCGTTTTTAGTTTGGCGTCCACGAATGTTCGCTTCATCAAGGTATTCTTCGATAAATTGTTCGCGAATTTCTGGAGTAGTCAATGACTCAGCTGCCAATTTTTCAAGATAAAGTACTTCGATTCCTTCATTACGAAGTGCTTCAGCAAATGCGTCGTGTTCTTTTTGAGCATCTTCCAAGAAAGGAATATCATCAAAAAGAAGACGTTCAAGATAGTCAGGCATCAAGTTTTCCAACTCTTTACCAGGACGGTGCAAACAAACTTTTTTCAGTTTTCCAATTTCTGAGAAAACATGAATTGGGTGTGTAGACATCTATAGTCCTCCTTTTTCTTCGAGCTTGTTCATAAGCTTTATTACAATTGTTATTATATCCTTTATTGTTACCGCTTTCATGAAGGATTCTACTTTTTTAATGCAAAGAATTTGGCATTTTCTTGAATTCTTCCTATTTTTTAGTTAATATGAAGCGTTTTCTTTGCATATTTTGTCTTTTATATTGTTTTTATGAATATATATTTTTTTGAAAAAATAAAAAAGATCAACAAATTAATTGATCTCTTTAAAACTCTTTAAAAAGTAGGCTGTATCTAGAAAGGTTAATTGTTTTCTCTCATACTGTATCTTATGAGAATCGATGAGTTTCTTTAAAACTTGATTGACGGTTTCTCGGGTTGTAGCCGCTAATTTGGCCATTTCCTTCATACTGATTGGAAATGGAAGTTGATTTCCTAAACTTTCATAGTCCTTGCACAAGATAGCTAAAGATTGAACCACACGCTCACTGGCACTAGCTGTCACGACATTACGTAGACGCAACTCTTGAAATTCTAAAATTGACGAGAGCTTTCTCGTAATAAAGAGCAACTGCTCCTTACTCTCTTGGGCAGATAATTCATAGAGGTTGACGGGGATAACGAAACAACGCAAATCTGTCACCGCACTAGCTGTATAGTGGTAACGCTCATCCTGAAACATCCCACCATAAGGGAACAGGGCCCCTTTCTTGATATAATCCATATAGGAAAATTGATCAGACGAATCGAATTGCTCAATGCGAGCAAAGCCTTTTGAAAGAAGAAAAATGCGATCCCGCTTATCTCCTGCATAAAATAAAATTTGTCCTTTTTGGATATCCCTAGCATGAATTTCAACAGCTAATTTATCAAATAGCTCCACTGGCAACGCAGAGAAGGCTGGATGCGAGCGGACCAACTGGTAATCTTCCTTTGTAATCATGTTTATACTTCCTCTTATTACTATTAATTAGTATAACATATTTTTTTGATAGAAGAGGGAAAGAAGCCTCTTTAAAACAGAAAAGTATTTCGAAACACCAAGTGAATTTTATGCTACTGTGATAGAAGAAAAGAGAGTGGGACAGAAATCGGTAATTCGTTAGAATTCGATTTCGTCGTCCTACCTCCGCACAGTTGAGTAGGGCTGTAAAAGCTGATGAAATCAGCGTAGTAGAGCCCACTCAACCACTGCGTCTTGCTCGATAATCCAAAGACAATTGAAGAGGCCAGGACTTTTGTCCCAGCCTCTTCCGTCAATTATTCATTCATATTCACACGATGCCATTCATTGATGACATAAGCTAGTTCTCCCAACTGATAAAGACCAACACCACTGATTTCAGAACTTTCTGGGGTCGTTCCACCCAGTCCTGCAGTATAGATGGCAACCAAATAAGGGGTCGATTCATGGACAATGGCATCCACATTGAGCGCTTCCGCAACATAGCCCGGTTTTTGTTGAATGACCAAATCTGGCAAGAATTTCTTATAGTACTCACCTGGGAAAGATTCCCCAATCAATTCCAACAAATCTGCATATTTTTCTTGATGATTCCAAAGATATTGCAAGACATGGATATAATAATCCGTTGTCGTTTTATTATCTTCGCTAAAGGTTTTGACTTCTGGTGAGCGAGATTGACCATAGCGACTGAATAACTTGCGCGCTTGCTCCATTCCCCCTAAACGATCTGCCAAGGCATAGGCTGGGGTATTTTCAGAGTAAACTAATGAATAGCGTTGCATATCAGGGATAGACATGGCTCCATCAAAGGCAGCAACGTAATTGTCATGTTCCCCTACATATTCATAGTAGGTATTGTTAATGTCAAACCGATCTGTTAAATTGAGTTTCCCCTTTGTGACCTCATCCACCACCAACATGTTCAACGGTAGCTTATAGGTACTTCCTGCCGTCATTGGTTGAAGATCATTCATAGCAAATTGCTCTCCTGTAATGGCATTGCGATACGTGAAGGCAACTTGTGACGGATCAATTCCACTTTCCGCTAGGAAATCCTGGACAACCTCTACCAACCCCTTATTAGCATAATCATAGACAAGGCCATAAGCACTCATCGTTTCCATGTCTGCATCGACCACTGCTTGCTTGGCTTCAGGAGATTTGACACGTGGTTTTTTCGTCTCAGGCGTAGACTTTTCTATATCTTTTTCTTTTGCTTCTTTTGTTTTCTTTTCTTTTTTTTCAATTGCTGATGCTGTTGGTTGCGTAACATGCAAGTAGCCCAGTGCGCTTGTTCCCCCTAAGCACAATAGAATACTGATCGCAATCATGATCGAGCGTAGATTAAAATATTTTTTCATACGAGATTAATTATAAAAGATTCTACTGAAAATAACAAGAATTATCAGAAATAGAAAACGATTTCTTTTTAAAAAGATTATTTCTTTTCATCAAAGGCTTATTTTCGTTTAAAGGAGCCCATAATTAGCTTAGCGATCTCACGCGCAATCGTCCGGAATAAGGAACTCAAGAAGGAATCCTTAGCTTTTTCAAGACTGGATTTTCTTGGGCGACCTGGACTGCGTTTTTGCTCTGCTTTTTCCGTCGCAGCTCGTTCTTTTTCTGCTTCTTTTTTCTCCTCTTCTTGTGCTTCCTTGCTTGCTTTAGCTGCTAATTTTTCATAGGCAGATTCCCGATCAATCGTCGTCGCATACTTTTGATGGAAAGGCGATGTCGTGATTAAGGCCAATTGTTCACTTTCATTTAAGAGGTCAAAACTCGATTGAGGAGAGAGAATATAAGCACGCTCAACAACACTAGGTTGCCCCTTCTCATTCAGGAAAGAAACCAAGGCTTCCCCTGTCCCTAATTCTGTGATCACTGTTTCTGTATCAAAGTCTGGATTCGGACGAAAACTTTGGGCAGCCACCTTGATGGCCTTCATTTCTTTTGGTGTATAAGCTCGAAGCGCATGCTGCACACGATTTCCAAGCTGTGCCAAAACAGATTCTGGTAGATCTTGAGGATTTTGGGTAATAAAGTAAATCCCTACACCCTTAGAACGAATCAGGCGCACGACCTGCTCGACCTTCTCAAGAAAGAGCTTGCTTGCATCCTTAAAGAGGAGATGGGCTTCATCAAAGAAGAAAACCAGTTTTGGCTTTTCGGGATCCCCAACCTCGGGAAGTGTTTCAAAGAGGCGAGACAACATCCAAATTAAAAAGGTTGAATACAATTTTGGTGAATGAAAGAGCTTTGTAGCCGAAAGAATATTGATATACCCACGCCCTGATGCATCGAGTTGCATAAAGTCATTTAAATCAAGTGCAGGCTCTCCGAAAAACTGATCCGCTCCTTCTTCTTCAAGAACTAAGAGGCTTCTTTGGATCGCACCGACAGATTGTTTGGTGATATTACCATATTGGGCAGAATAGTCTGAGCTGTGTTCATAGACTTCCTTTAAAAGGCTTTGCAGGTCCTTCAAATCAATCAAGGGCCAATCTTTCTCTTGAGCCACTTTAAAGACAATTGCAAGAATTCCTGATTGAGTTTCATTCAAATCAAGTAGACGAGAAAGAAGCAATGACCCCATTCCTTCGACAGTCGCACGAACAGGATGACCAGCTTGGCCAAAGACATCCCACAATCGAACAGGGAAGGCTTGCGGCTCAAACGGATCTGTGAGACCAAGCAGTTTGTAGCGTTCTTCCAGTTTTGGAGTCCATTGCCCCGCTTTGGCTAAACCAGATAAATCTCCCTTGATATCAGCTAGAAAGACCGGAATGCCCTCTTTGCTTAATTTTTCTGTGAGGACCTTGAGGGTAACTGTTTTCCCTGTCCCTGTTGCTCCTGCAATCAAGCCATGACGATTTAACATCCGCAAATAGATAGGCGTCTCAACGGCTCCTTTAGTAATGGTAATACTAGTCATTTCATTTCTCCCTGAATGTTTCAGTTTTCATTTTAAGGTTTATCTTTTCCTTGCCTAGGCCCTTCAAACCAGGCTTCAGACAAGTAAGACACACTCCTACTAGTGTATCATTTTCCTGACCAAACGCAAGAAATTATACTCCAATTTTTCGGATGCAAATAAAAAAATCTATAAGAGCCAATACTTGCTCTTATAGATTCCTTCATTTTATTATTTTGCTGCTGTAAACAATTCATTAACTTTATTCCAGTTGATCACTGAGAAGAAAGCTTTGATGTAGTCAGGGCGTACGTTACGGTATTTCACGTAGTAAGCATGTTCCCAAACATCCAAACCAAGGATTGGTGTTTTACCTTCAGAGATTGGTGTATCTTGGTTTGCTGTTGAAGTCACTTCGAGTTTGCCTTCTTTGTTGACAACCAACCATGCCCAACCAGAACCAAAACGTGTCGTTGCTGCTGCTGTGAAGGCTGCTTTGAAGTCTTCAAATGAACCAAATGTAGCATCAATCGCTGCAGCAAGTTCTGCTGAAGGAGCTGTTTGTTCTGGAGTCATCAATTCCCAGAAAAGAGCGTGGTTCAAATGACCACCACCATTGTTGATCACAGCTTGGCGAATATCAGCTGGAATGGATTCAACATCAGCTAACAAGCTTTCAAGGTCTTCTCCAATTTCAGGATGTTTTTCAAGAGCTGCATTCACATTGTTTACATATGTTTGATGGTGTTTATCATGGTGCAAATGCATGGTTTCTTCATCGATATAAGGTTCCAATGCATCATAAGCATATGGTAATTCTGGTAAAATGATAGCCATTTTATGGTCCTCTTTTCTTTATTACTGACTTGATGATAACGCAAACAGCTAAATTATTCAACTAATCTGCTTGCGATTTCATTCATCGTTAGATGCTATTAGCTACTTTCAACAGGGCCAAATCAAATAAGTAGTCTTTTTCATATGTTCCACTTTTAATCGCATAATCCGTCTCGATGAAGGTCATCATAGCTTGCTTCAAAAAGGACAGGGAAAGCCTGCGGCTATCCCGTAAGGCAAACTTTACCTGATAAGGATTGACCTTGCGTCCTGACAAGTCCGACAAGCTCGCTACAATTTGGCTTTCGGATTGGCCTTCTTCTGAGAAAATTTTAACTTGAGAAAACATTCGGAATTGCCCCAACAAAATAGCGATCAATTTTATTTCATCTTCTCCTTGTAAGCGAAGATCCTTAACCAAATTTCGGACTTGATCGATTTGGCGTTTGAGAATCATCTGTGTCAGATCAAAAATATTATCTTGCAAGGACTTTGGAACAACCTCCTCGATATCTTGGAGGGTAATCTGACCATCTTCTTTATAAGCCTGCAATAGAGCGAGATTCTTCTGTAACTCTCCAAAATCATAGCCAGATTTTAAGAGCAACTGGTCCAAGGAATCGCCCACAAAGTGTAAGCCCAATTCTTGCGCCTGACCAGAAAAATAACGCTTTAAATCTTGCTCTTTAGGAGTGGTCGCTTCAATGATTTGGGCATCCCGTTTTAGGAGTTTGACCAAGCGGCGCTTACTATCTAATTTTCCTTCTGCAAATATCACCAAACGGGTCGATTCAGAAGGATTTTCCAGATAATTTTCAAATTGCTTCAGATCTTCATCGGTTAAATTGCGTTTTTTGGCAGTGGTCAAATCCAATAAGTGATCCAAAATCACGATTTTTTCATCTGCAAAAAAGGGAAGACTGACCAAATCCAGCTCGACCTCAGCATAGGAGGCTTCCTTCATATCAAAATAAGAATAATTCAAATCTGAGGGATCATAGCCTATTTTTTTTAAAATGTCTTTTTTTAACCATTCAAATTGACCTACATCCTCACCCGTCAAAACAAGAATAGGAGGCAGAGTTTGAACCGTCAGATGTTTAGTGTCAATAATTGCTTGCATGAAACTCTCTTATCTTTATCAGTTTAGTGGATTTCGTGTTCAGTAGCCATCTTTTGTTCCAATGGTGGTTTTTCATCAGACAAATCAGGTGCTGCTACAAAATTAGGAATTTGCTCAAAGGAGTTGCCTCCAAAGCTCCCCCCTGTCGCTGTGACCTGTGGTTCAGAAGCCACTCCCATAGGAGTTTCTACTGGTTGTGGGAAGGTGTTTTTCCCTGGAAGCATCATGAGAATCAAGAGAGAAATAACTGTAATCCCCCAAAGAAATAGGAAAATATCTAGCCCCGTCAATAAATAGAGTAAAACCGGACCAAGATTCAAAAAGATCCAAGACCAATGGATTCCCGCATCCCGCAAGCGACGTACACAAATGGCTTGACTGGGTACTAAAATGAGGAAGTAAAAGAATGCTAAGAAAGCGAGCGCCCATAAACCTGTCTTAGAATGAACAGTTGAAAAATTGAGCGTTTCTTTAGCATTTTGATGGGATAAAGAGGTCACGATGTAAAAAACCCAAAGAGGCAAAGAAATCAGGGAATTCCAGAAAAAAGCTAGCCAAAAATGGGCCCGACTGGTCTTACTTGAAAAATCTGCATACTGTATCCAAAATTGCTTAAATGCGTTCATACAATTCTACCTTTACATCGATTTCACTTTCTATAATAGCAATTTTCAGCATAGAAAGCAAACCTCTCCTCGTCTCTATCGGACTGTTTCTACCCTCCAATGGTTCCATCCAATCAAGCGAATCGCTCCCCTTTCATCGGTACGAAAATAAGAAATAGAGCGTTCCTCTAGACGATCGAGCAATTCTTTGTGAGGATGCTGGTAGCGATTTTTCTTTCCAACAGAGATCAAGGCCAACTGAGGATGTAACTGATCTAAAAACACATCACTAGAGGAACCTTTAGAACCGTGGTGGCCTACTTTCAAGACATCTACTTGTAATTGTGGATCGTTTTTCAATAGTTTTTTCTCTCCAGCTTCTTCCAAATCACCCGTGAACAAAAATCGTTTCTGATAGAACTGCCCATAGAGGACAATCGAATCATCATTTTTACCATCCCCCACTTCATCAGGGGATAAGACTTCTAGATGATGATCAAAAATAGGAAGTTGATCCCCTCTCTGGACTACTTTAATCGGACTATGAAGCTGTTTCAATTTCTCTCGAAATTGAGAATTAGTTAGACTACCTGGACTGACATACACTTTTTTAACTGGGATTTGTTTGGCAACCTCCACCATATCTCCCATATGGTCCTGGTCTGTATGAGTCAAGACTAAAGCATCGAGTTTTCCAACACCTCGACTCTTGAGATAGGGAATCAAGGTTTGATCCGCATTGGCAGATTGACTGCGCTCTTGCCACTTTTCTCCACTTTTAAAAGTGACGCGTCCTCCGACATCAATCAATATGGTTCTTCCTTTCCAATCGCGTAAAAAGATACTGTCTCCTTGACCGATATCCACCATGGTAATCTCATTTTCTAAAGGATGTTTGGTCCAACAAAAGATGAGTAGAATCATGCCTATTAACAGGAAACGACGTTTTTTTTGCTTTCGAAGATCATACAAGATCCCTAAAAGAAGGAAGAGAGCAATCAGAGCTGCTCCCGTCGGCTGACCAAATACCAAAGGTAGCGACGTGAGCTTTGAAATCCAACGAATACACTCCTCTATGAGAAGAAAGAAACTGTTAAAAATTGTAAGGGGCTTTAGAATCGATAAGATAAATAGCACCGTTAAACCTGGAAGAAGAACAAGGTCAAATAAGAAAGAAAAGAGGAAGGTTAAAGGGAGTGACCAGGGTTGAAAAACACTAAAGTAATAGGTCAAAAGGGGCAAAATCCCCAGGCTAATCCAGAAACTTTCCACTAGTAGCTTTTTAAGTCCGGAATAAGAACTGGTATCTACCAAGGTCAAAATAAAGGCATAGGCACAACTCAAGACCCCTCCAGCTGTCAGGAGAAACTTGGGCATGAGCAACATTAAGATCATCAAGGTCATCGCCATATTCTCCATCCCTCGGACCCCCTTTTGAGAGAGGATCTTTTGCAAGAGACTGCGAACCACTGAAACTGAAAAACCTGTCAAGCCAGCATAGACCAAAGAAATTGGAACCATCCAGATATCAACTGTTTCTTGCAAGATTCCTAGACGTAAGAGAGCTTTCCGGATCCCATTGATGAAAAAGCCAACCTGCATCCCAGATAAGGCGAATAAATGGATGATTCCTAAACTCGTGTAAAGCTGGTCCATCTCTTCAAAATCCGTATCTAAATAGCCAAAAAGAAGGCCGGTCATATACTGGTTCATCGGTTGCGGAAAGTGCTCCTTGCTCCAAACAATAGCTTGGCGCCTCCATTGAGATAGCCAGTCAAAAACATTCCAAGTCTGTATAGGAAGCGCGGATTGGATCGCTTCAATTTTTATTTGATAGTGAATCCCCTGTGTTTGCAAATAAGACCGGTAGTCAAATCCTCTAAAATTTCGCTGCCCTTCTGGTTCTTCTATAACACCTTTATATGTCAACTCCAGCAAGTGGGTTTGACTTTGCCACTGCTGTTTTTCTTTTTCTGATTTTAAAGTGTAGAAGACTTGGTAGGTCCTTCCCTGATTTTTAGCACGAAAAGACAGGGCGTCCCCATTGATCTTGATGCTATCTGGAATCAGGCGTAAGTGGGATGGCTGACTTTCTGCTTGTACTGGATGATCCTGTAGTCGCTGAAAGACAAAGAAGGCCGCAAAACAAAGGGTTGCTAAAGCAAGCCCTAGCAAACTTGAGCGCTCCCCTTTATAGTGATGAACCGCTAAAACTCCCACTACTACTAGACCGCTGATCGAAAGCCAAGATGGTTGATAGGTACTAAAATACAGCCATAGGAGCAAAAAGGCGAGATGGACAAGCGAAAAAGGAAGGTCTTTAATCCACCGTGAAAGCATCTCTTAGTTTCTCCAGTGTTTTCTCTCCGATTCCTGAAACATTCTTCAGATCATCCACTGATCGAAAAGGACCATTTGCTTCGCGATAGGCAATAATGTCCTGGGCACGTTTCTGGCCAATGCCTGATACTGTCTGGAGCTCTGATTCAGTCGCTCGATTTAAATGGACCTTACCTGTTTTTTCTGCTGGCGCTGACGAAGTTGCAGAACTTTCTGAACTTCCAAGTGCTGGAACATCCTCTCCTTCTTTAGCCACATAGATCACTGCTTCATCGGAGAGTTTTTGCGCCAAATTGACCGATTGACTATTGGCATCGGCTGTCATCCCACCCGCCTTATAGATGGCATCGTGGACTCTGCTATTGGAGCGCAACTCATAGACCCCTGGTTGTTTGACGGCTCCTTTGACATCGACCGTAATGATCTCAGGTGCATCAGACACAGAAGTCGCCGTCTTTTCTTCTTTAGAACTAGCGGTCTGCACCTTTTCTTTGCTCGAAGTTGAACTAGAAGACTGATAAAGATCCGGTATGGTGGATGCACTTGACTGAGGTCGATGAAAAAGAAAATACCCTCCAAGTAAGAGTCCGATAGCAGTAAGGGCTAAAAAGAGCTTATATTCTTTGATTTTTTCAATGATATCCTCCATAAGAAACCTCCTCTCACTTTTATTATTCGTAAAAATAAAAAAAACTGAGAAAAACTCTCAGTTTTTTTACTTGTTTTTTCGATGTTTGTCCGGATCCCATACAAAACTGGCTAGGTAACTAAAGAGCAAGGTCAAGATGGCCACGACTAAGACAAGAGGAATCAAAAGGATTTTTAACAAACGAATCAAGATAAACGGTTTTGTTGGGGTGTTGATCGCTTGTGCTTCCGCATCCAAGCGGTCAAATTCCTCCTGGATACGGCGGGCAACTTCTGCCACTCCTTCGTCATTCATCTTTTTAATATCCGAAATATCAATGGGATGTCCAAAGTTCATATCAATGCGTTCACCTGTTGCCAACCCTTTCAAGTCTCTTGGACCAGTATAAGTCACTGGCATGATACGGACCTTCGCCATTTTGGCAATGATGGCAACACCACCTTTGACGTCTTGAGAATGACGGCTTCCACTTGGGAACATAATCAAAGAACGGTTGCTCTTTTTCAGCATATTGACAGGATACTTAATAGCTTCTGCTCCCGGATTTTCACGGTCGATCGGAAATGCCCCACACATACGAATCCACCAGCCAAAAATACGATTGGTGAAGAGTTCTTTTTTCGCCATAAAGATAAATTGCTTTGGCTTGGTTGCAAAGGCCATATAGACCGGATCCCACCAAGTCCGGTGAGGGGATACCAGGATGTAGTTCTCTTCCCGATCTGGAATATTGTCCTTATGATGGTAATGGGCATTCCCATTTAAAACCCACAGAATAAAGGCAACAAGGCCACGTAAATAGGTATAAAACATAGTTGTTCCTCAAATCCATTTCATTCGTCTCTCTACAAGATATTCCATCCTGTAAAAGGTTCTTTCTTATTATACCGTATCCTGATTTTGACCGCAAACCTTTTTTAGATAAAAAATGTCTCAGCGGACCGATTCTAGATAGTCTTTTTCTCAAAAAAATGATATCATATTGTCTATGGAAACGAATGAATTAAAGGGGTTATCCCTCAGTGAAGTCCGCAAGAAAATGGATCGCGGACAAACCAATGATTTTACAACGAATACAAGTACCAGTACCTGGCAAATCATCAAGCGCAACGTCTTCACCTTGTTTAATACCTTAAACTTTGTGATTGCCGTAGCCTTGGCTGCTGTACAGGCCTGGAGCAATATGATCTTTTTCGCGGTTATTTGCTTCAATGCCATTACAGGAATCATGACCGAGATGCGCGCCAAGCGGATGATTGATAAACTCAATCTCATGAGTCGTGAGCTGGTGACTGTCATTCGAGACGGGGAAAAAGATGCGATTCCACCAGAGAAGCTTGTCCTAGGTGATCTAATGCTTCTGTCTTCGGGTGAGCAGATCCCTAGTGATGCCGAAGTCATGTCTGGTATCGCTGAAGCCAATGAAGCTATGCTGACTGGTGAGAGTGATCTGGTCTTAAAAGAAGTTGGCGATGAACTGCTTTCTGGTAGTTATATTGCCAGTGGTCAAGTCTATGCCCGTGTCAAGCGAGTTGGAGCAAACAACTATGCCAACAAACTGATGATGGAAGCTAAAACCCTGAAGCCTATCAATTCGCGTATTCTTTATAACTTAGCGAAAATTTCTAGCTTCACTGGTAAAATTATCATCCCATTTGGCCTTGCCCTCTTCTTTGAAGCATTGTTGATCAAGATGCTGCCGATCAAGGATTCTGTCGTGAATTCTTCAACAGCTCTCCTGGGAATGTTGCCAAAAGGAATCGCCCTTCTGACAGTTACGTCTCTCTTGACTGCTGTCATTAAGCTCGGCATGCGCAAGGTACTTGTTCAAGAAATGTATTCCGTGGAAACTCTCGCACGTGTGGATACCTTGTGTCTAGATAAGACCGGTACCATCACTCAAGGGAAGATGACAGTCGAATCTCTCCATAGCTTATCGGATCATTTTTCTGAGGAAACCATCAAAGTTATCCTTTCAGCTTACATGCAATATAGCGAGGACACCAATCCTACTGCTCAAGCTATTCGCAAGGCTTATGGGGAGTTGGAGCATGCTTATACTGCGGAAAACATTATTCCTTTCTCAAGTGATCGGAAATGGGGAGCCATGCACCTATCCAACCTTGGAACCGTCTTTCTCGGTGCTCCTGAAATGCTCCTTAAAGAAAATCCCGCTCCTGTCGTCGAAGCACAAGCTCGTGGATCGCGCGTGCTCGTCTTGGCTCACAGTTCAGAACTGATCAGCATGCAGGAATTGAAACTGCCTGAAAATCTTGAAGGGATTGCGGTTATTGAGATTACAGACCCCATTCGTGAAGGGGCTTCAGATACTCTTGAGTATTTGCGCTCTCAAGGAGTGGATCTCAAAATCATCTCTGGTGACAACCCTGTGACGGTCTCTTATATCGCTCAACAAGCTGGCTTCAAAAATTATGAGAACTACGTCGATTGTTCAAAAATTTCTGATGATCAATTAGTGGATCAAGCAGAAGAAACAGCTATCTTTGGGCGCGTGTCTCCTCACCAGAAAAAACTACTTATCCAAACCTTGAAAGCTGCTGGTCGGATAACTGCTATGACAGGAGATGGGGTCAATGATATCCTTGCTCTTCGCGAAGCAGACTGCTCCATCGTGATGGCTGAGGGAGATCCCGCAACTCGTCAAATTGCCAATATTGTTCTTTTAAACTCTGACTTTAATGACGTTCCAGAAATTCTTTTTGAAGGCCGTCGTGTGGTGAATAACATTGGACGAATCGCTCCAATCTTCTTTATCAAAACGATCTATTCCTTCCTCTTGGCTATCATCTGTATTGCCAGTGCTCTCTTCTTTAACGTCAACTATTTGCTGATTTTCCCTTTCATTCCTATTCAAATCACCCTGATCGACCAATTCGTCGAAGGAATCCCACCATTTGTGTTGACCTTTGAACGCAATATCAAACCGGTTGAAAAACACTTCTTGAGACGTTCCCTTCTGTTAGCCTTACCAAGCGCCTTGATGGTCGTCTTTAGTGTCTTGTTTATTCACCTTTGGGGAGCAAGCCATGGTTGGTCTGCAGCCGATATGTCTACTGTATCCTACTACTTACTTGGCTCCATCGGTTTCCTATCCGTTATCCGTGCTTGCCTGCCGCTAAATATCTGGCGGGCCCTCCTCATCCTCTTCTCTGTAGTAGGATTCTACACATCTGCGGTCGTGTTAAAAAACTTGATCGAGATTTCCCTCCTTACAGCCACTACTTTCCCAGTTTATCTGGCATTGATGGCTATCTTTACAGGAGTCTTTATCCTCACTACGATTCTCCAAAAATATGAATTTGATTGAAAAAAGAGAGTGGGACAGAAATCGGTAATTCGTTAGAATTCGATTTCGTCGTCCCACCTCCGCACAGTTGAGTAGGGCTGTAAAAGCTGATGAAATCAGCGTAGTAGAGCCCACTCAACCACTGCGTCTTGCTCGACAATCCAAAAATAATTGAGAGGCTAGGACTTTTGTCCCAGCCTCTTTTTATGTTTTATCGATCTTTCCCCAAGCTTCTTTTCATGCTATAATAGAGCCATGACAGATATCGAATTAAAAGACGGCGAGCGCGTCAATCAACTTTTTTCAAGTGATGTGAAAATTATACAAAATCGGGAAGTCTTTAGTTATTCCGTGGATAGCGTCCTCCTCTCGCGCTTTCCAAAATTGCCCAAGCGGGGCTTGATCGTAGATCTCTGCGCTGGAAATGGGGCCGTGGGACTTTTTGCGAGTACTCGTACAGAGGCCCAGATCATTGGTGTCGAAATACAGGAACGTCTAGCGGATATGGCAACCCGCTCCATTGCTCTCAATGGCTTGAACCAGCAAATGTCCATGATCACCGATGATCTCAAGCATTTGCCTCAACATATCAAGGGGAGTAAGGTGGATATCATCCTCTGCAATCCTCCTTATTTCAAGGTGGATGAGCATTCCAATCTCAATGAGAGTGAACACTACCTCTTAGCTCGACATGAAATTACCACCAACTTAGATGAGATTTGCCATGTGGCCCAGCGGGTTCTCAAATCAAATGGTCGCTTAGCAATGGTCCATCGTCCAGATCGCTTTTTAGATATCATCGAAACCATGAAACGATACAATCTTGCACCTAAGCGGATCCAGTTTGTCTACCCCAAAGTGACTAAAGAGGCGAATATGTTATTGATTGAGGCGATCAAGGATGGCTCACTGGATGGTTTAAAAATTCTTCCTCCTCTCTTTATTCACAATGAAGATGGCAGCTATACAGACGAGATTCATGAGATCTACTATGGAAACTAAGGCTTACATGTATGTTTTAGAGTGTGCGGATGGCTCTCTCTACACTGGCTATACCACGGATGTCGAAAAACGCCTGAAGACTCACAATGCTGGAAAAGGGGCCAAATACACACGGGCTCGCCTCCCCGTTAAACTTCTTTACAAAGAATCCTATCCAGATAAACCCTCTGCGATGTCTGCCGAAGCTCTCTTTAAAAAGAAATCGCGCCAGGCAAAACTAAACTATATCAAAAAGAACCGTCGGACTCCATAGTCCAACGGTTTTTCATTTACAAAATGGTGATACGGTACTGATGACTCCGTGTCTCTTGAGGGTCCAACTGGATCACACCTTTTTTGTCTTCGAAGAAATCGCCCTCTTCTGCAGATGTGGAAATACCTGTCCAAGGCTCTAAGGCAATGAAGGGGCCCTTGTTATTGGTAGACCAAAGGACCAGATTTTCAAAATCTGCAAAATCAAATTCCAAACCTTTACCTGATTTTTTCGAGATAAGCTTCACAGATTTAGAGGTTAACTGATCTAAAATAATGGCATCTTTTTCAAATAGTTCATGTCGCAAAGGTAGGCTACGCTTATGATCGAAAAATGGCGTCCGCTGCAGGCGATCGACCAATCCAGTTTCTGTGAACAAGAGAGGGACGCTGCAGGTTTCTTCTTTTTCAAAAATCAACTCGTAGTCTTCATAGTCTTCATCTGCTAAAAGGGGACAATGAAAAGCTGGATGCCCTCCAATGAAATAAGGCATGACTTGATCAGACTCTAGATTTTGTACACGATAGGTGATGGTGATTTCTTTCCCTTGTAGTTCATAAACGATTTCAACTCGAAAATGGTAGGGATAATTTTGCAGGCTCTCGTCGTTAGAGGTGATTTCAAAGACAAGACGATGGTCTGTTTGTTCTTTAAGTTCAAACTCTCTCTTCCTAATGAGACCGTGTCTTGGCAGCTGACCTGTCTTCACTCCATCTTTTAGATGATACTGTACTTGGCCATTACGAACGCTTCCGCAAATTGGAAACAAAACAGGCGCTTGTCCCGACCAATACTCCGGATCCCCTTGCCAGAGATATTCTAAGCCTTCTTTATTACGAATGGAGCTCAATTCCCCTCCAAATGTCTTACATTGTACTTCTAGATCATCGTTTTTTAATGCAATCACCATGGACGCCACCTCTTTATGATTAATATAGTTATTATATTCATTATAACCTTTTAGCTAAGATTGTCAATTTTTATCTTTTTCGTTAAAAATTTTTAAAAATATAAGAAAAAAACCTTGACAAAGCTTAGAAATAATTGTAAACTTAATATGTTAACAGAAACATTCCGTTTTAGGAATCCGTTCTTTCTGTTTTCTGACTTTTTTAGGATGCTCCTTATCATGATACATTTTTTCTAAAAGAGTCAGTTATCATTTAGGTCTCCTTATAAATATACAAGGGTTAACAGCTAGTTAACCCTTGTATTTTTGATTTTCATTAAAAAGACGGCCTATTGCTAGACCGTTCTTAGGACTTATTTATCCCCTTTATTGCGGATGACAAATCCATTTTTCTTTTCACTTGACGTACGATGAGGACGTTTGTTGCCTTTGCCTTCAAAGTCCCGGCTGTTTTTATTGGACTTGCGTTTGAAATCACGTCGTCCACCTTCACGGTCATCTCTGCGATTTCGATCACGGCGTTGGTCTCCACGACGGCCATTTCCACGGCCACCTTTGCCTTTTCCACCAACGCCACCACCGGATGGTTTAAATGGCAATGGTTTTTCACGCGCAATTTCAACTTCTGGAAGACTATCTGGATCTTGAACGGTCAAGCTCAAGATATACATAGCCAATTCTTCAGGAGTGAATTCTGCAGCCAATTTGCGAGCATCCTTACCAAACTTCTCAAAGTTCGTTCGGATTTTTTCATCCTCAAAGTCTCGCTCAATTTTCTTCAGCGCTACTTGTTTTTTCGCTTGGAAGGCTTCTGCTGCTGTTGCAGGTTTCATTCCCTTCATCCGCTTTTTAGTCAAGTTCTCAATGATTTGCAAATAGCCCATTTCATTTGGCGAAACAAAGGTAATGGATTGCCCTGTTTTCCCAGCACGACCTGTCCGTCCGATCCGGTGAACATAGCTTTCTGGATCTTGTGGAATATCGTAGTTGTAGACATGGGTCACACCTGAAATGTCCAAACCACGTGCCGCAACGTCCGTTGCCACCAAGACGTCCAAGTTCCCATTTTTAAAGTCACGAAGGACACGGAGACGTTTGTTTTGATCCAAATCTCCGTGAATCCCTTCTGCTCGGAAACCACGGATCTTCAAGCCACGCGTCAATTCATCGACCCGGCGTTTAGTCCGACCAAAGACAATGGCAAGCTCCGGTTGCTCGACATCCATCAATCGAGTCATGGTATCAAACTTTTCGCCTTCTTTGACACGAATATAGTATTGATCGACCAAGTCGGTGGTCAATTCTTTGGCTGCGATCTTAACGTGTTCGGGTTCTTTCATAAACTGAACACCAATGCGTTTGATGGCTTCTGGCATCGTTGCTGAAAAGAGCAAGGTTTGGCGTGTTTCCGGAACACGGCTAATGATGGCTTCGATATCTTCCAAGAAGCCCATATTGAGCATTTCATCTGCTTCATCCAGGATCAAGGTTTCAATATGATCGAGTTTCAAGGCCTTGCGCTTGATCAAATCTAGCAAACGTCCAGGTGTTCCCACAACGATGTGAGCACCTGACTTCAAAGCTTTAATTTGCTTTTCAATGCTTGATCCACCATAGACAGAGCGAACTTTGACACCCTTACTGCGTCCAAAGCGGAAGAGTTCTTCCTGACTTTGAACCGCCAACTCACGCGTCGGAGCAATAACAAGGGCTTGGATTACTGTGTTATCGACATCAATCTTCTCCAAAGTTGGAAGACCAAAAGCAGCCGTTTTACCGGTCCCTGTTTGCGCTTGACCAATGACATCTTTTCCTTCAAGGGCCAAAGGAATGGTTTGTTCTTGGATGGGGCTTGCTTCTACAAAGCCAGCTTTTTCGATTTCTGCTAATAATTCAGCAGATAAGTTAAATTCGTTGAATTTCAATTCTTTCTTCTTTCTAAAAAGTGGTGCGAAGCCACTTTATCAAACTTCTTTCAATGCGAAAACGCACTGATTGCATAGGAAGTCACCTTCCCGGTCACCTGTCGCAAGACTCATCTAAAGAAAAACTAGTCCGTCTGTTTAAGACTACAATTTCTTTAGAGAAAAATGTTTTGCGTCCTAACGGATGTTGTTGGCTAGTATCGTTTTTCAAACAAATAGGCCACAAGATCCTACTTGCGGGAGTCTTCTTTCGAACAGAATCCTTCCATCTGTTCTGCCTCACCAGCATTTCTCTCATACAAGTTTGCAACTTATCTAGTATAACACAATGGACGACCAAATGATAGTCAAAGGAGAATAATTTTATTTTTTAGGAAAAATTTTTAAAAACTTGAAAATAGTCAAGAGGGCAGTTTCCCCTAGATTTAGCTGACTTTCTTCTGACACCGTTCAAGAATCCCTTTAAATAGGAGTATAAAAACTTCGGAAAAACTTTTTTTGGTAGTTCTTGCGTTTTTACAAATAAATATGTATAATACAGTTAGTATCTAAAATATTTCTGTATAAAGAAATAGGATCATTTTATCTGATTCAACGATTTATTCTAAGTTCTGATTTATTTAGAACCACTCAGTACTATTAAATCTACTCCTACTATTTCCAAGAAGATTTTGTACAGTCAATGAACTATTCACACTGCCCCTTCTTTGGAGAGGAGGGCAGGTGTCTAGATGGTTCCTATTTCTCAGATTATTCTAGATACGAAGAGGCTCGGATTTCTCCAAGCCTCTTTTTTATCTTTGTTTCACAATCCACCGCATAACCTTTCCCAAAATGAGCCATAATATAAAGCTACATACGGATACATAAATCCAAGCATTGGGATCCTTTGTCATCGGAAGAGGGATATTCATTCCAAAGAAACCGGTGATAACGGCTAAAACCGCCAACAAGGCTTCAAAGATGGTTAGGGTTGTCAAGTTGTCATTCAAGTTGTTGTTTAGGATATTGTTGTAAGATCCTGACAACTGTTGCAAGACATTGGAAATCAACTCAGTCATCGAAGCCAACTGACGCGCTTCGATCATGGCATCATCAAACTGCTCTTTTTCAACATCATTCATCCTGCGATAAATGGCATGCGCTTTAATATGTTCTAGCAACATCCGATTCTGCTTGGCTGCTGCGACCAGATACACCATACCGGTCTCAAGGTCAGACAGGGCATAAAGATTCTTGGTCGTCGTTGTCTTTCGAAGCAAACGATTGAGTTCATCCTTGTGCTTATCTAAGCGATCAATAATCGGATAATAAGCATTACTGATCATTTCAAGACCTGCAAAAAGCAACTTATAGATCGACAACTCCCCATGGCTTTCCAAATAGCGAACCATTTGTTCAATGATATAGGCATTGTCCTGGTTACTGATGGTCACGAGTCGCGTATCTTGAACGATAAAGGTCATAGGGATGGTTTCGTAGTATTCCTTGTCCTTTTCTAAATCCAATACATTGTAGATAAATGTGATCGTACCGTTTTCTCGATTATAATCCATATGGGCACGTTCGTTCTTATCCATCGCGTACTCAATGGTTTCTTTGTCAATCTCGTATTTTTTATAAAGATATGAGTTTTCAGCAATCATATCCGAGTCGATATTGATCCATTTCCGATCTTGACCCAATTGTTTTTCGATAAACATTCCGTCTCCTTTCTCAACTGTTCTCTATCAAAATGATATTTTTATTTAAAAACTGCACTGGCTAATGCTTGCTGGATTTCAATGACGCTGCTGTCACTCTTGAATTGTAAAACTTCTGAAGGCTCGACTGCAGAAGAGACCCAGATTTTTAATTCGGCATCCAAATCAAAATGACCAGAAGTTTCCACTGAAAAACGAGAGATAGAGCGATAAGGTAAGGACTTATAGGACGTTTTCTTTCCTGTTACTCCTTGCTTATCCACCAAGATCAAACGAAACTCTGTAAAGACGATTAAATCACGAATCAAGCTAAAAGCAAGTGTCACTTGCTCTCCCGGCACCAAGATATCTTCCAGATCTCTTTCTACTTTATCGACATTTTTTTGAGAGGCATTGCCCATCAAACCACTTAATAATCCCATCATTTCTCCTTTAAAAGCGAAAACGGACCTTATCCGTTTTCTTATTCTATTGTTATGGATCGGTTTTGAATCGTTCCTTACCCCATCTTTTCTTCCAGCTCAACGTCTGGATACTTATCTGCAAACCAACGGAGGGCAAAGTCATTTTCAAAGAGGAAGACTGGTTGGTCAAAGCGGTCCTTCGCCAAGATGTTTCGGCTTGAAGACATGCGCTCATCTAAGTCTTCTGGTTTGATCCAGCGAACGGTCTTTTTACCCATTGGGCTCATGACCACTTCGGCATTGTATTCATTTTCCATCCGGTGCTTAAAGACTTCAAACTGAAGTTGACCAACAGCACCTAACATGTATTCACCTGTTTGGTAGTTGGTGTAGAGCTGAATAGCTCCTTCTTGCACCAATTGCTCAATCCCTTTGTGGAAGGATTTTTGCTTCATAACGTTCTTAGCTGACACTTTCATGAAGATTTCAGGCGTAAAGGTTGGCAGTGGTTCAAATTCAAACTTGTTTTTGCCCACTGTCAAAGTATCTCCAACCTGATAAGTACCGGTATCGTAAACCCCAATGATGTCTCCTGCTACAGCATTGCTGACATTTTCACGGCTTTCGGCCATAAATTGAGTCACGTTAGATAACTTAGCGCCCTTACCAGTACGAGGCAGGTTGACGCTCATCCCACGCTCAAATTCGCCAGATACGATCCGCACAAAGGCGATCCGGTCGCGGTGACGAGGATCCATGTTGGCCTGAATCTTAAAGACAAATCCTGAGAAATCCTTATCATAAGGATCGACAAGTTCCCCATCTGTCTTCTTGTGGCCGTGTGGCTCTGGAGCAAACTTGAGGAAGGTTTCCAAGAAAGTCTGCACCCCAAAGTTAGTCAAAGCTGAACCAAAGAAGACAGGAGTTAATTCACCAGCTAAAATCGCTTCTTCTGAAAAGTCATTTCCAGCTTCTTGCAAGAGTTCGATATCATCTTTTACTTGCTCATAGAATGGGTTGTTAGCAAAGAGCTTGTCTCCATCTTCTAGACTCGCAAAGCGTTCATCCCCTTTGTAGAGTTCCAAACGTTGGTTATAAAGATCGTAAAGTCCCTCAAAGGCTTTTCCCATTCCGATCGGCCAGTTCATTGGGTAACTGGCGATTCCCAAGACTTCTTCCAATTCTTGTAAGAGATCCAGTGGCTCACGACCGTCACGGTCCAGCTTGTTCATAAAGGTAAAGACTGGAATGCCACGGTGTTTCACAACCTCAAACAGTTTCTTGGTTTGAGCCTCGATACCCTTGGCAGAGTCTACAACCATAACCGCGGCATCCACCGCCATCAAGGTCCGGTAAGTATCTTCTGAGAAGTCCTCGTGCCCTGGGGTATCTAGGATATTAACGCGCTTGCCATCGTAGTCAAACTGCATGACAGATGAGGTTACCGAAATCCCACGTTGTTTCTCAATGTCCATCCAGTCGGATTTAGCGAAGTTTCCTGTTTTCTTTCCTTTTACGGTACCGGCTTCCCGAATCTCCCCACCAAAGTAGAGCAACTGCTCAGTAATTGTCGTTTTACCAGCATCCGGGTGGGAGATGATGGCAAAAGTACGGCGTTTTTTAATTTCTTCTTGTACGTTCATGTTCCTAATTCTTTCTCTTCTTATTTTTTGATAAATTTACAAATTCATCTCTACATCGGATCTCTCCTCAATTTCTCTATCTGTCCTATTATAGCGAAAATAGGCACTTTTTTCAACGATGATTCTTCTTTGAGAGCAAAAAGAAAGACTAAAATCCGTAGATTCTAGTCTTCTTTTCACGGCTATCAAAAGGCACCAAATCCTCCGCCACCGCCACCATCAGAGAAGCCACCGCCGTCAAAGCCGCCACTGCCATCTGAAGAGTTAATAGAGAAGCTTGAAACACTATAGGAATCATCTGCATAGTTCATCAAGGTAGAGCCGTCTAGGAAGGTATTTGGGGAGGTTGTTAGCCAAAGAACAGTGTCCCAGTCTTCATATGGTAAGGGAATCTGATGATTTTGGAGTACCTGGCTCACTTTTTTTGCTTGGCCATACATGGTTGCATAGACTAAGATGCGATTCCATAGGATGACACTCTCAAGTTCTGCTTGGTTGAAATTTGGAATACTTTCGATCATATTTCGAAAGGCCATCCATTGGAATTGTGAATCCAAGTTCTCTAAGGATTGTAGATGATCTTCACGGATTTTCACAACAATATAAAATGGAATGAATAACAAAACCAAAAGTAAAATAATCCAAAAATAGAATGAAGATAGGTGTGAACCGAATCCAAGAGATAAGAAACACATGCTCACAAATAAGATCAGTAAGAGCCAAAAATGTAAGGCACAGCCTGTTTTAGAAAAAGCTTCTTCTTTCTCAGATAAGTCTCTAAAATAAGAAGGCAATCCTAATTTTGCAATTTCCTTTTCTACCCCTTTTGACAATTGCTGGGCATCCTTTTTTAAAAGCGATTGAACGGCACTTCCGACTTTTCGAATACGGTCTCGTTGTGTGTCTGATTTAGCAGCTCGAAAATCTTTTTTTAAGGCTGCTTTGTCGATTTTATACCTTGAAAATACTTCACTGATATTGATTTCAGATTCTTGATCAAAGATCATTTCAATAAACTTCAATTCAAAATCAGCCAAGCCTTCATAATGGAGACAGGTCAAGGTTTCCCCATTTTCATTCCTAGTCAAACGAAGATTTCCTCGATCAATGAGATCCAATATAGTTGCTTGGATGAGATGATTGAATTTTAATGGTCCTTTCTCTCTAGATATCACCATCCGTTCAAAATCAAGTTGATACAGTGCCTTAGCTAGGACAAGAGGAGGTAAATTCTGTGGTGGTTCGTATAATCGTACTCCTTTTGCAATCCGACGAGTTCTGGTACTGATAAAATACCGGATCCATGGAATGAAAGCGAGGATAAATAAAAGAATCGATACAATTGGTACAACCTTAAGTAGTAGTGTCCGATAGAGGAACGTTTTTTGTTCAATGGATTTCTCTTTTTTGAGAAATTTCTCTTTTCCATTTCCCTTGTTAATCTCATTTGCTTGGTCTCGACGCAGGGCTTCTGTCATTGGCCAATAGGCATGCAGTTCGAGCTTTCCATTTTTTGGAAAATCCTTTGTCCAAATATGATAACCAGTTTCAGTCCGTTCGACTTGGGCTGGTGGATTAAAGTAACCAGTATGGGCATACAGTTTTCCCTGCTTAGCATCCAAGCCATCCACATAAAAATCTAATTTCGCGACTTTCTCATCTCCATCTGAAATAGGAAACCAATTCAGTTCTGCAATATCCTTGTAGAAAGTCAAGAGATGATCAATCTTCCATTTCACTTTGATCTTGACCGTGCCACCGACGATACGGGCATTGTATATTTTTAATTGACGGCCATCTTCCAGGTCTGTTTCCTCTACACGAATCTCTCGTTTTTCCCCATCCACATAGGCTTCCACCTCAGGATTACGATGAATCTTAAACCCTTTTGGAAGAGGATCAGCGCTTCCTAAGGTCACATATTGACCATGATAGCCTGTCTGAAACTGATAGGTGATCTCTTGTGTAAATGTTGCCTGGCTATCTTCCTGCAATTGGAGGTGACCTACATAGGATTCAATCGAATAGCGAACTTCTTCATCCGCATATGCTGTCGTTATTGTACAAAACAAACTCCAAACGAGGGAGATCATTAGCAAGAAACGCTTCATATATTCTCCTTTGATATAAAACAGGGTTGAGACAGAGATGCCCCAACCTTTATACTGGTTATTTTCTCACTTTTACCCGCTCACTTCTACGATTGAAGATCTGATTAAAGAGTAATAAAGCAAGGGCTAAAATACTAGATACAACCAGGTAGTTGAGCCAGACTTTATCCCCTCTCATAATCGGAGGGCGGGCCATCAAACCATAATTACCTCCCGTCAATTGATTGACTCCAACCAGGAATAAATCTAAGGCAAAGGTATAGAGAACAATCTGCCTATTTTTTAAGAGGTTTCGATCATACCATCTCAAGAGATAAATCAAGGAATTGATCAGGAGACAGTAATGTCCGAGGAGGAAAGAAAAGCTCGTAATATGAGGGAAAGTGTAGGGGTCAAAGACTGGATAGCCCAAAGCAAAGATGGCTCCACTCACTCCCATCAAGGCAAAGAACTGTTTGCTTTTCCATCTGTCTGGCAAAAACAAGACCGCAAACATGGCCAATCGACAATGATAAAAAGGTAAACTGTTGGACCAAGGAATGTGGTAGGCAAAATACCAAAGATACAAGCAAATTAACTGGAAGGCTTGTAAGTATTGAAAGCATTTGCGAAATTGCTCATTCTGATAATAGCGAAGTGACATCATGATCGCTGTCACAATTAACAAGACCATCACACTATACCAAAGTGCTGAGATTGCTGGTGGTGCTGTTGATTCTGTAGTGAAAAAATGATGCATAAAGTCTCCTTATTTAAACAGATTCAGGTATTCTTCTTTTCTTACTGTACTGAACGATCGTATTGATGAGGATCAGTGTCCCCGTCATTAGGACTGTCACGATGAAATAGTTGAGCACAAGGCCATGGTCTCCTAGCACAGGTGGCCGACGCAGAAAGCCATAGTTTCCGCCCGTTACAAGGTTGGCTAGAACAATAATGGCATTGACTCCAAAAGTCATCTGACAGATCTTCCAAACAGCCCCTTCTTCCACCTGGTAGGATTGAACCAGATAGATTAGGCAGTTGGCCAAGAGGGCCCAGTGACCAAAGACATTGTTGATCGAGGAAACGTGAGGAAAAGGGTAGGGATAAAAAACAGGATGAACCAAGGCCATAATGGAGCCAAAGACTCCGACTAAGGCAAAATATTGCTTGAAGCTTCCCTTGGGGGCCAAAAGGATAATCCACATGGCCATCCGGCTATGATAGAAGGGAAGACTCTCTGAAAAAGGCAAGCGAGCTGCTAGATACCAAGAGTTGATAATGAGCAACTGAATCAATTGCCCCCAATACCAAAAGTTTTGATAGCCTTTAGAGTGAGCAAATCGAACGGACAGAACTCCCACCACTACCAAAGAAGTCGGCAATAAGAAATACCAGACACCCAATTGAGGAAGGGATGTTGGTTGACTAGTGAAAAATAAGTCCCAAAGTGCCATGATTTCTTTCCCTCATCTACTCTTTTTTCTATTCCGAACGCGAAACGACAGTCTCTTCAACCATCTTGTATTTGTACTTATAACGTTGATTGACCAAGCAAATACCAGCCACCATCACGATGCTGACCAAGAGGTAGTTCAAGAGAGCACCGTGGTCTCCAATGATTGGTGGACGTCGTAAGAAGCCGTAATCTCCTCTGGTCAAAAGATTGACCAAAAAGATGACTGCATTCATACCAAAGGTGATCTTAACAATTCGTAAAGTGTCCTGTTTTTCCGACTGATAAAAATCCTGTAGGTAAATCAAACTATTGGCAAACAAGGCCCAGTGACTAAAAATCAGGTTGAGTACAGTAATATGAGGGAATGGGAAGGGATCAAAGGCCGGATAAACCAAAGCCGCAATGGATCCTAGAACACCCAACAAGGCAAAATATTGCTTGATATAGGTCCCTCTAGGAGCAAAGAGGATCGCAAGCATAGCCAAGCGACAATGATAAAAAGGCAAATTATCCGTCAAAGGCATGTGGGCGAGAATATACCAGGCATTGATTGTCAAGACTTGGATCAACTGTGCCCAATACCAAAAGCGTTGGTAGCTTTTGGACTGCGCATATCTGATGGAAAAGTAGCCAACCACCAACAAAGAAGCTGGCAGAATGAAATACCAGAGCCCAAACTCAGGCGGGGCTGATTTTTGGTTCGTAAACAATAAATCCCAAAATGTCATTTTTCTATTCCTTTAGTTTATAGTAGCCTATTTTTGTATAACTTCCTTCACATTTGCTAGGCTTTTTCTAATTCCTCTACCAATTTGGCTAAATGCATGGAATTACTTCCCTTGATGAGGATTTGGTCCTGCTCTTTTAAGCTTTCCTTGACTTGTTTGACCATGTCCTCAAACTGGTCTTCCTCAGCTGTTTTTTTAAAATAATAAACATGTCCAAGTGGGAACATCTGACTCGCTAATTGAGCTAAGCCCGCAATGTCTTGCCCATAGAAAATAACGGTATCCAAGACATCCGGTGAGAGGCTGAGGATCATTTGGTTGTGCAGATCTACAGATTGCTCCCCTAGTTCTTTCATATCTGCAAGGACGGCTAATTTTCGGCCATTTGGATTCGCAGGAATAGTCGAGAAGGTTTCTAAAATCAAGCGCATAGCCGTCGGATTAGCATTGTAGACATCGGATAAGATATCTGCTCCGTTACTGGCCTTTTTCCATTCCGTGCGGTTGCGCGTCAATTGCAAGGTAGCAAAACTATCACGAATCGCCGCTTCGCTCACTCCTTCTTGCAGGGCAACATAAGCTGCAATCATGGCATTGGTCGCATTGTATTTTCCTGTTACTGGTAGATCAATCGCTTCTTCTAAGAAATTAGCGCGGAAAGTTAAGCTATCCTTTCGCTCTACCAACTCGGTAATAAAAATCTCCTCGTCTGGACCAAAGCGGACCACTTTTTGTTTTTCAGGGAGGTAGGCATTCACAATCGGATCAGCTGGAACCACCAGAAGGCCACCTTCTGGCATGCCATCCGCAATTTGGAGTTTTCCTTTTGCGATCTCACTTCGATCTTTGAAAAATTCCAAATGGGCTTCCCCAATTAAGGTGACAATAGCAGCCTTGGGATGCGCCAGTTCTGACAAGAGATGGATATCTCCTAGATGGTCTTGCCCCATTTCAAGGACGAGTTTGTCTGTCCCTTCTGGCATATGGAGAACCGTATAAGGAAGACCAATTTCATTATTATAGTTTCCCTGTGTTTTATAGGTCAGGTAGGTAGTGGACAAAAGCTGTGCCAACATATCTTTTGTAGTTGTTTTACCATTTGACCCTGTCACAGCAAAAACATCCACTTTTGTCTTTTGAAGATAGGCTGCAGCCAATATTTGAAATGCGCTCAATACATCTTCCACCAAAATATAAGGGTGGCCTTCGATCACTTTCTCTGAAAAAGTGGCTACGGCTCCATTTTCAAAAGCGGTCTCGATGAAATCATGACCATCACGCGCTCCCTTTAACGGAACAAAAAGGTCTCCAGTCCCAATCAAACGGCTGTCAAATTCAGGCTTAACGAGGGCCACATCTTCATATTGGCTGATATCATTTTTTGCATGTACTAGATGAGCAACTTCATGTAATGTGAGATTCATATCCGACTCCTCAGTTCTCCGTAGCGTCGTCCCCAAAGGTCTAGACGCTCGTTTCAAATTCTTCTCATTATACCATATTCTAGACCACAAAAAAAGTGGCTGGGACAGAAGTCCTAGCCTCTTGATTGTTTTTGGATTGTCGAGCAAGACGCAGTAGTTGAGTGGGCTCTACTACGCTGATTTTATCAGCTTTTACAGCCCTACTTAACTGTGCGGAGGTGGGACGACGAAATCGAATTCTAACGAATTACCGATTTCTGTCCCACTCTCTCTTTTCTTACAACAAATGCGCTTCGTGTTTTTGGAAGACTTCTTTTCCAAGCTCTACTAACTTGGTGATCAAATCTGTATAGTTGAGACCCATATTGTCCCAAAGCAAGGGATACATAGACCATTGGGTAAAGCCTGGCATGGTATTGAGCTCGTTTAAGAAGATCTCTCCTTTATCGGTATAGAAGAAATCACAACGAGCTAAGCCTAGACCACCGATCGCACGAAAGGCTTTTTCTGCGTTGGTTTGCATGATTTTCACAACCTCAGGGTCCAATTGAGCTGGAATCGCCATGGTAATTTTGTTATCGATGTATTTGGCATCGTAATCATAGAAGGCCACATCTTTGACAACTTCACCTGGAAAGGTACTTTTCACATCATAGTTTCCAAGGAGCCCAACTTCGATCTCACGCGCATTGACCCCTTGTTCTACCAAGACACGGCTATCGTATTTGAAGGCCAATTCAAGAGCAGTCCGAAGTTCAGTTTGGTTTTCAGATTTTGAAATCCCTACGCTAGAACCCATATTGGATGGTTTAGTAAAGACAGGATAAGAGAGAGTAGCTTCAATTGCAGCAATTTTCTCATCTATATCATCGCCTTCCACTACAGCTACATAAGGAACTTGTGGAATCCCTGCAGACTCCAAGACCCGTTTGGTCGTGATCTTGTCCATCGCGACACTAGAAGCCAAGATGCCACAGCCGACATAAGGCATTTTCAAGACTTCTAAGAAACCTTGAATGGAACCATCTTCACCCATCGGTCCATGAAGAACTGGAAAGACCACTGCTCCTTCCTTGTAAATTGCAGATGGTGCGACTTTCTTAGACCAGTCCACTGTATCGTTGGTCATCAATTTCTCATCATCCTCTGGTTTCTCTTCAAAAGCTTGCGTCTGGATGAAATCTCCTGACTGCGTAATAAAGTAGGTTTGAACCGAAAATGCTTGGTAATCAATCGCGCGCATCACGCTTTCTGCTGAAAGAACAGATACTTCACGTTCTGCACTACGTCCACCATATAACAGGATTAAGTCTTGTTTACTCATAGTTTCTCCCTAATTGTTCCCTTGATTTCTTACTTGATAGTATACCACAATGATAGCCCTTTCGAAAGAACTTCTCTTATAATTCTGTCCGATTTTCGATCGCGCGAAGAAGGGTCACTTCGTCCGCATACTCGATATCGGCTCCAACTGCTAGCCCCCGTGCCAAACGGGTCACTTTGATGCCTGCAGGTTTGAGGACGCGTGAGATATACATAGATGTCGCTTCTCCGTCTGCCGTCGCATTGGTCGCAACAATCACCTCAGTAACTGTTCCATCCATCAAGCGACTGAGCAAACTCTTGAGATTGATATCATCGGGTCCCACGCCATTCATGGGTGAGATCAAGCCATGCAAGACATGATAGCGACCGTGGTATTCCTGGATATTTTCCATAGCAGAGACATCCCGGCTATCTTCTACAACAAGAATGAGGGATGGATCCCGCGTTTCATCTCGACAAATCTCGCAGGTTTCTTCATCAGTCAAATTGCCACAAATACTGCAATACCCTAGCTCACGCTTGGCATTCAGTAAGTTCTTGGCAAATTCATTAACATCATCATCTGACATGCCAATGGTGTAAAAAGCAAGACGGGTCGCTGTTTTGATCCCAATTCCTGGCAACTTGGAATAGCTGTCAATTAATTTTGCAATAGGTGCTGGATAAAGCATAGTTTCCTTTCTAATTCATGGGGTGTTTCTGATTGTATAAGTTAATAATGTCACGCGTAATGGAATGACTAACCGTCGCTTGTAGATTGGTATTATGTGGAAAGACCACCGCTACCGCAATCTTTGGATTATTCGATGGTGCATACGCCACCACATTAGTATTAATGGCTTGTTTGCCCCCATCGACAGTGGTTTCAGCTGTACCAGTCTTTGCACTGATGGGCACACTGGCCCCACGACCAACGGTTTTTCCTGTCGTCAACCCACTCGTACCATTGGCCACTTGGTAAAACCCTTGCTTGATCAAAGCCATGTCCTCCGCTGAGATATGGACTTGATTGAGCTCCTTGGCTTCGATCGATTTTTTCAACTGACCGAGGCCACCTTGATCATTATTGTCATAGATTCCTTCGACGACATGAGGACTCACCCGCTTCCCATCATTTGCAACGGTTGCCGCATACTGAGCCAATTGCATAGGGGTGTAGTTGTCAAACTGGCCAAAGGCATTGGTCAAATAATTGCCGACTGTATACTCTTTCGGGATAAAACCGGTCGATTCATTGGGAAGGTCAATCCCCGTTGATGTTCCAAGACCGTACTCTGCAAAAGTAGAACGCAGTTTTTTCATAGCAGGATCCACTTGATCCACTTGCAAGGTCATATTTGGAGTGTAGGGTTGCCCCATCATCTTAAGGGCAATTTGAACCATATAGGTATTAGAAGAGTATTCCAATGCTTCTACCGCATTGATGGAACGGCTACCGTATTGGGTAAACCAAGAATTGATCGGAGCTGATCCTGCAAAAACAATCGGCTGATCGGTCAGAACCTGATTGCCGGAAATGGCTCCATTTTCCCATCCAGAAGTCAAGGTTGCCCCTTTGACCACGGATCCTGGGACAAAGACGTTGGTCACTGTTCCCAAAGCATCGGTTGATAAATCTTGACTACCAGCCTGGTGTTTGATCCCTGCCATGGCAAGGACTTTCCCTGTATCAGGCTCAAGGGCTACAGCATAGACACCTTCGGAGTAGGTCGCGTTTCCAGCTTGCAACTCTGCGCTAAAGGCAGAGCGGAGAATATCTTCCACCCCTTTTTGGAAATCCAAGTCAATCGAGAGCTTGAGGTTTTCCCCCTTAGCTCCTTTTAAAATGTCTACCACTTTATCCATGTTACCATTTTTATCCAGGAGAATTTCTTTTTCACTGCGTTTTCCTTGAAGGACGTTTTCGTATTCCTTTTCGAGATAAGACGTTCCAACCCGGTCATTGAGAGCATAGCCTTTTTTGACATAGTCCTCGACTTCTTCTGCTGGAAGTCCCGCCTGCTCAGTCGAAACCGTTCCGATGATAGAAGCTAAAGGAGTATCCAGAACCTTGCGGTCCCAGCTGGTCGTGATGGCAATTCCAGGAAGGTCCTGACTGTCAGCCGCGATGGTCGCAATCTGCTCAGCTCCTAGTGCTTGCGTCGAAATAATCCCCGTCGCAAAATTCTCCACAGCATTCATTTGGCTATAAAGATAGATAATCTTTTTCTCATCATCTGTGTAACCGAGTTTTGAAGGGTCAATGCTGTCCGCTGCCGCTTGATAGATTTTAGCTTCTGGTAGACGATTGCCATCAGTATCAAATTTCTTTTTCTCAGGCAGGTGCTCTACGACCTCTTGGTAGACTTTGGTATTGGCTAGATAGTAATCCACTTCTTGCCGTTCGGTCACTTGAGGATTTTCTACATCGACATACTGCAAGAGTTTTCCAGCTGTCTCTCGCATTTCTTGGGCCGTCATTTTACGATCCCGCGTAAAGGTCAAGACTTGTTTTCCCACATTTTCCACCAAGGGCTTACCAGAAGCATCATAAATTTGCCCTCGCACACTCCCTTGTTTGACCGTCTTTTTGGTAGCTTTTGCCAATTTATCCGTATAGTAGGCTTGGTGAGAGATCTGCATATAGCCAAGTCGGGCAATCAGAACCAAAAAAAGAAGGCAAATCAAACTAAACAGCAGGTAGAGTCTGCGTGTTATCGAATGATTCTCAAACTTCCGTATTTTCTTCTTCATGAAATGTTCTATCCTTCTTTTCTAATCAACACTTACCTTCCATTTTACTATTTTTCCAAGAGTATCTCAAGAAAAGGAAGGGACCTTTCCTCCTTTTTTACAAGGAAAAAAGATTGGACCTGTCCGCCCAATCTCTTTTTCTAATAAGTCACAACATTGATTTTTCCTTTGTCATACTCAGCTATGAAAATATCCAACACGTTATCATAGCCTTCTTTTTCCAATTCAGCCCGCAACCACTCTTCACTTTTCCCAATTGTTTCCAAAATTTCAAGCTGAACCACACCATCAGTAATGATCGGGTATTTAGGATTTTCATCCCCCGCACGGACAACGATCATTTGACCGTTTTGTTCAATGACAGCTCGTTTCACTCCCTTTAATTGGAAAATTCCTTGTGAACGCAATTTCAAGGCAACGTCTGAAGCAGAAAGTCCCTTGGATCGACAAGCTTCCGGATCAAGCTTCCCATTTTTGATAATGACAGTTGGTTTGCCATCGATCAAGTGCTTCATAAAACGGACATTGGTATTGAGCCATTTTAAGAGCAAGATCAAAATAGTCCACATCAAGAGAATCACTATGTATTGAAGAATGGTAATGGAGCTATTGTAAATCACCCCACCAATAATTCCCCCCAGAACAAAGTTCTGTATCTGGTCTACTGCAGAACTTGGTGCTAAGTTTCCTTTCCCGGTCACATTGATCACAAATACCAAGGAAATCAAGCCAAGAGCTAATTTAATCAAAATGGTTATAAAATTTACTGTCATTTGTTCACCTCCACAAGTTCTACGTCTGTTTTATATAGATCCATCTTTTCTAATAGATAGCGATCCGGGTCAGAGCCTGCGATAGCTCGGTAATAAACCTCTCCAACTTTCAGAATCGCCCCATCTGTGGCCGCTGAAGTATTGACATAGACATCTTCTTTTTTGACATCCAACTCCTTTGAGATGACTTCAATAAAATGGAGTGAGCGTTGGAACTGGTCATTATTACTTTGGCTATTTTGAAAATTGCTGATACTGATCAAGACCACTACCACCAGAGTTAAAATGGAGATAATAGACAATTCGCGGAATTTGCTATCGTGCTTATTCCGATAGGCTTTCGCCGCAAAAAAACCAGTCAGAAGAATGAGCAAGCCAGATATCCCAATGGTCACCCAGTTTTGCTGGCTGATCTGACTCAATACATAGTCATAAGAGTAAAATTTCATAAAGAACTCCCTTTCTCCAAATGAATTCAATCTATTATAATAGATTTCACAAGAGCTTTCAAGGCATTGTGATCAGAAAATTATTAAAATTTTGTTATAATAAAACTATCAATTATGTCAAGAAAAGGAAACACAATGAAACTCATTTCATGGAATATCGACTCGCTTAATGCTGCATTGACCAGCGATTCAGCACGCGCCAAACTCTCTCAAGAAGTCCTTCAAACCTTGGTCGCTGAGGATGCAGATATCATCGCCATTCAAGAAACCAAGTTATCCTCCAAAGGACCTACTAAAAAACACCTCGAAATTCTTGAGGAACTCTTCCCTGGCTACGAAAATACCTGGCGCTCTTCTCAAGAACCAGCTCGCAAAGGCTATGCTGGAACCATGTTCCTCTATAAAAAAGAGCTTACTCCCGTTGTGACTTTCCCAGAGATCGGTGCTCCTTCGACCATGGACTTGGAAGGTCGGATCATTACTCTGGAATTTGGTGGCTTCTTTGTAACACAAGTCTATACTCCTAATGCCGGTGATGGCCTCAAACGTTTAGCAGAACGTCAAGTCTGGGATGTCAAATATGCGGAGTACTTGGCTGAACTTGATAAGCAAAAACCTGTCCTTGCTACAGGTGACTACAACGTGGCCCACAAGGAAATCGACCTTGCTAATCCAGCCAGCAACCGTCGTTCACCAGGTTTCACAGACGAAGAACGTGCAGGCTTTACCAACCTTCTAGCAGCAGGCTTTACAGATACCTTCCGCCACCTCCACGGTGATGTGCCGGAGCGTTACACTTGGTGGGCACAACGCAGTAAAACCTCAAAAATCAACAATACAGGCTGGAGAATCGACTATTGGTTAACCTCAAACCGCATTGCAGACAAGGTTACTAAATCAGATATGATTGACTCAGGCGCTCGCCAAGACCACACACCGATTGTCTTGGAGATTGAATTATAAGGATTTTCTTTATGAACTACAATGCAGTAATTCCCGAGTTTATGGTATCGAATATAGAACAGTCCCGTTCCTTCTACTGTGATTTACTGGGTTTCACCATTGAATACCAGCGTCTAGAAGAAAAATTTCTCTTCCTGTCTCTTGAAGATTGCCAGCTCATGCTAGAGGAGGGAACAAAGGATGAATTAGCTGAACTAACCTACCCATTTGGTCGTGGAGTCAATATCTCCTTTGGTATAGAGGATGTCCCTAGACTCTATCAGAAATTGTTAGAAGCCAACTATCCTATTCATCGCCCATTGACCAAAAGAAAATTTCGTGTTGACGACCATTATATCTATCCTCATGAATTTGCAGTTTTAGATCCAGATGGCTATTTTTTAAGATTTAGCGAATAAGAGAATAGATCACTAGAGTAGAAAAAGAAACAAAAAAAGAAAGAGACTTGGACAAAAGTCCTAGCCTCTCAATTATTTTTGGATTGTCGAGCAAGACGCAGTGGTTGAGTGGGCTCTACTACGCTGATTTCATCAGCTTTTACAGCCCTACTCAACTGTGCGGAGGTGGGACAACGAAATCGAATTCTAACGAATTACCAATTTCTGTCCCACTCTCTTTTAGTCTTTTGGGGATTATTTCCCAGGAATATTTGGATCTAAGCCCCAAGATTGCTCGAGAACAGGTCTTAAGGCTTTAATCATATCTTCTGAACCTACGATTGTGATATTGTATACTTTATCGCCTTTTTGGAATACCCATTCGTACAAAATGTTCCCATTTTTAAATGTTACTTTTATTAAGAAAGCGTCCTCACTGGCAAAAATAGCTTTTACACCTTCTAAACTAGTTTGATTTTTGGCTTTTCCCCAGAAGCTATATAAACGGTCCGCAAGTAACTGTGCGTCAAAGGTTTCGTTGGGGCCAAGTTCAACAGTATCTTTAGTGTTTGATTCCATTAACAACATATTGTGTTTGTCTGGTGATGAATATTTGAGCGTTTTGCTACTTTGAGTTTTGCTACTTTGAGCTTTGAAATTATATACGACCCAATCTTTAGGGATATTGATATAACCAAAATTTTCATTTCCGATACGTTGAGTATCTGCAAGGGATATTTCTTTTGCCCTAGAAGAAGACCCAGGAGTTGTTGTTTGAGCTTTTGTCGTTGATGCAGTCGTAGTTTCTGTTGCTTTCTTCTCTCCGTTTCCGCATGCTGCTAGTATAAATGCAGATAGAAGCGTTACAGAGCTTAATATTATTTTGTTTTTCATCAGGATTGTTCTCCTTAAAGTGGTTGACTCACAAATATAATATCATTTTTTATAGTTTATTTAAATAGGAAACGCTTTCGATAAAAAGCATAGGGTATAACAAAAGAAAATTTCGTGTTGGTGAACAGTATATCTATCCTCATGAATTTGCAGTTCTAGATCCAGAGGGCTATTTTTTAAGATTTAGTGAATAGAATGAGACAGACTGACTTTCAAGACATAAAAAAACCGGAGCCCTTACATGACGGCTCCGACTTTTTTATCTTCATTGATAGACCAATGATTGATTTTTTTATTTTTTCTTCTCAATGTGATCTTTGAGATCTTCTTGAGCTTTTTTATTGGATTCTGCCTTTTTCTTCAACCATTCTTCTTTGGCCTTGTTAAAGTCTTTTGTTGTGACAACATCTTTAGACATTTCAAGGTATTTGTAGAATGTTCCTGTTCCTTTTGTACCAACCCATGAAGCAGCACGGCTGTATGGTACGGTCCGTTGAAGCATTGGAGCACCACCATTTGAAACAGTTGGAAGCGTAATCGAGCTATCTGTCAACCAAGCTTGCGCTGCAGCATATTTTTCATAGCGTTTTGCTTGATCCAACAATTCAGCATCGGCATCTTTCAACATGTTAGCGTATTGATCCAAACCAACTGTTGCAATGGCTGGGTTGTTTGAACCTGCATCAATACCAAGATAGTAGAAGACAGAACCATTTACTGGGCTGATACTTTCAAGGTAAGTCGATGGGTCTTGATAGTCCGGAGCCCAACCACCGCCTGAGATATCATAGTCTCTTGCAGCAGCTGTATTACTGAAGTAAGTGATGTTTTGGAAATCATCATCCGATACCTTTTGAAGGTCGACAACGACATTATCTGCACCAAGAGCTGACTCTACAGATTGTTTGAAGGAGCTCGCTTGTTGGACCATGCTGTTGTCCACTTGGCTGACAATGTAGTCCAAATGAATTGGGAATTGAACTCCTTGTTTTTGCAATTCAGCTTTGGCTTTCGCAAATGAAGCTTTGGCTTTTTCTGGATTGTAAAGGCTTGTTTGACCATCGTCCAGGCTCACACCCTTCCATTGATCCCCATAGGTAACCAATTGTTTTTCAACGACCTTACCAAAATCTTCTCCATTGACTTGGACATATGTTGGTGGCACCAAAGTGCTACGAAGGGTATTTTCAGCCGCATCAGATCCAGATACTTGTGCCGCATATGATTTGCGGTCAAAACCAAAGTTCACCGCTTGACGGAAGTCCTTGTTTAGAATTGCTTTCTTGGTAGAAGCTTTTTGTTCATCTGTTGTTTTGGCTGTGTGGTCATACTTTTGACGGTCCAAGTTGAATCCAAGATAGTAGGATGTTCCCAATTGCAAACCGTAGACAATGTTGTCGCCAAAGTTTTTCTTGACACTCTTATACGTCGAACTGTTTGGCATAACAGATGCAAAGGAATATTGACCTTTTTCAAAGTTTTTAATGATAGAATCTGGGTTTGATCCATCGTTAAAGGTCAATTTGACATGATCGATATGAACATTTTTCGCATCGTAATAGTCTTTGTTCTTGACCAATTCAATCTCAGATTTCGAAGTCAAAGATTTCAAGTAATATGGACCATTGTATAAGATGCTGCTAGGTTTCAACGAACCAAAATCTTTTCCTTGAGATTTCAAGAAATCCGCATTAACTGGGAAAAGAACACCTGAGGTTGTTTTTGAGTTCCAGAAGCTTTCTGGACGAACCAAAGTATATTGGATGGTGTGGTCATCTAAGGCTTTGACTCCAACTGTGTTAAAGTCTTTGGTTTCCCCTTTTACGTAGGCATCCAAACCTTTGATCGAATTTTGAATCAAGAAGAGACCTTCTGATTTAGACTCAACCGCGTGTTTGATCCCTGTAACAAAGTCTTGAGCCGTTACAGCACCATATTCTTCTCCTTCACTCGTATACCATTTGGCATCCTTTCGAAGTTTGTAAGTATAGGTTAATCCATCTTCAGAGACAGTCCAATCTTCTGCTAGACTTGGCACAAAGTTTCCGTATCGGTCGTTTTCAAGAAGACCATCTACAAGGTTACTTGTGACATCTGAAGTTGTTGTACGAGTTGCAGCGATGTAATCCAAGGTATTTGGATCTGCTGAATAGACGAATGAGTAGGTTGCTTGATTGCTACTACCACCGCCACATGCTGCTAAAAGAAAGGCACCTGCAACAGAAACTCCTGCAAGAGCTAACAGTTTTTTTGCTTTCATCACTATCTCCTTATGTTAGATTTTCTACCATTATACACTATTTCTTAAAAAAAACCAAATTTATTTTAAAAAAGTTCGTTTTTTCTGAATGAATATAATAAGATATAAAGAAAAAGCATCTTGAAATCGATCTCAAAGAAGCCGGATAGGGGAGTCTAGGCACCTACCACCAGATCCAACAAAGATATCACCTTTCAATCCTTTTAATAAATATACGTTTCATTACAAAAAGAACCTCTGCTCTTTCGAGCAGAGGAACTGATTCCTAATCAAAATGATAGAGTTGTGGGTACTGGTCACATTCAGGATTTTTGGGATGGCAGATGGCCCGTCCAAAATAAATCATGGCTTGATGGGCAGCTAGCCATTCGCTCTTTGGCAGAACATCCATGACCCGCTTTTCAACTTCCAATGGCGTCGCTGATTTCTTGACGATATCATGGTGCTTACAAATCCGCTCCACATGGGTATCGACAGCAAAAGCTGGAATACCAAAACCTACACTCATGACAACATTTGCTGTCTTGCGCCCTACTCCTGCTAGACTTTCTAACTCTTCACGAGTCTGAGGCACTTGCCCATCAAAGTTGTCTAGCAATTGTTGGGCACATTTTTTGAGAAATTTGGCCTTATTTCGATAGAGGCCTAATTTAGAAATATGCTTGGCAATATCAGCTTCACTGGCTGCTACCATGGCTTGCGGGGTTGGAAAAGCCGCAAACAAACCTGGTGTCGCTTTGTTAACAGCCGCATCAGTCGTCTGAGCCGAGAGCATAACCGCTACTAACAATTCAAAATGATTACGAAAATCCAGACTTGGCTTGGCATCTGGAAAAAGGGCGATAATTTCTTCGATCACATGACGTGCCCGTTTCTTTGATAAAACCATATTCTCTCCTTTACATTACTAGTCTTTATTATAGCATGAAAGTTCCCTATTTCTGAAAGATTCGACTTCAAAAAAGGACTAGTCCTTAGACGAGTCCTTTTCAATTAGTCTATAAAATGAGTATGCTTGGTAATCCATTGTGTGACCTTGATATTTAACCAGAACACATAGATACCAAATGTAATGATGGTAAAGAACCACCATTTGATCCAATTTCCAAATAACTGCATAGCCGTGCCGTCAAAATACTGACGACGACCATCAATCACGGTATGCTTGACCTTCCAGTTATACATAATGCACACGCCCCAAGGAGCACAAATCCCCAAAGTCAATACTGTAATGAAGGTTGCTAATAAAACATAGCCAATATAGGAAAATAGGCCTCCATCAAAATACGATTCACGATACATGTTCAATTTCCCTATATTTTTTCTACACCAATCTCTTCAAGAAAGTAATCAGGGTTTGAGCAGAGCGTTCGCCAGCCTCTACGATAAATTCATCAAAAGAAATATTGGCTGCGTGATCTGCTGTATCACTCATGGCGCGAATAACCATAAAGGGACGTCCAGCTGCATGAGCGGCTTGGGCAATGGCTGCCCCTTCCATCTCAACTGCCAAGACTTCTGGGAAATGCTCCCGAATTGCTGCGACTTTTTCTTCACTCGCGATAAAGCTATCTCCTGTTGTAATCAAGCCTACATGTGTGGTTGCAGCTTCTTCTTCCAGAACTTTTTTCATTTCTGATACGAAATAGCGACTGGATTCAAAGTAAAGTGGTTGACCTGCCATTTGACCATACTTATAGCCAAATGCTGTCACATCCACATCATGATAGGCCAATTTGTCTGCAAGGACGATATCCCCAACGGCCATTCCCGGCGCAACGGCACCTGCAGAACCCGTATTGATAATGGCTTCCACTTTGAAATCATTGGCCAAGACTGCTACACTCATAGCAGACATGACTTTTCCAATACCACTTTCCACCAAAACGACCTCATGGCGTCCAATTGATCCTGTATAGTAGACTTTTCCAAGACGCAGATGCTTTTCCCCATTTTCAAGGGCTTCAACCAAGATCTTCAACTCCTGGGGCATGGCTGCAATAATTCCAATTTTCATGTCATTTCTCTCCTTGTGACGACCTTATAGACGCCAAATAGCAATGATCAAGGCAATGAGGAGCACAATGATCCAGAACAAAATCTTATTGAGTTTGGATTGGACCACACTTTGTTTGCGCTCTTCAATGCGACGACTCTTGGTCACTGTGGGCTCCACTTGGATCTGCACCGTATCCTGAGAATAACGCTCTTGCGGACGCTCCATACGGCTTTCTCTCATAGGACGTTCATAGCCAAATCCTCTGTGGTCTGTCCGAATAATTTTCGTCTCTTCCGCATCGACCATTTTAGGACCGGTGATATCCTCTCCTCGCCTTGCTCGTTCAATCATTTCATCGGTTAATAAAGGTTTTCCCATCGGATCCTCCTCTATTTATTGATTAAGTCCCAATATTGGATCGCCATGATGGTCTTGGCATCACAGATTTCGCCAGTTTGGATTAAATCTTTGGCTTCCTTCAAGGTCACTTCTAATAACTCTAAGGTCTCATCCGCATCTTGTGGACGTGGATTTTCCACCTTTTTCAAGTTGGTCGCACCATAAAGTTTGATCCGCTCATTACAAAATCCAATGGCTGAATAAAAATCATACAACAACTCTAGATCCGCTGTGTAGCCAATTTCTTCTTCCAATTCGCGCAGAGCAGCCGCTTTAGGGTCTGCATTTTCTCCCTTTTCTAACTTCCCTGCTGGAATCTCCACCGAAGTCCTTTCAATCGCCTTGCGGTACTGCTTGACCAAGATCGTTTTCCCATCTTCTGTGATCGGCAAAACCGCTACTGCTCCGTTATGGAAGATTAAATCACGCTGAGCTTGACCTTTTCCAGCGGGTAGTTCTACTTGATCAGTCACCACTTGGAAAATCGGTCCCTGATAAATTTCCTTGCGCTCAATGGTTTTTTCTTCAAATTGCATGAGATTCTCCTATTTATTTTTAGGATGGTGTGGCAAGCGAAGAGCATACTCTTCTTTATTCACTTGACGGCCACGACCAATCGCAATCGCATCTGCTGGTACATCTTTGGTAATGGTGGATCCAGCACCGACTAAGGAATTGTCGCCTAATTCAACTGGCGCAATAATCGTCGAATTGGATCCGACAAAGACATTGTTTCCAATCGTCGTTTTAAACTTATGTTGGCCATCATAATTCACTGTGATGGTTCCTGCACCAAAGTTAACGTTGCTACCAACTTCACAGTTTCCAATATAGGTCAAATGACCAGCTTTGGTATTTTCGCCAATAGACGAACCTTTGACTTCGACAAAATTTCCAATATGGACATCTTTTGCAAGGCTAGATCCTGGACGAATGTGGGCGTAAGGTCCCACTGTCACGCCATCAGCTACTGTGCTCTCTTCAATCATGGAGTTGGTAATAACGGCACCTGCCCCAATCTCACTGTCCACGATATAAGTTCCATTAGTTAAGACGGTTTCAGCCCCAATTTTTGTGTGCCCTTTTAGGGTAACATTGGCTTCGATTTGTACCTCAGGTGCGATCTCAACATCGATATCGATATAGGCTGCATCCGGATTGACAAAGCTCACTCCATTGACCATGTGGGCTTGGTTAATGCGACGACGCATGATGCCTTCTGCTGTCGCAAGGGCAACGCGGTCGTTAACCCCGAGACTTTCATCAAAATCTTTGAGCGTATAGGCTCCAACTTTCTCTCCTGCTTCTCGGAAGATCCCAATCACATCTGTGATATAGTATTCACCTTGGGCATTGTTGGTATTGATATTCTTCAAAGCTTCAAAGAGGCGGGCATTGTCAAAGACATAAGTCCCTGTATTGATTTCTTTGATTTGTTTTTCAAAATCTGTCGCATCTTTTTGCTCGACGATGCGAAGCACTTCCGCATTGTCATTACGGACAATCCGACCATAGCCAAATGGATTAGCTGCTTCGGCTGTCAAAATCGTTGCCACATTCTTGTGGTTGATATGGAAGTCGATCAAGTGTTTGAGACTGTCACCCGTAATCAAAGGAGTGTCTCCTGCAATGACGAGGGTATGCCCTTCAAGGCCTTTCAAGACTGGCTCTGCCATCATTACCGCATGACCAGTTCCCAATTGTTCGGTTTGTTTGACAAACTCTGTTTGTCCCGCTAAGACTTGCTCTACCAATTCCGCCTTGTGGCCCACAACTGTTACAGTCTTTTCAGGTGAGATGGCTCCAACACTACGGAAGACATGCTCCAACATAGAGATCCCTGCAACCTTGTGAAGAACCTTGGGCAGATCTGATTTCATACGGGTACCTTTCCCCGCTGCTAAAATAATGGCATAATTTGGCATAACATTTCTCTTTTCTGTACAATATCGTACTTATTATACCATTTTTCACCCCTTTTGGAAAATAAGACCAGATCAAAAAACTCTCCGAAAAGGAGAGCGTGTTCTATAATGGATAAACTCTGCGAAATTCTTCTAAAACCACCTTGCTGTCAGGTGTAAAAACCAGACCTGCTTCTCCAAAGCAGTCTTTGAAAAAGTCCTCATGAACCTGACGCCAATAGGCTAAAGATTTGTCTCCCTCACCTTCCTTAAAGGCATGGTCGGCTGACACTTGATGGAAGGGCTGAACAGAAACCTTGGTAATTTCGACAATGCAGATAGCTTGGTTTTGACTGTCTAAGATAACATCAAAGGTTCCTTCTTGGGGAAGGGGTTCGTCCTCTAGTGTATAGAGGTCATAAGCTGAAGCTGTTGCTGTTTTTTCGCCTGTAAACACCAGTTCCGCTAAAAGGTCTGGATCCACTCCAAACGCCCAGGCATCTATCTCATCTCCAATCGAGGGGTTGATTTGTTTGTAGGCATTCCACATTTCTTGAGGTGTCATGAGTTCTCCTTTGTAATTTTTTACTTTCTTCTTTTATATGTTTAAGATGGTCTGGATGGTCAATTTCTAAATCAAAAATCTCTGGAATAGAGCTGTAATGGAGAATACATTCGATACCCATCTGATTCATTTTTTGTATGAAAGAAGTATTAAGATAGCCTGCTACAGCAAAATCAATCTTGTTCTTCTTTGCTTTATCCTGCATCTGTCTCAACATATCTAACATAATTGGACTTTCCATATCATGCCATTGACTGTTTCTCACAGTCGCAAAAATAAAAGAAGTTAAATCATTCATTCCAACTACAATCTTTGAAATGCCCGTTTCCAGTATCCTGTCCAAGTCGAAATAAGCTGATGGTAATTCAATCATCGTGCCGACTTTCCCGGTAAAACCATACTGACGCAATACTGTAATAGCTTGTTTTAATTGTTCGGCATCATTGACAAAAGGAAAAATAACAGACAGATTGGGATTGGTTTGAAAAACTTCCGTAACAACATTAGTCTCAGCCTGAAATTCATCTGGACACGCCAACAAACGCCTGATACCTCTGTATCCAAATAAGGGGTGGCGTTCGTCAAAACACTCTTTAGTCCCGTCTAGACTATTTGCTTCTGCATTTGTTAACTCTGAAAAGCGATACCAGACTTCTTCATCTGAGTACAAATGACAAATAGTGTCTAGATAATCTTTCACAAATTGCTGACAATTTGGTAATAGTATGTTTTGGTTTAGTTCTCTCAACAAGTATTCCCCACGAATCAAGCCGACGTGGTGCAATAAATGGGGATAAACTTTCTCAACAATTTTTTCGCCACTAAGAGCTAGTTGATTTTGCATGTTCATTCACCTCGTCTTAAAAGATACAATATCAGATATCATTATATGACACTTTCCTCTAGTTCAAAAGCTTCATAAGGTTCAACTAACTCATATCCTAAAAATTCTGCTACTTTTTTGGAAGCCTCGTTATGAGCATCCCAAAGTGGAAACATATCTCTATTTAAACTCTCTAGAATCATTGCAGCACCAAGCTTTTTGGCAAATCCATTTCCTTGTTCGTTTGGTCTAGTTGCAACTTCCACTTCAACTGCTTCACGGTAAACTAACCCTGAGGAAATCCCAGCAATCACTTCATTATTTTTAAGAATCACAAAGCCAAATCCACCTTTTAAAGCAAAATCCTGGTAGGACTCAAAATCCCCCTGTAAATCTTGTGACCATTCTTCCTCAGAAAGGCAGTTATAAATACGATTATCAATAGGTACAATATTGTAACCTTTCTCTAACTGACTAACTAGATCATTTAGAAATTCAACTTGAAAATTTGCCTTATCTTTAAAAGAATAGCGAGCAAAAGAAATTAGCTCCAGTTTCTGATGCAGAAAATCTTGCCACTTAGTGTCTTCTGAAATAATAATCTTATAATCTAAACCATATTGCCTAACAAAATCTTCCCAAAATCTAGAATTTAGCTCCCCTGCTAAGTATAGAAAATTCCCAATATCATAAAAACTTGTTGTCCCATCACTGTTTCGGTATACAGTTCCAATTTGAGATTTAAGACCATAGAGAACCATATTTTTCTTCCATGTTTTAAATAGTTCCATTATCCCTCTATTTTACCTTCCAATTCCTATAACTTATCCGTTCTAATTCTGGAAATCCTCGTAACTCTGCCTTCACTTTTAATACTAAAGGCGAGGCATTTTCTTCGGTAATTTCTTCCAAATTCAGCCAAATAACATTTGCTGAATCATTACTTCCATCAAGAACTTCATGAGGAAGGGATTTTTGAGAGCTCTCGAAATCGAGCACTACATCATAAAAGGCCATGGTATGATGTACAGCGAAGTCTTGCCCCTCTTCTTGAACCAGCACGTCATAAATCCTAGGATTTAAGTAACGGCTAAGCGTATAACCCGTCTCTTCCAGAACTTCTCTCTTAAGGGTTTCTGTCAACCCCTCACCGAGTTCCTGACTACCACCCGGTAGATCAAAACGATGTTGATAGGGGCCTCTTGTTTTTTCAATACAGAGAAGTTTCCCATTCTCATAGCAAATGCCGTAGACACCAAAGTGTTTTTTGATTTCCATCAATTCCTCCTACTTCAAACTCCAACCACCATCAATGGTCAAGATTTGTCCCTGCATGGCAGATACCTTCCCACTGGCCAAAAAGAAACTGACTTCTGCCACTTCTTCTGGCTCAATCCAGCGTTTGATAGGTGTTTCACTGGCTACCCAGTCTGCTAAGCCACCGGGTTCAAAGTCCGCAGCAGTCATGCCAGTCTTGACAGCACCTGGAGCGATCCCAAAGACTTGAATGCCAGATTCTGCATAATCCAGGGCCAACTGCTTGGTAAAGCCCGCTAGAGCATGCTTGGAGGAAGTATAAGCGTGACCGCCTCCACCAGCTAGAATAGATGCAATGGAGCACATATTGATGATGATACCTCGCTTCTTCTCCAACATTTGAGTCAGATAATGCCGTGTCAGCTCCACCGGAGTCACATAGTTAATCTCAAAAATCTCCTGAATCTCCTGAGCGCTTTGCTCCAGAAGCGGTTTATAATCGTCCAATACTCCAGCTGTATTGCACAAGACATCTACCTCAGGACACCAGTCAAAAATCGGCGTCAAATCCAAGGTTAAGTCTAGCTGTAAGAAGTGAAACTCACCTGGCAACTGGGGATCAGCTCCCTGATCCACCCCATAGACCTGGTAGCCCTTTTCTAAAAACAAACGAGCTTGCGCCAGACCAATCCCGGAGCTCACGCCTGTAATCAAGACCCGTTTAGTCATGGACTTCCACCCAATCTGTCGCTAGAACATCACAGGGAGTTGGACTCCACATGGAAAAGCCTTCGCCTTCACCAGACACGTTAATGAGGAAATAAGGTGTCACTTCCAGAGCCACTCCATTTTGCTCGATGGTATCAAACAATTGGACATAGTTTTCTCCTCCACCCCATCCTGTTCGTACATATTTTTTCTTGGCCTTTAATCCTGGTAAAATCTCTTCAAATGTCATGGTGTTCTCCTTTGATGTAATTTAATATTGATATGATGAACTTTATGAACTCGTAAAACATATTCATTGTATTTTGTTCACCTTTTTGTGAACCTAAAGAGCATTCATGGCTCTTTTATAATAAGAACTAAATGTTATACAATTGTGATTTCGTTATATTTTAAGGTCTATGGTTTTACAGTTAATTTAAATGTATCTAGCCATAAATCAGCTGGTTCCTAATAATGTTATATCTACACTAACTCAGTAATGTAACTGAATTTATATTTAAATTTTTTTGCTAGGTTTTATCATTTAATTTTGTTCTTTTCTAGTTTGGGCAGTTATACTAGTTTTCACCTTTTTCCAGTTATCTAATCTATTTCTAAATACATACTAGCACAATATACTGTACTGCCATCTTTTTTTACTTCTGAAATTTTTATATTCCTTTCAAAAAACATCATTAGGTAAACTATTATTAAAAAGGTTTTAAATTGTGGTTCAAATCATGTTTGAACTTGTGAAATCCCTTATTAGCGTTTATTTTGAGGAAATTGGAGTAGAGTTATTATTGTAACTAATGCCCCAGTATGGAATATACTGCATATTCTTTTTTCCAGCGTTTTCGTCATAAATTTTTATTTTGTCATTTTCTAACGCAAGAGCAATGAGTTTAGAAGCGATAGATGATTGTTTATTTGTCAATCCGAATCTTTTTCTTAGTGTACTATTTGTCATAAAATTATCTTCTATGTAGAGTAATGCAGAATGATAATAAATAGCATTTATTTTTTCTCTATTCCCCATTTCTTGGATTGTTCGTCGTTGATGTAAAGTAACAACAGTATAATTATCCTTAGCAGCTATATCCGGAGCAGGTAAGTGATTTAATTCCAACGTTAAGATAATCTTATCTATACCGCTACCACGAGACTCTACTAAATGCATCTTTCGAAATAGTTCAGCTAAAGCTTCATTTCGAGAGTAAGGAGGCATATCAAGCAATCTTTCAGGACGATTAAGAGGAGATCCAGGATTTGTGAATACTACTCTATTATCAAATATTTCAATTGTTGGTGAGCTACCTTTTACAGAAAAATCCTGATGTACTATTTGGTTTGCAACTATTTCACGTATAACCAGAGGAGGATAATCTGTATCAGAAGTGATTTGTCCATTATCTTTTAACGTTTCAGGATTACGAGGTAAATGACCATTGATAAATTTTAGTAAACCTTCAAAACCAACGGCAGCTCCTTTACTAGCTGTATTATCAGCTACTGCACTTAGTTTATTATTACCGGCATATCTAATTACTCGTAAAGCATGAGCAGATAAATTTTCAAAATTTTTAAGATTTTTTGCGAATGTAAATGCTCCCATATTGGTTAGATTGAAAGTTTTTCCAGAAGATTCTATCACACCATCTTCTATCATATGAAAAATTATCTCTTCATCGTTTGAATCTTCAAAGTATCCCATCATTTTCAAATAGGAATTAACATCAATCAATTCTTTAATTTCTTCAAATGTACATGCGGTTTTTGCATACTCTCTTTCAAATGATCGCGATTCAAAGGATTTCCACAGTTCTCTTTCCTTTTCAGGATAATCCTTTAAGTTTTTTAATGAAGATCCACTTCTAATGTATCGACTACCGCTAAAAGCAACAGGTCTACCAGCATTCATGTGGATGACTAAAACGACAACATGTTTTTGTTCGATATCATATTCTTCAAAACGAATTGTGATACGAGGATCAAGCATCCTTTCTAACCAAGTAATAAACGGCTCACCCTGTGCATGTTTTTCAGTTTTTGGATAGAATTTTGTACCAATAATTTCTTTTGAAACATCATTAACCCCCCAAATTAAGTATGAGAATTGCTGACCTAACATTGCTGCTGAGTTAGCTAAAGCTGATATATATTTGCCTATACGATCATGATCTTTATTATTAACTTTGTATTCAATAATTTCATCTTCATTTTTATTCAATAATTCTAATAACTTTTTTAAATCTTTATCTTCCATAATTTTTATTTTCCAAGTAAATTCTAAATAGGTTAAAAACGTCGTAAAATCAGCGTTTTTTTATTTTCCAAGTAAATTCCACGTACTCCAATGTCAAGAATTAATTAGTTCAAAGTCTATATAAAAATAGTTTCAAAAAAACTATATCACATATTGTGAAAACCTAGATAAAATTTTCGGTTTTCTTCGAAAAATAACACATACTAACAAAAACTAACATTTTAATTTTTCTTCTATCAAAACTAGAAGAACCAAAATATGTATTTATTTTTTAGCAAATTAATAAGATGACTTATTTCATTTTTAATAGACAGATCAGCCAACATTTTTGAGGTAGGTTTGCTTAATTTGATTTTTTACTTCGTAACTTTCATTATTCCCGATAACTTTTCTTTTGCGAGTACCGTTCCATCTTCTGTCTTAATGTGTAGACGAATACTTACATCTTGTGCAGAATAGCCATTTTCAACAAGCCAAACAGGAAAAGTTTCATTCTTGACCTGCAACACTTTATCAGCAAATTCTTGAATATTATCTTTTGAATTATATTTAAAGTCTTGTGGAACAGTCAGATATAGTATAAGACCTCTCCCTGTAGCACTATAAACTTGCCCAGTTTCTTTTACCAACTCATTCAATTTATTCTGAAATTGACTAGCATATTTTTGAAACTCTTCATCATTAAATTGATTTGATATCGAAGCTGATTCGCTTGATGAACTCACTTCTAATATCGAGGAAGATGCCTGAGTTGTTGTAGATAAATTCAAAGACGAACTGCTCGAACTAACAACAGATCTGACCGAACCTTGTTGAGATTTATCTTCTCGAAAGAATAAACCAAATATAACAAAACTAATTAAAGAGATCAAAGCCGAAATGTTTCGATATTTTATATTAGGTTGTTTTTTTATAAAATACCAAACACCAACTAAACCACAAAATGTGATAAAAGAAATAATGAATCTCATAATAACCTCCTATTCATTTTTCAATCTTATCTTTTACTTTCTTATACTTTTATAAATATTTATAACTACTTCGACTTTTCGAAAATATAATTCTATTATAACCCTCTACCAATTATTCTAGAGTGAAACAATAAGAAATGTAGACGAACTCTATAAAATATAATTTTAAGAAACCAGAACTCTATGTGGAATTCATTAAAGAAATTTATGATTACTATTATTTAAAATCTCTTCAAATGTCATGGTGTTCTCCTTTGTTATCTATTTAACTTTCTCCCTTTATTATACCAAAAAAAGAGCTTTCCCTATACAAAAAGCCAGAGTTCTTCTACTCTAGCTTTCATCTTTTATTTATGTTCTTCTGAATGGCGATACCCATAGCCAAAATAAATTCCTATCCCAATCAAGAGAGCAACTCCAAAGGCCAGCCAGGTCGATAGAGAATACTGGGTCATAAAGGACACACAGACCACAATCGATAGAATTGGCAAGACCGGAACCAAAGGCGTTTTAAATTCACCAGGTCCAGGAGCACCGTGTTCCTTGCGCAATTTCAAGAGGGCAAAGGCCAACATAACCAGGTAAGCCAAGGTACAGATATTTAAAAAGGAAGCGATACTAGCTAGCGGAAAAACTCCACCAGCAATGGCAGCCATTACTCCAGCGACCAGGGTCGCATTTTTTGGGATTCTGGTTTTAGGATCGAGCTGTTTCATCGCTTTTGGCAAAAGGCCATCTCGCGCCAAACTGTAAATCATCCGTGAGAGGGCAAAAGTCATAGAAATGCAGACGGTAATCAGGGTCAAAATAGCGACCAACGATACATAATTCCCTGCCCAGCTAGCTCCTACCTGACGGAGGGCAAAGGCAACCGCATCCTCTACATTTAAGTTCTTAAAAGGAACCATGCCGGTCAAAACCAGGGTAACCAAGATATAAAGAACCGTTGTGATCAAAAGACTAAGGACAATGCCGCGAGGAACGTTCTTTTGTGGTTCCTTGATTTCATCGACCGCCATTGAAATGGACTCAAAACCAAGAAAGGCAAAGAACATGAGCGAAGCGCCAGCCATAATCCCTGTTTGACCACCATAAATTTCGCCAAAGCCATAAGGGGCAAAGTTTCCCCAGTTGCCAGGGTTTAGGTGAAAAATCCCGACAAGAATAAACAAGGTAAGAGCTGAGAACTTGAGTAAGACCAGCAAGGAATTGAAGCGTAAGACGGCTTTTGCATTCATAAGGACCAAGGCTGTGACGAGGACCATGACCAAAATAGGTAAGAGATCCACATAAGTTCCCGCAGCTGGATCAAAAGTCCCATTTAAAGCCGTCGGCAGACGCCAGCCAAGATTGGCCAACAATCCCTTGAAATAAGCAGCCCAACCTGAGGCCACACCTGATACGGCTGTCATGAATTCCATCACGGTCAACCAACCTGCAATCCAGGCTGGAAACTCTCCAAAGATGGCATAGAGGTAGCTATAGGCTCCACCAGTTGAAGGAATGCGGGATGCAAATTCTGCAAAGAAGAGGGCAGATAAGCCGACGCAAAAAGCCGCAATCACAATTGAAATGATCAAGGCTGGACCAGCTAAATTCGCCGCTGCAGTCCCCGTAATCGTGAAGATCCCTGTCCCCACCATGGCACCGATTCCTAAAATAATCAAATCCCACAACCGTAAATAGCGGTTTAACCCTGGGTGAACCTGTCCCCAAGCCTTTTTTCGAAATAGATTCATGTATATTCTCCCATCTAATGAGTTTATTCTATCATACTTGGATAAGAAAGAGAGTGAGACAGAAATCGGTAATTTGTTAGAATTCGATTTCGTCGTCCCACCTCCGCACAGTTGAGTAGGGCATCTTTGGAACTTGAAAAGCGAACAACTACTTAGGAAACTTGCTTAGCAAGTCCTATCTACCACCTCAAAGCAGTGCTTTGAGCACTCAACCACTGCGTCTTGCTCGACAATCCAAAAATAATTGAGAGGCTAGGACTTTTGTCCCAGCCCCCCCTTTTCTTACTATTTATCACTTTCCGTCCTATTCTTTTTCAAAGCACGAATCGTAAACCAATAATAAATAACCAACCCAAAGACGATGATCACTGTGGGCAGAAGAACCGTCATACCAAGATTCTGAACTCCTTGTGCCAAGGTCCAGCGATGTAAGAATCCAACCACTAAAAAGGCGACGATAGGAAAGATGAAAGCTCGTCCAAACTCTTCTTTCCATTGCCAAAGAATGAGAGCCCCGCTAGCCCCTGTCATGAGAAGAGTATCCCAAGGACTAGGGACTACAAACCAAGCAAGAGCTGGCAAGAAGCGGACTCCCACTATTTCACCGACAAAATAGAATCCTAGAACTAGAACAAATGCTACATAAATTGCTTTTTTCGTTTTTTCCTCCGCAAAAATGAGACGACGAAGGAGATAGAAGATGATCCCAACAGCTAGGAGTCCCAAAATGATGTCTGTCAAATAGACTAGTGGCTTGAGCACAAGGACCGCTTGAGAAGCAAAATCACTTAAGAGGCGATAAAATATCACAATACCTGAAAAGATAGCCCCATATTTCAAAACAGACCGCGTCGATTCTTTGGGCATATTTTCGATGATTTGGTCTGCCATTCCCTTTGGATCGAGACCAAAATAGTCCTTGGCCGTTAAGCCATCCGCTCCTGCTTGCGAAAAATCTAGCGCTAGATTATAGACCTGCTCTCTTAAGGCTTTCTCCTCATATAAGAAACCTGCAAAATTGAAATAATCCCAGAGATCTTGGAAATAGGCTTGGTCCTCCTGGCTAAAGGTTTGCATCAAGGCCTGCGTTTCTTCAAAATACATTGCTGATTTCATGCTTCTTCCTTCTTTCTTTGGAGACAAAATACAATAAGGGTCAGGACTAGTCCCATGAGAGGAAGTAACCAGCCTATTAAATGAGCAGTTTCCTGATTCACAAGACGAATCCAGCATCCTGTAACTAGGAAAGTCAGGCCCATGACTAGTAGACTCGACATCAGACGATTCCTGCTTCTAAAAGCCATGACCGTAAACCCAAGTAAGACTAGGACAGCGAGAACAATTGCCCAACCATCTGATAAGAAGAGACTCCCAATGTGGCCAAAATAGATCGAAAATTGTCGTACGATGTTCAGAAATACCATCAGGCTGATCACACTGATAAACATAGCCCAAGACCACTTCATTTCACCATAGCTCTGTTTAGACCAAAGCCACGTGATGAACTGGCTGAACACCAAGAAATTGAGGAGAATGACAACATAGGTCAAGGGTTCGATTTTTAGTGGTGTCATCCAGGTGAAATCCATTAAATAACGCATGCCAACTAAGATCACTCCAATTAGGAAGACGAGTCCCACATAAGATCCTAAAGAGCGTTTAGGCAAATCTGAAAGAACTTGATCCACCATCGCCCGTGGATCCTTTCCAAAATAATCCACTGCCCGAATGCCTTCTTTCTCAGCAACTTTTAGGTCGCAAACCATATTGTAGAGTTGTTCACCAAGTGCTTCATCATCATAAAAATAGGACTTAGCCCCAATATAAGCGACCATTTTTTTCACATAGGCTTGATCCTCTTTCTTTAAATGAATCAATTCATCTGACATTTTTTCTGTATAACTTTCTACCATTCTTCTCCCTCCTTCTTGATACGTTCTACTTTTGTGACTAGCTCCTGCCACTGGTCCCAAAATTCCCCTAAACGCTCTTTTCCAGCATCGCTGAGTGAAAAATACTTACGATCGGGACCATCTGGAGACGGCCTCATTTCCCCATGAATAATTCCTTGTTTTTCTAATTTTTGAAGCAGGGGATAAATGGTCCCAGCGACAATCTTATCAAATCCCATCTCTTTGAGACTTTGAATCAATTCGTAACCATAGATGGCCTTTTTGGAAATAATCTCCAGCACACAGCCCTCCAAGACTCCCTTTAGTAATTGGGACTCCTTCATCCTTCTCACCTCTTTCTTCACATATTCACTAGTTTGTTTTACATACTAGTTTATTCACTATCAGTATACTCTTTCTCAACTAGTATGTAAAGCAAAATAGTAACTTTTAAAAAAAAATTTTTATTCCTTAAAAATCCCTTAAAATCAATGCTTTCACTGTATACTGGTGTGTAAATATGCAAAAAAAGTTCAAAAAACACTTTATTTTATAGATTGATTGGAGTATAATAATTAAAATTATTCAAAAGGAGACACGAATATGAAAAAATCGAAGCTTGCTCTTTTAGCAGGTGTCGCCGCGGCTTCAACGCTTTTCCTTGCTGCATGTGGCTCATCTTCTAATGCGTCAAAAGGGACTACATACAACTACGTGTATGGTACAGACCCTGATTCCTTGAACTATTTGACTTCAAATCGTTCAACTACAAGCGACATTACAACCAACTTGGTCGATGGTTTGTTTGAAAACGATCAATACGGTAACTTAGTGCCTGCTCTTGCTGAGGACTGGTCCGTTTCAAAAGACGGTCTGACTTATACTTACAAGCTTCGAAAAGATGCGAAGTGGTATGATTCAGAAGGAAATGAATACGCTGACGTCACTGCACAAGATTTCGTGACATCTCTAAAATACGTAGCAGATAAAAAATCGGATGCTCTTTACTTGGTTCAAAACTCGGTCAAAGGCTTGGATGACTATGTAAACGGGAAAACCAAAGACTTCTCAACTGTTGGGGTAAAAGCTGTTGATGATCACACTCTTCAATACACTTTGAACCAACCAGAATCTTTCTGGAATTCTAAATTGACGACTGCTACCATGATGCCAGTTAATGAAAAATTCTTGGAATCAGCTGGGAAAGACTTTGGTAGCGTGAAACCAAATGGTATCCTCTACAATGGTCCATACATTTTGAAATCCTTCACTTCAAAATCACAAATCGAGTTGGATAAAAACCCTGATTACTACGACAAGAAAAATGTTCACATCGATACGGTTAAATTGACTTACTTCGATGGATCTGACCAAGACTATCTTGCTCGTAACTTCTCAGATGGGAACCTATCTACTGCTCGTCTCTTCCCAACAAGCTCAACTTACAGCACAATTGAGAAGAAATTCAAGGATAACATCGTTTATACACCTCAAGATTCTACTGTTTACTACGCTTACTTCAACGTTAACCGTCAAAACTACGGTCATACGAAGAAGACGTCTGATGAGCAAAAGAACAGTACTAAGACAGCTCTTCAAAACAAGAATTTCCGTCAAGCCTTGAACTTTGCTTTAGACAGAACTTCCTACAGCGCTCAAGTTAACGGGAAAGACGGAGCATCAAAAACTCTACGTACCCTTCTAGTTCCACCAACATTTGTGCAAGCCAACGGAAAAGACTTCGGTACGCTCGTTGAAGAAAAACTTGCCGCAACAGGAGATGAGTGGAAAGGTGTTAGCTTTGCTGACGCGCAAGATAGCTTGCATAATGCGGATAAAGCCAAAGCGGAACTTGAAAAAGCGAAATCTGAATTGCAATCACAAGGTGTTCAATTCCCAATCCATATCGACTATGTCGTAGACCAATCTTCTAATGCTCTTGTCCAACAAGCAGACTCTATGAAGAGTTCTATTGAAACAGCGCTTGGTAAAGACAATGTCGTGATCGATGTACAAAAATTGTCTACAGACGATGCAGATAACGCTACTTATTTTGCCCAATCACCAGAGCAAAAAGACTTTGATATGGATATCACTGGTTGGGGACCTGACTTCCAAGACCCATCTACTTACTTGGATATCTTAAACTCAACAGATGGTTCAACCTTGACTGGTATGGGACTTGATCCTAAGAAAGACCAAGCACTCATCGAGAAAATTGGTTTGAACGAATACCAAGCATTGCTAGATGCTGCCAATGCTGAAAAATTGGATACCAATGCACGTTATGAAAAATACGCTGCTGCCCAAGCTTGGTTGACAGAAAATGCCATGGTTCTTCCAATCTACTCTAAGGGTGGAGTTCCATCTATCACGAAGGTAACACCATTCTCAAGAGCAAATTCTGCAATTGGTATTAAAGGTGAAACAACCTTCTTCAAATACCAAAAGGTTCAAGACAAGACAGTCACAACTGCTGACTACGAAAAAGCTTATAAGAATTGGTTGAAGGAAAAAGAAGAATCAAACAAAAAAGCGCAAGAAGAACTTGTAAAACACGTGAAATAATCACGATAAAAACACCGAGGTTGAACCTCGGTGTTTTTGATTAAGGAAAAACCTATCCTTGAAACTTTCCTTAGGTGAGTACGGACGTTAGGTGAAATTATCCAGTGGATGATTTCAGCAATCCAGGAAGTTCCATAACTTAGTTTTGGACCTAAGGTTCCAAAACTCCCGAGTGCTAGAAATATTATTATTTCTAGCACTTTTCTCACGGCGGAAAGTTTCGGTATCTATTTAAATAAGCTTAATAATATAGATTATTATAATTCTTTCCGCAACACTTGGCTTCTCCTATGTAAAAAACAGTTTGTCTATTTATTGGATTTTTCATTTCTCAATCTTTTATAGACTCGAACGCTACCTCACGACAATCTTCCGATAACTTCTAGAAGTCAGAAGAAAGACAAGGACATAGGAGATGAAGAAGACAGCGCAGATAGAAAGAGTTGTTTGAAGCACCAAGCCCGCATTGGTTGCTCCTAAGATAGCAACGATTTTTGCGATCATCTTGTAGGCTACTCCTAGGTACAGGAAGGAGAAGAATAATGGAAGAAAAAAGACAGTGAGTATCTGTTTGCGAATGGTGGTGCCGGTTTGCTTTTGGTCCAATCCTACTTGTTGCAAGATCACAAAATTATCTCGATCCTCATGACCCTCTGAAATCTGCTTGTAGTAAATCACGAGAACTGTAGCTAATAGAAAGATCGCCGATAGAAAAATCCCGATAAATAGAAGAGTCCCTGCTGTTTCACGCCAATCTTTCTCTATACTGTATCGATCAAATCCACCAAAATAAGTCGCACCATATTGACTGATTTTGTCTGTCGAATACAGCTCTTTGATCAAGCCAGAAATAAAATCTTGGTTATCTTTATTTTTAGCAGTAATAGAGAATTCCAAATTTTTATCAACTTTTAGTCCCAGTTGGTTCAAGTCAGGGAGGACCAGGTACAAGCCCATTTGGTGTTGAAACAGGTCGGATTGAGGGAGTTTCCCTTGGATAAAATTGGAGTTTAGTTTTTCTTTAATCGTGAAGGTCTTCCCATTGATTTCTAATTGTGCGTCTAATTTTCCAGGATATTGATACCCATAGGCTAGGATTTCATTTTCCCCAAGCTCAACTTTTTGACCGGTCAGTTGCTCATAAGTCGCCTGATCAAAAAAGTAGACTGTTCCTTCTGACTTCAACTCCTGACCAGTTGATGGAGTGGACTGGTCATTCACCTCTAAGCTCCTTCCATCAATCTTTCGAATTTCAGCCGACCAGTATGTAGTCTGTGCCACCTGATAATCTGATAGATGTGTCGCATCGGCTGTTTTCTTAATTTGAGCTTGAACATCCTCAATAACCGATTCTGTTTCAGCATCTGAAGGCATATGCCCCACACTAATCATGTAATCAGAAGGGTAAACCGTATCTAGGTAATTCTGCCCTCCAATAAAGATATTGAGCGACCCGGTTAAGGTGACCAAGACCATGGTGGATAGAATACTAATGGTCGCAAGGCCCGCTGCATTTTTTCGCATCCGTGCTATTAAGTTGGAGACGGATATAAAATTCTCTGGCTTGTAATAGTAGGATTTCCGACCTTTGAGAAATCTTAAAAAGGTAATGGTGCCTGCGTTGAATAAGAGATAAGTCGCAAGAATGACCAAGATAACGGCAATAAAGAATCCTTGAACCGCCGCAACCGGACGCTCTGCTGTTAGCGCTAAATAGAAAGCAATTCCTAAGAGTCCTAGTCCTAAAAGAGTTTGGACCAGCAAGAAGCGTCCTTTCTTCTCTCCTGCCTTTTTCTGTTGCATGAGGTGGAGGGAACTGTAGCGCAAGAGACGGAAAGAATTCAACAAGAGAATGAGGGCAAAAGCTAAGGCTAGCCCAAATAAAGTGTTAAGAACAGCCCCTATCTGGAAGGTCGATTGAATGACGACTGGAAGCCCCATACATTTTAAGAGGAGGGCAAAAATCAAGGGATCAAACAAGAGCCCCAAGCCCAGTCCTACTCCAACTGTGAGGATATAGAAGATAAGCAATTCCCATAAGGTCATGACGAGGAGATGCTTCTTCTCCATCCCCAAAACACTGTATAATCCCAATTCTTTGGAACGATTTTTCATAACATAGCCATTGGCATAAGCCACTAAAATGACGACGACCAGCTGGACGACGAAACAACCAAAACCAAGGACAGCTCTCGCCGTTCGTCCTCCGTAAGAAGTTTCTAAATGAGGGGTCGTTGCCAGGGCAATAAAGCTATAGAGGATCATGGTCGTTAAAATGACAGCTATAGCGAAAGGGTAATACAATTTGCGATTTTGTTTGAGGTTGGAAAGAGCCAATTTACTTGTTAATTTAAACATCACAATCCTCCTTTCCCGCCATGACCGTCAGGGTATCCGAGATTTCTTGGAACATCTGACGCTCTGTCTTTTCCCCGCGGAAAATCTGGTTGTAAAGGATCCCATCCTTGATAAAGAGCACGCGCTTGGCCCGTGCTGCGGCTGCGGTCGAGTGGGTCACCATGAGAATGGTTTGACCCATGGTATTGATATCTTCAAAGACATCTAGTAACGCAGCTGAAGACTTGGAATCCAGCGCCCCTGTTGGCTCATCGGCCAGGAGGATTTCTGGCGAGGTAATGATGGCCCGCGCTACGGCTACCCGTTGCTTTTGTCCACCAGAGATTTCGTAAGGGTATTTTTCAAGCAGTTGGTGAATGCCCAACTCTCGACTGACGCTATCCACCTTGCTCATCATTTCCTTGACCGGTCTGCGAGAAAGGACCAGAGGGAGAAGGATATTGTCCTTGACAGACAAGGTGTCGAGCAGGTTGAAATCTTGAAAGACGAAGCCTAGTTTTTCCCGGCGGAAGCTGGAGGCGTCCTTGTTCTTGATGGTTGAGGTATCTGTGCCATTGAGGTAAACCTGCCCTTCCGTCGGCTGATCCAGCATGGCCAGGATGTTGAGGAGGGTTGATTTCCCAGATCCTGATTCCCCCATGATGGCCACATATTCGCCCTTCTCAACAGTGAAGTGAATATCTTTTAGGGCTTCGACCTGCGTTCCTTGAAAGCGGGTTTTGTAGATTTTTTTGATATGTTGAACGTCTAGTAGGGTCATGGTCCATTCCTTTCTAGCTCGATAAAAGCTTCAATCGTTTTTTACAAATCTATTGTACTAAAACTGAAGCGCTTTCACCATAACATAACCTTACATTTTCCCCTTTATTTCTTACATTTTTGTAAGAAAGCAAAAATAGGCTAGGACTTGAGGTCCTAACCTATTAATTGTTTTGGGATTGTCGAGCAAGACGCAGTGGTTGAGTGGGCTCTACTACGCTGATTTCATCAGCTTTTACAGCCCTACTCAACTGTGCGGAGGTGGGACGACGAAATCGAATTCTAACGAATTACCGATTTCTGTCCCACTCTCATTTTCATTTATGAATTATTCAGCTGATGAAGATGAAGAGATATAAGGTGAAATCATCTTATATGCACTTTCAAGAGCTTGTTTCATAGTGTCACGTCCAGATTTCAATTGTTGTGCAAAAGCAGTACGTCCTTGTTCAGGAACAACTGTATCATCTGAACCACCAGTTGAAAGCGCCGTATCAAATTGAGTTTTTGATTCGTCCAATGTCTTGAGAGCTGGCTCTACTTGTTGAGTATATATAGATCTATGTGATTCTGGAATTTGATCGCCAAGATCTTGAGCATATTTTTTATAGTTATCCACTAATTTACTATAAAGAGTTTTCATATCACCAATTGTTTTGGCGTTATCGATTTCTTCATCGGTCAACAAGACAATTTCTGGAATTTTAACAGAAGAGGTTGCTGATTTAGATGATTTTGATGAACTGCTTGATTTGCTTTCTGAAGTAGATGATTTTTCTACTTTGCTAGAAGAAGCTTTTGCATCTTTGCTTGATGATTCTGAAGCAGTTTTACCAGAACAAGCTGCTAACGTTGCAACTGACAAGAGAGCCACACCGGCTGTAAGAAGTTTTTTCATATTTTTTCTCCTATAAATAAAGAATGAATATATTTTAAATGATTTTCCTTCAATTGTCAAACATTTTCTGTTTTTAAATGCCTATATACTGCTAATTATCACTAGCTTTTAACATTTTTTATATCCTAAAAATTACTTCTTTTGTTGTATTTTTATTCATTCTTTGAATAAACAAAACCAGAAAAACAGTCCTTTTCTGGTTTATTCTTCTTTTTATTGATGAAGTAACTGTGTAAATTCTTCTTGAAGTTCCTTGTTGTCCGTTGGTTTTAGATACATCTTTCCTCCATTGGTCGTTGGAGAATGAAAGACAATGCCTTCTCCTGTATCTGTAATAGCAAAGAAATAACTATGCACATCTGGATACTTGTCCCAATTGCTATAGCGTTCCACGATGCGGTATTTTGCATTTCCTTGACCAGTATCTGTATAAATGGCATCCATCTTACTATTTTCCCCTAGAGTATAGAGGTTGTCTGGTCCTACATCACCACCAGCGATGCCTTTTTGGTAGTTGGGTTGCCCCATCTTTTGACCCCAGGTCTTCATAAATTCTGCTAATTTTGCTGATTTTTCAGCATTCCATGGCGTTTTCCCCTGGCTTTGGGTATCGCCTCCTGATGGTGTGCTTTCAAAGGTTTGCCAGTCAAAACTCTTGAGATCCAGTTTATCCTCATCAGATTTTCCAAAGAGGGCATTCAGATCTGACCCAGGTACCTGAACTTCTTCTTCCTGGACTTTTGTCGCGGCTTGAGGTGTCTTTTCTATTCGTGAAAGCACGGCTACACCACGGCCAGTTCCCGACAACCAGCTGACTTCCAGGACTTCTCCTCCCTTATAGAGGGTTGTCGCATTGCGCGCTCCTCCGTGTCCAGCAACGAAACCTTCTGCAAGCAAGGTCGGCTTTTGGTCCTTGAGGTAGTAGACTCCTGTCGCAAAGTAGCTCCCATCGGTTTGCTGGTTGGCGATGATCATCTCATCTACCCCATCGCTATTTAAGTCCTTAAAGGCATAGCGAACGGCTTCTGGCTGATTGATGACAGTCTCGATCACCCAGCTATTGATCATTCGATCTTCTTTGGCTAATTGAGAATTTAATTTGGAAATAGCATCCAAATCATTTGAAGTGGCAAAAATCTTTTGATAGTCTGAAAAAACAGACTGGTATAATTGTTTGTTGTATGCTTGTTTCTTTGCTGAAGTCTGGCTGGTTGCAACCTCTTTTTTAGGACTGGACTGGCGCTGGTATCTTTGGTAACATCCTGTTAACAAGACCATACTCGAAGCCGCTAATCCCAACTGCATCCAATGTTTTCTTTTCATCTGATCTCCTTTAGTCTCCCGTGTTTTCATACTGATCTTTATTATACTAAAAAAAGTGGGAGTGGGAAAGAACTCCTAAAATTAAAAAGGTTGAAAAGGTTCCCCAAACCTTTTCAACTTTCCCTCCCCCGCATAGCTTCAACAGTCTGGGAGACTGTTGAAGGTTGTAGATAAAGGAAACTTTGTTTCCATCATTAGGTCATCTTTGGAGCTTGAAAAGCGAACGAATACTTAGGAAACTTGCTTCGCAAGTCCTATCTACCACCTTAAAGCAGTGCTTTGAGCAATCAACCACTGCGTCATACAGTTATGCTTATTAAACATAGAAGTCTGGAGAGTTTTTGCTCAGCCACAATTAGTTTTCTTTATTTGGTTTGGTTCTACGATCCGGTTGACTTTCAATATGCTCTTTCACCAAGGCAACCACCTCATCATTGGTTGGAAGGTCCGAGTGCTGGGCATCTTCCCCCGTCACTGTGATCTCCGTATAACTAGCAGCTTGGTTTTGGTAGATATATTTCCCAGCAGAAACACTGGCATCTGGGACCAACTCATCGGAATCATAGGTGATGGTTCCTGCTACTGAATACATATAAAGCGTATTAGGGATGGCTTTTTTCCCCTTGATAAAATCGGCTAACATCTCAGATTTGTTTTGAATATTGGTTTCCGTGAAATTATAGGGAGTTCCGATGGTCATGAGGGTCGTGAGATCCACATCATAATCTTCTAGATAATTTTCGATAAAGGCTGTATAAATCAAGCCTCCGTTAGAATGACCCAAGCCCTTGAAATTATTAAAATTGTATTTTTCTTGAAGGGCTTCAAAGGCTTGATTGAATAGTTTAGCCTGCTTTTTAATATTGCTATAGCCATCTTTGTTGTTTTCAAAACCAACCACAATCACTGGTTCATTGTCCTTGGCATCAATACTACCGCTATAGGTGATATTCCCATCATTCCATACCTTGAGCTTGAGAAGACTGTGCTTGGTGCCTTGGCGGCCTTGGTTGAGCTTGGTCACCAAGCCATCAAAGCGGTTCTCTGTTGCTGAGCTTCCTGGAATCATGATGATGGGCGACAGTTTGGAATTATAAAATTTCTCGATTTTTGAAACATTGGTTCGAGTCCAGCTATAAGAAGGAATGGCTAAACCGATCAAGAAAAGACAGACCAAAGTGAGGACGATGGCTGTTTTTTTAGAGACTTTCATCGCTTTCTCCTTTCACTTTTAGATCTTTTCGAATACGATTTCCCATGCGGACAAATGGTAGATAAAGGAGCACGTCTATCGCAAAACAAAGTATACTGACAGCTAAGGCTCTCAGACTTCCTCCCGTTCCAATGAAAGCATAGAGAAGGCTCGGAGTCCCATCTGGCACTGGATAGACGGCTGCTGGCATCAGCTTAAAGCACAAAGCCACAGCAGCGATGGCCATATTGACCAAGGGGATCAATAAGAAGGGAATCACATATAGAAGATTGAGCAGGACCGGAATCCCTACCATGAAGGGGGCACCGTTATTAAAGAGGCCTGGAAAAATACTGAGGAGACTGACTTTCTTGTCCTTTCGACTGTGGGAGACCAGTAAGATCGCTACCAAAAGTGCTAGGACAGCGCCAATTCCAGCTACCATGCCAAAACTCCGATACAAATTGGTCAAAGTATAGAGATGAGGAATCCCCGTCGTTGTATGATGGGTCACAGCGTAATTCAGATTTTCTAAAGCAAAACTGTCATCCACAATTGAGTTTAGGGCAAAAGCCTGACTGTTGCCGACCCAAGCTGATAAGCCACTGAAGAGTCCCATAACAAAAGTGGACAGGAGATGATGACTGCTTATAGTCAGAGAGCTAAAGAATTGACCGATCATTTGAAAAATACGGTACTGATTGCCAAGAAGGAGAAGAATATTCAGGCTAACCCCCAGAACCAAGGACAAGAAAATGGGACGCACAGTCTTGGGCTGATAGATAAAGTCTTTGTCCACAATCTGGTCGTCACTAGCCTTGGATAGTCGAAAGATCTGTCCGATTAGATAGCCTAAAACAATGGCTAAGAGGATATTGGTCGTCGCAGGTAAGTTAATTCTTGTCAGTTGCCCATCATTGAGTGGTCCCACCAACAATTCCTGAGACCCTACAATCAAGCTGACCAAAAGAGCAGTCACGCCGGCTGTCCCCGTACTTCTACCATAGTGCCCAGCTGTATATTTCCCAGCGAAGTAGGTTGCTAAAGGCCCTGCTAGACCTCCTAGAAAGTTGGAAAAATTAATAAGAACCTGGCTGATAGCTTGATTCCATGGCAACCAACTGTCCATCGAAAAGAGCTGATGGATATAGCCTCGATCAGAAAAGACCGATAAGGCAATCACTCGAATGATTCCTGAAAATAAGAAAAAAGGAAATAAGGAAACCAGGGTTTTCTGGGAAATCTGAATAAAACTTTTTTCTCGTAACCAGAAAAACTTCTGGACTAAATACTTGGTCATGGCGCCCCCTATTGGTGTGTTCACATTGCTTGCTTTCATCTTATTATATCATAGTGGTGAGCAATCCCTTTCATTTGGAGAAGCATCATCTTTTGAGAATACTTTTAAAATTTTCATAATTTTTGAAAAACTCTTTGACAGGGGTCTTCATTTCCTCTATACTATTTGTTAGCTAACAAAACGATGAATCAGGTTACCGTCGGTCCTGCTATGCCCATAGCGATTGGATTTGACGAAAAATGAGAGAGCTAGGATGGATTTTCAGACCATTTTTACAACATTATAGAAAGATTTAGGAGGAATCAGACGTCTATGTCACAAGAAAAAATTTCAGCCAAGGTCTTGTTCGCGATCTTTGCGACAGGGATCCTGTCCTTTTGCGGGGTGGCTGGAGAGACTGCCATGAATATCACCTTCCCGATATTGATGAAGGAATTTGAAATCAACACCGCAACCGTCCAGTGGGTTACGACCATCTATCTTCTAGTGGTTGCCTGTGTGGTCCCCTTATCTGCTTATCTCAAGCGTTCTTTTAAAATGAAGTCCATCTTTTTAGTTGGAAATCTCCTATCTGTTTTAGGTGTTCTTATCGACTTCTTAGCTCCAAATTTTGGCTTTGTGGTCCTGGGGCGATTGGTCCAAGGAATGGGGGTTGGTTTTGCCCTCCCTCTGATGTTTAATATCATTTTAGAACAAGTCCCAAAACGTAAGATCGGTCTCATGATGGGAGTGGGGACCTTGATTACAGCCATTGCACCCGCTATAGGGCCTACTGTCGGGGGACTCTTAACAGCTAGCTTCGGCTGGCGGTCCATCTTTTTAGTTCAATTCCCGATCCTTCTAGCTTCACTAGTTGCAGGACTTCGCTCCATTGAGCAAATCAGTAAAGTCAAGCGGGAAACCTTTGATATCGTGAGCCTTCTTGCCATCATTGCCCTTTTCATAGGGTTGATTCTAGGTATTCATGGCCTAGCGGATCATGCGTTTTTCAGTTTTTCTGTGCTTGGTTGGCTGGTGATCGGAACCTTGGGACTGGTCCTTTTGGTCTGGCGGTCCAATCAGTTAGAGACTCCCATTATCAATCTTTCTATTTTGAAAAATCATCGTCTCACTGGCCATATTCTAGCCTTCTTCACCTTTCAATTAGGCTCTCTTGCCATGAGTTTTCTTCTTCCTAATTATATCCAATTGGTCAACCACTCAAGCACTACGCTTGCAGCCTTGATGCTGCTTCCAGGAGCCATCATTGGAGCTGGCTTTGCTCCTTTCTCTGGTCTGATTCTAGATAAACTGGGGGCCCGCAAACCGATCCTCCTTGGTGCTGCTTTCATCCTTCTGGCCCATTTTCACTTCACCCTCTTGGGCCTGAAGCTGACAAATGGTTTGATTCTCGTCTTTTACATGCTCTTCATGACCGGTATGGGACTTGCCTTTGGAAATATCATGACAAACGGACAGAAACAACTCTCTCTGGAAGAGCAACCCGATGCGAACGCAATCTTTAATACCTTGCAACAATTTGCAGGTGCTGTTGGAACAACTCTGGCTTCCTTGATCGTTGCCATGAGCCAAGCCAATCAAAAGCTGGATTTCACCCAAGCCACAGCTAAAGGCAGTCGCAATGGTTTCATGACCTTATTTGCCTTAGGTATTTTCCAACTCCTTCTCTTATTTTGGGTGGTGGGAAAAGATAATGAAACCAACTAATTTATCTCGTCAAAAAACAGCAGGAAGCCTGCTGTTTTTTATTATCCTTTCCGCACTCGCGTTAGAATGCCATCAGGATCCTCAAAAATTATGCACTTCTGCTAAATAAACCTTGATAGGATAGGTGTATGTCAAATTCTCTCTCCATTTTGCTTGTAATGTCAAATTTTACAACTAAAAGGTTCCATTAAATTGTCTAACTTTTATCATTTGAGTTAAAATCCTTGATTTCTTTCTGTATTTTATTTATAATCATTCTAAATAAGGAAAAGGAGACATTGTATGACTGAAATAAAACATGGAGTAGATGAATCATTTAGCGATCGCTTGAATATTTTGAGAGCTGCGGTTCTAGGGGCCAATGATGGAATCATTTCTATCGCTGGAGTGGTGATCGGGGTGGCCAGTGCCACGCATAACATCTGGATCATTTTCTTATCTGGCTTGTCTGCAATTCTGGCCGGTGCCTTTTCGATGGCGGGTGGTGAGTATGTTTCTGTTTCCACACAAAAAGACACGGAAGAAGCTGCTGTGAACCGCGAACAAGCCTTATTGGATCGCGATCCAAAGTTAGCTAGAGACTCTCTCTACCATGCTTATCTTGAAAATGGAGAATGCGAAACTTCAGCAAAAATTCTGACAGAGCGCGCCTTTCTGAAACACCCCCTCAAAGCCTTGGTCGAAGAGAAATACGGCATTGAATACGAAGAATTTACCAATCCTTGGCATGCAGCTGCATCTAGCTTCCTTGCTTTTTCTATTGGTTCCCTTCCTCCAATGCTCTCTATCATTCTCTTTCCAGCTAACTATCGCATTCCAGTGACAGTCTTCGTTGTTGGACTATCCTTGATCTTCACTGGCTATACCAGTGCGAAACTAGGAAAAGCACCAACCAAGCCAGCCATGCTTCGCAACCTGATCATTGGCCTCCTTACCATGGGAGTAACCTATTTCTTTGGACAACTCTTTAGTATCTAAAAAAGCTGAAACTTTTGTCTCAGCTTTCAGAACGTAGACAAACCCTAGCAACAATAGAAACATTGCCATTTTGTAGGTTGGACACCATAGAATGAAAACTCTTAGGAATGCTGATATAGCGCTATTCTTAAGAGTTTTTTTACTTTCTCTATTTTTAAGAAAATTGTCCAAAATGGACTTTTTCTTATGCTTCTAATAGAGCTTGTGCTTGTTTTTTCAATCCTTCCACTGCTTCATCTGTCAAGACCAATTCACCTGTTCCCCAAGCTTCTGGGTTTACGGTTGTTCCTGTAAAGTCACCCACTACTTGAGTCCGAACGAATGGCAAGAGCGCTTGGTATGCCGCAAACATTGGTTCGTGTCCGGCATTGGCTACTGAAGAAACCGTTACGATCTTGTCTTGGAGGGCAGATGGACCACGTGTTTCTGATAGGTCAAGCGCACGGCTGAGCCAGTCGATCAGGTTTTTCACTACACCTGGAATGGCAAAGTTGTAGACTGGTGAGAAGATCCAGATAGCATCCGCAGCAAGGACTGCATCACGCGCTGCTTGCACAGCTGGCAAGGTTGGCGTTTCCAAATCTTGGTTCATCATTGGGATGCCCTTGTAGTCCAAGTAAGTCACCGTTGCTTTTCCTTCAAGAAGGCTTTCTGCTTTCTGAGCCATTTGGTGGTTGAAAGATCCTTGACGAAGGGATCCGACGATAAATAAAATGTTTCTCATAGTTGCTTTCTCTTTCTGTTGTAAGAATATTTGTTATATTAACTATTATACATGCCCTAGATGTAATGTCAAGAATTACAACTTGGAATTTTAACTTTTACTCCATTTCGATAGGGGAATCCTAAAAAGAGTCAGATAAAAAAGGTTGGACAATAATAGCCAACCTTCAATAAATCATAACCGTATAAATCTATAGAGGATCAACATCCAAGAAAAACAAACCCCAGAGATCTTTACAATCCAATTAATGATGACTTCAAGCCCGCTATCTAGTCTTGCTCGACAATCCAAAAACAATTAAAAGGCTAGGACTTTTGTCCCAGCCTCCTCTCTTTTATGCATGCTCCAGCCCTTTTCGTGTGTTTTCCTTAATGGTTTCGGCTGAATGGAGTAATTTTTCTTTTTCTTCTTCTGTCAAATGCAAGTCCAATCGTTCGATAATTCCTTTTCGACCTACAATCGCTGGATAGCCAAGATAAGTTCCGTATTCTGGACGATAGTTAGAGACCGGCATTTCCTCGTGGCTATCATTGATCACAGCTTCTGCTAAGCGTTGGGCTGCTGCAGCAATCCCAAAGTTGGTATAGAATTTACCAAAAAAGACAGTATGACCACCACGCAAGGATTCGTAGTTAATGGCGTCCAGCTCTTCTTGAGAGAAGAGATCGGTAATAGCATGTCCTTTGACACGGACCTGACTCCAAGCGACAAATTGAGAATTCCCATGCTCACCGAGGTTGTAGCCTGATACACTAGCAGGAGAAACCTGCAAACGATCAGCGACTGCGCGCTTCATCCGAGCTGTATCCAGTAAGGTCCCTGTCCCAATCACCTGCTCTTTTGGAAGGCCGGTATATTGTTGATAGAGTTGAGTGACTGCATCGACCGGATTGGTCACTACCAATAAGACCCCGCTAAAGCCAGAAGCCTTCAAATCACGCGCCACTTGCACCACTTGCTTACTGGTAAAGGGAAGCTCCGCAAAACGGTCATCTGTGTTGTTAGCCTGCAACTCGATATTTCCAAGAGTCGACACCACAACATCCGCATCTTTTAAAGCCGCGTAGTCATTGACCGTGATATGAACCGGATACCCCGTATTGGCAACTGTATCACAGAAATCCAAGGCATCTGCCTTGACCTTTTTCTCATTGGTATCAATCAAGACCAAGTGATCACAGGTGTGTTTCAAAATCATGCTGTGGGCCAAGGTCGCACCCACATGCCCCAAACCAATAATACCAATTTTTCTTGTCATCAGAATCCTCTTTTCTAGTATCGATCACACTGTTGGTGAGGATAGCTCTTTGTTGACTCTATTCTACCACAATTCTAGAAAGGCGGATTGAAAAAATGGGAAAATTTTCAATTTTTTTCAAAAAAGAAAAGAGGCGGTGCCTCCGTTTATGACTTAGGAAAGAAGAGCCTCAATTTCTTCAATGGTTAAGCCCGTCATATCTGAGATAAGCTCAGGTGTCATTCCTCGTGAGACCATTTTGCGGATTAACTGCAGACGTTCTTCATTACGACCTTGTTCCAGGCCTTTTTCTAAACCTTGTTCCAGACCACGTTCCAATCCTTGCTCCAAACCTTCTTCTCGCGCTTCATCAATCGCTGTCTCCATAGTCATATCATAATTTTCTTGAATGCGAATCCGCTCGTCTATCATGGTCTTCTCCTCCTTAGTCCAGCTAGATGAATCTAATAATGAATCTGCATGAGCCACAGCCTGACTGGGAGCTTTTGTAAAGGGAAGATTCCCAAAAAACTCCAACCACTGTCTGCCTGCATCTGTCAGCTTCTCATCTTTATTATACTTGTCTAGCTCTAAAAAGGCAACCTGCAGAAGATTTTGGTGCTTGCCATTTTTATAATAGGTCTTGAGTTGCTTTCCGGACCGGCTATTGGTCAGCCAGTATTTATTGATGGCGGCCTCTTCGTCCAGTAAGAGCGACTTCTCCAAAATCGCAATCCCATAGACGGGCTCCATCTGCTCGTACATCTTATGAGTCTGGCCTTGCTGTCGCAGTTTTTGTACATTCTCCACCAGCTGATTAGCCAAATAATAATGGAACCGATTTAAGAAATACTGCTGCTTGCGAATCTGGATCTCGATGATCACCTCGGTTCCATCATGGAGCTTGGCTCTCACATCCACCGCAGTGGAGAACAAGTCATCCTCCTCATCTCATAGGCCATGCTGTGGGGTTGGCTTCCCTCCACGATCTGAGCGTCTGCCACATCTAGCTCCAAAATATCCCGAATAAATGCTGCTGTCACCTCCGGCAAACTAAAAATCTTCTTGGCCATGATGTCCAAGGTCGGCGATACATGCGCATGTCTTTTTTGCATCCCTGCTCCTTTTCGATAAAAAATAGAGGGAAGGTCCCTCTACTTCTATCATTCGAAAAAAATTTGGGAAATAGGAAGCATCTTATTTTGTCGCATTTTTTAAAGCTTGTTGAAGTTCTTCATCAACCGCATAGACGTATAGCCCGTTAACTCCACGGGTTAACAAAACATTTAACTCATTTCGTAATAATGTTTCTCCGTAATTAATCATTTCACCTGATTCAAGTTTTCTGTTTTGAACAGCACTTTTATTTTTGCTTTCACTTATATCAAAAATAATTTTCCCGTCTCTATATTTGACAGATGGGCCAATGATAACTCCCACATAATTTAGATCAAATCCCTGAACGGTAAACGTTGAGCCAATTTCATGAATCGTTTGAGACTGCTCTATCCAGGATAAATGTTTAGATTCTTTTTCTTTTGCAAGTTGTCTGTTCCACGGACAAGACCAGTCTCCGATACGGACACACCAATAGTCAGAATCCTTTGGTTTTGATTGACTACTATATTCCCAATCATAGGTTGCTGTTAAGCGTGAAATGCCTAAACTCTGATCATTATTTTTTTCCATGATTGCACTTTGAAGTTCCTCAGGAGAGTCAAAAACTTTAATATCATAATCATTATCTCTTGGAACCTCATTCACAACTCCAGTATCAATCAAGTTTCTTATCCACTCAACTGTTTCTTTTGTTGCATGGATACGCATTTGGTTATGTAGCGTAATGAGATTTCCTTTTAAATTGGCTTCATGTTCCAATTTCAAGAAAGCATCATCTGTCCATATTTGGGATTTATTCATGATCTGATTTTCATCATAAACAAGTACTACTACTTTGGATTTAGCGAGCAAATCATTTAAATGATTCCCGCCTAAATAGGCTTGATTTTTTGCAGTCAATAACAAGTGACCTTCATCAACCACTACAATTCCAGCATCAGTTTTTTCTTTTTTCAGAGCATTTAAAAATTGAGTTGGTTTCATCACAACATTAATATTTGATCCACTCTTCCATTCCAATTTTTTCTCAATTTCTTGGTAAACACTGAGTTGATCATCATGATTCACAACCAAATTGATATCATTGTTCTCGCGAATCATCTGAGTATCTTCAGAATTCAACAAATCATCGATGAGGGAACTCATCAAAACCGTTTTCCCTGCACCAGCATCACCCTTTACTAAAATTAGAACTCCTGTTTCATTTTTACTAATGACAGATGTAATTTTGAGCAATATTTCATTTTTTGCCTTCACTTGTTCATCTGTTAACTTGTGAAACGGAGAGGATTTAAATATCGCTGAATTTCGAATAAAACTTTCTGCTGGGAATAAATAATGGTTTTTCCGATTTAGGGTTCTCCATATCTTTGAGAAAATCTCATCTAACTCTTCGGAAGTATAATATTGGTTTTGAGGATTTCCTCTTCTATTCTGAACCCTTTCAACTTGGTCAACACTTGATAAGTAAAGCATTAACCTATTCTCAATATCCAATGTCAAAGATTTATTGAAATGGTTATGCCCAATAACAAACATTTTAGAAGTTTTAGATTGTTCAAATTGTCGCCAGTCTTCTCGGTCCTTCTTTATATCATCTGACAAATGCTGATTTGTTCTACGAATGATATCTGTTGTTTCTCCGACATAAACACTATACTTGTTTTTATTCTCATCGTTTACGATATATACAGTTGGATAATCAAAGATAAGCTTAGAATGTTTCGGAGCAATCGTTTCTTTTAATTGATCAAATGTTCGATTTGAATAATCGATTTCTATAACTACGGGTGATTGAATATTGCTCATTTTTTCTCCAAGTCCGTATATTTTTTATTATTTCCCTTGCTTAATTCTACAGGATATTTTTTTGCATTTATATCAATTTTCTCTTTTATAATTTCTTCTACATCCAGATTCAAATTATCTGCTAACATGAAAGAATACATAAAAACATCCGCAAGTTCTTCTTTGATTTCTTTTAATGACTTTTCAACTACTTCCTCTGATTGTTTCCACTGAAATAGTTCCAACAATTCGCTCGCTTCTAGTGAAATCGAAATGGCTAAATCTTTTTCATTATGAAACTTTCTCCAGTCACGTTCATCTCTAAATTGATTAATTAAGTCGATTAATTCTTTCATCCGTCTATCCTTTTCCTGTACATAATCTCCTATTATTATAGCATGTTTGGGAAAGAAATTAACGCTTTCAAAGCATTTTGTTGGTTTTTCGGGCAAAAAAACGAACCAGGTCTGGTTCGTTCTTTCTTAGTCTAGTTGGATCCCTTTTTCTGCTAGGTTATCTAAGCATTCTTTCAGGTAACCCGCATGATGCTCGGGATAGATGGGGAGGCTCAAGGCTTCCTCTTCCAGTTCTGGGTAGGCTGGGCAGGTCTTTCCTCTGTAGGTCGACTCCCACCACTCTGGGCTGACCTTATAGCCACGAGCGGTCATCTCCTCCATGATCAGACGATGATAGGCATAGAGGCGATAGGGCGAGTAGTCAAAGACATAGTTGACCGTCGCGTGCTTCTTGCCCCAGCCATTACCTCGAAGGGCGCAGCATTCCCGGTGTTGACCCAGGAGCTGGGGACGAGGGAGTTTGGGAATCAAGTCTTGGTGCCAGAGTCTCATCTATTGACCTCCTAGTAGCGTTGAATCTTGTAAGTAGCGATTCGGGTAGCGCTCAAGGAGCGTCTGGATTCCCTTGATCAGATCTTCTTGCTGGGCTTGGCCATGCTGGTATTTCTCAAGTAGCAGCATAAAGTCCGCCTTTTCCTCTGCAGTCGCCTGCTTTTTGAAATAGCCCCAGATATGCTGAAAGGCATTGGAGACCTGGCCACGATTTTCTGGCAAGGCCAGCGCTTGCTGGATCAGGTCCTCGACGTGGCTGACCTCCACCTGGTCTTGCTTGAGGTATTCCCGGATTTCCTTGTAGATATTACTCGAACGACTGAGCACCAGGTATTTATTTTTCGCCCATAGGACTTGGCAGTAATGTTTTTGATCCACTCGTGTCTCCTTTTGATCTTCTCTATCAATAGTCCTCCCATTATACCATGGAAATGATTCATTCCATCAAAAAAAGGCTGGGACAAAAGTCCTGGCCTCTTAATTGTTTTTGAATTGTAGAGCAAGACGCAGTGGTTGAGCGGGCTCTACTACGCTGATTTCATCAGCTTTTATAGCCCTACTCAACTGTGCAGAGGTGGGACGACGAAATCGAATTCTAACGAATTACCGATTTCTGTCCTACTCTCTCTTTCATTGATTACAAGGCTGTGATGGCTGTGATCAAACCAAAGATGATCCCTGGTGCATTGGCTGCAGCAAGTGGAATATCGCGTTCTTTTTTGAAGAGTCCGTAGTAAACCCAAAGGCTACAGTTGATGGCTGCGACAAGGGGTTGAACAAAGTTCCCTTTGTGACCTGCGAGGTTATCCATGATTTGTGGGAAGTAAGACACATACATCATAACAGACATAAAGGTCGCAACCCAACCAAGAATTTTCATTTGTTTTTCATTCATTTTGAAACTACCATTTCCTTTTCTTTTTTTAAAGTATGCACTATTCTACCTTTTGTCCTTTACAAATTCAAGTCTTTTTTTCAAATGTTACCGAACTGTAAAGTGTCACAATCTTGTGATTTTGCAGGAAGATGGATTTCTTTTCGAGAGAGTCTTCTCTCTAGTTGCCATTTTTTTGACACATTGTCTAATTTTGTGCGAATGTAATCATTTTCATCTTGCATAGCATGCAAATTAATTGCATTTTCTTCCTACTTATGCTATTTTAATACACAGAGGTAAAATTTTATGAATAAACAAAAAATCAACCAAATCGTTGGCTCGATCGGTGCCTTTATTGGGATTATCGTTTTCATTGCCTACATCCCACAAATTATTGCTAATTTACAGGGAAATAAGGCCCAACCTTTCCAACCCTTGTCAGCTGCTATTTCTTGCTTGATCTGGGTCATTTATGGTTGGACAAAGGAACCTAAAAAAGACTGGATTTTGATCATTCCGAATTCGGCAGGTGTCATCCTAGGGGGATTGACTTTCCTTACATCACTTTAATAGAAAGTGAACAAAGACTGAACTCTACGGGTTCAGTCTTTTTTGTGTATCCCTTTGAAAAACAAAAACAATCGCAGTCGGTTTTCGTACAAAAAAGCCCGCTATGAGCAAGCTAAAAAAATTGACAATTCTTTTCTTTGAATAACCTTAGCTGGACTATTGTGCAAAAATATCCAAATAATATCTGATTATTATTAGAGTATATTGAAACTTTCCGCTGTGAGAAAAGTGCCTGAAATAATTATGTTTCAGGCACTCGGAATTATTGAGACCTTAGGCTCAATAATTAGTCATGGAACTTCTTCGAAGTTCGCTGACGTCCGTACTCACCTAAGGAAAGTTTCTAATTTAATTTGAGTTTCTTTTCCTAAATCTGCACAATCTTACGATAACTCCGAGAGGTGATCCAAAAGACAACCAGGTAAGTGACGAGAAAGACGGCACAGACACTGAGGGTCACGATGAGGACTTGGCCACTATTGATGACGCCAAGGACTTTGAGGATCAGGCGGATCATATGGTAGGCAAAGGCCAGGTGGACAAAGGCAAAGATAAGTGGGAGGAAGAAGACAGTCCGCACTTGACGGTTGATGGTCCGTTTGACCTCGTGTTCATCGAGCCCCACCTGTTGGAGAATGATGAAGCGGTCACGGTCTTCATAACCTTCTGAAATTTGCTTGTAGTAGATAACGATGACTGTTCCGACCATAAAGATCAACGACAAGAAAATACCAATAAAGAAGATGCCACCAAAGAGGCTATTCAACTCTGCCACATCATTGGCCCGGTTCCCCCCATAGACAAATGTTCCTTGGCCCTGTTGGCTACTCAATTCATCGATCATCTTGTCATAACTAGCTGCCAGCTTGAGTTGCTGGTCTTCGCCAACATTGACATTGAAGCCACCGTAGATATTGGTATTGATGGCAAGTTTTGGAAATTGAGCGATAAAGGCTGAGAGATCTGGCACGATTAGGTAATTGAAATCCTCCGTCAGCATGTTATACATGTTGGGCAAGTGATCCGTGATAAAATCCTTGGTCACTTCTTCCTTTACTTGGAAGTCTTGGCCATTGATAGTAAACTGCTTTTGGCCTTTGAGAGCCTCGTTATGAGCAAAGAGGATAACTTGGTTGCCAGTCAGATCGGCCTCTTCTCCTGTCATCTGCTCATAGCTAGCTGCATCAAAGACCATAAAGACGGTTTTAGGAGTGACGCTGCGTTCGTCAGCTGGATAGACCGTAAAGTCTGTGCCCTTTTGGGATTTGATTCCAAAGTTGGCATAGGTCATCAGGTCACGATTCTTGATCTCAAGCTGGTGCTCAGAAGCAAATTCATCAAATTTCTGATTGATTTGCTCCAGCTCGACCCCTTTTCCTTGGACAGAGAAATCATGAGGAGCCATGATCTTCTTGAACATTTCGCCACCGACATAGATGTTGGTGGCAGCAGAGATCGTCACCAGCACCATGGTCGAGAGGATGGCAATGGTCGCAAGGCCCACCGCATTTTTCTTCATGCGATAGATAAGGTTAGAGACCGAGATCATGTTGTTGGGTTGGTAATAATAGTTCTTCTTTTTCTTAAGAAGATGCAAGAAGACGGTGATCCCAGCATTAAAGAGTAAGTAGGTCCCGATCATAACCAAGACAACGGCTAGAAAGAAGATCAAAATTGCAGACATAGGGTCTTTGACTGACAAAGCCAGGTAGTAGCCAAAACCGAGAGAGGCTAAGCCAATGATGGTTTGGGGCCACAAGAAGCGGGCTTTCTTTTCACCACTAGCCTTCTCACGCGTCAATTGCAGGGCATTCAAACGGAGAATGCGCCAAGCATTGAGAAAAACTAAGAGGCCAAAGATGAGACCAAAGGTGACAAAGACTGCAATCACAATTCCAGGTTGGAAGGTAGATACCAGCTGGACCTTCATTTTCATGAGTTTCAAGAGAAAGGCAAAGATCAGCTTATCAAAGAGGGCTCCGATCAAGACACCGCTTGAGATAGTCACAAAACCAAAAATAAAGAGTTCTTTGAAAATCATGCTGATGAGATGGCGCTTTTCAAGACCTAACATGCTGTAGATTCCCAGCTCCTTGGAGCGGTTTTTCATGACAAAGCTATTGGCATAGAGCACGATGATGGCTCCAGCAGCATTGACCACAAACAGTCCCAAGCCTAGGGTGAAGAGCATGGGAGATCCTCCTCGAAGCTCCTTAATGTGGGGATTAAAGGTCAGGGAGTCAAAGAGGTAGGCGATGGTCACTGCGAGAATGACCGCAATCGCAAAGGGATAATAGAGCTTGCGATTCTTGATGAGATTGGAGCAAGCTAATTTAGTGGTTAATCGAAACATCTACTCCACCTCACTTGCCATGACTGTCAGAGTATCTGAGATTTCTTGGAACATCTGACGTTCTGTTTTTTCCCCGCGGAAGATCTGGTTGTAAAGAATTCCATCCTTGATAAAGAGCACGCGCTTTGCCCGAGCTGCCGCTGCGGTTGAGTGGGTCACCATGAGGATGGTTTGTCCCATTGTATTAATATCTTCAAAGACATCGAGCAAAGCAGCCGAAGATTTGGAATCCAGCGCCCCTGTTGGCTCGTCTGCCAGGAGGATTTCCGGAGATGTGATGATAGCCCGTGCTACAGCCACCCGTTGTTTTTGCCCACCAGAGATTTCGTAAGGGTATTTCTCTAGAAGTTGGTGAATGCCCAACTCCCGACTGACGCTCTCGACCTTGTTCATCATTTCCTTGACCGGTCTGCGAGAAAGCACCAGAGGGAGAAGGATATTGTCCTTGACAGACAAGGTATCCAGCAGGTTAAAGTCTTGAAAGACAAATCCTAGTTTTTCCCGACGAAAGCTAGATGCATCCTTGTTCTTGATGGTTGAGGTATCGGTACCGTTGAGGTAGACCCGTCCTTCCGTCGGCTGGTCCAGCATGGCTAGGATATTGAGGAGGGTCGATTTCCCGGATCCTGATTCCCCCATGATGGCTACGTACTCGCCTTTCTCCACGGTAAAATGAATATCCTTTAAGGCTTCAACCTGCGTTCCTTGAAAGCGGGTTTTGTAGATCTTTTTGATATGTTGAACATCTAGTAATGACATGATTTTCTCCTTTTACTAGTAGATCAAGAAAAATTCTTGAGTTTGGTGTAATACTTGGCGACCAAATTCTACCTTTTCCAGATCGGTTTGGTTACTTGGTTTCTCAGTCTTTTTGAGTTGTTTCATCCATTTCAAGAGTTTCATTTTCTTGACCTCCTTCATTTGATGAGACTATTGTATAAAAAATAAAAGGCGGCTACCATAACCTAACCTTTCATTTTGACCTTTATTTCTTACATTTTTGTAAGATGGGGAAATCTTAATCCATGACCAACTTCTTCTCTTCAAAGTGAATGGCAACCGTCGTGCCTTGGCCGACCTCTGAGTGGAGGGTGATCCTGTGGCCCAATTGCTCTGCGATTTTCTTAGATAGATAGAGCCCCAGCCCTGAAGATTGCTGGGTCAGGTGGCCATTGTAGCCGGAGAAGCCCCGCTCAAAGACGCGGAGCACATCACTATTTTTGATCCCAATCCCGCTATCTTTTATATAGAGAGTCTGGTCTTTAAAATAGATTTCAATTCCACCGGTACTGGTGTACTTGAGGCTATTGGACAAGAGCTGCTCGATAATGACCAGGAGCCACTTACGATCGGTGATGACCTCCTCTTCCAAATCATGCAGATCCACGGTCAAGTTCTTTTGGATAAAAAAGAGGGCGTACTTGCGGACTACTTCTTTGACCAAATCTTCTACCAACACGCGCTTTAAGACCAGATCATCATGAAAACTCTCCAGTCGCAAGTACTGCAAAACCAGATTGGCATAGGAGTCAATCTTGAAAAGCTCCTGCTCCATCTGCTGCTTGACAATGGGTGTCTCGACATCTTGCACCAAGAGCTGGCTGGCCGCAATGGGCGTCTTAATCTGGTGAACCCAGAGGGTATAGTAGTCCATCAGGTCATTGAACTTGGCCTGAGCTGTCTTCCCTTCCTCCAAGCGCGCCTGCTGTTCTTCCGTGTATTTTTCATAAAGGAGATGTTCCAAAGGCGAAGCAACTTCTATTTCCTCATACAGGGCTACTTTGCGATAGTCTTGAAAGGTTATGACGAAATCCCAGACCAAGACACAGAGGCTAAAAAAGCCTAGTACTAGAGTCGCATAGAGGAACACATTCCCCGTCTCTGGAAAGAGATAGGCAAAGACCAAATCGACGATCAAAAAGATAAGCACTAGATAGAGCAAGCGCCTGCGGGATACCACATACTGCCAGAAGATCGTTCCAAATTTATTCATGGGTCAACCCGTAACCGATGCCTTTCTTGGTTTCGATGAAGTTTGACAAGCCAGCCTCCTCTAGTTTCTTGCGAAGGCGGGCCACATTGACAGACAAGGTATTGTCATCAATAAAGAAGTCGCTATTCCAGAGTTCTTTCATCATGTCATCGCGCGCCACGATACTGCCTGCATGCTCAAACAGGACGCGCAGGATCTGAAATTCATTCTTGGTCAGCTTGATGACTTCCCCTTCATACACCAAGTCCGTGGACTTGAGATTGAGGATGGCTCCCCGGTGCTCTAGCAGATTTTGATCTGTCCCAAATTCGTAAGAGCGACGCAAGAGTCCTTGGACCTTGGCAAGGAGGACATTTTGGTCAAAGGGCTTGGTGACAAAGTCATCTCCACCCATATTGATGGCCATGACAATATCCATGGCTTGATCCCGTGAAGAAAGAAACATGATCGGAACCTTTGAAACCTTACGAATCTCCTGGCACCAGTGGTAACCATTGTAGAGAGGCAGGCCAATATCCATGAGGATCAAGTGGGGGTCACTTTCGACAAAGATCCCGAGGACATCCATAAAATCCTCGACTGCGACCACTTCATAGCCCCATTGTTCCAATAATTGTTTGACCTGTTGGCGGATAATTTCATCGTCTTCCACTAAGAGAATTTTATGCATGGCTTTCTTTCCTTCTTTTTTTCTTCTTCCTATTATAACAGATTAAACAGCAGAGAAAAAGGCTGTTTCAGAGGGAAAGAAGAGCTAAGGCCTACTTTCTTGATGGGAGGCGCTTTTTCTCCATCCATTTTTGTGCTATACTGAGAGAAATAAGACACGGGAGGCACAGATGTCGACGATTTTTGATTACCTAAAAGAAGTGACTTACGATTCCATATATGACCGCCCCTTCAAGGAGCTGGATGTCCTCGCATTGACAGAGCTGACCTATCTGCCCTTTGGACACATTGTGCCTCAAGGAGATACAACAGGGATTCCAGTGCGCCTGTCTGATGCAGCAGAGCTAGTCGATCGAACCACCGATTTCATCGTGACAGACCAACACCTGCAATTAGTCGATGACTTAGCTAGTTCAAAGCGTTTTAAAAACATCAAACTCCTCAACTATGTCAACGAATATGACCCCGATGTTCAGAAGCAGTTTGCGGCTATGACCTATCGTCTTACCATGGATGTTTATTTAGTCGTCTTCAGAGGGACGGATGACACCTTGATCGGCTGGAAGGAAGACTTCCACATGACCTATATGGACCATGTCCCAGCTCAGAGGCGCGCAGCCAGCTACCTGCAAAACGTCATGAAGGAATTTCCTAAAGGGCGCTTCTTAGTAGCCGGTCACTCCAAAGGGGGCAATCTCGCAACCTATGCCTGCTCTTACCTTCCAAATCGTCTGTTTGAACGGGTCGATGCCATCTACAGCTACGATGCTCCTGGCCTCAACAGAGCCATTATCGAGACCGAAGGCTACCAGCGGACATCCCCAAACATTCGTCGCTTTGTCCCCCAAGGATCCATCGTCGGCATGATGCTAGAAGTCCCTGAGCCTGCTACGATTGTCAAAAGCCGAGCTTTTGGTGGCTTTGTCCAGCATGACGCTTTTACTTGGATGATTGAGAAAGATAAATTTGTGACCCTAGATCAAACCAGTCCCGATAGCCAGCAGACCGTCGAGACCTTGAAGCAGTGGGTTCGCGAAACATCGGCGGATGAGCGCAAGAAGTTCTTTGATACCTTCTTCGGCCTCTTCTTAGATGCAGGCATTACTTCAATCAATGATTTGAGGAACTTGAAAAATTTCTCCAAGATCAAAGAGATCTTTCAAAATGCTCAAGACCTAGATCCTACAGAAAGGGAAATGCTGGAACGTCTAGCCAAGCAACTCCTCGATACCCGTGTCCAAGCTTGGAAAAAATGGCAGACGGTTCCCCGCATTCTGGTTCAAATGGCAGCATTTTTTAAGTGAAAAAAAGCAGTCGAGTCCTCCTCACCTCTGCTCCTTGAGCACAAAGATTGAGACTCAACAACTGAAAAAAGAGACCACCTCTTCTATTCACTAGAACGCAAAAATCATCTGAAATGTCTTTCAGATGATTTTCTATTTTCTATTGGTCCTGAGAAGATGGAGCATCTGGCGTGCCTTCTTCTATGGAAGCTGGGCTTGCAAGCTCTGTTTCTGTCTCAGTTGTGGCAAGTTTGTTCCCTGCTGAAGCTGCTGCTTCTTTTTCTACCGGAGTTTCTGTAGCTACAGGCGTTTCGACCATGCTAGCTGGTTTCCCCGCTTCGCTTGCAGATGGCACTGCTGCTAACTCTGCCTGAAAGGCTTGGATAGCCTGTAGTAAGGCTGACTTGTCACTCTTTGGATTAGCCAATTGGTCAAAGAGAGCTTCTAAGCGGTCAAATACAGCATCACTAGCCCCCTTGTCCTGCAATTGTTGGTGCAGGGCCATCAATTGGTTATAGAGCTGTTGATAAAGGGCGACATCCCCAATCTGAGGCTCTTCTGTTTGCTTTTGTTTTTGCTTTTCAATGGTGTCACTGATTTCGCGTAACAGAGCTTGTCCACTTGCAATAGCCTTGTCTGGATCCGTCTCATTTCCAAGTTGAGCCAAACTTGCTTCAAAGGCAGTTCGTTTGGCCTGGTCTTCGACTTGTGGCAAGAGCGACTGGATTTGCTCTGAGAGGGCTGTCAGGATGTTGGTTCGTTGACGGGATTCTGTCGCCTTGTCCAACTCTCCATATAAGCCCTTGAGGAAATCATAGACTGCTAAGTTATAAGATGGGGCCTGACTTCCTTTTTGATCCAAAACTGTTTTTTCAATAGGATAGGTTTGGCCTTTCTCTTGAGAGAAGAGCTGGTCAATTGCCTGCTTGGTTTGGTAGAGTTCCATAAAGTGAGCCTTAGCATCCCAGGCTTCTTCAAATGCTTGGGCTCGATAGAGTTTCAAAGCTAGATCTGCCGCCTTGGTGCGCAGTTCTGGTGTCAAGCGCGCATCGCTCAAGCTTTGATAGAAGTACTTGAGATAGTCGACCGAGGTCACACCCGTCCGATCTTGCATCTCCTGAACAGCTTCTAATAGCTTCCCTTCCTGCTCTAAACGCTTGCTGTCCTTGGCAGCATAGGCTTCCTGCAGTTGTGAGACCAACTCTTCCTTCTTCAATTGGAAGGCTTCTGTGTCTAGCAAGCGCACTTGTTCCAGCAATTCCTGGTAACGACGATCGAGGGCTGTCTCTTCTTTTGGTTTGATCGCTTGCGTCGCATGAATGTACTGCTCATCAACCTGTTTGAGACTGGCTAGATAGCCCTCTGTTGAGTTACTTGGGAAACTCTTGACATTTTCCAAGAAGTGGCCCAAGATGAGCTCAATCCGTCTTTGTTGCAATGGATCAGAAGCATAGAGACTGCGGCTTTCTGCTAAGAGCTGGTTGACCCTATCCTCTACGACTTTCTTGTCCAAGTCTCCTTTTTTATATGGCGATTGGATGGTTGGAAGACGGTGGGCTAAGTAGTCTGCTAGTCCTGCTGAACGTACCTTGATGTAGTGGTTGTGATCGCCATGCGGGATGACAAACTGGCCATTTTCAATCTGGAGACTATAAGGTGAAATCCCTGAACGAAGCGCTGTTGCATAGAGTTCATTGATAAAATCTAGTTCAGGATTGCCAGTTTCAAGTGGGATACGGACATGTTCCTTACGAACGGCATAAGGGTGGATGTGGGTCGGATCGTATTCTTGGTCTGGATTGTTAAAGACAAAGAAACCATTGGAAATCTTAATGGCCTCACGAGGGACGCCGTAGGTCTTGCTGATGTATTGGATCTTTTCCTCATCTGAGGCATCGCGAGAATAGCTGGCAACATCATCTGTCAGTGGCTGTCCCTTGTCCTCTTCTTTCTTACCTGCCAGAGTTGCCTCTGCTGCTGCAATCTCTTGAGGAGAGAGGTCCTTTTTATAGAAATAATGAGCGTGGTTGCCATGAGCGACCATGTAACCGTCCTCGTCCTTACTGATGACCATGTCTGCATGGAAACCATGATCGTGCTCCTCTTCGTGCTCGTGATCATGACTGTCCCCATGTTCATGCTCGTGACTATCCCCATGTTCATGCTCGTGCTCATGGTCAATTGGTTTTGTACTTGGACTTGAAGGCCGGTTTGGACTTATTTCAGCAGGTGTAGTAGCACCTTGGGCCCGAAGCAGTTGGAATTGCCGTGCCAGCTCACGTTCTAAAGGAGATAGGGAGCTGTATGGGATAAAGTGGAAATGATCCCCGTGAGGGTAGACAATTCCTTGATCGGTCCACTTGGTGATCTTACTTGGATCAAAGACAGAACCATCAGACTCCACATGACGAGAAGACAGAGGTGTTTTTTGCAATTCTTCCATCAGATTGCTCAGGTTTGGACTCGGTTTCGATGTAGACGGTTTAGAAGTCGTTGGTGTCACATGGGAATTGGTTGGACTTGGTGACACCTGGTTGCTAGCTTGTTTTCCTAAGCTTGGAGAGGCTTGATCTGGAGTCCCTTGATTCTTACCTGCTTCTACACTTGGGCTAGCTAAGTACGAGCTTCCAGCCTGGTGGCCACTTTGACCGCCTAGGACAGAGAGGGCTGCTGCTAACTCGCCAGCAGATAAGGCACTCTTTGGAATATAATGGTAATGTCCACCATGGGGCACAATGAAGCCATCCCCTGTATCTGAAATGACATCTCCAGGGCTAAAGACATAACCATCGTCCGTACGATAGCCTCCTCCTGAATGATTTTTAGCAGTCAGCGTTTCAAGGGTCTTCCCCTCTTTTAGCGCTTGACTAGGTTGACGGAAGTCACGGGTTTTGCCTGCCTTGTGCGAGGAGCTCGCCTGTACCGATCCCGTTTCCCCTTCTTCTTTAGCGCCTCCTTTTTGTTGTTGAGCGATCTCTTCGATCGAGCGCACATTGACAGTATGCTGCGCATCCTTTAAGTAGAGATAGTATTTCCCAGCGCGTTTAATGATATAGCCATCCTTGACCTTGCTGACAATATCAGCTTCTTGGAGCTGATAAGTTGGATCTCGCAAAATCAACTCCTCACTAAAGATGGCATCAAATGGGACCTTACCACTATAGTAATGAAAATGATCCCCATGAGACGTGACAAAGCCTTCATCCGTAATTTTGATGACAATCTGCTCCGCCTGAGTCTTTTCCTTGGCATTGACTGCTTCGATGCTGTCTTCCTTTTTGCTGGAGGCAGTCGATGACGCTTTCTTTTCTGCCTGTAGATACTGAATCTGATTCTTTTTCTCTTCCTTAGCTTGTGGTTGCTGACTGAGCGCATAGGCACATAGCCCTATTCCCAAAGTTGCTACCAATCCAATCGTTCCCTTTTTCTTCATCCTTGATTTACTCCTCTAATTCCTTGGCTAAACTCGCCATATTTTCTTCTAAATTTGCTAATAGATCCTTATCGTTTTGCGGATCCGCTTCCAGTGGATCCAAGACCTTGACACGCGCCCCTGTTGCCTTGGCGATACTATCTGCCACCTTTGACGACGTGTGCTTCTCTACGAAGATCGTTTTCACCTGATAATCTTTGACAAACTGCTGGATCTCCGCCAATTGCCGGGCAGTCGGTTCTTGCTCTGGGGAAATCCCTGCAATCCCCAATTGCTTGAGACCAAAGCGTTTGGCCAGATAAGAAAAGGCCGTATGCTGGGTCACAAAGGTCTTTTGCTTGGCCTTGTCAAAGAGAGGCTGGTAGTGGGCTACCAGTTCCTCACAGTGCTTTTCAAGCTTTTGAGCATTGGCCTGATAGAGCTCCTTGTTCTTTGGATCGATCTCTCCCAAGCGCTGGGCGATAATCTTTCCTTCCTCTGCAATTTTCGCAGGGTCCAACCAGGTATGCGGGTCATACAGGTGCTTGGCTTCTTTTCCCTGACCAGCCTCGACATCCTCTAATCCAGCCACCTTATCAAGGGTCATTCCTTGGCTACCTTCAATCACTCGCAACTTGGACCCTTGAAGATTGGGATCTAAGCGACCGGCCCAAGATTCCAGGGTCTGAGAATGATAGACAAATACATCCGCATCATAGATCTGAGCCACTTCCTTGGTTGAGGGCTCGTAATCATGGATCCCTGCACCGGACTGAACCATCCAGATGTCATTTTGATCCCCAGAGATTTCCTTAACCAGAGCATAGATGGGATAAAAACTCGTGACAATTTTGAGACCTTTTTTAGAAGGGGGCTTGCCTGCATTTCCTTGACTAGCACAAGCTGCAAGCAGAAAGAAACCGAGGAACAAGAGTCCCAGCACCTTCATTTTTCTCCTTTTCATCCTTCACCTCTTTTTTATTTTTATTAACCAGTTTATTAATCAGTTAATTAACTAGTTAATAATACTGCTATTTGTTTGCTTTGTCAAGCCTTTTTTACATTTTTTTCCTTTTAATGCTAGGGACTAACCTTTTACTAGCCTCCACGACCTTTCCCTGCAGAAAAAAAGAGGCTGGGACAAAAGTCCTAGTCTCTCAATTGTCTTTGGATTGTCGAGCAAGACGCAGTGGTTGAGTGGGCTCTACTACGCTGATTTCATCAGCTTTTACAGCCCTACTCAACTGTGCGGAGGTGGGACGACGAAATCGAATTCTAACGAATGACCGATTTCTGTCCCACTCTCTTTTATTGACGGTAGAAATATTGATCAGCTGGGTAGTTTCCTGCAGATTGAGTCACCACCAGACGGGCCTTACTGGTGTCAGACTGATCTCCATCTGGATTTTGGAAGCCAATTTTCAGCAGTCCAATCGCCGCACCGGTCTCACCCATCTTCAGTTCAACATAAGGGATCTTGCTCTTCTTATCTGAGTCCGCAACGGCCTTGAGGCTGCCTTGGCCCTTGACTTTTCCGTCTGCTTGGATGACGATCTCAGCCCCCTTGCCATTGCGCCAAGTTCCAGCTAAGCTAGAGAAGTCTCCTCCGTTAATGGCCGCAATATCCAAGTCTTTCTCTTTTTTCGGTTGTGGGTAGGCTTTCCACCACTCTAGATGGTAATCACGGTAGGCCACGTCACCAAAGAGAATCCGACGTTCTTGGGAAGCTACTCCGTCAGGACCTGTCACACCCGCTGGGATCAAGTACAAGGTTTGCTCCTGCCCTTGGATCGCAGTCGCATTTGCCCCTGTGAAATAAACTTCATAATAGCCTTTTCGCTTCTTGGGCTCTTTTTCTTTATTGAACAAGTAACTTGCCCGAGTGCCTCCACTCCAGAAAGTCCAGCCAGTCTCCCCATTTACAATACTTGGAAAGGCATTGGTCTTGTTTTGGTAATATTCTTCTGGAGTATAGCCATAAAGTTTAAAACCGGAAGCTGCGATTTCCTTTTCATAAGTATCATTGGAATAAGCACCTTCAAACGGTGAGAGATTGCCATCAAGGACGACATCATTTGGATCTGTCGATTTGAAAAAATCCTCCCGATTGGCAAAGACCATCTCGTGGTCGGGATTTTTGTCAGACATGGTGACCGTAATCAAAGGCTTCTTATCCGTCTTGTATTTGAAGACACGAACCGTGACTGTAAAGTCTGTATTGCCATCGGACTTTTTCATCTTGCCTGTCGAAACTTTATTAGATCCTTCGACCTTCCAATCCGTGCTAAATTCAGCGGATACCTTGCCGTCAGCTGTTTGGTAATCGATCTTCCAGGCCTTGCCTTTTTTCTCGATTTTGGCTTCATCCCGTTCATTTGAGACATAGTCACCACTCAAGTCAATAGCTTTTTCCTTTGGCTTGGTGACCTTCTTGCTGGTCTGCTTAAATTCCTTTTGATGGTCTGGTTGGATGTTGGAACTAGAGTAGAGATAGACTCCTCCGATCAGAACAGCTGCTCCGACCAGCCCCAGAATCGGTACCAGGTATTTTTTCTTCCACTTAAGATTCATTTTACTACCTCCATGGAATAAGATCTTTACACTAGTATACCCTAAATCGAAAGTATAGTAAAATTCCCCTCTATGTAGTGGTTTTACCTCTCCACCATATCAGCTAGAAACTAGAATTTATCGTTTTTATAGAACACTTTAATGAACCCAGCTAGCATTATGAAGACCATTCCAGTAATAATTGCCAAGAGAGACGGATTAGAACCTGTATTTGGTAACAATTTCGAATGACCTTGTTTTTGTGAATCAAAGTTGGGTTCTTCTACTTCCATCACCTTAGAAACTGTACTTTTTTCATCTGCCACCGTCCCTTTAGAGACTTGGCTTTGACTATCCGTCTCCTCTTTCTTAGATGTGATCGGGCTTTGAGTCGCTCCTTTGAAATCAGATTGTCCTTTCTCATCGGTTGGCTTCGCTTGTGTCTCTATAGGATCTCCTTCAGGGCTGTTAGGCTCTGTATACTCTTCTTTTTCTGGGAGTGGTGATGGCTGTGATTCTGGCAATTCTTTTGGTTTCAAGCCTACCAATTCATCCAGACTCTTAACAAAAGCAATATAATCAATTGTAACCTCACTATCTCCCGCTTCATCAGAAGATTTATAAAACTCTATTCCGACTTCTCGCGTTGCATCCCGATGTTCAATACTAGATAGATCAAAACGAAGTTCTTTGTAATCTTTCGATAGATCTTGAGACCCACTATCTACCCATTGCCAGCTATCCCCAACTTTGATAAAAAGCTTAGCAGAAAGAGGTTGGCTCGCCTTGACTCGTACAACATACCAATCATAGGAGGAAAGATCTGAAATTTGATTCACCTTTATTTCTGCCTTGTCGTCTTTCTTTAAAGCTAAGGTAGCATGTAAGGCTCCATCCGAAACTGTTCGTCCTTCTCCTTGCCAATCTGTACTTTCTTGGTCAAATGGATAAAGTTTCGCTTCATATGTCTTGTCTGCTTCCTTTTCAGGCAATGTAGCAAGATTTGGATCCGTGATTGCTTTGATTGTATCCATCCTCAATTGCCCTTTTCCTTTATCTCCACCTAAATAAAGAGCAAATTGCGTTACTTTTTTCAAACGTTCCTTGGTGATTTGAGCAGACTGATGACTTTCCCATTGAGCTGGCTTAAACTCTGACAAAGGGATGGTCACAAGCCCATGAACTCCATTGGAAAGGTCAATGTCTTTTTCAAAGCTTACGCCACCAACTTGAATCTGGACTGTCAAATGACGATTGCTTTGCTGATCTGCATCAAGTTCAAATTGAATAGCATTGGCTACTGACCAATCCTTATCGAAAGACAACTGGCGACCAGCATAGCCATTTCGATCCAATTGGTAATCATAGACGAGACGATAACCATCCTGACCCTGCCTTTTTTCTAGAGACATCACGATAGGATCCCCATTAGATGAGTAAGCACGCTCCAAAAGGTCCCGCTCTCCTAAATAATCTTCAAAATCATCCACGACTAGTGGATCTTGAGGTTGGCTTCCTCGTTTGATATATAAGCGATAATTCTGACTTTCAACAATCTTATCTCCTTGGTAATAATCAAATACAAGGTGGGCGACCTCTCTCTTCACATTTTCCGGCAGTGTGATAGTTCCAGTGTAAAAACCATTGACTAAAGATAAGGATACAGGAGCTTGATCATTGAAGCGAGCGGTGACCTTTGTATCTTCTGTCTTAGCTTTAGCAACAATAGTCAAAGTTTGATCCTTGATAAGGCTATCACTCCCTGGCTGTATTACATAGCGTGTAGAAATATGTGGGCTTGTTTGCAATGATTTACCCGTACCATAGATCGTCCCCACTTCTTTTAAAAAGACAGAATGAGGATCTTGATAGAATTTTTGGAAATCAGCCAATAACTCATGGTCTCCCCCAAGATTTCCATTGACATCTCGATAAGGGGTATAGAGATTATTTCCCATGCCAAAATTCGCCCAGGTCATCATATAGGCAATCTTTGAAGCTGCTGGATCCTTTTGTAAAGCATTGAAAATCCGAGTATACCAATCTAAGGTATTACCAGTATTCTTCAATCCTTGTGCGCTATAACCAAACTCTGTCAGAGCTGCTATTTTATTTCGTGCCTCCGCTTCTTTTACCAACATGGTTGTATCCTTTTTTAAAGCTTGGATATAACTGTCTGAACCAGGTTGGTTTTTATCATCGTAACTATCGATTCCTAACACATCAACATAGGCATCACCTGGATAAGTCTTAAAATAACGGTCATTTCCAGCTCCTGGTGAGTAGGCATATAAGAAGTTGTGAACCCCTTTTTGATCTCGTAGGTATTCAACTGTATAGCGATACAAGGCTTTATATTGTTCTGGATTGGTCGTACTTTCCCCCCACCAGAACCAACTTCCGGTCTGTTCATGAAATGGTCTAAAAATAACTGGAATCGTTTTACCTTCGTCTGTTTTAAGATTGTGAGCTAACTCTGCAATGCGGTCTAACCATTGATTAAATTGATTGTTTTTCGATCCTCCTGGTAAAATCTCTTGGACCACATTTCCTGAAGTATCGTTAAAATCTCCTCCTGTCACAAAGTTATGAGGATGGGTACTCATGGTGATAATCCCACCCAATTGATGAGCTGTCTTCATTGAATGAGTCAAATTTGCGATACTTTGTTTAGGATCACCAGAAACACCTGGTTTTTCATAGCCGTCAAGACTCAAGGTATCCCATCCAAAAACAGCTGGATAATCTCCTACAGCATTTTTTACATCCGAGTCTGTCGAACCCGCTCTAGATCCTTCAGAGGTCAACGTTACTCCTTCATCTAGCGCATGTTGCTGTCCAAACAAAATATCCTTCTTCTTGTTTAGGTCTTTTAAGTAGGCATACAATTCTTTGGTTTCTTGACTAGCTTGATCATCTGTCATTGCGAGTAGCCTAGTTTCACTAGTTTGACCAGTCGCTGTATTTTCTGATGATGAAGCTGTAACAGTTGGTATTCCCTGCGAAGTAGCTACTTCTGATAATGTAGACGTTTCTGAACTCACTTGATTGCTTCCAGTAACCTCCTCAACGGTAGGAGCATTCTGCTCTTCTGCTGCCAATACAACTGGAGCAAATAAAAAAATTCCTCCCACTGTTGCACTTAATACTAATTGCTTTTTCATCCCTTGTTTCATTTGATTTTCCTCATTTTTTTAAAAAAGAGAAAACAACGCCCTTGCTAGGCTCAACAGCATCTGCAAGATAAGTTATTTTCTCTTATTTCTTTTTAATTTATCGCATTTTTTTCAATCACTTCTTTGAGCCAGTAACCTGATTTCTTGATCGTCTTCACTTGTGTGTGAATATTGTTCGAAATCAAGCCATAGCGATTTCTGTAGGCATTGGTCCAAGACCAGCAATCAATTGGCGTCCAAAGGTGATAGCCAAAGCAATTAGAACCTTCTTCAATCCCCTTGTGTAACCATTCTAAGTGTTCTTGGATAAAGTTAATCCGGTAGTCATCCTGAATTTGTCCATGTTCATCCATAAATCGTTCTTCACGTGAGACTCCCATCCCATTTTCAGAAACAAACCATGGAATATTTTTATAATTGTCTCGAACATTCAAAGCAATATCATAGATCGCTTTAGGATAGATTTCCCAGCCCTTGTCGATATTCATGCGACGGCCTGGCATATCATAGTTATCAAAGTAACGGCCTGGCATCCAGTCTCCAACAGAATCAGGAGAAATATCTGGTCTCTTAACCCGATTTGGATGATAGAAATTCACACCCAGAAAATCGACCGTATTGTTTCGGAACAATTCTTCATCGCCTTCTTCTGTTTGCCATAATACCCCGTCCTTCTTCAGAACAGCAACCAATTCTTCTGGGAAATGCCCGTGTACAGCAGGCTCTAAAAACATCTTATTGTTCCAAAGTTCAGCAAAGTGAGCAGCATCTTGGTCTTCTTTTTCCTCTGAAGCAGCATAAGTTGGAGTTAAGTTTAAAACTGTTCCAATACGACCGCCATCTTTATCATATCCTTTTTCACGGTAGCGTTCAATCGTTTTAGCCGTTGCCAAATTAAGGTGATAGGCTACTTGAACAGCTTTTTTGCCGTCCACTAATTTTGGATAGTGGAATTGATAAAGGTATTCACCGTCCACTACCACCATTGGTTCATTGTGGACAACCCAGTCTTTAACACGATCTCCGAAATGCTTGAAGCATTGTTCTGCAAAACCAACAAAAAGATCGACAACGTGACGAGATTCCCAACCGCCATATTTATGGTAGAGATCTACTGGTAAATCAAAATGATGGAGATTAAAGATTGGGCGGATTCCATTTGCAAGGAAGGTATCGATCACGCGATTGTAATAGTCCACTCCTTTAGGATCAACCGTATTGGTTTCCAAATCATCAATGAGTCGTGTCCATTGAATCGAAGTTCGTAAACTGTTTAAACCAACTTCTTTCATTTTAGCAATGTCATCTTCGTAGCTATTATAAAAGTTGGATGCTGTATCCGGTCCTACGTAGTTATAAAAGGCTTCGGGTTCAATGTCATACCAATGGTCAAACATATTGCTATGTTTTTTATCAAATCGTCCTTCACTTTGAGGTCCTGATGTAGCAGCCCCCCACCAAAAATTTTCTGGAAATTGTTTCATCACCATTATCTCCTTATTATTCTATGATTCTCTTTCTCATTTCATCGCTGAATCCTGGTAGGTATTCGTGACCATACTCTGGGTAACAGCTTAATTCTTTCTTCGTTTGCAACTCGTTCCATACTGCAAATTGTAATTTGGGATGACAGATGCGATCTTCCAATCCCATTCCCCAAAATACGTCAGCCCGAATCCATGACGCAAAATTCTTTATATCAATATAGTCTAATGTTTCAAAAAATTTTTTCTCGTTTTTGTGTAATGGATCCCGGAATCGAAACCAATAAGCTAATTCCTCATAGGCCGATTGTCCTTGATCCAATTGATAGGCTTTTCGAAAGTCGCTTAAAAACGGATACTGAACAAAGGCTTTCTTGATGGATGGGCTTAGAGCAGCGGTCACTAATGCTAGAGCCCCTCCTTGTGAAACTCCATAGGTCATGATCTCCTGTGGGTCAATCTCTTCCATTTGCTGTAAGACGCGCGTCAGCTGGTAAAGATCCTGATACACCTTTTTGTAATACAGATTGTTTGGGCCATCCTCCACACCACGGATCACATGGCCTTTTAAAGTTCCACCCGTTGTGACCAAACGGTCCTGTGACTTTCCGCCTTGACCTCTAACATCTAACGCAATTACTGCGATTCCTTCAGCAGCTAATGCTACCTTGTCACTCCAATCACCACTACTCACATGGTAACCATGAAACTGAAGAAGGGCTGGAAGTTTTTTATCCTTACTATTTTTAGGACGCAGATATTGACAATAAATCTCAGCTTTTCCTACTCCTTGGAAGCGCAATTCGAAGGCTTCCACTAGTTTCGAAGGAAAAGGGTAGGGAGTTAATTGAAAGGCTAAACCAAGATTTTCAACTTCTTGCTTAGCCTTTTGCCAAAATGCCTCAAAATCGGCTGGTTTTTGATGAGGGCTCCGATAAGAACCCCACTGCTCATAAGCTAATTCTTGATTAATCATACCATCACCTCAAGATAGGAAAGTACTTGATTGGCGATGATGCGAGCTCCTAAAGGAGTTGGATGCACGCCATCTTCTCCTGTCAACGCTTGGGCTCCAACACATTTAGCTTCTTCATTTAGCAGATGATCCAGTGCCACCCATTCAAACTTGAATTCCTGGGCCATCTTTTTTACAACCTGCCTTTTTTGATCCAAATCAACTCTCCAAGTAAGCCGATCCTCTGGAAATGGTAATACAAACGGTTCCAACAATAGAATGTCTTCGACACCCGCCTCCTGCAATTTTTGTAACAAAATCCGGTAGTTCGACTCGAATACTGCATTGATTTCGCGACTTCCAAAATCTGGCCGCCCTACCTGATGCCAAACATCATTGATGCCAATCAGCAAAACCACTTTGGTGGGGTGGAGGCTGGTACAGTCCTCCAATCGATTCAGCAAGTCTTGAAGATGGTCTCCACCAATGCCCCGGTTATAGATAGCCAAGTTGGGAACTTTCTTTTTCAAAGCTTCTCCCACATAGTGGACAAACCCTGTTCCCAAATCAGAGGCTTGACTCCGGTCTCGTCCCCATTCTGTAATACTATCACCGAAAAAAACGAGGCGATCTGTTTCTAAGATCTTCATTTTAGGCCCTCTTTTTAAAATTCGCAACAGCTCCTAAGAGATTGGCATCATTATGGAAACGACAGATCTTGATCTCATAAGGGAGATCGGTTATGCCATTTTCTTCTAATAGCCCCTTCACACGTGAATCCACTTTCTCCAAAAGGTCTGGTCTCACTGAGATGCCTCCTCCAATGACCACCACATCTGGATTGAAAACAAACAAAATGTTGTAAATGCCACGTGCCAACTCATCATACAAGTGGCAGACCGCTTCGATCGCTCCTGCTTCTCCTTTTTCTGCTCTTTCAAACAGTTCTTTTCCTGATATAGAAGGTGAAAGGCCTACTGCTTTTGAATAGGTTCCAGCTACATTCACTGGGCTAGCCAGCATGCTCAAGGAATCCTTGGCGGTTTGAAGCATATAACCAAATTCCCCTGCGAAGAGGGAGCTTCCTTTATAGAGCTCACGATTGATCACGATAGCCCCACCAATCCCAGACCCAATGATGAAGAAGGCTGCATTGGTACTCTCTTTTGCCTCGCCAAATTCTACTTCTGCTAGGGCTGCACAGTTGGCATCATTCTCAATCGATACGGGAAGAGAAAACAAGTCCTCTAATTCCTTGAGAATAGGAAAATTATGAAGATAAGGAACAGCGCTTTTCCCTCGGATTTCTCCAAGAACAGCATCCACTGTTCCGGGACTTGAAAATGCAACTCCTTCAATCGACCTACCAGCATAACTTTCAAAGACCCGATAGAGATTGGCTTTCATTTCTTCCCAGTTTTTTGGAGTTTGAAAAGAAGAAGTTTCTTTTAACCCCTGCTCCTCATAGAGAGCATATTTGACAGCTGTCCCTCCAATATCAAATGCTAAAATTCCCATGATTCACTCCTCTTAATGCTTGACCATCATTTCTACAGAGAACTGATCGTAGCGGTGTACACTGATTGAATACTCAAACGGAGCACCATTACTTAAAAAGCCGATCTGTTCTGCTACTCCAACAGGATCCCCTGTCTCCAGTTGCAATTCTTCTACTTCAATGTCATTTGCTTTTCGTACAGAAATCGTTCGGTGCCCACTTTCAATGTACAACCCTAATTTATCTTCGATATACGTATAAATGGAGCCTTCCAAATCTGTTTTCCTCAATCCAGGAATAATAGACACTGGCATAAAGGTTTTTTCAATAACGGTTGGTTGCTTATTCACCAAACGGACACGATAAATTTCATACACTTGCGTGTCCATAGGAATATTCAACTTACTAGCCACCTTTTCTGTAGCCGGAACAATTTCATATTGAAGAATTTTACTGGTAACCTCCTTATCCGGATGAAAGGCAGAGGTTCCACGCATTTGGTTATCTACAATCAAGCGTTCCATTTCTTCAATGGAGAGTGATTTAACAAAAGTCCCCGATCCACGACGTTTGACAATTAAACCTTCTGAGACAAGGATATCAATTGCTTTTTTTATGGTCAGTTTACTCGCTTGAAAGGTCTCACCCATTTCTTTTTCTGAAGGGAGTTTTTGATCAGGCAAATACTCCCCTTCAATAATTTTCTTTCGAACTGCATTTGCAATGACTTTATATTTTTCCATTGTCTCACTCAACTCTCTTTATTATTCTAGATCTTCCTTATTCTATCATCTTTAGATAAAATAAACGTGAATGAAAATCACCAGGCATTTCTCGCGACCAGAAGTCATTTTGACGTCCAATATAATTTTGGTTCAACAATAGTCCAATCGCTTCTAAATCAGCGCCTGTCCGTACTTGATCCACTCTCTTCTCACTGACATGATATTTTCCATCCGCAAGCAAACCTTGCAATTTCAAACGTTTGTAATTGGGATTTGGTTCTGCCAAAATTTGATAATGGGCAACCAGGGCTTCTTTTTGGTCTTGACTAACCACCATCCAGGCCTTACGATTAGAATCTCCTGTTTCTAAACGGTAGAAGTTTCCTGTATAGATTAAGTTTTGATAAGATTGGTATTCTTTAATATCTAGTTTGATTTGTTCTTTTTCTTCAGGTTCCAGCTTGGTTGGGTCCAATTCATAGCCAAAGCTACCAAACAGTGCTACATTCTTACGCATCTCCAAACTCGTAATCCGAGCCACTTGGTGATTCGGTACAGCTGAAACATGTGATCCCATAGAGGCAATTGGATAAATCATCGACAGACCCGATTGGATTTGAATACGTTCGATAGCATCCGTATCATCACTAGCCCAAATTTGTGGACTATAATACAACATACCTCCATCGAAACGAGCCCCTCCCCCCGCACAGGATTCAATTAAGATGTGAGGGTATTTTTGAATCAGCTTTTCATACAAGCGATAGACCCCTAAAATATAACGGTGACAGACCTCACCTTGTCGATCAGCTGGTAAATGATTGGAGAAGGCTTCTGAAATATAGCGATTCATATCCAACTTTATGTAATCAATTTCCACTTGAGAAAGAATCTGATCCATTTGTCCAAAGATTTCTTCCACTACTTGAGGATTCCCAAAGTCGAGGATATACTGATTGCGTCCATGCGAAATATTTTTCTGACCTTGCCCAATGATCCATTCCGGGTGTTCTTGATACAATGGAGTATCTTTTGAAACCATTTCTGGCTCAAACCACAGTCCAAATAAGAGTCCTTCATCATGCAGGGTTTTCGAAAGTTTCTCGAGCCCTCCAGGAAGTTTTTTACGGTTGACCACCCAGTTCCCCAATGAACCTTCGTCTCGATTTCGGTCACCGAACCAGCCATCATCCAGTACTAAGAGTTCCACCCCTAAATTTTTTGCTTCCCTCGCAATTTCTAGCAACTTTTCTTCATCAAAGTCAAAATAAGTTGCTTCCCAATTATTCAATAAAACTGGGCGTTTTGTATCTCGCCAGCTACTACGAACAAGGTGTTTCTGGAAGAACTGATGGAAGGTCTGACTCATTGCATTTAGTCCGTCTTGACGATAGACCATCACTGCTTCTGGGCTGTCAAAGCTTTCACCATCCTCCAACTTCCATTTGAATTGGAAGGGATTGATCCCCAGTTGAATCCGTAAAACATCAAAATTATCTCGTTCGATTTGAGCAAGGAAATTCCCACTATACAGGAGACAGAAACCAAAAGCTTGACCGCGTGTTTCTGTTGTCGTCGGCTCACAGACCGCTAAAAACGGATTGTGCATGTGACTACTTGCTCCTCGAGTACTTGAGATCTGTTGAACGCCTGTGTGAATCTTATCCCGTTTCAAGTGGGCTTCTTTTGCCCATGCTCCGTCTAAATGAAGCCATTCATAGTTTTCATTTGAAAGATCGAGGCTCAATGAGGCCAATTGATGAAGGTTAAAGTTTTGTCCACTCTGATTTCTGATTTGTTGTTGCCGCGTCAAGACAGCCAAATCTTGGAAGACGGTATAGCGAAGGTCTAGATAAAGTTCTTCATAACGATCCTTGAGATGGATGGTTAATACCTGGGCATCCGGCGCATCTGCAAAGCTTCCTGGAAGCCCCTCTAACACTTCTTTTCCATCCCTTATGCTATAGCCTTGATAGGTGAATTGGAAAACATGGTCACCCGCTTCACTTTCCAAATCGATCGCTGGATAGCGAAAATCAGTTGTTCCAAAAACAGGCATTTCCTGCTTAATGGTTTCAAGAGAGGTCAAGAGACTACCTTCGACTAAATTATTGCCCGGACGAATCTCCCGCTCAATAAAGAGTTCGTAATCTTCCAATTCTGGAATGGGACTTCCAACATAGAGTTGTTCTAAAATCCCTGTTTCTTCCATCACACGAAAGATATAGCTAAAATACTTATTTTGAAGATGAAAAACCTGTTGTTCTTCCTGAATAAAAATCATCTTACTGCACCTTCATCTTTTTCACCAAGATGACAAGGTAAAAATACAAACCTGGAAATAAAAACCAACCAATAATATTTTTTGTGAGTGAAAACCAAATGCCTGCACACAAGCCTAGAAACAAGGTAATAGCAAACAAGGGATCTTTTCGAAAGAGCGAGAAGTTAGTCTCTTCTTTTCCTCCCTTGCCTAAGGCCAAAGCAGTCGCAAATAAGAAGAGAATACACCAAAGGATGCTCGAGAAGACAAAGGCCGTAATCGCAAGCTCGCTTACTTGTCGCATCATGGACATCCACGATGCAAAAATTCCGAAAAATGTCAGGGTCATTAGAAAGGAAATCATATAGGTAATAAGGGTTTGTTCTCTTTTTTTCCCTGACCATTTCCAGATAGATTCGTCTTCTATGTACCGTTCTTGGGCGCATTCTAAACAGTTTTGAATGGTAGCAACCCACGCATAGACCAATCCCTTTCGAAAGAGACTAACCCAAAACAAAACAGATAATTTACCAACATAATAGATTTTTTCAATCAATTGTTTTAGTTTGGATCTTTTTTCCACCATACTTGATTTCCTTTTCTAAGATGAAGTTTCTCCTACTTAACAGCCCCAGAAACCCCATTGTAAATATATTTCTGAAGGGATAAGAAGACGATTAAAATTGGAAGGATGACAATCACAACCCCTGCCAAGATGACTGGCCAGTTTGTCCCATAAGGCCCCTTGAAGGCAAACAAGGCTGTTGAAATAACTTTTAATTTGCGGTCTGGCATGTACAAGAAGGGGCTATAGAAGTCATTGTAGACACCGACTCCACTGATAATTAACATGGTTACGATTGGTGCTTTTAAGTTTGGAAGAATAATTCTCCAGAAGATTCCAAAGTAGCTAGCACCATCTAAAAATGCCGATTCATCAAGGGAAACAGGAATCTCATCCAAGTATTGTAAGAATACATAAACAGAAATGACATCTGTTCCCAAGTTCAAGAGGATAACTGACCAGATTTTGTTAAATAGTCCAAGACCATTAATGATTTGGAAGGTTGCTACCTGGCTGGTGATCCCTGGAATCAACATAGCCAAAACAAAGAGCATCAAAATGGGTTTTTTCAACTTGAACTCAAATCGACTCATCGCATAAGCAAACATAGAAGCGAGGGTCAATTTCCCAACCATACTCACCACAAAGATAAACAAGGTGTTTTTAAATCCTAAGAGCATTTGGCCATTCACAAAGGCTGTTTTGTAATTTGAAAAATCAAATGATTTTGGCAAATCCAAAACTCCACTGCTTAGGAATTCTTTGTTTGTTTTAAAAGATCCAATAAAGACCACTAGGATTGGAAGAAGGGCCACAATGGCTCCTGCCACCAAAATCACATATTGAAGGACCTTCCCTATCGAGACTTTCTGTTTCATTCCTTACTTCCTTTCATTCGTTGCCATTTTTTGAACGAGCGAGACAACAATCACAATCACAAGGAGAATAATTGCCATTGCAGATGCCAGTCCCACTTTATTGTATTTGAAGGCCGTATCAATGGTTTGAATCACAAAGGTCGTTGTTCCATTTGATCCACCAGTCATGATATAAGGGATATCAAATACGCTTAATGATCCGCTGACACCCAAAATAATATTTAAGAAAATGATATTGCGGATACTAGGGACAATGATATAACGGAACTGATCCCAACGGTTTGCACCATCAATCTCTGCCGCCTCATAAACTTCTGGATTGATAGATTGAATCGCTCCTAAGAAGACCAAGAAGTTAAATCCAGTATAGCGCCATACAGAGGTAAAGGCTAGAGAAATATTGTTGATCGAACGATCACCAAGCCAGAGATGGATTTGATCTCCCAATCCGATAGCTTTCAACACTGTATCCAAGGTTCCGTTTCCTTTAAAGAAATAAAGGAAAATGAAACCAATAGCTACCCCATTTAGTAGATAAGGGAAGAAAAGAATTCCTTTCCACAAATTCGCAAATTTCACTTTGAAAGAAAGAATGGTCGCGAACAATAGAGCTACTGCTAATTGGAAAAAGGTTGCAATGAAGTAATACAAACTGGTTTTAAATACAGTAAAGTAATTTGGATTGGTTAAAACCGTTTTATAGTTTTCAAAACCAACATACTTAGCATTTGTGCTATAGCCGTTCCAATCTTGCAAGCTATATTGGAACATTTTGAAGAGAGGGTAGTAAGAAAACGTCAAAATCAATGCGACTGGAATAATCGTAAAGGCAAAGATAATCAACCGTTTTTCTCGATCTCTTTTTGATGTACTTTTAAACATATTCTTCCTCCAAATCAAAAGCTGACAGGGTCAAACTCTTATTTCGTCTTTCTCTGCCAGCTGGTGATCATCCTATTTTTGTGAAACCTTTTCAATCGCTTCTGACCAGCGTTTGTTAAAGTCTTTCATAATATCATCAAAGCTTTCTTTTGAGTTTCCAATAGCAGCATCGATGATACGTTGTTTTTCTTTATCTGTAGAACCAATACCTAATTGTGATTCATCATTGATATCACTAAACAAGGATTCTTTTCCTGCTGGAGCTGGATTTTCTTCAAGCAATTGAACACCAGCTTTTTGACTTGCTTTCAATGATGCTGGATAATCCGCACCTTTCACAGTTGGGAGACCACCATTGTCCTTAGCGTAGTCAGATTCATTCACCAACCAATCCAAGAATTTACGAGCTGCTTCTTTGTGTTTACTATGCTTATTAATACCATAGTTGTAATCTCCTGTAACTGTCATGTATTGTTTGCCATCAGGAGCCGTCATAGGGAAGGCCATATATTGGATATCTTTTGCATTATCAGGATTGGCTTGCTGTACCTGTGGAATTGCCCAGCTACCTAAAACCATAACCCCAATCTTACCGTTTGCAAGATCAACTTTTGATTGTTCCCAATCTGAAGTTGTCGGATCAGCTTCAATCAATTTTTCTTTGCTGACAGTATACAAGGTGTTATAGATGGTGTTCATGACTTTACCATCTTCAAACGGAGCTTTGTCTGTCGTCAATTTGTTTGTGAAGTCTGCATCACCTGCAGCACCAGCTTTTACAAAGTCCCAGTTGGTTAATGTCCATCCAGCTGCATAGTTGGTATACAATGGTGTTACTTCTGAATTATGCTCTTTAACTTTTTTCAGTGCTTTTACAAAGTCTTCAGGAGTTTTTGGAAATTCTTTTACACCTGCATCTTTGAAGACTTTCATGTTTACGACCAAACCAGTCGCATTCATTTGACTTGGAATACCATAACTGATACCGTCATAGGAGCGATCATTCATCCCAAGGTATTTTTTAGAAAGTTCATCTTTTTTACCAAGTGGTTCAAAGAAGTTCTTATAATCTTGAGGTTTAATGTCAGATGGAATCATTAGGATATCCCCATAATCATCACTATTCATACGAGTTTTAACTTGACCCGCATAGTCTGTGATCGTTTGGACCTCAATTTTGATATCAGGATTTTTTTCATTAAATTGTTTAATGTATTCATCCCATTTTCCATTTGTTTCCCAGTCTGTCCGATGGTTGATGAAAGTAATGGTTTCTTTCCCGCTATCCTTAGACTCTCCATTTGAGCATCCCACTAATAATAGAGTTGCAAGAGTTGCAGCTCCTAATCCTAACAAACCTTTTTTCATTAGATTTGCCTCCTTGAATGAATTAATTGTTTTCTTTTATGAATTCATTATAACACAGAAATTTTAAAAAGTATATACTTTTTATTTAAAAATATATACTTTTTGTAAAATATTTTTAAAATCATCGTAAAAAAGAATTTTTTTATCGTTTTTCGATATATTTTTATTGACTTATTTTTTATAAGGAGTATACTATAAGTGAAAAATAAATAAACTTCAAGGAGGCTTGCGATGAAAAACTCAAAAACCTTAAAAAATGTCATTGAAGTCTTGACGGCTTTCATTTACTTCTGTGGCTTTATGACTGTAGCTGCATTAGTCGTCCATCTGCTTTCCCGCATGGGTCTTTTCAAAGATCTCATTCAATCAGGTCGCTTGTCCTTTGATGCGAATGGCATCCAGCTCTTTCCCCAACATCCACAACCTCTCTGGCAGCTGCTCTTCCCACTAGCCTCAAGCGCTATCTATATTTACCTTCTCCTCACCATTCGCAGCTTCCTCCAAAATCTCTACCAAGAAAAGATCTTTTCTCACTCCAACATTAATCTTTGCAACCGAGCTTGGAAGATTCTCTTGGTCTTGTCCTTTATGTCTGGCACACTTGAAACCAGTGGAAATGCTTATCTCCTTCCCTTCACTTTCCAATTTACCTTTAACACAGGGCTTCTCCTTGCCGTTCCAATCGTCTGGGTCTCTGGCAAGATTTTAGAGAGAGGAATTGAGATCGCTGAAGAAAATGAGCTAACCATTTAAGGAGGGTGCCATGATTATCGTCAATCTAGATGTCATGCTGGCCAAGCGAAAAATGAAATCCAATGAGCTAGCCGACAAAATCGGCATCACGACTGCCAACCTCTCCATTCTCAAAACCGGCAAGGCCAAAGCCATCCGCTTCACCACCCTTGAAGCCATCTGCAAAGAACTCGACTGCCAGCCAGGAGATATCTTGGAATACCGGCCTGATGAATAGGAAATGTATTTAAAAATATAATTGGAGATCTTCCTTAGGTGAGGACGGACGGTAGCGAATCCCTTTGGGATTCCATACCTAAGAATTGAGCCAGTGGGCTCAAATCTTCCGAGAGAGGCTGGGACAAAAGTCCTAGCCTCTCAATTGTCTTTGGATTGTCGAGCAAGACGCAGTGGTTGAGTGGGCTCTACTACGCTGATTTCATCAGCTTTTACAGCCCTACTCAACTGTGCGGAGGTGGGACGACGAAATCGAATTCTAACGAATTACCGATTTCTGTCCCACTCTCTCTTTTCTCACTGCGGAAGTCTCCATTAATATTCATTACTAATAGGACTCATCTTCTATCCTTGTAAAATTCAATGATGGGAACTATATCAATACTACAAAAGCACTCCCGCAGGAGTGCTTTTTTATATATGTTTAACCAATAATGCTTCCATTTGGAACAGATGGATCAACTGTTAAGACTGTTAATTGATCCCCGTGTTCTGCGGAAAGAATCATGCCTTGGCTGACATATTTCTTCATCATCTTACGTGGTTTGAGGTTGGCCACGATTTGAAGTTTCTTGCCGACCAATTCTTGTTCATTCGGATAGAATTTCGCGATACCAGAGAGGATTTGACGGTCTTCGCCATCTCCTGCATCTAGGCGGAAGCGAAGCAATTTGTCTGATCCTTCGACACGTTCCACTTCTTTGACTTCTGCTACACGGATTTCAACCTTGTCAAAGTCTTCAAATTTGATCTCATCTTTTTCAGACTTGAGTTCCACTTCTTCTGGAATCCATTCTTTTTCTTGTGGTTTACCAGCAGTCATTTGAGATTGGATGTAGGCAATTTCTTCATCCATGTCCAGACGTGGGAAAATTGGAGTTCCTTTGGCAACTACTGTGACATTTTCAGGGAATCCTGCTAAGGTCAAGTTTTCAAGATCAAAGTCTAAGCCCAAGCCAAGTTGTTCCATGATGGCATTTGAGGTGTTCATCATAAATGGTTGGATCAAGTGAGCCACAACACGGAGGCTGGCTGCCAAGTGAGCCATGACCGCTGCCAATTGTTCCTTGTCGCCATCTTCTTTAGCGAGGACCCAAGGCGCTGTCTCATCGATGTATTTGTTAGTCCGAGAGATAATATTCCATACCGCCTCCAAAGCGCGTGGGTAATCAACCGCATTCATTCGCTTGTGGTACTCTGCAATACTTTCTTCGACCACCTTAGCCAAATCTGCATCAAATGCAGTGACATTTTCGACATAAGTCGGAACTTGACCACCAAAGTATTTGTTGATCATGGCCACCGTCCGGTTGAGGAGGTTTCCAAGGTCATTGGCTAATTCATAGTTGATGCGAGCCACGTAGTCTTCTGGTGTGAAAGTCCCATCTGAACCAACTGGCAAACTGCGCATGAGGTAGTAACGAAGTGGATCCAAGCCGAAGCGTTCCACCAACATTTCTGGGTAGATGACATTCCCTTTAGACTTGGACATCTTGCCGTCTTTCATGACAAACCATCCGTGGGCAATCAAACGTTCTGGCAATTTGATATCCAACATCATGAGAAGGATCGGCCAGTAGATAGAGTGGAAACGAAGGATGTCTTTTCCAACCATGTGGAAGACGGTTCCGTTCCAGAATTTGTCAAAGTTTTCATGATCTTCTTGACCGTAACCAAGAGCGGTCACATAGTTAAGAAGGGCATCGATCCATACATAGACCACGTGTTTTGGATTAGATGGAACTGGAACTCCCCAGGTAAAGGTGGTCCGAGATACCGCCAAGTCTTCCAAACCTGGCTCGATGAAGTTTTTCAACATTTCATTGAGACGGCCATCTGGCGTGATGAAATCAGGTTGTGATTTGAAAAATTCCACCAAACGGTCTTGGTATTTGCTGAGGCGAAGGAAGTAAGATTCTTCAGAAACCCATTCTACTTCGTGGCCTGATGGGGCTACCCCACCGATAACCTTGCCATTCTCATCACGGAAGACCTCAGCCAATTGGCTTTCTGTAAAGAACTCTTCATCAGAGACTGAATACCAACCAGAGTATTCACCCAGGTAGATATCGTCTTGCGCCAGCAAACGTTCAAAGACCTGAGCCACCACTTTTTCATGGTAATCGTCTGTCGTACGGATGAATTTATCATATGAGATATCGAGTAATTGCCAGAGTTCTTTCACTCCAACTGCCATCCCATCTACATAAGCTTGTGGCGTAATTCCAGCTTCTTCTGCTTTTTGCTGGATCTTTTGACCATGCTCATCGAGACCAGTCAGGTAGAAGACATCGTAGTTCATCATGCGTTTGTAACGCGCCAAGACGTCACAGGCAATAGTTGTATAAGCTGAACCAATATGCAATTTACCAGATGGGTAATAGATAGGGGTTGTGATGTAGAATGATTTTGTCATTTTCTTTTCCTTTCAAGGCTAATGAAACCTTATGTAATAACACTTCATTATATCATTTTTAGGAGTCCCTGAAAACCCAAAACCAGCTAGGATCTAAGGAAGACAAGCAAAAAAGCTGACCGAAGTCAGCTTTCTATGATTGATAACGAATCACGCTATCTTACTTACCAAGATAGTATTCTTTTACAACGTTCAATTTTTCGTCAAATTCGAATACCAATGGTGGGAAGTTAGGGATTTCCACATCCATGATTTCGTCGTCTGACAATTGTTTGATGTGTTTAACAAGGGCACGGATTGAGTTACCGTGTGCTCCTACGAATACGTTTTTACCGTCTTTAAGAGCTGGAGCGATTTTATCTTCCCAGAATGGAAGGGCACGTTCCAAAGTAACTTTCAAGTTTTCAGCATCTGGAATTACTGAATCGTCAAGTGAAGCATAACGACGGTCAGTGTGTGCTGAGTGTTCATCATCACGGTCCATTGCAGGAGGCAATACATCGTAAGAACGACGCCAAATGTGAACTTGTTCATCACCAAATTGTTCAGCAGCTTCTGCTTTGTTTTTACCAGTCAAACCACCGTAGTGACGTTCGTTCAAACGCCATGATTTTTCAACTGGAACCCACAATTGGTCAGAAGCTTCAAGAGCCAAGTTAGTAGTTTTGATCGCACGTTTCAATACTGAAGTATAAGCTTGGTCAAATTCGATACCAGCTTCTTTGATCAATTTACCAGCGTCGATCGCTTGTTGTGTACCTTTTTCAGACAAATCAACATCAGCCCAACCAGTGAAAAGGTTAGCTTTGTTCCATTCAGACTCACCGTGGCGAGCAAAAACCAATTTTACCATTAGATGGATCTCCTTTTTATTCTCCGAGGTTTCCCCCGTTTATCTATTTTATTCTACTAGATTTTCAGTAAAAAATCTAGTGGCGACCATAGAAAAGTGCAATTTCTCACAAAAAAGAGCCTGACGGCTCTAATGGAATGTCTTTATCATTGTTTTTGACAGTCAGGGCAAATGCCATAGACGGTCATCTGGGTCTTGGTGATCTGGTAACCACTTTGACTCGCTACTTCTTCGCGAAGATCTGGTACTTCGATGTCCACATCTGCGATACGGCCACATTTTTCACACACCACATTCAAATGGTCATGCCCCATGAAATCAAAATAGGTCGTGGTATCATTGCGAACCTTAATCTCAGAAACGACACCCTCATCAATCAAAACCTTGATATTGTTGTAGACAGTTGCTAAACTCATGCTTGGAAACTGAGGCAATAAATCGCGATAGATCTTCTCAGCGCTTGGATGTTCATGACTCGCCACTAAATAGGAAAGAACTGCTCTGCGGGTATCAGTAATCCGAATGCCCTTAGCACGCAAATTTTGCAAGACTTCTTCCACGCGCTCTTGTTCATGACGATGCAATGCGTTCACTATGATTCCCCCTTTCCAATATGATTTAATCGATTCGTTATCCTTATTATATCATGTTTCAAAATAAATCACTATTTAGAATGCTTTTAATTAAAAAAAATGTCCGGGGGACATTTTTTTCATGAGCCTGAAAACCGAAAAGCGAGTTTATGTCCAGGGGACATTGATTCACTAGCCTGAAATAGATTCATCTACTCTCAGCAGATCCAACTGGTCATCCAGCGCACGGTTCCTAGGATCATTTTGACCACGAGGATCATAAAGCAAAATTCCACAACGAACCACAGCCCTTTCAGTAGATACAAAATAGGTCGGATAAACAACAAGGCAAAGAGTCCTAAAATGAATCGCATGGTCTTTTCTCTCTTTCTTTTTTCCTATTATACCCTTATCCTATAGAGCTGTCCAACAAAAAAACCACCCTAGAAATCTAGGATGGCTTTTCAAAATGCAATTATTTAACTGCTTCTTTAAGAGCTTTACCAGCTTTGAATGCTGGAACTTTAGAAGCTGCGATTTTGATTTCTTTACCAGTTTGTGGGTTGCGACCTTTACGAGCTGCACGTTCACGAACTTCGAAGTTACCGAAACCGATCAATTGAACTTTTTCACCTTTTGAAAGGTATTCTGAAACTGCTGCGAATACAGCGTCAACAGCTGCTGCTGAATCTTTTTTAGTCAATTCTGTAGCTTCTGCCACTTTTGCGATCAAATCTTGTTTGTTAGCCATTTAACAAATCCTCCAAATTTTTTTAGGCTTTACGCCTTAACAGTACTATAATATCTAAAAAAAGCCTTTAGGTCAAGTACTAAACCTGTTTTTTCAAACATTTATTCAGCTTATTCGTAGCGCACCAAAACTGCAAATGCATTCTCACCTGTATGAGTTTGAATAATCGATCCAGTTTCGAGAACAGGGATTGCTTTTTCAACGAGCGATTGCAACTGAGCCTTCATTTCATTGGCCCATTCTGGTGTCCCTGCGTAAGAAATACCGATCTCAGCCACCTTACTATGGGAAAGTTTCTCTACCAATTCATCCAACCATTTCTTAAAGGTCTTGTTTCCACGGCCCTTGACGATTGGTTCCAACTGATGGTCCTTCATTTCCATCACCACACGGATGTTAAGAAGCGAGCTCAAAAGTCCGGTAACACGGCCAATCCGACCACCTTTAACTAGATTTTCCAAGGTAGATACGCCGATATACAACTCTGTCTTTTCTTTGACTTCTTCAATACGAGCTAAAACGGTGTCTAGATCTGCTCCTTCTTTAGCCAACTTAGCTGCCTCAACCACTTGGAACTTCATAGCTTGGTCTGTAAAGCAACTATCAATCACGGTCACATCTGCCCCTGACAAGGTTGCCCCTTGGCGAGCCGCCTCTACGGTTCCTGACAAGGCATGAGACATATGAATTGAAACGATATGAGCTCCGTCTGCTGCTAGTTTTTCATAAATTTCCGCAAAGACTCCAACGGGTGGTTGGCTGGTCTTTGGAAGATTTTTGCTAGACTGCATTAAGCGCAAGAAGTCACCCTCACCCAACTCACTGTCGGAATAAAGGACTCCATCCACCATAACAGAAAGTGGCACAATGGTGATGCCATATTCTTCAACCACTTCAGGCTCAATTGTAATAGATGAGTCTGTAACTATTTTAATATTTGCCATATATTTCTATACTCTTCCTAAGAATGTTCTGCTTTCATTATATCAAAAAACACGGGGTTTTGCAGTGAAAGATATCCATTCCTGCTTCCTCAGTCGTCTGCGGCAGAAAAACCTGTATTATGAAGGACATGGTCATGGACAATGCCTTGATCATCCAAGAGCAATCCATGGAGGACTCCACCAAAGACAGCGCCCCCATCGACACCCATCTTCTGATCTGAAATCCAAAGATTTTCGGTGCCGACTGGCTCATTGAGCAGTCCATAGACTGGTGTATGGCCAAAGACGATCCATTTGTCTGTATGATTCTCCGCTTCATGGAATGGTTTTCGGATCCAGACCTTTTGGTAATCACTGGTTTCTCGCCAATTTTCAAGGGTTAGATCCACACCAGCGTGGACAAAATAATAGGTCTCTGTCTCGTAGTCAAAAGGCAAACGACGGATGAAGGCCACCAAGTCAGGAACGGCATTTTCTACTGCTTGCGCATCCGCAATGCCATCTACAGGAGCATCGAGTGGCCGGCCTAACAGAGAGTTGATGGTCGTATCGCCACCATTTCTTCGGTAGTGGTCATAACGCTCTTCTGGATTGTCCAACCAGGCTAAAAACATGTACTCGTGATTCCCGGAAAGGCAAACCGCTCCGTGATGGTCTACGTAGTCCTTTACGATTTCAATTGATCGTTTGCCATTTTCGCCTCGATCTATCAAATCCCCTAAAAAGACCAATTGAGCTTTTCCATCCCACTCTGTCATGAGCTCTTCTAGCATTTGTGCTTTTCCGTGAATATCTCCGACTACAAAGTATGTTGACATTGTTTCAAACCTTCTTTCTCTTAACGCTTGAGAAGTTGCTCTGCTTGTTGACGGGCAGCTTCCGTTAGATCCTCTCCTGCCAGCATCTTGGCAATTTCTTCGATTCGTTCTTCTCTATTGAGCAAACGAACAGTAGATACAGTTGAGTGTTCATCGCTGATTTTCTCAATATAGAATTGATAATCTGCTGCAGCAATGACTTGAGGCAGGTGAGAAATGGCAAGCACTTGGCCATTTTGACCAATCTTGTGAATTTTCGCTGCGATGGCTTGAGCCACGCGCCCAGAGACTCCTGTATCCACCTCGTCAAAGACAATACTGGTTTTTCCTTCTTTTCGAGAAAAAGCCGACTTAATGGCCAACATCAAGCGTGACAATTCTCCGCCGGATGCTACCTTGACAAGGGGTTTAAAATCCTCACCTGGGTTGGTCGAAATGTAAAATTCGACAGCTTCATTTCCCTCACGATTAAACTTAGCCTTGCTAAAACGCACTTGAAAACGCGCCTTGTCCATGTAGAGATCTGCCAATTCTTGCTGGATTTCATTTTCCAATTCTTGAGCTAGGTCATGCCGTTGATCACTCAAATCTTGAGCCAAGGTGACCAAACTCTTTTCTAGACGTTTGAGTTCTTTTTCCAAGTCCTCAGACGAGAGATCACTTCCGGTGAGAAGGCTATATTCTTTGGTGATTTGCGCCAGGTATTCCAATACGTCCTTGACTTGGCCACCATACTTGCGCGTGATGGAGTGGATCAAATCCAAACGAGATTCCACCTGCATGAGGCGATTGCCATCAAACTCCAGACCATCGACCACATCTTCTAAGCGCTTGGTAATATCCTCAAGGGCATAGAAGGTTTCCGATAACTGGCTTGAGAGCTCTTTGTAGCTGGGATCATATTCTTCAATGCTTTCCAGATCATTCATGGCTGAGCGAACATTGGAGAGGCTCGAAAACTCTTCTGCATCCAGCATGGTATAGGCATTGGTTAGGGTATCAGCAATCATCTTGTGATTGAGCAGGCGTTGGCGTTCTTGCTCCAGACGCAGGTCCTCATCCACTTCCAAGGCAGCTGCCTCAATCTCTGCAATTTGAAACTCCAACATCTCGATACGAGCCTTGTTTTCCTGCTGGTTGCGCTGGAGTTCCACCACTTGTTTGCGCAGGCGTTTGTAGTCTTCAAAAGTCTGACGATAAGCGTCTTTGGTTTGGAAAAAGGCTGCATCCCCAAATTCATCCAGCATGGCGATATGCAATTGGGGCCGCATGAGTTCTTCCTGATCATGCTGGCCATGGATATCCACCAAATGTTGACCGACTGCCTTTAAGACAGACAAATTCACCATTTGTCCATTGATCCGGCTGACACTTCGTCCATTTTGCAGGATCTCTCGGCGAATGATCAATTCATCGGTCCACTCTAGTCCTTGCTCTTCAAAGAGAGCTGTCAGGTGTCGATTGCTCTCAACGGTAAAGAGCCCTTCGATTTCCGCTTTTGGGGCTCCGTGTCGGATGACATCCGTCGTTGCGCGGCTTCCCAGCATCATGTTCATGGCATCGATAATGATGGATTTCCCTGCACCTGTTTCCCCTGTCAGTACCGTCATTCCCTTTTCAAAATTTAAGGAAATCTCTTCGATAATGGCAAAGTTCTTAATCGAAATTTCTAATAGCATAGGCTCTTACCACCCAAAGATTGATTTGAGGATATTCTCTGCTTCTGGTGCGGAATAAGCAATCAACAAGATCGTATCATCATCTGCAACAATACTAAAGATATGCTCCTTATAAATCTCCCGCAAGCGACGTTTGACTAGAGGAGCCGTCCCTGGAACCATGGTGAAATTGACATATTCTCCCATGCGACGATGAGACAAGATATTGCTTTCAATCATCCCAATCCCTTGGTGGTGCTTACGTGGCAATTCATAGACATAGGTCATATCTTTGAGAGGACGTTTTACGATGCCCAATTCTTTGATATCCCGTGATACCGTCGCTTGGGTTGCTGAGATGCCTTCTTCTTTCAAATGTTCGACGATCTCTTCTTGCGTCCCCACTTCATGATCGCGAATGAAGCGACGAATTTTTTCTAATCTGATATTCTTACTCTTCATGTTTAAATTCCTTGTGTGCCAGCTCCACAACAGCCTCCAGCTGCTCTGTAGTTGGCTTTGTTTTCTCTTCTTTTTTTTCTAGATACATCAAAAATTCGATGTTGCCATGACCTCCTTGGATAGGGGAATAATCCACTCCCTTTACCGCAAAGCCATGCGTTCCTGCAAATGTAGCGACCTTTTTAAGGACCGCTAAATGAATCTTAGGATCCTTAATGATCCCATTTTTTCCGATCTGCTCGCGCCCTGCTTCAAACTGAGGTTTCACCAAGGCCACGACTTGTCCATTATCTGCCAAAATCCGGTGAAGGGCTGGCAGAATTAAGTCCAAGGAAATAAAGCTGACATCGATACTCGCAAAGCTCGGTGTCGCTTCAAAATCATCTGGCTCGGCATAGCGGAAATTGAACTGCTCCATCGAGACCACCCGAGGATCATTGCGCAATTTCCAGGCCAACTGATTGGTCCCGACATCCACCGAAAAGACCTGGCTGGCTCCATTTTGCAGCATGACATCTGTAAAGCCACCTGTAGAAGCCCCGATATCAATCGCAATTTTACCCTCTACAGATAAACCGAAGTGGTTCAAGGCTTTTTCTAATTTAAGACCGCCCCGGCTGACATATTTGAGCTTTTCACCTTTTAATTTCAACTCGGTTGCTTCATCAATTTTTTCACCCGGTTTATCAAAGCGCTCACCATTGATAACGGCAACGACAAGGCCTGCCATCACCCCTCTTTTGGCTTGTTCGCGGGTATCAAATAGGCCTTGTTTATAGGCTAATACATCCACTCTTTCCTTAGCCATCTATTCGTAATCCTTCTATTAATTTCTTGATCGCTCGCGGATCAAAGTCGCAAGCAGCTGTAATCTGATCCAACAAGTCCTCGCAAGCGTCTAATTCACTTGTCAGCAAAGCTTTTGATTCTTCCAATCCCAACAGGGCTGGATAGGTCGATTTTTCAGCTACCAAGTCCTTTTGAGGGGTCTTCCCCAAAGCTTCAAAATCAGCGACCAAATCCAAAATATCATCCCGCACTTGAAAAGCCAGGCCTAATTTTTTCCCGATTTTTTCTAAGAGCCGACCAATGTCTGCTTGCAACTCTAAAATCAAACCGGCTGCGATGAAAGGATAGGCAAGGAGGCGTCCTGTCTTATTGGCATGGATAGTCTGCAACTCTGCTAGAGTTAGCTGTTTGTGCTCCCCTTCCATATCAAGGACTTGGCCAGCTACCATTCCACGACTACCGGAAGCATCTGACAATTCGAGGATCAAGGAGACCTTGACCGCATCAGGAAGGGCACTGGCAGCTATCAGCCCAAAGGGATCGAGAAAAAGCGCATCTCCTGCTAAAATCGCCAAGTCTTCTCCAAATTTCTTGTGGTTGGTCAATTGCCCCCGACGGTAATCGTCATTGTCCATAGCAGGCAGATCATCGTGAATAAGGCTTCCTGTATGGATCATCTCCAAAGCCCCTGCTACTTGAAAGTGAGCCTCCGTCAATTCCAGTCCAAAGGCCTCTAACAATTCTAAAAGGAGCAAGGGGCGCAGCCGTTTTCCACCTGCCTGGATCGAATACAGGACCGACTCCACTAAATGGGGGGCAACGGCTTTCTCCTCATAAAAAGAGCGAACTGCTTGCTCTACTCTATTTCGTTTTTCTTCTTGTCTCATGCTAGATCCGCTTCAGTACCATCTGCTTGCATGACCTTGACCAAGGTTTTCTCTGCTTGATCCAAGGTCTCTTGCAATTCTTTTGACAATTTCATTCCTTTTTGGAATTCTGTAATAGCTTCTTCAAGAGCCACGTCCCCACTCTCCAATTTTTGGACGATAGCTTCCAAATCTGCTAAATTTTCTTCAAATTTCTTTTCTTTCGACATGTTTTACCTCTACTTCTAACTGGCCATCTCTCATGATGAGGGACAGCGGGTCCCCTTCTTTTACTTTCGCAACCGAATCCAAGACCTGATCGTCTTGCTTGACCATGGCATAGCCACGCGCAATAATCCGGCTAGTATCCAGCATCAAGAGGGCTTCTGATAAGCCTTGCACCTTGATCTTTTGCTCTTTAAGGACTTGTTCCATTCGGTTGGTTAAGATTCTCTTATCTTGGAGCAGGCGGTCCTGGTAGCGATCAATACGATGCAAAGGAGACGTGGCTTCTAAGCGATGACGCAGACCTTGCAGCTGATTGGCCCCTTGTCCATAAGCATCGCGCATTCCTTGTTTCAAGCGCAATTGCAACTGGTCAATCTTTTGTAGGTAGCCATCATAGAGTCTTTCAGGCTGTCTAAAAATAACCGATTGACTTAATTTGGCCAAGCGTTCACGATTATAGGCCAAGCGATTGGACATAGCTGTTGCCATGCGATTTTCCTGCTTTTGTAAATGGGACAAGAGATCCAACTTCGTTACTGGAGTGGCCAATTCAGCAGCGGCTGTCGGAGTAGCGGCTCGTCGGTCTGCTACAAAATCGGCTAGAGTCGTGTCTGTCTCATGCCCAACACTGGAGATAATCGGAATCCGCGATTCAAAAATGGCGCGCACCACTACTTCTTCATTAAAGGCCCAGAGATCTTCAATTGAACCACCCCCACGACCGATAATCAAGACATCCAAATCATCCCGTTGGTTAGCCCTTTGAATATTAGCAACCACCTCACTAGATGCACCTTCACCCTGAACCTTGGTCGGGTAGAGCACAATCTCAACACCAGGGAAGCGTCGGCTCACCGTTGTGATAATATCGCGAATCACGGCCCCACTTTGACTGGTGATGACCCCGATCTTTCTTGGAAATTGTGGCAGAGCTTGCTTCCACCGATCCTGAAAGAGCCCTTCTTCGGTCAACTTTTTCTTGAGTTGCTCAAATTGGATGGCCAAGGCCCCTACTCCATCTGGCTCAGCCTTTTCAATGACAATGGAATAACTCCCACTTGGCTCATAGAGCTGAATGCGACCGATGACGTTGATCTTCATGCCTTCTTCTAGCTCAAAACCAAAGCTTCGATAAACCCCAGCCCAGACCGTCGCCTGAATAACCGCTTTTTCATCCTTTAATGAAAAATACTGGTGGTTGGGGCGTTTTCGGAAATTGGAGACCTGCCCTGTCAGATAAACCCTTTCCAAATAGGGATCCTTATCAAATTTTAATTTCAAATATTTGGTCAAACTTGATACGGATAAATAGTTGGACATAGGAACTCCTTTCTGCAGAATATGATCAAGTTTAATTATACCAAAAAACACCAAAAAAGGCTGGCAGACAAAGCGAAATCATGAATTTCCTTTCTCCACAATCCTCATTTTATTCAAGTCACTTTCTACTGGTCTTTTTTAAACCAGCTTCCTTATTTTTCACACTTCTCTAATCGTTCAATAAAGGAGCTAAGAAGTGTTTGGAGTTCCCTTCATTAACTCTATGGGAGGAACCGGAAATATCGCCGTTCTCTCTGCATCTGATCGCATGGAAATGATCGCCTTCGCCCAAATGGCCAACCGACTGAGCGGGGCTATCATCCTCATTCTGGGAGGGCTCCTCGCTTCCATTCTCTCCTAAAACAAAAAGACAAGTCACAAGACTTGTCTTTTTTTCTTTAGGAGGCTTTTGTATCCTATTTTTGATAGGTTTTTACGACCCAATTGACCCCTTCATCTGCTGTGAGAGTATAGACGGGATTCTCAGTCGTTTCATAAAAGGTCATCGAGAGAGTTTTACCATCCACAAATACTTCAATTGAGTTGGTATCGCGAATGATCGAAAAATGATGATCCTTTTCAGCATTTAACTGAATCCATCTCGATTGAAATACTGGATTTTCTTTTCCAGAAATGGGGTGCCCAAATTGGTCTCGACTTAAGCTAAAGCGTTTTTGAGAGGCGTCGTAAACCAATTGCAAGACACTATCAGGATCGGTTTCATCGCCATATCCAAGGATAAAGGAGCGACCCGGTTTGGCATCTAGCTCAAACAGGGTTTGTTTCCCTCTAGCTGGGATCGTGATCTGATTGCCCTGGACAATGGTTTCAGACGCATGCTCTACAAGAAAGTGTTCGTTCACTGACTCAGGTAACTCCTGAACCAATCGTCCGTCTTTCAGAGACAATTTTCTTGGAAGAGTCATACTACCTGCCCACCCATGAGCTAAATCATGACTGGGGATAGACCGGTGCCACATTTGCATCCAGGCAACCATGTATCGTTCGCCATTTGGTCCTTGACAAGTTTGAGGGGCATAGAAATCCAAACCACCATCCAATTCATCATAGGAATCGACACGAAAGTGCCCCGTTTCCCAATTCATATCACCGATAAAGGCAACTGTCGAATTTAAATTCCAGTATTTTTCTTGCTGCCTTTCCATTTCAATGGGAGACAGGATCAAGACCCATTTGCCATCTAAAGGAAAGAAATCGGGACACTCCCACATAATCCCTTGCCCTTTTTCACCTTCTAAAAGAACTGATGTAAAGGTCCAATCTACTAGATTACTTGATGCAAATAGGAGAATTTGACCTCTGTCATCTGGCGTCTTAGAAGCAACGACAGCGTAATAGTTTCCTTGGTATTCAAATACTTTAGGATCACGAAAATCTGCAATATCTGCGATCCCCTCAATATGTTGAGCATGGATCACTGGATTAGTAGGCAACTTTTCAAAGGTAATGCCATCTGTCGACACCGCAAGACACTGCGTCTCTTCTCGCTTTTCCTCATCGTCTACATGACCCGTATACAGCAAATAGAGCTTGTCATCTTTCACAATAGCACTACCCGAGAAGCAGCCATCCTTATCATAGCTTTCACTTGGCGCTAAAGCTACTGGCAGTTCTTCCCAATGGAGAAGATCTTTTGATTTGGCATGCCCCCAATGCATGGGACCCCAAACACTATCATAGGGATAGAATTGGTAAAACAAATGGTATTCCCCAAGGAAATAAACAAAGCCATTTGGATCGTTCATCCAGCCGATTGGAGGTAGCAAATGAAATGCTCCTCTATATTGCTGGTTAACCTTTACCCTGTTTTCATCGATATACTGATTTGCTTTTCGAATGCTTTCCTTCATACTGATCACCTACTTAATACCTGTACCAGATCCACCTAGACCTTGAATAATATATTTTTGTGCTACGATATATACTAGAATAAGTGGAATCGTAGAAATTGTCAAAACAGCCATTACTTGATTGATATAAACTGGTTGAGTTGTATTAATGGTTGTAATCGCCACCTGCATTGAAAATTTTGACGAATCGGTTAAAACCATCAACGGCCAGATATAATCATTCCAACTAGAAATAAAGGAAAGAACACCAACTGTTGCAACCGCCGGTTTCGACATAGGCAACATAATCTTGAAAAAGATCCGTAAGATACTTGCACCATCTATTTTTGCAGATTCGATAATTTCTTCTGGAATGGCAATAAAGAAGTTTCGGAAAAGATAAATATTAAAGACACTAGCTAATCCAGGGATAATAACCGCTAAACGATTATTGACTAAGCCAAGTGAATTAATAATTGTAAATTGAGGAATCAACACTGTTTCCATCGGAATGATTAACAATGCCAATAAAAAGCCAAACAGAATTTTTTTACCTGTAAAATTAATTTTTGCAAATGCAAATCCCGCTAAGGCGTTTACTATAATAGACCCAAGTGCAAATGTTCCTGCATAAAAAATACTGTTCCCTAGATATGTTAGAATACTAAAACGGGCAAGAACTTCTTGGTAAGGTTTAAACCAATCAGCTGGATTAAAACTAGGTAAGAATGCTTTCCAACTTGTTAAATTCTTATACACATCTGCTTCTGGCTTCATTGCTGAAACCACCATCCAGATCATAGGAAATAGAAAGAGGCCTGCTAATAGAATTAATAAAACATATTCTAAAATAGTAGTCGGTTTTAAACGTTTCATCCTAATCATCCTCCTTCAAAACTCGCCGTTGTACAAGACTAATCATACCAATCAATGTTGTAAATACTAAGGCAATCGAACTTGAGTAACCAACAAGACGGTCAGTGAAACCTTGTTGATAAATGTAATATACCATAGTGATTGTTGAGTTCAATGGACCACCTTGAGTCATAACCATTGGTTGTACAATCAATTTAAATGCTGAAATCAATGTTGTCAAGAGTACAAACAAGGCAGTTGGTTTCAATAAAGGCATCGTGATATATCTAAATTGAGCCCATTTTGAAAATCCATCCAACTCTGCCGCCTCATAAATATCTTGTGGAATATTTTGCATTCCTCCAAGGAATAACAACATTTGATAACCTGCACCCTGCCATGCAGAAACAAATACAATAGCATACATGGCTTGTTTTGGACTTGTCAAGAATGGTTGTGAAGAAATACCAATTTTATTCAGTAGAGCATTGAGCAAACCATTATTTGGATTTAACAAGTATAACCAGAGGATAGAAATAACGACAAGAGACATCACAACAGGAGCAAAAAATGCTACCTTAAAGAACATATTTCCTTTACGTTTCTTATTAACAATTAAGGCCATCCCGAGAGCCGCACCAAGTTGCACTGGAATAATCCAAACTACAAATTTCAAGGTATTCAAGAAGCTTTTTATAAAGATTGGATCTTGTGCTAAGCGCATAAAATTTTGTAGTCCTACAAATTTTCTATCCTCAGGCGTTAATAGGTAATAATCTGTAAAGGCATAATAGATCACCATACCAACAGGTATCACTAAAAAGATGAAAAGTAATATTAAAGCTGGAGCTAAAAAGCTATAGCCCATAATATTTTCTTTAAGGCGTTCTTTCTTTTTTGTTTCGACTTTATTTTTTTCGCTCATTGTTCGTCTCCTAAGATGAAACTATTAAATAAAATAAGGTGGAAGGTACATTCCATAACTTACCTTCCACCTTTTTGAATGTCAACTATTTATTTAAAGATTGGTCGATTGCTGTTTGCATTTCTTTCGCACGAGCATCTAATACCTTTTGTACATCTGGATTATCTTTATAATAGCTGATATCTTGCATTGCTTGTTGGAAAGCGCGTGAAACTTGTGGATAAGCTACTACAACTGGACGAGCATGAGCCGTTTTAGCATTTTGTTCCATCAAGAAACGCATTGGCTCAGATACTTTGTCCTTAATATTTTTAATTGTTGATTTTCTGATTGGAAGAACACTGTTACCTAAGCTTAGAATTTCACTAGATTCAGTATTTGTAGCAAACTTAACAAATTCAGCGGCTGCTTCTTTTTTATCAGATTTTGTTGTAACGGCTAATTGCCAACTACCTGAAGGTGATACCAATTTCTTCGTTTTATCTGAAACTGGATAAGGAAGAATACCAAAATCAATATCTTTGTAATTTGTTTGTAGGTCTGCAATCGTCCAAGAACCGCTCAGAACCATAGGATATTCACCGGTTTCAAAACCTTTTTCAACAGGACTAACTGTCGTATATCCATCCTTCACAAGATCTTGAATAAATTGAACAGCTTCAACACTTTCCTTGCTATTGAAGTAGCCTTCCGCTTTTGTTCCTTTAGAATTCACAACAGATCCACCATTTGACCAAATAAGAGGCATGTAAGCATATGGCAACATCTCATCGTTTGAATTCAAACGGAAATCAATCGCTGGTTTGTTAAAATGATCTTTTAATTTCTTAGCAATGGCATTAAACTCAGACCATGTCCATGGTTTTTCTAGGGTTGGTAAACTAGCTTCGTCAATCCCTGCTTCTTTAAACATTTTCTTATTATAGTAAACACCTACATTGGATTCTGAATAACCAAATGCATAAAATTTACCATCATAAGTTCCCTGTTGTTTAATACTGTCCAGTACATCATCCATATTATCGTCTTTTAGATAATCATCCAAAGGAGCAATCACTTTTGATTTTGCATAGGCTGCAGTATTAGGACCATCTAGTGTAATGACATCTGGTAAACTATTTGTCGTAACAGCGGCATTAACCTTATCTTCATATCCACCACCACTACCGCTACGTGGAATAAATTCTGTCACAACCTTATATTTCGTTTTCTTTGATTTATTGAAATTATCAACAACTTGTTGCCAAGCTTTTCCCTCAGCTGTTTCATCTGAGAACTGAACCCAGACTTTAATCTCATTTGAAGAACTTGCAGTTTTGGATTTTGATCCCCCACCACATCCTGCAAGCAATCCTAATGATAGTGCTGCAACTACAGATAACTTAATACCTTTACGCATAGCGTCCTCCTTTTTGAAACGTTTCATTTTTTGGTTATATTTTTAAATCAAGCTAAAATAGTTGAGTTTTTTGAAACGTTTCATTTTATAGCTAAATTATAACAGCGCTTTCATAATTTGTCAAGCACTTTTTATAATTTTTTTGTAGTGTTCCCTTCAAAGAAATGTACGGGCAAACTAATCACATTCTTTTCTATTTTTTCTTGTCGAATCAATTTGAGTAATAAATCTACTGCCGCTTGGGCCATCTGAGCTATTTCTTGAACAATGGTCGAAAGTAAGTACGGTTGATCAAAAGCAGGTCTTAAGCCATCAAAACCAATAATTTGATAGTCCTCTAGAGGAGTTTTTCCCATCTCCGTCAAAACTTTTATAACACGTAGAGCCATAAAATCATTTACTGTAAAAATCCCATCAATCTGAGGATGAGCTTCGAAAAAAGACTTAATTTGTCTTTCTGCTTGATCTAACGGTTCTGGCATTTCAAGACTACAGATTTTTGTATTTTGCCGTTTAGCTTCATCTTTAAACCCCCTTCCGCGTTCCGTTGTTTCATTCAAATGTTTGTTCACACCACTAATGTAAGCTAAATTTTGGCAACCTCGTTTGACTAACTCTCGGCAAGCCAGTTGACCACCATGATAATTTTCAGAGGTTACGTAATAGACATTTTCAGAAAAATGACGGTCAATACTAACAAAAGGTAAATTAGAGGAGATATACTTATCGATATCTGAATAGGTGATCCCAATGATCCCATCTACCTTATTTTTTTCAAGTAATTTTATGTACTCTATCTCGTTTTGAGCATCTTTATCTGCATTACAAATCAATAATTTACATTGATTTTTCAACAATTCCTTTTCTACATGATATGCAAACTCAGAAAAGAATGGATGCCAAATGGTTGGAATAAGTAAAGCGATAATATTACTACGATTCGTTTTTAATCCTCTCGCATATTCATCTGGCACATAAGAAAGTTTTTCAATCGCTTGTTGAACTTTTTTTAATGTCACCTCTTTAATGCCTTTTTCGTTATTGATGACACGAGAAACGGTCCCAACACTAACCCCAGCTTCTGCTGCAACATCTTTCATCGTAATCGATTTTTTTTGCTCATTCATTTTCTCACCTCCTTTCATCCATACTATCATGAAAACGTTTCATTTTCAACATTTTCGTTTGAATTGTCACTCCACTTCTTCATCCATTTGGGGATTTCTTGGCTGATGGTCGTCGGTAGAACCACATAGGCCTCCTTGCTCAAGTCTTCTGCAATGGCTGAATGAAGGTAGGTCGCAACCACCACGCGCTCATAGAGACTGACCTGTGGAAATTGACCCGCAAACCCTGCGATCATCCCTGCCAAGGTATCCCCCATTCCACCTGTGGCTTGATAGGGACCACCAACATCTAGCTGATAGCCCTCTTCTTGCCCACTTGTCCAAATGCGGGTATGAGGCCCTTTTTCTACAATGACAGTCCCTTGAGGAAAGTTCTGTACTGCTCTTCGACTCTTGTCTTCAGTCTGGCTTGCTAGATCAAGTCCTGACAGTTTTTCCCATTCTTTTTGATGAGGGGTAAAGACCAACTGAGCCTCTGGCAGGTCAAACTGAGAGGCTGCAAAAAGACTAATAGCTCCGCCATCTAAGATCAAGACCTGCTGGCTAGAGACTTGTTCAAAAATCATGTGCAAGATTGCTTGGTTTTCTGTTGCTTCCTTTAAGCCCGGTCCTACAAGAATCACGCTGGCTTTTTGGAGCTGCTCACAAAGGAGTTCGTGATCTGCCAAATCAAAGCCCATGGCCTCAGGAAGATGGCTATGAAGGGCCGTCAGATTATCTGGATCTGTTGCGACAGTGACCAGCCCCGCACCACTATGAACCGCAGCAAGCGCCGCCATAATGATGGCTCCCCCATAGGGGTAAGTCCCCCCAATCAAGAGCAGGCGACCAAAATCGCCCTTATAAGATCTTGCCTCTCGCTTTGCAATGACACGCTGGATCTCTTCTTTCTGAACTGTTCTCATACCTTCCTCATTTCTAACGAAAAAGGAGAAGCTACGACTCCCCCTCCTTCTTTTATTTTCCTCTGAATTCTGCGAAGACTTGCAAGATCTTAGCAGCCACAGCTTGTGGTTGATTTTGTTTGGCTACCAATTGATCATCCGCATAAGGCTGAAGGGCTGGAAAATCACCAATCTGAACTGCATAAAGAGCTTTTTCAAAGAGCTCGATATCATTTTGATCATTGCCAAAAGCCACGAAATTCTCTCCACAGAGTTCTTCTACTGTTGTCGCTTTATGCGTGTCTGCTGGATTGAGATAGATGCATTTTTCATGCGCATGATAGCGGATATGGGCCTTATCTGTCTTTTCGATCCGCTCGATGATCTCATCCACGAGCTCCTCATGGCCACCCATATAGATCACGACCTTAATCGGATCTGTCAGCTCCTCTAATGAACGATACTGGGCTTTCTTGAGGGGATCTACATTAGCAACAAAAGGAATCTTTTCCAAAATCTGTCCGCTATAATCAAAGGTATCATCCACAAAAAATGGTAGATTGTAATGGCGGCAAAAGCCAAGGACTTCCCGATACACATCCTTGTCCAATTGTTCCTCATATACCAATTGCCCCTGGCGATAGGCCAATCCACCATTTAAGCCTATCACGAGTTGCTGACTCAATGGGTCCCCTAAAAGACCCAAGCAGTCCCGGTAAGAACGTGCAGAAGCAAAGGCAACTTCATGGCCAAATTCTTCTGCTCTCAATAAGACCTGTTTGATTTCATCATCGATTGTGACACCATCGAATGACAGGGTTCCATCTAAATCAAATACAAACTTCATCTTGTTCACACTTTCATTTTTTTAAGGCACGAACAGCTGCTTCGTAGGTCTGCTCCATCAGCATGGTGACGGTCATAGGCCCAACCCCTCCTGGTACCGGGGTAATATGACTGGCCAAAGGTGCAACAGAGTCAAAATCGACATCCCCACACAATTTGCCATTCTCATCGCGATTCATTCCGACGTCAATAACAACGGCGCCTTCTTTCACGAAGTCTGCTGTTACAAATTTGGCACGACCGATCGCAACAACCAAGATATCTGCTCTTCTAGCAATTTTAGGCAGATGATGGGTCCGGGAATGGGTCAAGGTTACCGTCGCATTTTTGGCGAGGAGCAACTGCGCCATTGGTTTTCCAACGATATTGGAACGACCAATCACGACTGCTCGCTTCCCTTCTAGATCAATCCCGTACTCTTTGAACATCTCCATGATACCAGCTGGAGTCGATGGCACCATAATCGGATTTCCAGCCCACAAGCGTCCCATATTCAATGGATGAAAGCCATCCACATCTTTTGTCGGATCAATGGCTAAAAGGACTGCATCCGCATCGATATGCTTAGGCAGTGGCAACTGCACTAAGATTCCATGCCAAAGGGGATCTTGATTGTAGTGTTCGATCACTTCTAATAATTCAGCTTGGCTGATGCTTTCAGGAAGTCGTCTCACTTCACTCCGAAAGCCTGCCGCAATAGCAGAACGCTCTTTATTTCTTACATAGATTTTGCTGGCTGGATTATCTCCTACCACGATGACAACGAGACCAGGCACAACCCCTGTCTCTTCTTTTAATCGTGCTGTTTTCTTCGCAATCTCACCCTGTAATTTTGTAGCGAGCGCCTTCCCATCAATGAGTGTCGTCATATCAATTCTCTTTCTAGTCAAGTAATGAAAATAGTCCTCTCTATTATAGCAGATTTCCACTCTCAAACCTAACTGTTCCTAATTAGAATTTCTTATAGACGAAAACTATAGCCAGATGGACAAAAAATGAGCTTGAGACCACCCCAAACTCATCCACACAGCTGCTTAGTAAAGCAATTCATAAATTTCCATTGCAATTAAATCAATGCTATCAAATGTATAGGTTTCACGCGCTTCAACATCACGAAGTGTAAAGGTTGAACCTTCTTCTTCATTGTGGTTGTAGGCTACTTCAGCGACAACAACACCGTCACGTTCAAAATTACGTTTCAAGTTTCCACCGTCTTTTGTCATCGTCTCCAAACGGTTGATAATCCGTACTAAATGTGATTCCATTTTATTTCTCCTCTTTACTTTCTACTCTCCTATTTTATCATAAAAGAGAAAGCTCTTCCAATAAAAATTCACATTTTTCCATTGATTTGCTCTCTTCTTCAATCCTTAGCGACATTCCGTAGTAAATTCTTGCAAACTTCTAGAATACTGATATAATGAAACTATAAATCTTTGACTATTTTTGACCTTTTAAAAATAGGCTCGTCTCTTGATGGGAAACCATCAAAAACCTACTGTGAGGTATGTATATGCTTTGTCAAAATTGTAAAATAAATGAATCAACCATCCATTTATATACAAATGTAAATGGACGTCAGCAGCAAGTAGACCTCTGTCAAAATTGCTATAAAATTATGAAAACAGACCCAAATAACAGCTTCTTGAAAGGCATGACCCAACGGAGCCAACTCACTGGAGATCCTTTTGAAGATTTCTTCAATAACCTTGGAAACTTCCAAAGTCCGCAAGAACCTCAAACCCCTCCAACTCAATCCGGAGGCAGTTATGGAGGTGGTGGCTACGGCCAAAACAATAACCGTGGTGGTGGTCAAGACCCTCGTCAAGCACGCCCTCAAAAGCCAAAAGGACTGTTAGAAGAGTTCGGCATCAATGTCACAGAAATTGCCCGCAAAGGGGATATTGACCCTGTCATTGGCCGTGACGAGGAGATTATCCGTGTCATCGAAATCCTCAACCGTCGAACCAAGAACAATCCGGTTCTGATTGGAGAACCTGGGGTCGGAAAAACTGCCGTTGTGGAAGGCCTGGCTCAAAAAATCGTCGATGGCGACGTTCCTCATAAATTGCAAGGAAAAGAAGTCATCCGCCTAGACGTCGTGAGCCTCGTTCAGGGAACAGGCATCCGTGGTCAATTCGAAGAACGCATGCAAAAATTAATGGATGAAATTCGTCAACGCGAAGATGTTATTCTGTTCATCGACGAAATCCATGAAATTGTTGGCGCAGGATCAGCTGGTGAGGGTAATATGGACGCTGGAAATATCCTCAAACCAGCCTTAGCGCGCGGAGAACTCCAATTAGTCGGTGCTACTACCCTCAATGAATACCGTATCATTGAAAAAGATGCAGCTTTGGAACGTCGGATGCAGCCCGTTAAGGTCGATGAACCAACGGTTGAAGAAACCATCACCATCCTCAAGGGCATCCAGAAAAAATACGAAGACTACCACCACGTCCACTATACAGACGGGGCTATCGAAGCGGCAGCTATTCTTTCAAACCGCTACATCCAAGATCGCTTCCTGCCAGACAAGGCCGTTGATTTGTTGGATGAAGCGGGGTCTAAGATGAATCTGACCCTAAACTTTGTGGATCCAAAAGTGATCGACCAGCGCTTGATTGAAGCTGAAAACCTCAAAGCTCAAGCGACCCGCGAAGAAGACTTTGAAAAAGCAGCCTACTTCCGCGACCAAATCGCGAAATACAAGGAAATGCAAGGTCAACATGTCACCGATCAGGAAACCCCTGTCATCAGCGAAAAAACGATTGAACACATCGTTGAACAAAAGACCAATATTCCTGTTGGTGATTTGAAAGAAAAAGAACAGTCTCAATTGATCAATCTGGCTTCTGATTTGAAAGCTCATGTGATTGGTCAAGACGATGCCGTAGATAAAATCGCGAAAGCCATTCGACGCAATCGTGTCGGCTTAGGATCGCCTAACCGTCCAATCGGAAGCTTCCTCTTTGTCGGACCAACTGGTGTCGGAAAGACCGAACTGTCTAAACAATTAGCGATCGAGCTCTTTGGCTCTGCAGACAATATGATCCGCTTTGACATGAGCGAATACATGGAAAAACATAGCGTAGCGAAACTAGTCGGAGCTCCTCCGGGCTATGTTGGCTACGATGAAGCTGGACAACTAACGGAAAAGGTTCGTCGCAATCCTTACTCCCTCGTGTTGTTGGATGAAGTGGAAAAAGCCCATCCAGATGTCATGCACATGTTCTTGCAAGTTTTAGATGATGGCCGTTTGACAGATGGTCAAGGCCGTACCGTCAGCTTTAAAGATACCATTATCATCATGACCTCTAATGCTGGAACCGGCAAGGCTGAGGCCAATGTTGGTTTTGGAGCTGCTCGCGAAGGTCGAACCAACTCTGTACTTGGAGAACTCGGGAACTTCTTTAGCCCTGAATTCATGAACCGTTTTGATGGCATCATTGAATTCCAACCTCTATCAAAAGAAAACCTGCTTCAAATCGTTACCCTCATGCTCGATGAAGTCAATCAACGTCTCGCACAAAATGAGATTCATCTGGACGTCACAGAGAAGGTGAAAGAAAAATTGGTCGATCTGGGATACGATCCAAAAATGGGGGCCCGCCCACTCCGTCGTACCATCCAAGACTATATCGAAGATGCTATTACTGATTATTACCTGGAACATCCAAGTGAAAAACAACTCAAAGCCGTCATGACCAGCAATGGGAAAATCTCTATCAAGTCTGCTCACAAACCAGTTGAACAGACTTCAGAATCATAATCAGTAAATGTACATTCAGAGACTGGAAAATCCAGTCTCTTTCTTTTTTTCCTCCAGATTTTTGCTAAAAAATATGATATAATGATGAAAAAATAAGAAAAGAGAAAACCATGACCATTCCAAGTTTTGGTGAAAAGAAACAAGATGTTGCGTATGTGAACCGATACGGTGTCTACGCTGTTATTCCCAATAAGGATCAGGATCAGATCATCCTCGTTCAAGCTCCAAATGGGGCTTGGTTCTTACCTGGCGGGGAAATCGAGGCGGGTGAAGATCACTTGCAAGCTCTGAAACGGGAACTGATCGAAGAATTAGGCTTTACTGCTATTTTAGGGCGATACTATGGCCAAGCAGACGAGTATTTTTATTCTAGCCACCGGGATACCTACTACTACAATCCTGCCTATATTTATGAAGTCGTCGACTACACAGAAACTCAAAAACCACTGGAAGATTTTAACAATCTCTCTTGGTTCCCAGTAGAGGAAGCGATTGAAAAACTGAAACGAGGCAGCCATAAATGGGGCATTGAACAGTGGAAAATTGCCCATAAAAACTAAAGGACTTCTTTCACAAAATAAAAAAAAGTGCTATAATAAATGAAGATAGAGGTCAGGAGGAACTCATATGAAGCTCATTAATACCACCAATAGTCATGCTACCTTGGTTAAAAATCAACTTGCTAGTACTGACGCCTTGCTTGTCGAGGTTTATTCCGCGGGCAATACTGATGTTATTTTTACACAAGCCCCAACCCACTACGAATTGTTGATCAGCAACAAACACCGAGCTATTCGTGAAACTGAAGTAGAATTAATTCGTGAGTTCTTTTTAAAACGTAAGATTGATCTTCAAAACATTGACCAATCCGCTATTAAAACCCTCTACTCTGATAAACTAATTGAAATTTCCTTTCCAATTACTAAGTAAGGCCAATTTGCCTTACTTTTTTCTTTCCCTAATACATAAATCTCTACACTATTCTAGCTATTAAAAGAAGTTCCTTTATGGAACTTCTTTTAATGGCTTTTATTTAGCTTCAAATCCTTCTGCGACTGCGTCTGCAAAGTTCTCTTCGACGATGCTTGCACAGTGATCACAGATGGTTGCGTGGTAGTGGCGTTCAGTCGTTGTTGGATCGATGCGACGGCAACGGTCACAAACTTCACCAGCTGCACGTTCAACCGTGAAGGCTACATCTTCAAAGGCCACTGCATCTTCTGGAGCTGGTCCTTCTGCGATGGTCAACTCGGAAACAATCAAGAGTTGAGCAACATTGCTATCAACAGCTCCAAGAAGTGTTTTCACGACTTCGTTTGGATAAACTGTCAAGTGAGCTTCAAGTGATTTACCAATCACTTTTTCATTCCGCGCTTCTTCCAAGGCTTTTTGCGCTTGACCACGGAAGTCCATGAAGGCTGACCAAGTATCCAAGATTTCTTCCTGGTTGGCAAAAGTCTGATCTTCTGGTAATTCTGACAATTGAACAAAATCTTCGGCTTCAAACTCAAGATAGGACCAGATTTCTTCCGCAGTGTGAGGAAGAATTGGCGTCAAGAGTTTCGTGATTTTCACAAGGATATCATAGAAGACTGTTTGCATTTGACGGCGTTCGAGGGATTTAGCTCCTTCGATGTAAACAACATCCTTGGCAAAATCCAGGTAGAAGGCTGACAAGTCAACGTTGATAAAGTTAACAAGCGCCTTGTAGATCGTCAAGAACTCAAAGTCTTCATAAGCATCACGAATGGTCTTGACAAGCTGGTTAAAGCGAATGGTCATGTACTTGTCAACTGAACGAAGCTCGTCGTAAGCAACTGTATCCTCAGCAGGGTTAAAGTCAGAAGTGTTGGCAATCAAGAAACGAAGAGTATTCCGGATCTTACGGTAAGTCTCAGACACTTGGCTCAAGATATCCATTGAGATACGCACGTCATTACTTGAGTCTACACTGGTTACCCAGAGACGCAAGATTTCAGCACCAAATTGCTTTTCAACATCACTTGGAGCAATGGTATTTCCAAGAGATTTAGACATCTTCTCACCTTTACCATCCAAAGCGAAACCTTGAGATAAGATTTGTTTGTATGGTGCAACACCATGGTTCGCCACAGATGTGATAAGAGATGAGTTGAACCAACCACGGTATTGGTCTGAACCTTCAAGGTAAAGATCAGCTGGGTATTTGAGTTCTGGACGATTAACCACAACCCCATTCCATGATGAACCTGAGTCAAACCAGACGTCCATGATATCTGTTTCTTTTGTAAATTCGCCATTCGGTGAACCTGGATGCGTAAATCCTTCTGGCAAGAGGTCTTTCGCTTCACGTTGCCACCAGATAATAGAACCATGCTCTTCAAAGAGTTGAGCCACATGTTCGATGGTTTCAGCTGTCATGATTGGTGTTCCGTCTTCTGCATAGAAGATTGGAAGAGGCACACCCCAGGCACGTTGACGAGAGATGACCCAGTCACCACGGTCACGAATCATGTTGTAAAGACGCACTTTCCCCCATTCTGAGTGGAATTTCACTTTTTCAATTTCGTCCAAGATATCTTGACGGAATTTTGATACAGAAGCGAACCACTGTGGAACTGCACGCCAGATGATTGGTTTTTTCGTCCGCCAGTCAAATGGGTAGGAGTGAGAGATTTCTTCTTGAGCAAGAAGCAAATCACCAAGTTTTTCGATAACTGTTGGAACAACCTTGTCATAGAACTGACCAGCAAAGTCAGGGCCAGCATTTTCCATCATGATTCCGCGTTCGTTAACAGTAACAGCAACTTCGAGGCCATTGGCAATCCCTACATTGTAGTCATCCTCACCAAAACCAGGAGCGGTATGGACGATACCAGTACCTGAATCAAGGGTTACATGCTCACCAAGGATCACCAATTCATCCACTTCAGGATCCCATGGGTGTTCTGTAACGATATGGTTCAATTCTTTTCCTTGGTAAGTCGCAAGGACTTCAGCATTTTCCCAACCGAATTTTTCAGAAAGGCTTGGCAAGAGCTCAGATGCTACGACATACTTGCGGTCAGATCCAGCAGGTTTCACTACGACATAATCAAACTCTGCACCTACCGTCAATCCACGAGAAGCTGTAACCGTAAATGGAGTTGTTGTCCAGACAACGATGTAGGTATCTGTATCTAGGACACCCTTACCATCTTTAACTTTGTTCGCATAGTAAAGAGACGTTGAAACCAAATCATGGTATTCAATCTCTGCTTCAGCAAGGGCTGATTCAGAAGACCAAGACCAGTAAACTGGCTTAGCCCCACGGTAGATATAGCCTTTATTGGCCATTTCACCAAAGACACGGATTTGTGCTGCTTCATAGTCAGGCGTCAAGGTTACATAAGGGTGATCCCAATCACCTGAAACACCCAAACGTTTGAAGTCTTCGCGTTGTTTATCTACTTGAGAAAGAGCGTATTCACGGCAGAGTTTCAAGTACTCAACCAAGTCCATTTCTTTACGTTTGACACCTTGTTTAGCCAAGACTTGCTCAATTGGTAGACCATGGGTATCCCAACCTGGAATATAAGGGGCGTAAAAGCCTGACATAGACTTAGAACGAACAATGATATCTTTTGAGATCTTGTTCATGGCATGCCCTACGTGAATATTTCCGTTGGCATAGGGAGGGCCATCATGAAGGGTAAAATGCGGTTTTCCTTCATTCAACTCTTGACGGCGTTGATACAATTTTGCATCTTCCCATTCTTTTTGCCAAACTGGTTCCTTCGTTGGAAGCCCAGCCCGCATTGCAAAAGCTGTTTTCCCAAGATTCAATGTTTCTTTGAGTTTCATTATGTCTCCTTATTGATTTAAAAGCTATAAAAAAAACACGAGCATCCTAAAAAGGACGATTGCTCGTGGTACCACCTTTGTTCGAGAAGTCGCAAGCGACCTTCTCCTCTCATCCCGTAACGAGGGAAACGTCCGTTCTTACTCAAGGGTTCAGAACGAATACTGTAAAAGGATCATCCATTAAGAGGGAGTGCAGATCTTCCACCATCATCTGCTCGCTAGACCTATCATTAATGGACCTGTTTTTACAAAATTATAAAATATTGACAGATTCACGATTTGCATCATCTTCTGGTTGAACAGTTTCTTCAACCTCAACGACTTCCTCATTTTCATGACGAGCGTGCTCTGCTTCTTCTAAAGCGGATTGAACTTTTTCATTCAAACCTTCAAACGCTTGTGTTGCACCCAATTCTAAATTAGCAGCTTCGATGCGTTTTTGCAATTCTTCGATTTCAGCTGGAGAGAATTGACGAGTCAAATCAATGTTATCATCTTCTGCATGATGATGGTGAACTGATTCACCCAAAGCTTTCTCCACAATTTCACGGAAAGCTTCATCACTTGTTTGAATGTACATAGCTGTTGGACGAAGAATTTCATCCCATTCAGGTGTATCGATAATGCTCAATTGGCTTTCGATGGTTGATTTCAAACGTTGATGGAAGACGCGTGTCTTGTTCTTCAACTCCTCTGTTTCAACGGCAACCTTCTTGGCGTTATCCGTTGCATGACGAAGGATTTCATTTGCTTTTTGTTTTGCTTCATCTACTAAATGTTGTGCATCTTGTTCAGCTTGACGAACAATATTTTCAGAACGTTCGTTAGCTGCTTGTTTTACACGTTCAGCAGTATCTTGTGCAATCAAAACAGACTGACTCAATGAATCTTTCATTTCATCAAAATAGTTTAAGCGTTCTTCAAGAGCATGAATTTTTGCTTCTTGATCATGATTTAAACGAACAAGATCTTCATAATCGCGAACAACGATATCTAGAAATTCTTCTACTTCGTTCGCATCATATCCTCTAAATTTAACGCCAAAAGTTTTATCTTTAATTTCTAAAGCAGTAAGAGCCATAACTCCTCCTCATTTTTTACTCAAGAGTACTTCAACAGTTACTTTATATTTTCCACTCTTTGAAATACCATTTTCAGAAACAATTTTAAGACGCCCAAAGCGTCGAACACTGACTAAATCATTCAAACCTACAGCATAGCTAACATTGGAAGTTGTCGCATAATTAACTTTCACCAAGCCTGAACTAATCAACTGACTGGCTTGTGAGCGCGAAAGCCTGAAGGTCCCAGCAATCACCTTGTCTAACCGGAAACTCGACACGAGAATATCTCGCTGCTGGCTTTCTTCCTCTACAACAATCTGTTCAGATAGAGGAACTTCCCTAAGCTTAACAGGGACACGAGAAATTTTCTGGATGTGATCTATGAAATAGGGAACAAAACGCTGTTCAACAAATACTTGGATCTTTCCTTCACTCGTTAGAATATCTCCAAAAGACTTGCGCTCCACTCCTAATTGGTGAACAATGGTCCCCAGAACCTGGGAATGGGTCAAGTGATGAAATTTGGAAGCATAGGCCATCTCTATTAAGGCCAGATCAAAGTCACTTGGATCCAATTGATAATAATCCGGAGCCACAATGACCTTGGCATACTCCATTTTCTGCTCATCACTGGAAGCAAAGACCTGTAATTGATAACTTGCCGCAACATTTCGTAAAATAGCGACCTGATGAGGGTTTAAAAAACCCGTCACTTCAACAGAATAGCGTTCAATTACTCTTTCTGACAATTCAATACAACGATCAATAAATTCGTGATCTTCGCGATTGAAATGTTGATAAATCTCTTTCTGTCCCATCGTATTCTAACCAATCAAAAATAGAAACAACCGAGCTAATAGCTGATTCATTAGGTTCAAGACCAAAAGTGCTACAAGAACCGTAAAATCCAAGCCTCCAACCTGCAAGGGTAACTTTCTAAAAAGGCTCAAAAATGGTTCAACTAGGCGGTGAACCATTTTTCCAAGAGTACTCTGAGGTGCCCCAGGGAACCAAGAAAGTAAGGCATAGATGACAAGAATGATGGAATAGATTTGAATGATATTTGAAAGATACTGAAAAATAATCATCTTAGCGATTACGTTTCATATCATAGTCGAATTCTGTCACTTCCACATCATTAGGAAGGCGAATATCTTCCACATTAACGACTACATTAATTGGAGTCAACAAGTACATGGTGCTTGCAACACGGCGAAGATTTCCTGCCAAAACATAACGAGCCCCATCCAAATAATCCAAACAACGACGTGCTTGTACTTCTGTCATATATTGGAAGTCAATCAAGATACTCTCATTAGATAGTAATAGATCAACAATTTCAGTCGCTTCCTCGTATTTACGGGGATAGCGTACATCAATGGTAATCTTTTCATCTGTATTCGCACGATTAGCAGCCAATTCACGTTGACGTTCATGCAAGCGAGTAATATTTTCAGATGTATTTTTCGTTGTTGAAACAGGTTCCTTCACTGCCGCTGTAGACACTGGAGTCGTAACAGGTGCGACAGGAGTCGGTTTTGGTTTTACTGGTTCTCTTTGACTAATCTGTGGACGTGGAGATGTCACTTGAGGAGTCGGCTGTGGCTGTGGAACTGGTTGTGTTTCCGCCCCAGCTGCTTTTGCCTCGCGAACTTCTACTTCTTCACCGTCTTCTGTGAAGTAGTCAATAAAGTTGTTAAATTTATCTTTTAATGACATAGTTCTTTCCTATTTAAAAAATGATGTCCCAATTCTAACATAAGTCGCTCCGTTCGCAATGGCTACTTCAAAGTCACGACTCATACCCATACTTAGTTCTGAAAAAGGCATATTTTTTAATTGTTTCTTTTCTAGTTGTTTCTGAAGTTGGTGAGTTTTTGAAAAAATATCCTGCAACTCTTCTTGACTAGCCTCAAAAGGAGCCATCGTCATTAAACCAACAATTTCAATTTTGTCCAGCTGTGCGATTTCCGATAAAACATCATCCAGTTCATCGGGTGCAAATCCATGCTTACTTTCTTCACCAGAAATGTTCACTTGGAGGAAACACTTGATCGGGTGTTCTGCTCGCTTTTGAATTTCTTGAGCCAGCTTCACCGAATCCAAGGCATGAAAGTAATCGACGAGATTGATCACGTCTTTTACTTTCCGCCGTTGGAGGCTCCCAATCAAGTGCCAAGTGAGGTCATACTCTTTAAGAGCTTGATACTTTTCTAGAAATTTATCGACACGATTTTCACCGATATGTTGGATACCTGTTTTTACCAGTGCTTCTGTTGTGGTAACATCCACATACTTGGTGACAGCTATCACATTAACTTGATCTTGACGGTTAGCTTTGTTTCTTGCTGTTTCTACTTGTTGCCGAACAAGATCAGCATTCTCTACCAGATTCATGATTAACGATTCCGGAAGAATGGTGGTGTTTCCAATTCATCATCATCTGAAGATGAATCTACGTAACGATCAACTTGATGTGTTGATGTTGGTTCAGTTTGGCGAACGATATTCTCACGACGAATATCCCAATCACCAAAGGCTGAGCCACGGTTTGGTTCTACCGCTGGACGACTTGGAGTTGTTGGCAATTCAACATCTTGTTTCAAATCAAATTCACGGTCAAATGGTGCAGCTTGTGGGCGTTGTTCACGTGGTCCTGTTTTATAAGGACGTTGTGAGGAAGCAATTCCGCTAACGCGTTCTACCTTGTCTTGACGGACACCAGTTGCAACAACCGTCACACGGATTTCATCTTTAAGAGATTCATCAATAGATGTACCCAACCAGATGTTCACTCCGTGACCTGCAGCTTGGTTCACAATTTCTGAAGCTTCTTCAGCTTCGATCAATGTCATATCCAAACCACCTGTTACGTTGACGATCACGTCTTCTGCACCATCAATTGTAGTTTCAAGAAGTGGAGAGTAAATGGCTTTACGAGCCGCTTCGATAACGCGTTCTTCACCGCTACCAACACCAATACCCATGAGGGCATTCCCTTTGTTTTCCATAACAGTCTTCACGTCTGCAAAGTCAAGGTTGATCAATCCAGGACTTGTGATCAAGTCAGTGATCCCTTGAACACCTTGACGAAGAACGTTGTCAGCTTCACTCAACGCTTCAAGAAGCGGTGTCTTCTTGTCCACAATTTCAAGCAAGTTGTTATTAGAAATAATCAACAATGTATCTACATGTTCGCGAAGTTCATTAATCCCTTCAATAGCGAAGTTCCCACGTTTTGAACCTTCAAACCCGAATGGACGAGTAACAACTGCTACTGTCAAAGCACCAACTGCTTTAGCAATACGAGCGATGACTGGTGCAGCACCTGTACCAGATCCTCCACCCATCCCTGCAGTGATGAAGACCATGTCTGCACCTTGCAAAGCTTCTGTTAACACTTCTTCGCTTTCTTCAGCTGCCTTGCGACCAACTTCAGGTTGACCTCCAGCACCCAATCCACGAGTCAATTTTGGACCCAATTGGATAACTGTTTCAGCTTTTGCACTTGAAAGTGCTTGAACATCTGTATTAGCTGCGATGAATTCTACACCGGCAACGCCTTCGTCAATCATACGATTGATGGCGTTACCGCCACCGCCACCGACACCGATTACTTTAATTACTGCACCTTGTGCCGCTGCTGTGTCAAATGAAAATGTCATAAATACTTACACTCCTTAATCAAACATATTACCGATCAAATTTTTCATTCGGTCTGTGAATGTAGTTTTTGGTTCTTGTTTGCTATCATTACTTGCTGCTGGAATTTCTTGAGCATCCACTGGAGATTCAATCTTCTCAGCATTGTACGCAGGTACTACCGGTTGTGCTGGAGCAGCAGGTTGTGGTTGTACTTGTGGTTGCACAGGTCGATCAAATTGAATCGGTTGTTGACGCAAGACTTCGTCTCCACGAACCGCAGCTTGAGCAATAATATCCACATCTGTCAAATTGCCTGCATATTCAGACAAACTAATCACATGGGCAAAAGCTGGATTGCGAATTCCAATTTGATTTGGAACAAACAATTTCACATTTACACCAAAGACTTCTTGAGCCAATTCTTCAACACCAGGAAGGATTGCGCCTCCACCGATAATCACAACACCACCAGGAAGATCCAACAAATGTCTTCTCTCAAGGTCTTGCTTAATTTGCTCAAAGATGTGTTTGATACGTGCCGAAATGATTTCAGCCAAATACTTCTCAGTCACTTCAACTGGCTCAACTTCACCAATAACTTCTACATGGAATACTTCGTTTCCAGCAGATGGCACATAGGCTTCACCGTAGTTGAACTTCAAACCTTCTGCCAATTTTTGAGAAGTCTTCAAAACTTTAGAAATATCTTTGGTCACGTAATCGCCACCTTCTTGGTAGATATTTGTAAATTGAAGTTCTTGGCTACGAACAGATGCCACTGTGGTTTGGCCACCACCCATATCAATCACTGTTGCTCCGAATTCACGTTCGCCTTCGTTCAAGACTGTTTTGATCATCGCAAGTGGGGAAATGATGATGTTTTCTACTTGTAAGCCTGCACGTTCAACTGTTTTACGCAAATTGTGCAAGATTGTACGAGGTCCTGTATAAAGAAGACCACGCATTTCAAGTCGGATCCCCATCATTCCGCGTGGATCACGGATTCCTTGGAAACCATCTACTGTGAATTCTTCAGGAATGAAGGTGATCACTTCACGATCCGGTGTCATACTTTTTGTGAGTGCAGATTTGACAACATTTTCAACATCTGCATCTGTGATTTCTTTTGAATCACTTGTGACTGGAATCATTCCTTGAGTCGCTTCGATTTGTAGTAAGTTTGCAGGCAACCCAACATTGACTAGATTGATTGAAATCCCTGCTTTTTCTTCAGCTTGGCTGATTGCAGTTTTAATTGCATTTGAAGCAGCTTCGATATCTACTATAATTCCATCTTTGACGCCAGCACTTTTTGCATTGCTGACTCCAATTACATTCATTTCTCCATTGACATGTTCTGCCACCAATACTTTTATTGAACTAGTACCGATATCTAAACCTGTAAAAAAGCCGTCTCTAGCCATTACACCAGTCCTCTCTCTTTATTTGTTTTCACTTTACATCTATTTATAGCCCTTTTAGTTGGAACTATCCAAACTTCATTATATCACAAAGAAGCCTAAAATGGACATTTTTTCTTCAATTATTTGAGATAATTTATGGGCTTTGCTCATTACCAGAAGAATTTTCGCCTTCTGGATTCTGTTCTTGGCTGGCTTCCTCAGAATGTTCTTCTTGCTTTTCTGTACTTTCAGCCTTTTCTTTTTCAGCTTGCTCTTTGGCATCTGCGATGGATTGTTCGCTATAGCTGAAGACTCCAGCCTCCATATCAATGGTGGAATCATCGTCTAATTGCTTACTAATGGCCTTATAATAAGGAAGCTTGCGGGTAATTTGGGAAACAGGGACCAAGATTTTATTATCATTTTTCATGGTAATGGTCACTAGATCCTTCGTAACCTTGCTTGGTGTCAGATCAACCGAAACAATTTTATCCGTAATGGAAGGCGAAATGGATTTCATTTCTTGGACGAATTGTCTGACTAATTCCCTATCTGAGAATTTCAAGCTAATATAGGAGGATGGTAAGTCCGAAGCAGGCGTTACTGTCTCAACTACTTCTCCGTTTTCCAATACTGGATAGTGGTCTTCTCCCGTCACATAATAAGCAACCACTTTGTGTTCCACTACATTAACTTTAAAGGTCACTGGAAATTGATAATGCATGTGCACTTCTTTGATCCATGGACTAGCTGTTTTTATGTTTTGTTCATAGACCGACTTATGAAGGAAGGTCGTCAGAGTATAATCTTCTTCTTTAATACGGCTTTTTTCATACAATTTTTGCTGGTCAACCGCTTTATTCCCTGAAAATTCAATCACTTTCTGTGTAGACAAGGGACTTAAAAAATAGATCGAGAGAAGGGCGACAATCGAGCTGATTCCGATAACCGGAAGGGCACGATAGATATGGCGTTTTGCCACTGTCGGTTCCTTCTTTGTTTTTTTCGTCTTTAAGCGTTCAAAAAACGAAGGCTTTTTCTCTTGCTTCTCTGAAGGATCTAGCTCCTCTACAGCCGGACCGTTCTCTTCTCTTTCTGAACTTTCTCCATCCGCATCTGGATCCTCTTCGACCTCAGATTCATTTTCCTCTTCAGAATCTTCTATTTCTTCTTCAGATTCTTCCTCTGAGATAGAAGCCGATTCATTTTCTGAAAGATCTTCGTCTTCTTGTGCTTCTTTGCTTTCAGTTTCCTCTGTTTCAGCTTCTTCCGCTTTTTCAAGCGCCTTTTTTTCTAAATATTCTTTGTTTCTTTTTTGCCAGGCTGACAATTCTGTAATTTTGTCATCCGTTGGTGTTTTTTTATTGTCGTCCGTCATCTTTTCCCTTACTGATATCTTTTTGAAGCAGGCCATAAAAATCGTCTAGTGAAAGGAGTTCTGTCGATTTTTCCATTGCTTGGTGGTAAACTTGGCTTTGCTTCAACATTTCTTGAATGGTTTCATTAAAGGTTTCGAGGGTCAATTGATCTTCCTGCAATTGCTCTGCATAACCTTTATCCACAAAATATTGGGCATTTTCAATCTGATCGCCACGACTGGCTTCTTTTCCAAGCGGCACAATCAAATGGAGTTTGTTCATAGCCAAGAGTTCAAATAAGGTATTGGCTCCACCCCTAGTCACCACTAAATCAGCCTTCTGGAGCATAGGCAAATACTGATCGGTTACATAATCCACTCGATACAAGCCCCCCTCAGCCTGATTCAATGTTGAATCGCCCGTCAAATTGATGATATTGTAGTGCTGCAAGAGCTCTGCTTGATACTCTGTCACAAATTCATTAAAGACACGCGCACCGGCTGATCCTCCGACAAAGAGAAGGGTCGGCAACTCTTTTCGGAAACCTTTTGTTTTTTCTTCTAAAACTTCTGAAGTCGGCGGAATATGATCTGTGACTTTGGTTACCGCACCGATATGTTCACTCTTTGTCAAACCATGTGCTTGCTCAAAAGTCGTGTACATCTTGGTAGCAAATTTATAAGCAATTTTATTGGCCAATCCCATCGAGAGATCCGACTCATGGATATAGACAGGAACACGAGTGAGACGAGCCGCGATCACTGGTGGCACCGAGACAAATCCCCCTTTTGAGAAGAGAACTTGTGGACGCACACGGAGCAGAATCGCTATGGATTGGAGTGTTCCCCAAGCTACCTTGAAAACATCCATCATATTTTGGAAAGAGAAATAGCGTCGCAATTTCCCTGTTGCAATCGAATGGAATCGTACCTCTAATCCAGACTTTTTGATCTCTTGGTATTCGATTCCTTTTTTGTCCCCAATATAATGAACTTCCCATCCATCTTCGATAAATTTTGGAATCAAGAGGAGATTAAGGGTCACATGTCCCACGGTTCCCCCACCAGTAAACATTATTTTTTTCATTTTATTTCAACCCTTTTACTGTAGCAAGGAATTCATCCCCACGCACTTCAAAATTCGGATACATATCCCAGCTGGCATTGGCAGGACTTAAGAGCACAACATCTCCAGGGCTAGCCAAGTCGAAGGCTTTCTTTGCAGCATCTGCCACATCTGTCGCATCGACATAAGGGACGCCTGCTTTATCGGCTGCGCGTTTCACTCGTGGAGCTGATTCCCCGAGAATCACCATTTCCTTTAGACCAGCAATGTGGGGTACCAATTCATCAAATTCATTGCCACGATCGAGCCCTCCTGCAATCAAGATAACCTTGCTGTTATCAAAACCAGAAAGGGCTTTTTGTGTTGCTAAAATATTGGTCGATTTACTATCATTATAGAATTTGACACCTTGAATCTCATCCACATATTGAAGACGGTGTTTCACTCCTCCAAAGGCCGACAAGGTTTCTTTAATGACCTCATTCTCCACACCTCGGACTTTTGCAACAGCAATCGTTGCCAAGGCATTCTCTACATTGTGACTACCTGGAACGCCCAGTTCATCTGCACGCATGACAGCTTCTCCCTTAAACTTGAGAAGTCCATCTTCCAAATAAGCCCCATCCACTTTTTCAACCGTTGAAAATGGAAGGACCCTTGCCTTGGTTTTTGTAGCGAGTTCCTTGGCTAGGTCTTGGTTGAAGTTCAAGACAATGACATCTTTTTCTGTCATATTCTTTTGAAGATTCCATTTGGCAGCTACATAATTTTCAAAAGAACCATGATAGTCGATATGGGTCGGCATGAGGTTGGTAATCACTGCAATCTCTGGATGGAAGGCTTCAATTCCCATCAATTGGAAAGAAGACAATTCCATGACCAGAACATCCTTTTCTGTTGCTGTTTGTGCAACTTGACTAGCTGGAAAACCGATATTCCCAGACAATAAACCACCTTGGCCGGCAGCCGTCAAGACTTCCCCGATCATGGTTGTTGTCGTCGTTTTTCCGTTTGATCCTGTAATCCCAATAATTGGCGCATCCGAAATCAGATAAGCCAATTCCACTTCAGTGAGGACGGGAATGCCTTTTTCAAGCGCTTTTTCAACCATTGGATTGGAATAAGGGATTCCTGGATTTTTGACCATGACTGCAAAGTCTTCATCCAACAATTCCAGAGGGTGGCCTCCTGTCACAACTTTAATCCCTTCTTCCAGTAAACTTTGTGCTGCTGGATTTTCTTCAAAAGGTTTGCCATCATTGACGGTCACAATCGCTCCTAAGCGATCCAACAAACGGGCAGCTGACTCGCCTGACTTAGCCAAACCTAATACAAGAACCTTTTTATTTTCAAATTGTTTCACAAATTTCATGATTTCTTCGCTCCATTTTTATCACTCTCTATTTTACCTTTTTTTAGCAAAATTAAAAAGCCCAAAGGGCTTTAAAAATCAGGTCAGCGTTTATTTTTTCTGTTTGGTCGTCATTTTGGAAATATCTACCAAAGCCAGGTAGCCAACAAAGGCGAGAAAGGCACCGACAAAAAACTCAGACGATAATTGGAATATCTGAAAAATGGCGAGACAAGTCAGTACGATAATGGAGACGATCAAGACCACCATTGTGACACTGTTCAAGGTACCACGAATACTTTTTGGGGTCATAAAAAGGTAAAAAAGGAGAATCAAAATCCCTAAGATAAAATAGACCATTTTGTTTCTCCTTTCTTTCCGTATTATTCAGCAGCTGCTGATTTTTTCTTTTTATTTGCTTTTTCGCGTTCTGCTTTGTTCAAGATTTGTTTCCGCAAGCGGATAGATTCCGGTGTTACTTCCATGTACTCATCGTCGTTCAAGAACTCAAGAGATTCTTCCAAGGTCAAGATACGAGGAGTCTTGATAACCGCTGTTTGGTCCTTAGTAGCTGAACGAACGTTGGTCATTTGTTTTGCTTTCGTAATGTTTACGGTCAAGTCGTTCTCACGAGAGTTTTCCCCGATGATCATTCCTTCGTAAACTTCTGTACCTGGATTGACAAAGATCGTACCACGTTCTTCGATAGACATAATAGAGTAAGTGGTTGCTTTTCCGTTATCGATTGAAACAAGAGCACCACGGTGGCGTCCACCGATTTCTCCTGGAATCACTGGCAAGTATTGATCAAAGGTGTGGTTCATGATTCCGTAACCACGTGTCATTGACAAGAACTCAGTTGAGTACCCAATCAACCCACGCGCTGGAACAAGGAAGACCAAACGAGTTTGACCGTTACCAGTTGAGATCATATCCAACATTTCACCTTTACGTTCAGAAAGACTTTGGATAACAGATCCTTGGTATTCTTCTGGTGTATCGATTTGCACGCGTTCAAACGGTTCGCATTTGACACCATCAATTTCTTTGATGATAACTTCTGGACGAGATACTTGCAATTCGTATCCTTCACGACGCATGGTTTCGATCAAGATAGACAAGTGCAATTCCCCACGACCTGAAACTGTCCATTTATCAGGTGAATCAGTTGGGTCAACACGAAGAGAGACGTCGGTTTGCAATTCCGCTTGCAAACGTTCTTCGACTTTACGAGAGGTTACCCATTTTCCTTCGCGACCAGCAAATGGTGAGTTGTTGACCAAGAAGGTCATTTGAAGCGTTGGTTCATCGATGTGAAGGATTGGAAGAGCTTCAACTGCGTCTGTCGGTGTGATCGTTTCTCCAACGAAGATATCTTCCATACCAGAGATAGCGATCAAGTCACCCGCTTTAGCTTCTTGAATTTCACGACGTTCCAAACCAAAGAATCCAAAGAGTTTGGTAACACGGAAGTTCTTAGTCGTTCCATCCAATTTAGAAAGGGTTACTTGGTCCCCAACTTTTACAGTACCACGGAAGACACGTCCGATACCGATACGTCCAACGAAGTCGTTGTAATCAAGCAGGGATACTTGGAATTGAAGAGGCTCATCTGAGTTATCAACTGGAGCTGGGATGTGATCAATGATGGTATCAAAGATCGGTGCCATTGTGTGCTCTTGATCAGCTGGATCATCTGAAAGTGAAGAGGTTCCGTTGATCGCTGATGCATAAACAACTGGGAATTCCAATTGGTCATCATCCGCACCTAATTCGATGAAGAGTTCCAAGACTTCGTCTACAACTTCTTCTGGACGAGCAGATGGTTTATCGATTTTATTGACAACAACGATCGGAACAAGATCTTGTTCCAAGGCTTTTTTCAATACGAAACGAGTCTGAGGCATGGTTCCTTCGTAAGCATCTACGACCAATACAACCCCATCGACCATTTTCATGATCCGTTCCACTTCTCCACCGAAGTCCGCGTGTCCTGGTGTGTCCATGATATTGATTCGAGTTCCGTTATAAGCAACGGCTGTATTTTTAGCAAGAATGGTAATCCCACGTTCTTTTTCAAGATCGTTTGAGTCCATTGCACGTTCTTGCAATTCTTTACGTTCATCCAAGGTGTGCGATTGTTTCAACAATTCGTCTACCAAGGTTGTTTTACCATGGTCAACGTGGGCAATGATCGCAACGTTACGAATATCTTCTCTTAATTTTGTCATGATTTCCTCTATAAAATTTTAAATAATATTTCTAACTGAACAATTATACCACAGTCCTATCTAAAAAACACAGTTCAGCTAGTTGTAAATGTTTTCATCTTCATTTCTTTTCTCCGACTCGATTTCCTTTTCTTTTCATGATACACTGATGATAAGAATTTCAGAAAAAGAGGCTCCCATGAGATTAGATCAATTGATGGCAGACCATCAGTACGCTCGCAAAGACATCAAACAACTTCTGGCCCGAAGGCAAATCTTGGTCGATCACCTACCAGCTCAAAAGCTATCCCAAAACATCGACCCTGGACTCCAACAGATTCAAATCGGGGAACGAATCATTCAAAAACCACGTCACCACTACTACATGCTCCATAAACCAATCGGAGCCGTGACCGCCAAAAGAGACGCCCACCATCCAACGGTGATCGAGCTAGTGGATCCCCAGCAAGAGTACCCCGACCTCTATCCGCTTGGTCGCCTCGATCGCGACACCAGTGGTCTGCTCCTCATCACAGATAATGGTCCCTTAGGCTTTCAACTGCTCCATCCTCAATACCATGTGGATAAAACTTATCAAGTTGAAGTCAATGGACCGCTCTATGCAGCCCACATCGAGCAATTTCAGAATGGGATTTCATTCAAAGATGGCCCTATCTGCAAGCCCGCCTCCTTGACCATTCTAGAAAGTAACCCCAGCTACAGCAAGGCCCAGGTCCGGATCTCAGAAGGAAAATACCACCAAGTGAAAAAGATGTTTTTAGCCATAGGGGTCAAAGTAATGACCTTAAAACGCTTGTCTTTTGGTCCCTTCACCTTGGATCCTCAGTTAGCCCCTGGAGAAAGCAGGCCTTTAAATGAGGTGGAGCTCACATGGGTCAAAGACTACCTTGAAAAAACGAGATAAAAAAGCTCTAACCACACACTTTGTGCAGTTAGAGCTCTTTTTTATTAGGCGTCTTTTTTCACTTTCCCATTCCAAGAATCGAGACCATAAGACAAGACATAAATGTCTGTATAGCCCTGTTTCTTAAGGTAGAGAGCCGCATTGGTTACACGCGAACTACGGCTATTTTCATAGAGCAAAATTGGTTTGTCTTTGCGCAAGGCTGCAAGACTCAACTTCAACTGAGTAGAAGGAATGTTGCGTGCTCCTAAAATATGCTTGGCATGAAACTCAGCTGGCTCTCGCAAGTCAATCAACTGCCCTTTACGAATCAGCTCTTCAAAGGTTGCATTGTCCACAAATTTAGCAGCTTTACGGATGCGGAAATAATTAAACCCCATCCATCCAAATGCTCCTAAAATAGCCAACCAAACAATGATATTTCCCATCACTCTACCTCACTCTTTTTCAAAAATTCTAATTCTTGCTTGTGTTCTCTTCTTAAAACGGTATCGGCTTCTAAATAATCGAGCCGCTCCATCAGGCCTGCATCATAAAGACGTTGAAGCTCAATTTTCATCAATTCGATGTCATAGAGGCGCTTCCCTACGTAAATGATGATTCCAAAACGTTTTAAAAATTGTTGAACATCATACAGGTTTTTCATGTTCATTATTGTATCAAATTTAGAAAGGCTTTACAAGATTTTCAAGCAAATGATGAAATTTTCCGATTGCTTTACGAATAAATAAGTATGATCAACTTTTATTTTTTTACCATCGGTACTTGTATCGCCTCTTTTTTGGGGCTCGTTGTAGACCGTTTCCCAAACCAATCTATTCTCGCTCCTCGCAGTCATTGTGATCACTGCCAGCACGTCCTTGGCGTTTGGGATCTCATCCCCATTATCTCGCAACTACTCCATCGTTTTCGCTGCCACTATTGTCATCAGACCTACCCATTTTGGTACTGCCTTTTTGAGGTCTGGAGTGGCCTGCTCTTTTTGGCCTGTGCCAATGGTTTTCTTTCTCTGCCTCACCTTCTAACACTACTGGGAGCCGCCGTTTTAGCCATCTATGACCTTCGCTTTATGGAATACCCCTTGGTCATCTGGTGCTGTCTTCATGTCCTGGTCCTCTTTTTATCCGGTAGTAATCTCCTCATGCTGGTCTTTTTACTCCTTGCGATCGGAGCTCATTTTTTCTTTATCGGAATGGGAGCAGGAGATTTTCTCTTACTCGCCACCTTTTCGCTAAGCTTTTCTTCTACCCAGATCCTCATTCTCATTCAGATCGCATCCATCTTAGGCATTCTCGTCTTTGCTCTCAAAAAAGATAGAGACCTGATTCCCTTTGTTCCCTGTCTCTTTCTCAGTTATCACGCTTTACTGCTTTATACAATGTTTTGCAGATAAGATTGCTTATTTTGTAGCCTTCGCTTCTAGATAATCAGCGATGGCAGCTACGTCCTTGTCCCCACGTCCGGAAACATTGATGATGATGATCTTGTCTTTATCCAATTGTGGAGCACGTTTGACAGCTTCCGCAATCGCGTGTGAGCTTTCAATGGCTGGGAGGATCCCTTCTGTCTTACTGAGAAGAAGAAGAGCTTCTACTGCTTCATCATCTGTCGCCGCTACATATTCAACACGACCAGAATCTTTAAAGAAAGCATGCTCTGGACCAACCCCTGGGTAGTCCAAACCAGCAGAAATCGAGTAAACTGGCGCTACTTTTCCATCTTCGCCAAAAACAGCATATGTCTTCATACCATCGACAACTCCTACAGTCCCTTTGGTCATGGTAGCGGCGTGCTGATCGGTATCCAAGCCATGACCAGCTGCTTCTACCCCAATCAAGCCGACTTCCTCTTCTGCGACATATTCAGAAAAGGCACCGATGGCATTGGAGCCACCACCAACACAGGCAATCACATAGTCTGGCAAACGACCTTCTTTTTCCAAAATTTGACGTTTAGACTCTTCACTGATCACTTTTTGGAATTCATGCACAATGGTTGGGTAAGGGTGAGGGCCAACAGCAGAACCCAAAACATAAAAAGCATCAAGGTCTGCCATCCATGCTCCAAAAGCAGCATCAACGGCGTCTTTCAAGGTCTTGGTTCCTGTTTCAACCGCATGAACGGTTGCCCCCATCATTTCCATGCGGAAGACATTGAGACGTTGACGCTCCACGTCTTCTGCCCCCATGTAGACATCACAAGCCATACCAAATTTAGCTGCCGCAGCTGCTGTAGCGACACCGTGTTGACCTGCTCCTGTTTCAGCAATCACGCGCGTTTTGCCCATGCGCTTAGCCAATAGGATTTGCCCCAAGACGTTATTCAATTTGTGCGAACCTAGGTGATTCAAGTCTTCGCGCTTCAAATAAATTTTTGCCCCACCTAAATGCTCTGTTAAACTTTCTGCAAAGTAGAGTGGTGTTTCGCGTCCAGAATAGTCTTTCAGATAATGTTTGTATTCTGCGATAAATTCTGGGTCATTTTTATACTGTTCAAAGGTTGCCTCTAATTGATTGAGCAAGTTTTGAATGGGTTCTGGTACGAAAGATCCACCAAATTGTCCGAAATAGCCTTTTGTTTCTGTCATGATTGTGTCCTCTTTTCTATATCTTCAATCCTGTTTATGATCTTTTTTCTCTCGCTGGTCCTTTGAGCTGCAGTCTCACTGGATTCCTTTGAGATACAAAAAACCTCACACAGAAAAATCTGTGTGAGGACGATTCGATACCGCGGTGCCACCTCCATTGTAGGAAGATAGTCTTTCTCCTACATCTCTGACCTGTCTAACAACAGGGTGCACGATAAGGTGTGCTCACCGAATTTTTATTGTTTCAAATTCATCATCATAAACGCATCAGCCCATTTCAAGATTCACCACTGCTTGTTCACAATCACCACAAGCTCCCTGGAAGTGAGAAAAAACTCTACTTTTCTGATGCCTTGAAGCTATTATAGCTCCCGCTTCTGATTTTGTCAACAAAAATTTTAAAAAGGCGCTAAAATGTTCGGATTTTATATTTTTCCATCTTCTGCTAGCAATCGCGCTTGGAGATACTGAAAGCTTAGATAAGCCAAGTAAGCCCCTAAGGTATTGGTCCACAAATCATCTAGCTCAAAGACACGATTGGCATCAAACAAAAGATCTAAGAGCACTTGGCTAGATTCAATCCACAAGCTCATGGCAAAGCCGAAGAACAAGACCCGTTTGCGACTCCTCAACCAGGGCCATAGCCAGAGAAGTTGAAAGACCAGCGGGCTTAACAAAAAGACATTGGCTACGTTTTGGAGAATAACCTTAATGAGTTGGATGACACTGGTGATCTGGCCAAAATTCATCAACGAATTAAGTGGAACCAGTAGGACGACGATGCGACCAAAATGTTGAATTCCCGGTGTTTCCATACCCGGCTCTGGCTGTTGAGGCAAAAAGCACATCAGGCTCAAGAGGATAAAATAGAAGAAGCTGCCACTCTGTAACAGCCTTCTTCCTCTCTTTATTAGTTCTGTTTGATCCATCAGCCCTTGTTTAAGGTTGCGCATGTTCAACAATCGCTTTCTCCCGATCCCGTTTCATGGTATTTGAACGCAATTGACCACAGGCAGCATCAATATCTGTACCGTGCTCTTGACGCACCACACAGTTGACACCTTGTTTTTTCAAGGTATCATAGAAGGCCATAACCCGTTCTTTTGGACTCCGGCTATATTGGTCATGCTCACTGACAGGATTGTAAGGAATCAAGTTAACATAAGACAATTTCTTGATATTCTTGAGCAATTCTGCCAACTCTAAGGCTTGCTCGACCCCATCATTGACTTCATTGAGCATGATATACTCAAAGGTCACCCGACGGTTCGTAGTCTCAATATAGTATTCAATCGCTGCAAACAATTTTTCAATTGGGAAAGCTCGGTTGATTTTCATAATGCTAGAGCGCAAGTCATTGTTTGGTGCATGAAGAGACACTGCCAAATTGACCTGCACACCTTCATTTGCAAAATCACGAATTTTATGAGCCAAACCAGAAGTAGACACGGTAATATGACGAGCACCAATCGCTAATCCCTTGTCATCGTTGACCGTCCGGATAAATTTCAAGACATTGTTATAGTTGTCAAATGGTTCTCCAATCCCCATGACAACGATATGGCTGACTCGTTCATCTTGGCCACGTTCGTCAAAGTATTTTTGGACCAACATGATTTGAGACACGATTTCACCATTGTTCAAATCGCGTTGTTTTTTGATCAAACCAGAAGCACAGAAGGTACAACCGATATTGCATCCTACCTGAGTTGTTACACAGACAGATAAACCATAGTGCTGACGCATCAAGACGGTTTCAATCAACATGCCGTCTGGCAATTCAAAAAGATACTTAACCGTTCCATCTGCTGACTCTTGCACGATCCGTTGCTTGAGTGGGTTGACGACAAACTGATCATTCAACTTCGCAATCAAATCTTTGGATAGATTGGTCATTTCTTCGAAGGACTGGACGCGTTTGCGATAGAGCCATTCCCAGATTTGTGCTGCACGGAATTTCTTTTCGCCGTTTTCTTCCGCCCAATCAATCATATCCTGGCGTGTTAAACTATAAATGGATGGTTTCATTCTTTCTTACTCCTCTTTTTGTCGAATCACAAAATGACGTTTGTTGTCTGTCTTCGTTGTCTTTTTAGTCTCAGCAGACGGTCTTGTTTTTTTCGAGTTTTTGGCTGGTTGTCCCTTGTCGCGTTCTCGTTTTTGGAAACGATCTTTTTGTTTGCGATTGCGCGAACGCTTCTTAGGCTCTCTTTCTTCTGATTGAGCTTTTTTGACCGGTGATTTCTTATCAAAGGAAGCACGATGAGGTTCCTTATTTTCAAGGACAAAATAAGCACAACCATAGCTACAATATTCTAACAAATAATCGTCTAAGCGACTTAGTTTATCCATCGTTGCAACATCGCGCTCTTCCTTATAAAAGCCACGCAAGCGCAACTGCTCATTGCTCCAATCACCAACAATGTAATCAAACTTGGTTAAAATCTCAGAAAATCGCTGACCAAAAACGGTCGCATCAAATGCTTCCTTCTCATTTTTTAACAACTCAAAAGAGAGGTTTTCTGAAAGGATCTGGTCTCCTACCTGACGAAACACAGGTCCAGGAAATTTATTGTAATTATATAATTCAGGGTCAATCTCTTTTCGCATAGTGTTCCTTCATCAAAATCTATTTACTGTAACACTTTATTTTATCATAAATTTGATGACTTGCGTCAGATTTGACTAGAAAAGAGTTGAAATTCAACATTGAAAGTTTCCAAAAGGAAAAAGAGACAAAGAAGGCAATCTTTGTCTCTATACATGTTCATCAGATGATGAAAGGGGTAAAAATAGAGTAATTTTGGTATAGCTATTGGCCTTAGAATCGATCTCCATATGATAGGCTTCGCCAAATTGAAGACGCAATCGTTGGTCCACATTTTTCAAGCCAACACCTCCTAAACGAAGAAGGGTTTGGGCTGTTGATTCTGATCGGTCAAACCCTCGTCCATTGTCAAAAATCGATACGCAAGCGTAGTCTCCACTGACTTCAGTTGTCACTCGAATGAGACCAGGCCGATCGATCTCCTTAATACCATGGTAAATCGCATTTTCCACTAAGGGTTGAAGCACTAATTTGGGGAGCTGATAGTCGCTCAACCGTTTATCTTCTAGAATTTCATAGTTGAGCTTTTCTCCATAACGTTGCTTCTGAATGAAAAGATACTGGCGGACATGGTCAATTTCATCTCTCAGCAGGATTTGTTCCTGGCCTTGGTTGAGAGCCAGTCGAAAATATTGAGCCAAAGATTTGGTGATGTCAACCACGCGCCGACTATCATTAAACTCTGCCATCCAGACAATCGTATCCAAGGTATTGTAGAGAAAATGCGGATTAATCTGAGCCGAAAGTGCCCGCAGCTCGTAACGCCGTGCGTTCTGCTCCTCCTCCTTTACCTGTTGCATGAGATGATCGATTTGATCCAACATGGCATTAAAAGCTTGAGCGAGGTCCACCAATTCTGGAGATCCTTTGGCTACAGCCCTCACGTGAGCTTCTCCTGCTCCAATCCTCAAAATGATGGTCTGAAGGTCTCGTAAGGGTTTGATCCACAAACGCAGAACAAAGCCAAGCCCTATTAAACACATGATCAAGGCCAGTAATCCTAGACCAATGAAAGAGTATAGGAGTTGCGACTGAAGCATCTGAAGTCCTTCAAGTGATGCTACTCCAATCAAGGTCCAATCACTATCTGGAATCGGAACCTGATAGATAAAACTCTGTCCTCCTTTAGCATAGCCATCTGTCACAGCAATATAGGGCTGCATGGCCTGCATCTCTTGGCTGGAGGAATAGACCGCTTTTTTAGGATGGTAGACAAACTCATGCTTTTGATTAATGATAAAACTAAAGCCTTGTTTCCCTAGCTGAAGGTGATCCAAATAAGCCTGTAAGCTATCGTAGCCAATATCCAAACGTACTACTCCGAGATTTTGACCAGTCTGATCGACTACTTCTTGGGTAATAGAAACCACCCATTTTTCTTTTTCCGAGGTCAAGGATTCCTTTCGAGCTGGCGTCAAAACTGGCATGGCTCTTTCCTTAATCGCCTCTTGATACCAGCTTTCATTCATCATGTCTGAGGAAGTCTGCATGCTGATTTTGGAATCTGTCGCTACCAGACGTCCATCCTTGGTCACCAAGACCGCAGAGACCAAGTCCGGATCCGTTTCAATCATCGTTCGCATCAAGTGCTGAACCGTTTCTTGATCCGCACTCCTATCTTGGGCAAATTGTTGAACAGCCTGTTCCTTGCTAAGCACCGTTGTGGTCTGCTTTAATTTTTTTAGATAAGACGTAATAAACTGACTACTTTGGTCGATACTATTTCTTGTCGTCCGCTCCGTTAGCTGGCGAATCGTCCCTGAACTCGTTTGATAGTAAAGGCTACCGATGAGACCAAAAAGTAAGAGAATGAAGAGAAAAAAGTAGAGGACCAGCTGAATCAGCAAGGGATATCGTTTCATTCATGCTCTCCTTTTTTGTACTGCCTTGGCGTCACCCCAACAACCTGCTTAAAGCGTTGAGAAAAATAGTTCATATCTTCAAAACCAACCTGATCTGCAATCTCATAAATCTTTAAATCTGTCGTGAGAAGCAAGAGTTGAGCCTTCTTCATTCGCTCTTGGATGAGGTATTCTTGGAAAGGAAGTCCCAATTTTTTCTTGATCAATACACTTAGATAAGAGGAACTGAAGCCAAGTTGATAGGCCAAATCCTTCAGGGTTAACTGCGAATCTGCTAAACGAGCATGAATGGCTTCTTCCAACTCTGTCGAATAACCATGGCTGACCAAATCTTCGACTTGCGCCTTCTTTCGCTCTTTGTCTAGCTTTCCTTTCACCTTGGCTAACATCTCTTCAATATCATCTTTTGAAAAAGGCTTCAGCAAATAATCATCCGCACCTAACTTGATGGCTTTTCTCGCAAACTCAAAGTCATCATAACCTGTCAAAAAAATGATATGACAAGATGGTGATTGCTCTTTAACGAGATGGGCCAGATCCAAGCCATTCATTTGTGGCATGTTGATATCGGTTAGAAGGATATCGGCTGGTTGCTCTTGAAACTTCTCCCAGGCCTCACGGCCATTTTCTGCCTGGTTGATGACGGTCATTCCAAACTGTTCATAATCCACTAAGGAAGTCAGTCCCTGCCGGATAAGCTCTTCATCTTCCACAATCATGATCGCATACATGTCTTTCACCTACTTGTCTTTGCTATACTTATTATAGCAAATTATGGTTCCAAATGTCTCAGACGTAGTCCAATAAATAACCGTAGCCCTTTTCTTTCATTTCTGCTTTGGGAATGAAGGTAATAGACAAACTATTGATGCAATAGCGAAGGCCGCCTTTTTCCTTGGGACCATCGGTAAAAACATGGCCCAGATGAGAATTTCCTACACGGCTCCGAACTTCTGTCCGAGTCATATTGAAACTCTTATCCTCCTTATAGATGGCCACATCAGGACTAATAGGCCGACTGAAACTTGGCCAACCACAACCAGAATCAAATTTATCCTTAGAGGAAAAGAGCGGCTCACCGGTCACGACATCTACATAAATACCGGCATCAAACTGATCCCAGTAACGATTGGAGAAGGCCCGTTCGGTATCATTTTTTTGTGTCACCGCATACTCTTCAGGAGATAACTTCTTTTTGATTTCCTCATCGCTTGGCTTAGAGTAGCGACTAGCATCAATAACAGGATAAGAAGCCTGATTGACATCGATATGGCAGTACCCATTCGGATGTTTCTTTAGATAATCCTGGTGGTAGTCCTCAGCCTTGATGAAATTGGTCAGTGGCTCTTTTTCCACTGCTAACGGTTTGTCGTATTTTTTTGCTTCTTCTTCAAAGACTTGATTAATGGTTGGAAGGTCTTCTTGGGAAACATAATAGACACCTGTTCGGTATTGTGTTCCTTGATCATTTCCTTGTCGATTCTTCGACGTTGGGTCGATAATCCGGAAATAATGCAGGAGCAATTCTTTCAGAGATACCTTCTTGACATTGTAGGTGATGTGAACTGTTTCGGCATGGCCTGTTTGAGGGACTAATTCATACTTGGTCGTTTCTCCCTTTCCATTGGCATAGCCTGATACAGCATCAATCACACCTGGAACACGGGAGAAATATTCCTCTACGCCCCAGAAGCAACCACCAGCTAGATAGATTTCTCGTTGGTCTTCTGGATTGACTTTTTCTTCCTTCTTTTTGTTTGCTACTGGTGTCTGACTCATGGACGCTTTTTTGATCTGCTCAGTCGTCGCACCTGATGTATCCAAAGCCATGGATCCTTTGATAAGGAAAAAGATTCCAAAACAAAATAGCCCCACTAAAAGAATGGAAATGAGTTTCCATTTTGTTTCCATTTTATGTCCTCCTTACTTCATTTCTTTTAGAGTCTGGACGATGTCTTCCTTGCTCATATAACCGATATGGGTCTTAGCGAGAGTTCCATCGCTCGCAATAAAGAGAGCAGATGGATAAGAGCGAATCCCATACTCTTTGAGCAAGTCGCCCTTACTGTCCATCAAGACTGGGAAATCCTTGTAATCCAAAGACTGGTACCAGTTTTTGAAATCTGCTTCCGATTTTTCACCATTAAAGGTTGGAGCTACAACGGATAAGACCACATAATCCTTACCCTCCTCTGCCTTTGCTAAATCATTTGTGTCGCCTAATGTCGACAGGCAAATAGAGCACCAGGAAGCCCAAAATTTGAGGTAAACTTTCTTCCCTTTGTAATCGGATAATCGGTAGGTCTTGCCATCCACTCCTTGCAGGCTAACATCCTTCACTTTCTTGCCAGATGGTTGCCTATCTCCAGCCTTAGCTGTTTGTTGACTCATGTCTTTGGTGGAAGTGGCCATTCCTTGGCTTGAACAAGCGCCCAGGAGTCCAGCGCATACGAACCCAGTAGCTACTAAAGCTAATTTTTTCATCATTATCACCTCTTTAAACAAAGGGAAAGTCATCCTCAGATGACTTCTCCCTTCTTTCATTAGTTGTCTGATTTCATTTCCGATGATCCACTCTTTTCATCTTTCATTTCTGAATCGCTGGATTTCATCTCATCTTTTTTCATATCGTCCTTCATTTCAGAACTGCTGTCAGACATCATAGATGAATCTTTCATGTCTTCTTTTTTCATTTTATCATCGGACATGGATGAATCCTTCATGTCATCCTTCTTCATGTCATCCTTCTTCATCATACTACTATCGTCCATTTTTTTCATGTCTGAATCTGATTTCTGTCCAGAACAAGCTGCTAAAGTGACAAGGCTAAGCGTAGCAATGGTAAGTGTAAGAATTTTTTTCATGATTTTTCTCCTTTAATCATTCAAGATTAGTGAAACAGGGATGCGAGGCTATTAAGATTTCCTAGCATCAGCAAGATGCCCATCAAGATGATGAGGGCACCACCAATTTTTTTCAAGGTTCCCATATGGGGCTTGAGTTTAGCAAAATGTTGTAAAACCCAGCTAGAAGCAAGAGCCAAGACTAAGAAGGGTAGCGCCAATCCCAATGTATAGACCAGCATCAGGAAAGCGCCTTGTAAAGCACCATCTCCTCCAGAAGCGGCAATGGCTAGAACAGAACTTAAAACTGGTCCGACACAAGGGGTCCAACCAAAACTGAAGGTGACCCCTATCAGAAAAGCATTGAAGAATTCATTGCGTTTTTCGTCCTTCTTCAGTTGGATACTCTTTTGTTTTTGGAGTTGTCTCAGATTGATCACTTCCATTTGGTGAATCCCTAATAAGATCACAATCCCTCCTAGCAGATAGCGAAACCATGGAGCATAAAGCACCTGACCAAGGGCCCCTGCACCATAACCTAGGATGAGAAATACGGTTGATAGACCTGCGATAAAACAAAGAGTCTTCACCAAGCCGTACCAAGAAATGTCTCTTCCAAAAATCCGAACTGTCTTCACACGTTCAGAATCCAATAGAATCCCTACATAGACTGGCATCAGTGGCAAAATACATGGGGAGAAAAAGGATAGAACTCCCGCTAAGAATACTGAAATGGAAAACAAACTGGTTTGAATCATTTCACTACCTCCCTTTCTTTCTGATACCAGTATAAAGAAAAAATCCCTCTAAAAATAGAGAGATTGATAAGCAAAAACTTGAATTTGATTAGAAGGTGATTAATTCTTCGGATGGGTCTTTATCCATGAAACAAACTCGTCATACGAGTGAATTTGTGTTTTTTCCCCAGTTGTTTCATCTGTGGCATACAATTCCATGACTTCTTGACCTTCCGGCGCAAACCAATGAATGATTTTATCAAACCATTCGCGTTCATTGTATTGTTTAGGACGGAAATATAATCCACCTAGATATTTCATCTGTTTTTCTAACTCTGGATATAATTTGGCAAAGTTAGAACCAGAAATATTTATTTGAGACGGATTAAAATTCATTGGATAAATTAAATTTACGTTTCTTGAAAGATTATACTTTGCTAGATTATCGTCGATCTGTTCAGAGATCCCACCCCTATCCCAATCATATTTTTGGTTAAAATATAGTTTTTGTTCTCTGTCAATCTTCTCCATTTCACTTTCAGAAATATCTTTAACTTTCTCTCCGCTAGCAGAAACTAATACAGATCTAATATCATGACCTGCTATATCGTACATATTTAGTTTCTCCAAATTCAGTGTCAGGTAATCATCGTCATTTTGTAAATAACTATAAGGAATATTATGAACAGAACGGTATAAATTATTTTTCCCAAGTAATTCATATAAATTAAATTTAACAATTTTTCCTTTATCATGTACACTATAACTAATAATTTGGAAATATTCTTCACTCCCAATTGGAGGAGTTTTTTTTAAATTAGTAGTATCAAGCGTATGCGAAGAAAAAGTTGTAACATAATTCTGACCAAATAAAACAACACCGTCTAAATAGTTATCGACAGCCACAAAAACAAATTTATCATTGTCCAATAATTTTATTTCCCTAATTTTTGAAGGAGTTTCATTTCTATAAATTTTTTCTGAGGAATTTTTATATTTGAAAAAAATTATACTGCCAATAACAAGCATAATTAGGAATATGAGTAACCTAGCCTTATTTTTGTTTTGCATTATGAATTCTCCTACTTTTCTTTTACTTCACATCACCAAATACTTTTTTCAAAGCCTACTTCTTTTCATTTGATAACTGTTGATAATCGAATAGATATAACAAACTTGAAATGATTGCTAGCACACTAGTTAAAGACGATACAAAAGGAACGAAACCAACTATAGAAGCAACGAAGAGAATTTTATGACTTTTCTTATTTACTTTTGGATTTTCACTATAGTTGGCCATTGCAAGTATAGAGATAACAAGATACAAGAGACTGATTGTATTGATTACCAATCCCCAATCACCTTTTTCAACCAGCTCAGGAACAGCATGAACGAAAGTCCACTCCCACCGTTGAAAAGAGGCATAGCTGATTACGATTGCTCCTAAAATACCAATAATCCCATTCATTAGCAACATATTATATGATTTCATAAACTCATTACTTTTTTGACCCATAATCCTTCATAAAAATTAGAAATTGATTTTCTCTCATTTCATCACTTGTCCAACAGACTACTCTACTTCTTCTTCAAATAATCAATGGCGTCTTGAAGGGTTTTGACGGGGACAATTTTCATCTTCGAATGAATTTGTTTCGCTGCTTCTTTCGCTGTTTCATAGTTTGATTTGGCCTTGGGATTGGCTTTCTTTTCTTCTTTGGAAACTGGGTTATTAGGGGCAAAGAAAATTTCTGCTCCTTCTTTATCGGCTGCGACGACTTTCTTGTCAATCCCACCGATATCACCAACCGTTCCATCTTGGTTAATGGTTCCTGTCCCTGCAATATGGCGTCCCTGACGAAGATCTGGATCAGCCACTTGGGTGTAGATGGCTAGGCTAAACATCATGCCGGCACTTGGTCCACCAATTCCTTGGGTCGCAAACTGGACAGGAACATCGCCTTTGGCTTCAGTCCGGTCGATCAGGCTAATCCCGATTCCGTTTTTCCCGTTGGACAATTTGATGATTTTTCCGTCTGCGGTCTTTGTTTGTCCATCCTCAATATAGGTCACCGAAACGGGGTCGCCAATTTTTTGAGAACCAACATAATCAATCAATTCTTTGGAACTCTTAAAGGTCTTCCCATTCACACCGGTGACGGTATCCGCAATGTTCAAGATTCCCTTAAAGGTCGAATCATCTGCCACCTGCATGACATAAACACCTAGAAAGTCCATCTGGGTTTCTTTTCCAGCTGTCTTTAACCCTTGGTAGATGGCCATATTTTGCGAGGTTTCCATATAGAATTGGTTAATCCGCGTAAATTCTTGGCTCGAACTACCGCCTGTCATATCCTTGGCAGAGTAGATATCTGTAAAAGGTGTCGCCCAAGCATAGATCAAATCAGCCGGAGTCGCTTCTTTCACTGCTACGGTTACAAAGTCATAAGACCCTGACTTGGTATCCGCTTTTCCATCGACTGTCATGACCGATCGAATATCTTCTGCCGTTCCTGGCATCTCAATATAATAGGGAAGGCGAATCACAAAAGCAGCTAGCAAGAGGAGCAAGAAAAGAACGCCTGCAATCGGCCATCGGTATTCTTTCAATCGTCCTTTTTTCTTTTTTGTAGGCAAGCTTGGTTTATTCGCTTGTGTCATCTTTGATTTCCTCCATTACACTCTTTGGTACATAAGGTGAGATATCCTGCTGAAAAGCCAGCAACTCTCGAATACGGGTTGAACTAATGGCCTGGTAAGGAGGCTGGGCATAGAGATAAACCGTCTCCAATTCAGGCGCCAACTGGTGATTAAAATAATCCATATTGGCTTCGTATACCAGATCCTGTGCATTGCGCAAGCCCCGGATCAAGGTGACCACGCCAAGATTGCGCGCCACTGTCACAGCCAACTTTTGAGTCGACGTCACAATTTCAACATTTTCCAAATGAGCCAAGGCCCCTTTCACCATGCGCACACGCTGCTCAATGGAAAAGAGTCCGACTTTTTCCGAATTATAAAAAATTCCGACATAGACACGGTCAAACAAGCGACTAGCTCGCTCGATCAATTGCACATGCCCAATGGTAATCGGATCAAACGATCCTGTAAACAATCCACTTCTATCTGACATATACTGTTACCTTACTAATTCCATAGATTTTTTCTTTCCAGATTCCCACTTGTCCGATTTCCTCAGGAAGTTCTACGTGTTTATCGGTTTCGCACACAATCATGATCTCCTCTGACAAGAGTTGACGCTCGCACAAGGTTTCGATATCGCGAACAATCTCTTCCTTAGCATACGGAGGGTCTAAGAACACCAAATCAAAGGTGCCCGTTAAAAGCCCTAAGGCTTGCTTGGCCTCCATTTTTAGCAGTTGAAACCGTTCCTTTTCCTTGGTCATGGCAATATTGGCTGCTACAATCTCCTGCGCTCTACGATCTCTTTCCACTAGAACGGCCTCTGACATGCCTCGAGAAACTGCTTCGATAGAGAGCCCACCGCTTCCTGCATAGAGATCTAGCACTCTTCCACCATCAAAGTAAGGACCAATCATATTGAACATGGCCCCTCTGACCTTATCAGAAGTCGGCCTGGTTGTTTTTCCTTCAAGTGTTTTGAGGGGACGTCCCCCATAGGTTCCAGATACTATTTTCATAGGGACCATTATACCAAAAAAAATCAGAAAATTGCGATTTGATATGGTCAAGCGACAACTAAAAGAGGCTGGGACAAAAGTCCTAGCCTCTCAATTATTTTTGGATTGTCGAGTAAGACGCAGTGGTTGAGTGGGCTCTACTACGCTGATTTCATCAGCTTTTACAGCCCTACTCAACTGTGCGGAGGTGGGACGACGAAATCGAATTCTAACGAATTACCGATTTCTGTCCCACTCTCTTTCTTCCTTATAGGATATTTTCATATTCATCGCGGACAGATTGAGGCCAGACACTGGTTTGGACTTCACCGATATGTTTCTTACGAAGCAAGAACATAGCCAAACGAGATTGCCCAATCCCTCCACCAATCGTGAGTGGGAAGAGACCATTTAACAAAGCCTTGTGCCACTCTAATTGGAGACGATCCTCGTCCCCTGTGATCGCAACTTGACGGCGAAGCGTATCTTCATCGACACGGATCCCCATTGAAGACAGCTCAAAGGCTGAACCTAGAACGTCATTCCAGACGAGGATATCACCATTCAAGCCCTTGTAGCCATTTTCAGACTCTGTTGTCCAGTCATCGTAGTCAGGTGCACGTCCATCGTGTGGTTTGCCATCTGCAAGCTCTCCACCAATCCCGATCAAGAAAACGGCTCCGAATTCTTTGGCAATGGCATTTTCACGCTCTTTTGGAGTTAAATCTGGATAGCGTTCCACCAATTCTTCTGTGTGAACGAAGGTAATTTGTTTTGGAAGAACTGACTCAATATCATAGCGCGCTTCTACTGCTAGTTCTGTTAAACGAATCGCCTTGTAGATTTTTTCAACCGTTTCTTTGAGGTAGGCGATATTGCGTTGACCATTTGGGATGACTTTTTCCCAGTCCCATTGGTCTACATAAACAGAGTGGATAGCGTCTAGCGAATCTTCATCTGGACGAAGAGCCTTCATATGGACAAAGAGACCTTCTCCTTCGCCAAAACCAAAACGTGCCAAAGTATGGCGTTTCCATTTTGCGAGTGAATGCACGACTTCATAAGTCTCATCAGGAATTTGAAGGACCTTGACAGATACCGGATGTTCAATCCCAGAAAGGTTATCCTGCATCCCGTCTCCGACCTTGCTCAAAATTGGTCCTTGGACTTCAATGATGTCCAATTTATCTTTTAAATATTGTGTGAAAGTCGTTTTAACAAACGAAATTTCTTTTTGTTGATGGATAAAACTTTTTTTCATATAATTCCTCGTTGTTAGAAGTTGTAAAACTGATTATACTCCTTTTTCATTCAAAATCCAAGCCTTTTCATTCGTTTTCAACTGAATTTTTCTCTTGCAAAAAGGATTCATTTTTGATAAACTATATGTAACTTTTAAAACGTTACATAGGAGAAGCAACATGTTTGATGCAAAAAAACTAAAAGAAAGACGCCTGGAAAAAGGCTTGACCCAAGCAGATGTCTACGAGGATCTCAAGATTTCTCGCAAGACTTACTCCAGTTGGGAGAATGGCTTAGCGGAGCCACACGAAAAAAATCTCAGGAGGTTGGCCAAGCGCCTCTCCGTTAAAGAGGACTACTTTATTAACAAAGACTCCGCACTCTACACCTACCCTTTATTAACCCCACCTCATCAAAAGAAAGTCGACCAGTTGGCCAGCCAGTTATTTGAACAGCAGCAAAAAGTTGTTTCCTTGACTGCTTATAAGGTTCTTTCGATTGAGTTGGCAGCCGGTTTAGGACACACCTTTTATGACAACGAAACGGACTATGAAACTGTCTATTTTGACCAAGAGATCCAGCACGATTTCGCTTCTTGGGTATCAGGTGATTCGATGGAACCTCTCTATCCCAACGGCTCTGTTGCCCTCATGAAGCAGACTGGCTTTGACTATGATGGGGCTGTCTACGCCCTCATCTGGAATGGAAAAACCTACATCAAGAAAGTCTATCGGGAGGCTGAAGGCTTGCGCTTAGAATCCATCAACCCTGACTACGATGATTTATTCGCTCCCTATGAAGACGAGCCCAAAATCGTCGGCATTGTGGTCGGGCATTTTCTTCCACTCGAGGTTTAAATATGCTATTTGATTATTCACGTGAGCCTCATTCTGATATTGCTTTTGTGGATATGAAAAGTTTTTATGCCAGTTGTGAATGTGTCCGTCTGGGGCTCAATCCCTTGACGACTTCCCTTTGCGTCATGAGTCGGAGCGACAATTCAGCCGGCCTAATTTTGGCGAGCTCTCCCGTTTTCAAACAAGTCTTTGGCAAGAAAAATGTCAGCCGTAGCTACGACCTACCTTTTGACCTCAAAACCAGAAAATTTAATAGCTACGTCGCCAAAAAGCAAGGATTGCCTACAGATCCAGCTTTTATTGCATCCATTGAATCCTGGGCCAAGCGGACTCTGATTGTGCCTCCACGGATGAATGCCTACATTCAGGTCAATATGGAGATTCAAAAAGTTTTTCAGGAATTTGCAGCACCAGATGATATTTTCCCTTACTCGATTGACGAAGGCTTTATCGATCTGACCTCTTCCTTAAATTATTTTATTCCAGATCCCTCCCTCTCTCGAAAGGAGAAACTGGATCTCCTTTCTGCCAGAATTCAAAAAAGGATTTGGCAGGAAACTGGAATCTACTCTACCATCGGTCTCAGCAATGCCAATCCCCTTCTTGCCAAGCTAGCCTTGGACAATGAAGCCAAGCATTGCCGAAATATGCGCTCCAATTGGTCTTATGAAGATGTAGAAAGTAAGGTCTGGAAACTGCCCCAGCTCACTGATTTTTGGGGCATTGGACGTCGTACGGAAAAACGATTGCAAAAGATCGGGATCACGTCGATTGCCGAACTGGCCCAGGCTCACCCAGATCTCTTAAAGAAAGAATTCGGAGTCATGGGGCTGCAACTGTGGTTCCATGCTCATGGCATTGATGAAAGCAATGTCCACAAACCTTATCGTCCGAAATCGCGAGGCATTGGTAACTCTCAAATCTTGCCCTATGACTACCATCTACAAGCTGATATTGAACTGGTGTTTCGGGAGATGGCTGAGCAGGTGGCTATTCGCTTGCGACGGAAAAAAAAGAAGACCCAGCTGGTCTCCATTCATGCCTCCTACTCCAAAATCGAGGGGCTTCCGTCCATTCACTGCCAGCAAAAGATTGAGCCCACCCAATCCACCAAGGTTTTATCCGATACGGTTCTGCGGCTCTTTCGCTCCAAGTACGAAGGAGGCGCCATTCGCCAGATCGGTGTTTTTTATGGAGAACTTGTCGAGGAGTCTCTTCAACTCTTTTCTCTCTTTGAAGATCCAGTAGCCTTGGAAAAAGAGGAGAAACTCCAGCAGACGATTGACCGCATTCGGGACCAATTTGGCTTCGCCTCTCTTCAGAAAGGCTCCTCACTACTAGAAAACTCACGCGCCATTGCACGCAGTAAATTAACAGGCGGACATTCCGCAGGAGGCTTAGATGGATTAACATGATCGACCGTTCTTATCTCCCTTATCAATCTGCCCGCGAATTTCAAGATCGTGGCATGGCCAAATGGGCCGGCTTCTTTTTATCCGAGCACACAACTGCCCTGCATACAAAAGAAATTGACCGCAGTCAGCTCACAATTCTTCCACTTGCTGAACAGATCCAGCTCCTGGAGCAGGCCTTTCAACAACAAACGACGATCTCGATCACAATTCTAGAGGGGAATCAATTTGCAACCTACACAGGTTTGATTCACACCTTATCTGCTTCTGAGCTTCTTCTCAAAAGCGATGGCCACTACCACCGTCTCCTCGTAGACTCTATCATTTTTATTGAATCTGAGGAAACACCCTATGAAACCTATTCAGACTAAACACGAATTACAATTTGATTATTTTTCGGAGAATTACCACCAATTTGAGACGGACTTTTACAAGTGGGCCGCTACTTCTACACCGCTTGTCTTTTTAGAAGACGATATTCTCCACTCTATGGCAGCAGGCCAGCGAAACTACTTTCGTCTTCACCACACCAAAAGTCGGGATCATCGAGACCATTATTTCTATTTTAAGGTTTCCACACTCTCCCAATCACCACTGACCCGTATTTACGCTTATACAGGACATCACTTACAAAAGATAGTTCCTCATCAAACAGAGAAAAAGGATAGCTTGATCTAAGAAGCTATCCTTTTTCTTGATTTATGGGATTCACTACAGTCCTTACGAGTGATTAGAATCCATCTACGTTGGTGTAGATTTTTTGTACGTCCTCGTCGTCTTCAAGAACGCTGTAAAGTTTTTCAAATGTTTCCAAATCTTCACCTGACAACTCAACTTCTGATTGAGGAATCATTTCCAATTCTGTTACTTGGAATTCTTCGACACCTGATTCACGCAAAGCAACGATTGCTTTGTGAAGATCAGTTGGAGCAGTGTAGACTGTGATCGTTCCTTCTTCTGCTTCGACATCATCTACATCAACATCTGCTTCAAGCAAAAGCTCAAAGATGGCATCGGCATCATCACCAGCAAAGACGATAACACCTTTGTTGTCAAAGAGGTAAGATACAGAACCGGAAGCTCCCATGTTCCCACCGTTTTTACCAAAAGCAGCACGGACATTGGCAGCTGTACGGTTAACGTTTGAAGTCAAAGTATCAACGATCAACATCGAACCATTTGGTCCAAATCCTTCGTAACGTCCTTCTGTAAAGGTTTCGTCAGTGTTTCCTTTTGCCTTATCGATCGCTTTATCAATTACGTGTTTTGGCACTTGCGCTTGTTTCGCACGGTCAATAACGAATCTCAAAGCAGTATTTAGTTCTGGATCTGGTTCACCCTTTTTAGCAGCTACATAGATCTCCACACCAAATTTAGCATATACTTTTGAGTTGGCACCATCTTTGGCAGTTTTCTTGGCAACAATATTGGCCCATTTACGTCCCATGAGGATTCTCCTTAAATTTTTTCAAATTATTTTCAATCTTTAACATTATATCACAAATCATCGAAGTTAGACTAGATTTTTCTATTTTTAGAAAGGGGATTTTATAGGAATTTTCTTCGAGTTGGGAATTTTAAATAGCTATCCTAACTATCAAAAAGATCCTCTTTTAAAGACTTAATAATGATCTTTAAAAGAGAGGAAAGCGACACCGGACTCATCTAGCATATAAATCAGGCGATTCTCTGCATCAATCCGTCTTGACCATGCTCCTTGAAAGTCATATTTCAAAGGCTCAGGCTTACCAATCCCTGCAAATGGATCCCTTTGGATCTCCTTAATCAGGCTATTGATTCGCTTCAGTGTTTTTTTGTCCTGACTTTGCCAGTAACAATAATCCTTCCAGGCATCTTCTGTAAACTTGAGTAACATCTGTTACCCCTCAATCTCATGGAGTTGAACCTGACCAGCTCGGACTTCTGCCATGCCCCGCAAGACCTTATCTGACAATTCCTTGTTCTGAGCTAGTCTCAGGGTTTCTTGTAGGCTATCCCACTCGCTCTTAGAGATGACCACAATATCTTCGTCTGGATTCTTATTCACGACCGTCAAAGGCTCAAACTCATCATTCACCTTCTTCATATAATCCTTCAAATGATTGCGGAATGTTGAATAAACGACTGCTTCCATTGCCATACCTCATTCTACCTCTTTTCTTTTATTATACATGAAAAAGAAAAACTTGTCAGGAACTTGTACAAGTTTTTCCCTCTTCACTTAATTATTCGTAAAAAGTTTCTAAATTTGGTAAAAACAAAAAAATCCAATGTCTAAAAAGATTTTTTAGACATTGGATAAACACTGTTTCCGTGCATCATAAACTTCTTGCCTTACGTGAATGTGGGCAGAGAAAATTTACGTCAGACCTTTTATTCTTCCACTCTCACTGGCACTCGACCCCAGATCTGTTCTGGCAATTGGGGATGGCCTAGCTGATACACCTGATCGGCTTGCTGGGTCAAGTCATCCCAAGGCTCCTTACCGATTCGAGTCACGATTTCTACTGATTTTTTCAAGCCTTTGAGGTGAGCTTGTCCCTTTGCGGAAAATCCTAAGACATGAATGGCATCGGGAAGAGCTTGATCCATCGCCCCTACCAAGATGTAGGTCAAGATGCGGCGCACACGTGCCTTGGTATAGCGCTTGGTTGCGACTTTCTCCACCAGGTCTTCCACAGAACTAGCACTTCGAATCGCATCCTTTATCCGATTGGCTATTTCTTCATTGACTTGAAAAATCTGTGTCAGATCCGGATGGGTTAGGATTTGATAACGGAGCAGTTGGTCATAATCCTCCCAAGATACCTGTGGAGCCGACTGAAAGAGTTGGCTATTAGGTATGAATTTAGCGACAAAGTCCTGATCTTCCTTGTGTAGGCGTAGACTAGTGGCAGAAGCATAAGCCACTTCTTTTTCTTCTGAATGGTAGCCTGCACCTTGCCGTTGGATAGCCTTAAGCGAAATCCCCTTCCCAGCACAAGCCTTGGCATAAGCCAGCCCCAGAATATGATTGGGAGTATCCCCTGTGAACTCCACTCCAGCAAAGGTTTCCCACATTTTTTGGGTCTTTTGTGGATAGGATAAATCATCCGGAAGGCTTCGCAGGAAAGCTTCCATTTCCGCCTCATTCTCCGAGTAGACTGTCGCAATCGCTTGGTAATCTAAGACTTCTTCTGTCCCAAAGGTCAATTGGTCGATTCCTAGACGGGACAAGATTTCTACCGCTCCCTTGGCAAAATGATCAGCCGACTGAACAGCCACGAGAAAGGGGAGCTCGACTACTAGATCCGCTCCATTTTCCATAGCCATCTGCGCACGTGTCCACTTGTCAACAATGGCAGGCTCGCCACGTTGAACAAAATTCCCAGACATGGCCACAATCTTCAGCCCTTCTGCCTGTTTGAGCAGGTACTTGTGACCATTGTGAAAGGGATTAAATTCTGCAATAATACCTGTGATGATCATGATACCCTCCTATTATTGTACCTATATTTCTATACCATTAATAATATCTAAAAATAAATTCTCAATATCTTTATGTACTTCCTCTCTATTTATTTCTTTAAATATTATTCCATCTGTGCAATTTTGATGATACTCTTTATTAATAAATTTATAAATTTCACTTTTTAAATCTTTACCATTAATCATAGACATCTTATTTTCTAAACTAACTTTCCATCGATTATCAAATAATTCCTGACATTTAGAATACTTCTTTGATGCTTCCCACTTAGAATCTAATTCTTTACCATCCCCCGTTCCATGAGAAATCATCTTATCAAAAAATTTTCCTAATGTCTCTTCTCGAAAAGTTTCACAGATATCTTCTAATTCTTGATAAAACTTATCTCTATTTTGTCCTTTTGATATCCTAAATAAAACCTCCGGAATCAAAATATAACTTTCTATTTCTTTTTTAGCCCAAATATGTAACTTTAGACGATTTTTATCTTCTGCTCTTTCTTTTATTGAACTCAAATACGAATCTGGATAATAATCTCTATCCAATACTCCAATTATATTAATCTCACTATCAATACTATTTAAAAAATCAGCTACTTTAAAGTATTTTTCAAGATTCGAAAAACCTTTTATTTTTATAGAAAATATATGATCAATTGAAAAATCACTCTCCGGATATAACTTATCAAAAAACTTCTTCAAATACCACATATCATCACCTTCAAGAAATAGTAATTTCTTATAAGTAAACAAACGTATCAAAGACATATTTTGAATACTTCCGATTTCATCTACCACTTTTTGAACAGCAGGTAACTCATTTGTGTACTTCAAATTTTTCTTTTTATTACTAACATTCAGAATATTCTCTGAATCAACTTCAGAAATAATTTCTATAGAATGAGTCGCAATAATCACTTGTTGAAAATTTCTACGAACATATTTCAATAATTTTCGTTGCAAATCGGGGTGCATATATACATCTGGCTCATCTAAAATAACCGTCGTTATACCTTGGTTTTTTGATTTAGTAACAAACCACATCATTTGTAACCACATTTGAAGTCCATTACCAACATATCCTAATTCTGTCATAAAGTCATTCTCTCCTACAACTAAAGAGACCAAAGTATTATCTGAAGAGTATTCAAGTTTTGGAGGATTTATTTGCAGATTTTTCCATGTTTGCTTTATTAATGAAGAAAATTCATTAAATACTTTTTCATCATTAGTCATTTCCAAATAAATCTCGTTTCTGAAGTGCAATGATGATAAATATGTATCTTTATCTTTCCTTACTGTTTCTTCCGACAAATATTTTTCAATTTTTCTTAATGGACCTATTTGAGGTAAAATATTTAACTTAGGAAATCCAGAATTATTAAAAGTAGCTTTATTAGTAATAATTTTACCGTTCGAGTCATAAATAAGTGCAAATATTAAATCATCATGGAAGTGAACTATTATTTTATAACCATCATAAAATCCTGCAGTGAGTTTTGGTTTAGAATCTTCCTCATAGTTATGTGGAATCGTACTAGTATTGATTTTTAACATCTTACCATTGACAATAATACATTTAGCTTTTCTAGGAAAATCAAGAACCAAACTCTCAGGAATATTTTTAAAAATTGGTTTGGATAGAGCATAAGAAATTATTCTTAATGCTTCAATAATAGTAGATTTTCCTGCATTATTTTTTCCAACTGCAATTGTTAAATCCTTAAACTCTAGTTTTGTATCTTTAAAGCAACGATAATCTTCTAAATGTAAAAATTTAAGCATCTAATTAGCATCTCCCTTTTCAAATTTTTAAAATAATTTATTACATACGAAGAACCATCGTTTGCTGGTCTTTGTTGGCTCTTTATCTTCAAAGTCCGCGTACAATTTGAAAGATTTAAAGCCAGCCTGCTCCAATAAGATGTCATAGGTTAAAACTTCATAGGTGCGTTCCTCATGGACTTCATCGTGCCGACTAAAGCTGCCATCCTCTTCTTGCACAAAGAAGGTCAGCTCATGGACAATCGAGTGAGGGGCCGCATCCTCATAGGTATCCCAGAGCATGGCAAAGTCTTCGGCATTTTCGTGGTAGGAATAGCCTGGGAAAACCTCATCCGTCTGATAGGTCGAATGGACATCAAAGATAAAAACACCATCTTCATTAAGGGCATTATAGACTTCTCTGAAGACATCCCCTACTTCTACCTCGTCCTGCATATAGCAGATAGAATCCGAGTAGCAGGTCACGAAATCATAAGTGCCTGCTTGCGACAGGTCCAGCATATTGCCCTCGATAAAATCAATCTTCTGCTTAGCTGAAGCAGCTCTTTTTTCAGCAATTTTCAGCATATCAGCACTCAAGTCTAATCCTGTTACGTCAAAGCCAGCTTGGGAAAAGCGGACAGACTGAATCCCTGTCCCACAAGCCAATTCCAGTAATTTTTTCCGATTCTTACTTTTAGGGAGATGCCGGAGAGAAAAATCCGTCCACAAATCATACAGACTATCATCCATGACCGCATCATAGACCGCTGCAAACGTTTCATAAGTCGCCATATTCATGATACCAAGTCCGCCCGAAATCCGATAGAAAATTAGGAGCACGACGATGGAGCTAAGCTCCAAGGAGAGCTATCTATTTTCCGAGGATTACAGGACGGGTTCAAATCCTTTCTAAGATACCAAGAGCATTAAAAACATGGAGAAAATAACAACTTTGCCCATAGTTTTTAGCTCGTGTTCCGTTACCAAACTAACTTAACACGAGGCCCTATCCTTTCTTTCCATAGAATTTCAATTTAACCAACAAAACTCAGTTGCTACCAACTGAGTTTACCTGCTTATGCTAGGGCTGCTGAAAGATCGACAGCACTTGCTTCGTGCCATAGCTTTTCTAGGTTATAGTGGGCACGCATTTCTTCTGAGAAGACATGGACCACCACACTACCTAAGTCAAGAAGGACCCAACCTCCAGCTGAATCACCTTCGACGTGGCTGGCATTGCCACCAGCTTCAACGACCTTCTCGCGAATATTTTCAGCGATAGCCTCCAATTGGCGGCTGTTCATAGAGCTTGCGATGACAAAGTAATCTGTCACGCTGGTTAAGCTTTGAACATCCAAAGCTACAATGTCTTCTGCACGCTTTTCATCTGCTGCTTTGACAACTAGTTCAAGTAGTTCTTTTTCTTTCATGTAATCCTCTTTCCTTAAAAAATTGATTTGTAATCTAAGACATCCGCAAAACGTTCTGCCCAAATATTTTCATAAAATTCATTAAGCGTTTCTGCCGGAATATCCTCTCCATCAAAGGTTGTGACAGCTCCTTCTGGAATGACCAGCTTGTAGCCATATTCAAATCCCACTTTGACGGATGTATCGACACAATATTCTGTCTGCATACCACACAGGACCAGTTGTTCAATCTCTTGTTGATCCAAGTATTCTTTTAATCCTGTCTCTTTAAATATGCTATTGTATCGCTTCTGAAACACCTTTTCATTCTCCTGTCTTTTCAACAGAGGAGATAATTGCCAATCTTCCGAAGTTAAAGCCTCAGGCGTTTCAATATGCTGCATGTAGATAATTTCAATCTGCTCTTTTCTAGCCTGATCTTGCAAATAAGCGATCTTCTCTAAGAGCTTTTCTGTCTCAAAACCTGTTTCCACTAAGATATTTTGTACATCAATAATGATAAAAGCTGTCTTCACTCACTGCTCCTCTTTCAAATACTTCACAAAGGCATTATAGGTTTCGATGGTTTGGGGATAAATGGGCAGTCCTTGGTGGGCCAAGTGTTCGACTGTGCGAGCCGTCTCATAGGCCACCGCACGATCCAAGGAGACTTGGGCGATTTCACGAGCTTGATCTACCCCTGGAAAGGCCCGGTTATGCTCAATATAATCTGCCACATAGACAATCTTGTCTAAGGTTGACATCTGTCCACTCCCAACCGTATGAATCTCAATACTGCGAAGAATGGCTGGATCTGTCAGTCCTAGATCTTCTTGGATCTTATAAATCCCGACCATCCCATGCCAGACATTGTTACCCCAGTTTTTTAATGCTGGATCCAGCTCATAGCGATCAATCAAGTCCAGAAATTCCTGATCTGATAATTTCTTGGCGTAGTCATGTAAGAGACCTGCTAGGCCAGCCTGCTCTTCGTCAGCCCCATAGCGTTTGGCCAAGTCACGCGCAGCCTTCTCAACCCCTAAACAGTGGGTTAGCCGCTTTTCTGGCAGGATTTGACGCATTTTTTCAAGCAAGACCTCACGAGAAAAGCCTAGATAGTTTTCATAGGTCATTGATACAATCCTTCTTTCTTGATGTAGTCCAAGACTGGTTTTGGCAACATAAAATTCGGCGTCCGGCCTTTGGCTACAAAATCACGTACCATACTAGAGGAGATGTCCATGAGAGGAACATCCACCCAGATCACCGGATAAGAAGTTCCTGCCTTATAGCGTGGTCGCTGTACTCCGACAAATTGCACAATCTCCACCAATTCATCGATGCGGTGCCATTTTGGTAAATAATCTACCATATCTGCACCAATGATGAAGTAATAATCTGTGTCTGGATCGCGTTCATTGAGCAAGAGCATGGTGTCGTAGGTATAGGAAATCCCTTTCCGCTCGAGTTCAATCGTCTCGATCTCCAGACCTTCAATGCCTTCAATCGCTAATTCCAGCATCTTAAGGCGATGGTGCTCTGCAATCGTCCCCTTGGCATCGACATGCGGCGGCTCATACTCAGGCATCAAGAGCACCTTATCTAACCCTAATTGTTGGCGCACTTGATCCGCAACGACCAAATGGGCATTATGGACCGGATTGAAATTTCCACCCAAAATACCAACTTGTTTGCGTTTCTTGTCTTTGATCTCTGGCTCTAACTCTACCTTGGTAAAGGGAGTCAATAGTTCAATTGCCATAGGTTTGCTCTCCTCGATGTCCTAAATTTCTTTTACCTTCGCTGAAATTTTACGATTTTCTTTTTTGCTCGATTGTTTGAACAAGATGAGAATCCGACCAATCTTTTGGACAGTTTCCACACCGATTTCCTCTTCCAAGATTTCGGCTACTTCATGGATATTCTCATCCGTATTTTGAAGAAGGGTCACTTTGATCAGTTCGCGCGCATCAAGCGCTTGGCGCACACTGGTTTTGATTTGGTCATTGAGCCCATTCTTCCCGATTTGGATAATGGGCTTGAGGCTGTGGGCTTGGCTATTGAGGAAAGCCCGTTGTTTAGATGTTAATGTCATATTTTTACTTCCTTTTTTTGATCGTTATTTTAAGTGGTGGGGACGGCCGGAACTAATTTTTCAAAGATCTCATCTTTGAAAAATGGATTTCCTCACCTCAAAATGGAGCCTTGGTCTCCATTTTGCCCTTGCCAATCGATCGATTGGCAACTACACCACGACAATAACGATCTCTTTATGAGCTCACTTTGTTCGCTCTTCAGATATATTTTTTCCTGTTTTTTAAATAATAGCTTTGCGGGTAACGACGGCGACGCCTTCTGGTGCCCAGACGGCTACTTTGGCTTCTCCATTGACGCGGATCCAGCCGAGTCCTGAGATGACCAGGTCTGTCTTGTCCTTGATGGTAAACTCATGGGAAATCAAAGGCGGGAATTCTTCTTTTTCCTTGCTATTGGGTGGAGTTAATAGGCCGCCGACATGCTTGTCATAAAAGGCGGTCGCGCCCTCTAGCTTGGTTCGGTGAAGCTTGAGTTCGTTATCAAAGAAAGCGGTGAAACCTTGCTTTTCCCCCTTAATAAAGTCAAAACGTCCTAGACCACCCAAGAAGAGGGTTTGCTCTGGATTAAGCTGATAAGTCTTAGGCTTGATTTCCTTTTTAGGGCTGACATACTTGAGATTTTTTGCTGTCAAGTAATGAGCCATCTGGTGGCGATGGATAATCCCTGGGGTATCGTAGATGTAGGATCCATCGTCCAATGGGATTTCGATCTTGTCCAGTGTCGTCCCTGGGAAGCGAGAGGTCGTGATGATATCCTTGTCTCCAGTGATTTCTTGGATGATTGCATTGATGAGGGTCGATTTCCCTACGTTGGTCACACCCACCACATAGACGTCACGGCCCTTACGGTACTGCTCGATCTTTTCCATCAAGTCCTTGATCGCACTCTTATTTTGAGCAGAGGTGAGGACCACATCAACAGGACGCATGCCTTCTTCGTGGGCCCGTTCCATCAACCAGTGGGTCACCTTGCTATCCTTGACAGACTTGGGCAAGATGTCTTTTTTGTTTCCGACCAAGAGGACATCATTTCCTGCTACAAAGCGTGGTAGGCCAGGGATAACGGATCCATTAAAATCAAAAATATCCACTACATTGACCACGAGAGCATCACTATCTCCTACTTCGTGAAGGAGTTTTAGGAAATCATCATCTGTCAGATGCACATCTGTGATTTCATTATAGTGACGCAGACGGAAACAGCGTTGGCAGTATACTTCGCCTGTTTCCAAGCCCTTTTCAAGAGCTGATTGGGGAGTATAGCCTAGCCCCTCTTTGTTTTCTGTCTGAATGGGGGCTCCACAGCCAATACAGAATAATTCTTCCATTCTTAAATTCCTTTTTTGTATACAATCGGACCATATTTCTCGGCCATTTGCTTCATGACTCGGCGTTCACGCGCCCGGTTGATCTGGGTCTTAATCGAGTCATGCTCAACCAAAGGCTTGACCAAAATCGAACGAATGCCTGCACGATGGGCAGCCCGGATATCGGTCATCAGTTGATCCCCGACCATGACCACTTCATTTTTCTCATAGTGGAAACGTTTGAGGGCACGATCAATCCCAAAGGTAAAGGGCTTGAGCGACCAAGCTTCATAGTCAATATCAAATTTCTCAACAGCTCGCTTGACCCGTTTGGGACTATTATTAGACACCACGATAACCCGAATCCCTCCATCACGAAGGTCATGCAACCACTGGCGCATCTCGGGAGTCCCATCCGGATTATTCCAAGCAATCAAGGTATTATCCAAATCCACAAGGACCGCCTTAATACCTTGTTTTTTCAAGTCTGTAACGGTGAGATCATAGGCTGCTTCCACCGCAAAATCTGGTTTGTAATTTTCGATTGACACGTTTTTCTCCATTTTTTATACTCCTTTCATTGTAGCATAAAAAGACCCATTTTGCACTCGCTTCACGACTAAAACAACGACAGACTCCTATCAGGTCAATTTCACTGCTCAAAAAATAGACAAAATCCTTACAAAGTTCCAAAAACATGATATAGTAGAAGAAAAAGAACTCGGAATTTTTTATGAAACAAACAAACTTAAAAGAGGTCTCTCCTCTTCTCCAGCGTATCATTAATTGGTCGTCCATCATTGGAGCTCTTGGGACCTTGGCCTTTTGTATCTGGGCCTACTTTGCTGGCATTCTCCAATCCAAGGAAACCCTGTCTGCTTTTATTCTCCAAGCAGGCATCTTTGGACCACCTCTCTTTATCTTTCTTCAGATCCTTCAGACAGTGGTCCCTATTATTCCCGGTGCCCTGACATCTGTAGCAGGTGTTTTCATCTACGGTCACATCATTGGGACTATCTACAATTACATCGGTATCGTGATCGGCTGTGCCATTATTTTCCACCTTGCGAGAATGTACGGACCTAAGTTCGTCCAATCCATGGTCAGTCAGAAGACCTATGACAAGTACATTGGCTGGCTTAATGAAGGCAAGCGGTTCGATCGCTTCTTTATCTTCATGATGATCTGGCCCGTTAGTCCTGCCGACTTCATCTGTATGCTGGCAGGTCTGACCAATATGACTTTCAAACGCTACATGACCATTATCATCCTCTGCAAACCCATCACCCTGGTCATCTACACCTACGGCCTAACCTATATCATTGATTATTTCTGGAAAATGGTCTAAAGCATGACACCACCTCCTAAAGACTAGGAGGTGGTGTTTTTGTAAAAAAGAGAAACTTAACCAATTTTTTAAAATTACTCTATCTATGGTTATCCCATTCCATCTATGAGCTCATATCAGTAAGTGTAGTAAGCGCTGATACGTTTACATTCATTAATATAAATCTTCCAAACTTCTATATTCAACGACTTCATTTTTAATAACATTTTTTTCAAATTCAAAATGGTTAAGTGGATTATCAATCAATACCAATCTTGGAATATCGTCGAGATTAGTGACTAGAGATAGAATAAAATCTGATTGATATTCCTTAGCTTTCTCAAATTCTTTGGAGGTCAAACGAATACGTCCTTTAGGTTTTCGGATACCTTTAACCTCAGCAAGGTATGAATGTTCTTGAACATCTACTTGGAAATCATATCCATCCCCATAAAGACGGGCATCAGTCAATTGGCCACCTTGAAATTTTTCTTCCTTATCAAAATGGTGTATGAAATAATTCTCTGCTTCCATTCCAGTTTCTTGTAGGCGTTTGAATTTCGTACGAACGATTGGCTTTTCAACGATGGTTATACCTGTTTTCTTCCCTTCACTTGCAAGCAGCATTTTGACTATTTCTGCAAAACCGTGAACATCCTCATTTCCAAACATCGTGTCAATTAAATCTTTTCGAAAACGGTAGACTTCAGCTTTTTGCCACCAACCTTTTCGATTGTTATCAAAATAGGGGTCGAATAAATCCATTCTATTTTTGACGACACCCGTTGTTTCTGCAACGCCTAAAGAAACTATGTAACGATAAAACTCGGATTTACTAGAGCATTGAAATTCCTTTATAAAAGTATCATCAAACTTAGCAAGACCATAGCCAATCAAGTTTAACAATTCATAGTGAGGGTGTTTAGACATAACTTTCTCCATCAATAGATATTGATTTCATTATACCAAAAAAACACGGCATACCGCCGTGTTTCTAGGTTTATTTCACCAACTTCTTCATCTCATCGATACGTGCGACTGTCGCGTCGTACTTCGCTTGGTAGTCGGCTTGTTTGTCGCGTTCTTTTTGGACGACTTCTGGTTTGGCATTGGCTACGAAGCGTTCGTTGCTAAGTTTCTTACCAACCATGTCGAGTTCTTTTTGCCATTTGGCTAATTCTTTTTCAAGGCGAGCCAATTCTTCTTCGACATTAAGAAGATCAGCGAGTGGTAAGTAGATTTCTGCGCCTGTGATGATACTTGACATAACCAAGTCAGGAACTTCTACATCTGCTGCAATTTCCAAGTGTTCTGGGTTTGTGAAGCGTTTGATGTAGTTGACATTATCATTAAAGAAAGCATCGAGCTTGCTGTCGCTTGTCTTGATCAAGATAGTGATCGGCTTACTTGGCGCTACGTTCACTTCTGCACGTGAGTTACGAACGGAGCGAATCACATCTTTGAGAGCTTCAACGCCAGCTGCTGCTTCCTCGTTTTCAAACTCTGGACGAACCACTGGGTATTCAGCAGTCACGATCGTTCCTTCAGAGATTTGGCCGTAGATTTCCTCAGTTACGAATGGCATGATTGGGTGAAGGAGACGCAAGATTTGATCCAAGGTGTAAAGAAGAACCGAACGAGTGATGACTTTTTCGTCCTCATTGTCGCTGTAAAGCACTTCCTTAGTCAACTCAACATACCAGTCCGCAAACTCATCCCAGATGAAGTTGTAGAGGATGTGACCAGCCACACCAAATTCGAACTTGTCAAAGTTCTCAGTAACTTTTCCAATGGTTTCATTGAGGTTGTGGAGAATCCAACGGTCTGTGACATTACCTGCTTGACCAGCAGCCACTTTAGCTACATTTTCACGCGCCACATCCAAGGTCAAACCTTCATTGTTCATAAGGATATAGCGAGAGATGTTCCAAATCTTGTTAATGAAGTTCCATGAAGCATCCATTTTCTCATAAGAGAAGCGCACGTCTTGCCCTGGTGCAGAACCGTTTGAAAGGAACCAACGAAGGGCATCAGCACCGTATTTCTCGATAACATCCATTGGGTCGATACCGTTACCAAGAGATTTCGACATCTTGCGTCCTTGCTCGTCACGAATGAGACCGTGGATAAGGACATTTTGGAATGGCTGACGACCTGTGAATTCCAATGATTGGAATATCATACGGGACACCCAGAAGAAGATGATGTCGTAACCTGTAACCAAGGTTGACGTTGGGAAGTAACGTTTGAAGTCTTCTGAGTCGACATCCGGCCAGCCCATAGTTGAGAATGGCCAAAGGGCAGAACTGAACCAAGTGTCCAAGACGTCTTCATCCTGTTTCCATCCGTCACCTTCTGGGGCTTCTTCGCCGACGTACATTTCACCCTCAGCATTGTACCAGGCAGGGATTTGGTGACCCCACCAGAGCTGACGAGAAATAACCCAATCGTGGACATTTTCCATCCATTGAAGGAAGGTATCGTTGAAACGAGGTGGGTAGAATTCTACTTTGTCGTCTGTATCTTGGTTTGCGATAGCATTTTTCGCCAATTGGTCCATCTTCACGAACCATTGCGTAGACAAGCGTGGCTCAACCATAACTCCAGTACGCTCTGAGTGACCAACTGAGTGGGTCATCTTCTCAATCTTAACAAGCGCACCGATTTCTTCTAACTTCTTGATAACAGCCTTACGAGCTTCAAAGCGGTCCATGCCGTTGAATTCACCAGCCAATTCATTCATGGTACCATCATCGTTCATAACGTTCACTTGCGGAAGATTATGACGTTGACCAACCAAGAAGTCATTCGGGTCGTGGGCAGGAGTGATTTTCACCACACCAGTACCGAATTCAGGGTCTGCGTGTTCGTCTCCAACAATTGGGATTGGCTTGTTCAAGATTGGCAAGATAACATTTTTACCAATCAAATCTTTATAACGGTCATCATTTGGGTTAACCGCTACGGCTGTATCCCCAAACATAGTTTCAGGGCGTGTTGTTGCTACTTCAAGGGCACGTGAACCGTCTTCCAACATGTAGTTCATGTGGTAGAAGGCACCTTCCACATCCTTGTGAATAACCTCGATATCAGAAAGGGCTGTACGAGCTTTTGGATCCCAGTTGATGATAAATTCACCACGGTAGATCCAGCCCTTCTTGTAGAGCTCTACAAAGACCTTACGAACGGCTTTTGACAACCCTTCATCAAGGGTGAAACGCTCACGAGAATAGTCTACAGAGAGCCCCATCTTGCCCCATTGTTCCTTGATAGTCGTCGCATATTCGTCTTTCCATTCCCAGACTTTCTCAAGGAATTTTTCACGGCCCAGGTCATAACGAGAGATGCCATCTTCAGCCAAACGCGCTTCTACTTTAGCTTGAGTGGCAATCCCAGCATGGTCCATACCAGGAAGCCAAAGCGTGTCGAAACCTTGCATCCGTTTTTGACGGATGATGATATCTTGCAAAGTAGTATCCCAAGCGTGACCAAGGTGAAGCTTACCAGTTACGTTTGGCGGTGGAATAACGATTGAGTAAGGCTTAGCCTTTTTATCGCCTGAAGGCTTGAAAACATCCTCATCAAGCCATTTTTGGTAACGACCAGCCTCAACCTCGGCTGGATTATATTTAGGTGAAAGTTCTTTAGACATGTGTGTGTCCTTTCTCTATTGTTTTCATTTTTTCTTGAATCTGCTTTGCAACTTCTTCTGCGGACAGATTCGTATTATCAATTTTAAGGTAGTGGTAAAGACCACTCGGTTGCTTTTGGGAATTAAGTTGATCCGTTTTATCAGTCTCTAAAATCTCTCTTTCAGATACCTCAACATACCGTTTCAAGGGTTTGTATTTCAACCGATTCTCTGTCCGATTTCGACGTAATCGCTCCTCCAGAGACGTTTCTAATTCAACAAAAAGAATCTGCTGATGATACTCATTTAACAAATCTTGAATGTCCTTCAAATACATCAAATGGTATTGATTTGAAAAATCAGTTACGCCTGTTAAAATCACCGACCGATGATGCCTGGCGCTTGTTCCAAGAAAAGAAAAGTTAACGCTACGAACAAATTCCCACATTTCTTCCGTAAAATCCTGATAGATTTCGAGTGCGAAATCAATTGGTTGATGGTTGAAAAAGAGAGTCGCACCGGTGAGTTTCGAAAGTTCCTGACCAATGGTCATTTTCCCTGAAGCTGGAGCTCCAATGATGAAAATATGCATCAATCCACCTCCCACTCACTCTTCAGCAATCCATATATCAGACTGTCACAGCGGTTACCTTGAGCATCTTTGCGGTCTCGGATACGAGCTTCAAGGGTAAAGCCAAGCTTTTCCGCGACTCGTTGACTTTGAAGGTTGTAACCAAAGCAAGACAATTCTATCTTGTGAAGGTTCAATTCTTTAAAAGCTAGATCAATCAAAGCACGCGCTGCTTCGGGTACATAACCCCGGCCCCAATAGTCTGGGTGCAAGGTATAGCCAATCTCCAGCACATCGTCTTCGTGGCGATGGTTGAAGTCAACAGAGCCAATGATTTTATCGGTTCCTTTGACCACAATGCCGTAACCAGCTGGAAGATTTTCTTTTTGATTGCGCTCGGGAAGGATATGCTCTAGATAATAAATCTCATCTTCCAAGGTCTTGACGGGTGGGAAGCCTGCTGGGTAAGAGACTTCTGGAAGACTGGCGTAGGCATGGATGTCCTCAGCATCCGCCACTGTTCGGACTCGTAAGACTAGACGCTCCGTTTCGATTCGTTCAGGTAATGTTGCTCTTGTCATTCTTTTTCCTCGCTTTCTTCATAAAGCTTCCCATGGGGTCGACTCGGTCATCTAGATAACGGTAAACGAGCTGATGTCCGTCCCCCATAAAGTAAGTCGGCGCAAAACGGTCATTTTTAAAATGCCCCTTGTCATCTAAGAGCTCTGTATCAGCCAGTCTCTCAAGAATCTTAGCAAAGATATGGCAGATGCCATCTTCCTCGATAATTCGATCTACCTGGCAATCCAAAACGACTGGACAAGCCTCTAAAATCGGAGCCTGGGTCCGTTCAGAAATCTCGTAGTCAAGCCCCAGGTGTTTCAATTTCTCCCGATGACTGATAAAGCCAGCCTGTTCCGTCTCAAGCATGAGATTTTCATCAGGGATGTTGACAGTGAACTGTTGATAATGCTTAATCTGGTCAGCCGCATTTTCCTCACTACCAACCCCGATGACCAGCCAATCGCCCAAGCTATAAGAGGAACTGCAGGTCGTGATATTATGTCCAAAGTTCTTGTCCTGATACCCCAGGATGAAGATAGGAAAGCCATAGTAGAGTTTACTGGTGTTAAAAGATTGTTTCATGACAAGCTCCTTCAGCTAGGGGGATAAAATAAAAATCGTCCCTGTCATTAATCTGACAGGGACGAATGTGTTGATCCGCGGTACCACCCAATTTCGGGCAATGCCCGCAACTTTGTTTATTTCATTTTCATCCATTAGCAACCAGTTTTGACACATTTGTGGACTTCTCAGCACCGCCACTTTCTGTAAAATGTGGGATTCAAAACACCTCTAATAGGTTCATTTTAGCAAGTTTTCCTGGAAATAGCAAGAAATCACAAAAGCGATTATTTAAATTTAACGCCGAGTTCTTTCAATTTCTTGATTGTAGCTGGGCCGATTCCTTTAAGGGCCAACAACTCTTTTTCTGTCCAGTTTGCGAAGTCCGCAACAGAGCGAATACCTTCATCATAGAATGTTTGCGCACGATCAAGTGCCACACCTTCCAAACTTGCAGCAAATTCTTCCACTGAAGAAGCCGCTTGTTTCACTTCTTTCGCCACTGCTTTTGTAGCTTTCTCAACCTTTTTAGGTGCTTCTTTCACAGCTGCAGTTACAGTTGCGACAGCTTTTTTCAAAAGATGTCTATTTTGATGCTTGTATTGTTTCGCACGGTTTACGTTCTTCTTTGCCATTTTTCCTCCTAAATTCAGTGATCAATTCCTAAGGCAACAAGGTTTCATCACTATCATTCCATTCAAAAATCCGTTGATGTCATTTCAACTTTTTTATTGTATCACAATCCCCTAAAAAATCAAGTCATTGCTTAATTTTCAGGTAAATCTAGCTAGTAAAACGCCTTCAATAAGGCCATTTAATATTTTCTTTCACCAAAGAGGCCATCTGGTAAATCATGAAATCCTTTTCCAGCATGGAAATTTTCAAACTTCCTTTGCAAGAACTGATAAGCGTCCAAACGGCTTTCATAGCGAATCATAGCGATTTTAGCTCGTTCATCCTGGTCTTCATCAAAAACTTTTTTACTTTCTTCAAGAGCCATTTCATTGATCATGACTTGGGTCTTGATCCACTCCTCAAACTCCTTCATAAACTCTGTTTCGTAACTCATCTTTACTCCATTCCTCTATAAAAATCCGTATCGATCTCTCGATAAGGTTGAATGTCCTGAACATATTCCAAGACACCTTGGAAGTCTCCAGCTTCATCACGCACAGCTGCATAGGTGACATGGACAAATTTCCCACGCGATTCTGATTTGAACCACATTTCATACTTGTCTTTTTTCCCTTCACGAAGCCCTTGCATGATGGCTTTGACCTTCTCCAAGTATTTTGGCGGGTGACACAGCTCGACATTGCGTCCTACCTGCGACGGCGTCCTCTTAAAAATCATTTCCTCAAAAGGCGCAGCATCGTTGTAATATTGGAAAATATCATCCTTATTGACAAAGGTGATCTCCATCGGTAACTGGTTCAAGATCAAATTCGCTTGCTCCACAGATAGAAAGCCATTTCCAAAAGCTTGTGGCTGCTGGCGATCGAAACTCTCTTCTTTTTTCTTAGGCGTGAAGGTAATCGTCAACTGCCCATCAGGAGTCTCAATGACCTGACGGTGCTCGCCTCCATTTGAAGAAGGAAGGGCCTCACCTGAACCTTCTGACTCTCTTGCTCCGTCTTCCTTGAAGTCCACGCGTTTGGGCACCCACTTTTCACTGGGGAGAATAATGGCATAACCATAAGCATCACTTTCTTCTGCAATGGAAAGCCAATCGTCCTGGGTAAAGGCCTCCAGCAAAATCATCAAGAGGATCGACTCTTCCTTGAAGATCATGCCCTCAAACTCTTGTGCAAATGCTTCAAAATACTCTTTGACTTCTAAGATACCAGAATCCGGTAGTTCCTTGGCCACGTCCAAGGCTTTCGCAAAGAGTTCCCGAATCTGGTCATCCACCCCCCACATGACTTTAGGAGGAGAATCATGCCCATAGCGTTCCATAATCGGAAACATCAGTTCTTCCTTACGACGGTAATGCCGATCAAATTGACCCACTAAGCCAAGCTGACGTAAGAGGCCTTTGTGAATCTCCTGGATCATCTCAGGATTCTCTGTCGTCTCATAATTATCCAGCAAGCGACGGACCCGCATCATAGCGGCACGAAGGGCTAGATTCTCCTGTTTAAAGATCTGAACAGGATGACCTGGATGGTCAGTATCTGCCACTTCGACCCCTTGAACAGCATTCTTAAAGAGATTCGCATGGACATCACAAAGCTCCATAACATCTTCAAAAGTAACACCTGCATCTGAATTCATCAGTTCATGCTCCATGAGAGAGATCTCAATCGCAGAAACCCCCGCAAAGGTCGCATCAAATCGTTCTTGGACCGACTCAGGAGATGCTCCATGATGCAGGTCTAATAAGATGTCTCTCAAGACATGAATTCGTTCATCGCTCATTAGTCTAACCCCACTACTTCATAGCCATTAGCTTCTAGCGTTCGCACAATCTTCTCCATGGGGGTACCTTCTAATTTTGATCCTTGTTTCAAGGAAACCTTGCGCCCAACTGTATTGCGCATGATGGGGTTGGCTAAAGGTTTAAAGCCCAACTTCACCAACAAATCCAATACTTCCGGATGTTGATCAATGACTTGAGCCACTGGAATCGATACATCAATAACATTGTCCATTTTCCTATTTCCTTCACTCATTCTGTTCATTTTCACTTCTTCACTAACTTCACGACAGCCTCTGTCCTTGCCGTATGTGGAAACATGTCCACTGATTGAATGTATTCAACCTGATAAACCTCTGTCAAAGCTACCAAATCCCGTGCCAAAGTCGATACATTACAAGAGATATAGACCATCTTTTCAGGTGCATAGTGCAATAAGGTCTCGATCAATTTCGCCCCTAAACCCGTACGGGGTGGATCCACAATGACTGCATCTGCTCGATAGCCTTCTTTGTACCAACGAGGAATAATTTCCTCAGCCGTCCCAGCTTCATAGTGGGTATTATCAAATCCCATCCGTTTAGCATTGTATTTGGCATCTTCAATCGCTTCAGGAATGATATCCATCCCCCGAACACTTTTCACTCTATTCGCAAAAGCAAACCCAATCGTTCCAACCCCACAGTAGGCATCTATCAAGTGATCCTCTGGGGAAACATCTAGAGCCTTAACCGCCTCACTATACAACACTTGAGTCTGCTCTGGATTCAGTTGATAAAAGGCTCGAGGAGACAGGGAAAATTCATAATCCAAAACGCCTTCCAAAATGGCCTCTTCTCCCCAAATAATCTGCGTTTGTTCGCCATAGATTTCACTGGAGCGAGACGTATTTTTATTAACAGCAACGGTGACAATCTCAGGGTGTTTCTTAACCAAGTCTTCCACTAAATCCTTTAAATTAATCTGCCGACTGGTGACCACAATGATCTGAACCTGACCGGACTTCCGAGCTCGTCGAACCATCATAGTTCTGACACCCAGTTCTTTACGCTCATCAGCAATTGGAATCTGATAGTAAGTCAATAAATCCGCAAAATCATTGGCAATCGCTTGAATAACCTGATCTTGAACCAAACAATCTTTTAATTCTACCAAATAATGTGAATTTTGAGCATAGAGACCCGCCTTGACCTGGCCTTTAAATTTCCTTGTTTGAAATTGCAATTTGGCCCGATAGTAAAGAGGCTCCTGCATTCCGATTGTTGGCCGAATGTCATACTGTTCAAAGCCTTCAGGTGAGAACTTTTTCAAGGCTTGTTGCAATAAATCTGTTTTAAACTCCAGCTGCTTGTCATACTTCAAATGCATGATTTGACAGCCCCCACAGGTCTCATAGATATCACACATGGGTGTCACCCGATACTTAGACGCTTTATTCACAGATAAGAGTTTGGCTTCCGCAAAATTTTTCTTGACACTTGTAATTTGGCAGAAGATATCTTCACCCTTGAGGGCTCCTGGAACAAAAACAAGGGTTTTCTGGAAAAATCCGATACCTTCCCCGTTTATCCCCATACGCTTGATTTTTAATGGAATTTTTTGTTTGACTTTAAGACTCATAAGTCTATTATACCACGTAGTTTCTCAATGGTTAAGAATATGTTACAATAAAACCATGAATACAAAGACATCTCATTTCTCCCCATTGGATTTTCCTGAGCAATTACGAACTTATATAGAGGGAGCAACTCTTTCTGATAGCTCTTCTCATTCAGGCGCAAGGGTTCTCTATCTTGATTCAGGTTACTACTTGAAAATAGATCAAAAGGGAAGATTAGAGCGAGAAGCTAGCATTGCAAGGTGGTTTGAAACCAAAGGACTGGGAACTCCAGTTATCGAATATCTATCTAAAGATAAAGACTACCTCCTGACTAAAGAGGCTATTGGCCATGATGCTCTCGCTTTTTTAGACCAGCCAGAAAAAATCTGCCGTACCATGGCAGAGGCTCTTAAAAAGCTTCACAGCTTAAATCCGAAAAATTTTCCATCAGATAATCATTTACAAGCCTATAAAGAAAGAGCCTTGAAAAACTATGAAAAAGGTGAGTTCTATGCCAAGGCGCTCCTACCCCAATTCCAAATCAACAGTCGCGAAGAGGCCTTCCAACTCATCCAAGAACATGGGCACCTTTTAAAGACAGATGCCTTTATTCACGGGGATGCCTGTCTACCGAACTTTATTCTAAAAGATGCTGACCAATTCTCTTGCTTTATTGATCTTGGTTTGGCTGATTTCAGTGACCGGCATATCGACCTCTTTTGGGCAGTTTGGTCCCTCAACTATAACCTACAAGATCCTAAATACGCTGAACTATTTCTTGACTATTATGGAAGAGATCAGGTCGATATACATAAACTTCGACTCGTTGCTGCCTTTGAAGCGTTTGGATAAAAGAAAAAATATGAAAATTACAAAACTAGAAAAGAAAAAAAGACTCTACCTTCTTGAATTAGACAATGATCAAAAACTTTACATCACAGAAGATACCATCGTCAAATATTTTCTTTCCAAAGAGAAAGAAATCAGTGAAGAAGAGCTAAAAGAAATCCAAGAGTTTGCACAATACTCCTATGGTAAAAACCTGGCCCTTTACCATCTTTCCTTTAAAGCTCGAACAACAAAAGAAGTCCGAGACTACCTTACAAAATATGAGATTGATACTGAGATTATTGATAAAGTTGTCCAACAGCTAAAAGAAGAAAAGTGGTTAGATGATCGTCAATATGCCAGAAACCTGATAGAGGCCAACCTCCTCAGTGGCGATAAAGGCCCTGTCTTATTACAACAAAAAATTCAACAAAAAGGGGTCCCAAAATCTATCCTTCAAGAAATACTAGCGGTCTATGATTTTACAGAAGTTATCAGCCGTACCGCAATAAAACTCCAAAAGAAATACCAAGGAAAATACCCATTAAAAGCCATTGAAACGAAAATCATCCAAGGACTCATTTCAAAAGGTTTTGCATACAATCAAGCAAAGATTGCATTCCAAAATCTTGAACTAGAAGCAGATGAAGAAACAACCAATGAGCTCATCCTAAAAGAGTTAGAAAAACAATACCGTAAATACAGTAAAAAATATGAAGGCTATGACCTAAAACAACGTTTAACCCAAGCACTAGCCAGAAAAGGGTACGATTATAGTGATATAACATCATCCATTAGAGAATTTTTAGATTCATAAATTCCCATTCAAAAATCAAATTGAAAATAAAATAGAAAAATAAGAAAAAAATTAAAAAAATATGTTACAATATAGAGGATATACTTAGATTGTAGAAAGTTGGTAAGTTATGAAACTACCTAAAGAAGGCGACTTTATTACAATTCAAAGTTATAAACATGATGGCAGTTTACACCGTACATGGCGTGACACCATGGTATTAAAGATAACCGAAAATGCAATTATCGGAGTAAATGATCATACACTTGTTACAGAAAGTGATGGTAGACGTTGGATTACACGTGAACCAGCGATCGTATATTTCCATAAAAAATATTGGTTTAACATCATCGCCATGATCCGTGACAATGGTGTGTCTTACTACTGTAACCTAGCAAGTCCTTTTCACATTGACCAAGAAGCCTTAAAATATATCGATTATGACCTCGATGTCAAGGTCTTTACGAATGGTGAAAAAAAATTGTTAGATGTTGAAGAATATGAACAGCATAAAAAAAAAATGCACTATTCAGATGACATCGACTATATTTTAAAGGAAAATGTTAAGGTTCTAGTAGATTGGATAAACCAAAACAAAGGTCCTTTTTCTGAGGAATATATCAAAATTTGGTATAACCGTTATGTTGAACTGCGAAATAAATAAAGTTGGAAAGAGCGCAAGCTCTTTTTTCTTGTAAATTATAAAAAAAAATCTAATGATATCATTAGACTCTTTTAATATACTATCGGGAAGACAGGATTCGAACCTGCGACACCTTGGTCCCAAACCAAGTACTCTACCAAGCTGAGCTACTTCCCGATCTAAAGCTTACGCTTTATGCACCCTAGAGGAGTCGAACCTCTAACCGCCTGATTCGTAGTCAGGTACTCTATCCAGTTGAGCTAAGGGTGCTCTTTCCTATTTAATTCTTACATAGCCTTGCGACCATGCACCCTAGAGGAGTCGAACCTCTAACCGCCTGATTCGTAGTCAGGTACTCTATCCAGTTGAGCTAAGGGTGCTTCTTTCAACCTTTATCTATGCCGAGGACCGGAATCGAACCGGTACGATCGTTACCAATCGCAGGATTTTAAGTCCTGTGCGTCTGCCAGTTCCGCCACCCCGGCCTCCTCAAGCGAACGACGGGATTCGAACCCGCGACCCCCACCTTGGCAAGGTGGTGTTCTACCACTGAACTACGTTCGCATTGCTTTCTTTATATAAAAAAATGCCGGCTACATGACTTGAACACGCGACCCTCTGATTACAAATCAGATGCTCTACCAACTGAGCTAAGCCGGCTCATTATTATTCTTCTATGCGGGTTAAGGGACTTGAACCCCCACGCCGTAAAGCGCCAGATCCTAAATCTGGTGCGTCTGCCAATTCCGCCAAACCCGCAAAATATGACCCGTACTGGGCTCGAACCAGTGACCCATTGATTAAAAGTCAATTGCTCTACCAACTGAGCTAACGAGTCTTAAAATAATTTTCATTATCTTAACGGTCCCGACGGGAATCGAACCCGCGATCTTCGCCGTGACAGGGCGACGTGATAACCGCTACACTACGGGACCTATGGGAGTTAACGGGATCGAACCGCTGACCCTCTGCTTGTAAGGCAGATGCTCTCCCAGCTGAGCTAAACTCCCAGATGGTCGTTTAACTCAGCCAACGGTGAGAAACTACGTTTCTCTTATCCGCCGATTGGAATCTCGAATACCTCTCGATTCCAACTAAGCTAAACTCCCAAATGAGCCTAGAATTAACTAGGCTCAATCTCTTGCTAAGCGACTACCTTATCTCACAGGGGGCAACCCCCAACTACTTCCGGCGTTCTAGGGCTTAACTGCTGTGTTCGG
>NZ_JADNOY010000014.1:0-5055 GCF_015557775.1 Streptococcus parasanguinis | reverse complement strand
TGATATACTAATATAGTTGTCGCGCGAGAGCGACAAAGACCTTTGAAAACTAAACAAGACGAACCAATGTGCAGGGCGCTATAACGAAAGTTATAGTAACTGAACAATAAAAAAACAATAAATCTGTCAGTGACAGAATGAGTTTAAGACAAACAATTATTTTAATGAGAGTTTGATCCTGGCTCAGGATGAACGCTGGCGGCGTGCCTAATACATGCAAGTAGAACGCTGAAGCTTGGTGCTTGCACCGAGCGGATGAGTTGCGAACGGGTGAGTAACGCGTAGGTAACCTGCCTCTTAGCGGGGGATAACTATTGGAAACGATAGCTAATACCGCATAAAAGTCGACATTGCATGATGTTGACTTGAAAGGTGCAATTGCATCACTAAGAGATGGACCTGCGTTGTATTAGTTAGTTGGTGAGGTAACGGCTCACCAAGGCGACGATACATAGCCGACCTGAGAGGGTGATCGGCCACACTGGGACTGAGACACGGCCCAGACTCCTACGGGAGGCAGCAGTAGGGAATCTTCGGCAATGGGGGCAACCCTGACCGAGCAACGCCGCGTGAGTGAAGAAGGTTTTCGGATCGTAAAGCTCTGTTGTAAGAGAAGAACGAGTGTGAGAGTGGAAAGTTCACACTGTGACGGTAACTTACCAGAAAGGGACGGCTAACTACGTGCCAGCAGCCGCGGTAATACGTAGGTCCCGAGCGTTATCCGGATTTATTGGGCGTAAAGCGAGCGCAGGCGGTTAGATAAGTCTGAAGTTAAAGGCTGTGGCTTAACCATAGTACGCTTTGGAAACTGTTTAACTTGAGTGCAGAAGGGGAGAGTGGAATTCCATGTGTAGCGGTGAAATGCGTAGATATATGGAGGAACACCGGTGGCGAAAGCGGCTCTCTGGTCTGTAACTGACGCTGAGGCTCGAAAGCGTGGGGAGCAAACAGGATTAGATACCCTGGTAGTCCACGCCGTAAACGATGAGTGCTAGGTGTTGGGTCCTTTCCGGGACTCAGTGCCGCAGCTAACGCATTAAGCACTCCGCCTGGGGAGTACGACCGCAAGGTTGAAACTCAAAGGAATTGACGGGGGCCCGCACAAGCGGTGGAGCATGTGGTTTAATTCGAAGCAACGCGAAGAACCTTACCAGGTCTTGACATCCCTCTGACCGCTCTAGAGATAGAGCTTTCCTTCGGGACAGAGGTGACAGGTGGTGCATGGTTGTCGTCAGCTCGTGTCGTGAGATGTTGGGTTAAGTCCCGCAACGAGCGCAACCCCTATTGTTAGTTGCCATCATTCAGTTGGGCACTCTAGCGAGACTGCCGGTAATAAACCGGAGGAAGGTGGGGATGACGTCAAATCATCATGCCCCTTATGACCTGGGCTACACACGTGCTACAATGGCTGGTACAACGAGTCGCGAGTCGGTGACGGCAAGCTAATCTCTTAAAGCCAGTCTCAGTTCGGATTGTAGGCTGCAACTCGCCTACATGAAGTCGGAATCGCTAGTAATCGCGGATCAGCACGCCGCGGTGAATACGTTCCCGGGCCTTGTACACACCGCCCGTCACACCACGAGAGTTTGTAACACCCGAAGTCGGTGAGGTAACCTTTTAGGAGCCAGCCGCCTAAGGTGGGATAGATGATTGGGGTGAAGTCGTAACAAGGTAGCCGTATCGGAAGGTGCGGCTGGATCACCTCCTTTCTAAGGAAATGGAAACCTGTACGTTGGTCTTGTTTAGTTTTGAGAGGTCTTGTGGGGCCTTAGCTCAGCTGGGAGAGCGCCTGCTTTGCACGCAGGAGGTCAGCGGTTCGATCCCGCTAGGCTCCATTAACACTGTAAGGGTGTTAAGATTGAACATTGAAAATTGAATATCTATATCAAATAGTAACAAGAAAATAAACCGAAACGCTGTAAATATTTAAAGAGTTTAGGTCGCAAGACCAAAAATAAGGTTAAGTTAATAAGGGCGCACGGTGGATGCCTTGGCACTAGAAGCCGAAGAAGGACGTGACAAACGACGAAATGCTTTGGGGAGCTGTAAGTAAGCGACGATCCAGAGATGTCCGAATGGGGGAACCCACTAGCTAATGGCTAGTACTCCTATCTGTTAAGGATAGGTAGAGGAAGACGCAGTGAACTGAAACATCTAAGTAGCTGCAGGAAGAGAAAGCAAAAGCGATTGCCTGAGTAGCGGCGAGCGAAACGGCAGGAGGGCAAACCGAAGAGTTTACTCTTCGGGGTTGTAGGACTGCAATGTGGACTTAAAGATTATAGAAGAATGACATGGGAAGGTCAGCCAAAGAGAGTAAGAGCCTCGTATTCGAAATAGTCTTTATACCTAGCAGTATCCTGAGTACGGCGGGACACGAGAAATCCCGTCGGAATCTGGGAGGACCATCTCCCAACCCTAAATACTCTCTAGTGACCGATAGTGAACCAGTACCGTGAGGGAAAGGTGAAAAGCACCCCGGGAGGGGAGTGAAATAGAACCTGAAACCGTGTGCCTACAACAAGTTCGAGCCCGTTAATGGGTGAGAGCGTGCCTTTTGTAGAATGAACCGGCGAGTTACGATATGATGCGAGGTTAAGTTGAAGAGACGGAGCCGTAGGGAAACCGAGTCTGAATAGGGCGGATTAGTATTATGTCGTAGACCCGAAACCATGTGACCTACCCATGAGCAGGTTGAAGGTGAGGTAAAACTCACTGGAGGACCGAACCAGGGCACGTTGAAAAGTGCTTGGATGACTTGTGGGTAGCGGAGAAATTCCAAACGAACTTGGAGATAGCTGGTTCTCTCCGAAATAGCTTTAGGGCTAGCGTCGACATTAAGATTCTTGGAGGTAGAGCACTGTTTGGGTGAGGGGTCCATCCCGGATTACCAATCTCAGATAAACTCCGAATGCCAATGAATTATGGTCGGCAGTCAGACTGCGAGTGCTAAGATCCGTAGTCGAAAGGGAAACAGCCCAGACCACCAGCTAAGGTCCCAAAATAATTGTTAAGTGGAAAAGGATGTGGGGTTGCACAGACAACTAGGATGTTAGCTTAGAAGCAGCTATTCATTCAAAGAGTGCGTAATAGCTCACTAGTCGAGTGACCCTGCGCCGAAAATGTACCGGGGCTAAAACAATTTACCGAAGCTGTGGATACCTTTATAGGTATGGTAGGAGAGCGTTCTATGTGTGGAGAAGGTGTACCGTGAGGAGCGCTGGAACGCATAGAAGTGAGAATGCCGGTATGAGTAGCGAAAGACAGGTGAGAATCCTGTCCACCGTAAGACTAAGGTTTCCAGGGGAAGGCTCGTCCGCCCTGGGTTAGTCGGGACCTAAGGAGAGACCGAAAGGTGTATCCGATGGACAACAGGTTGATATTCCTGTACTAGAGTATGTAGTGAAGGAGGGACGCAGTAGGCTAACTAAAGCGTGCGACTGGAAGTGCACGTCTAAGCAGTGAGGTGTGAATTGAGTTAAATGCTTAATTCTATAACATTGAGCTGTGATGGGGAGCGAAGTTTAGTAGCGAAGTTAGTGACGTCACACTGCCAAGAAAAGCTTCTAGCGTTAATCATACTCTACCCGTACCGCAAACCGACACAGGTAGTCGAGGCGAGTAGCCTCAGGTGAGCGAGAGAACTCTCGTTAAGGAACTCGGCAAAATGACCCCGTAACTTCGGGAGAAGGGGTGCTGGCTTTACGTCAGCCGCAGTGAATAGGCCCAAGCAACTGTTTATCAAAAACACAGCTCTCTGCTAAATCGTAAGATGATGTATAGGGGGTGACGCCTGCCCGGTGCTGGAAGGTTAAGAGGAGTGCTTAGCGGTAACGCGAAGGTATGAATTGAAGCCCCAGTAAACGGCGGCCGTAACTATAACGGTCCTAAGGTAGCGAAATTCCTTGTCGGGTAAGTTCCGACCCGCACGAAAGGCGTAATGATTTGGGCACTGTCTCAACGAGAGACTCGGTGAAATTTTAGTACCTGTGAAGATGCAGGTTACCCGCGACAGGACGGAAAGACCCCATGGAGCTTTACTGCAGTTTGATATTGAGTGTCTGTGCCACATGTACAGGATAGGTAGGAGCCATTGAGATCGGGACGCCAGTTTCGATGGAGGCGTTGTTGGGATACTACCCTTGTGTTATGGCCACTCTAACCCGGTAGGTTCATCATCTACGGAGACAGTGTCTGACGGGCAGTTTGACTGGGGCGGTCGCCTCCTAAAAGGTAACGGAGGCGCCCAAAGGTTCCCTCAGAATGGTTGGAAATCATTCGCAGAGTGTAAAGGTATAAGGGAGCTTGACTGCGAGAGCTACAACTCGAGCAGGGACGAAAGTCGGGCTTAGTGATCCGGTGGTTCCGTATGGAAGGGCCATCGCTCAACGGATAAAAGCTACCCTGGGGATAACAGGCTTATCTCCCCCAAGAGTTCACATCGACGGGGAGGTTTGGCACCTCGATGTCGGCTCGTCGCATCCTGGGGCTGTAGTCGGTCCCAAGGGTTGGGCTGTTCGCCCATTAAAGCGGCACGCGAGCTGGGTTCAGAACGTCGTGAGACAGTTCGGTCCCTATCCGTCGCGGGCGTAGGAAATTTGAGAGGATCTGCTCCTAGTACGAGAGGACCAGAGTGGACTTACCGCTGGTGTACCAGTTGTCTCGCCAGAGGCATCGCTGGGTAGCTATGTAGGGAAGGGATAAACGCTGAAAGCATCTAAGTGTGAAACCCACCTCAAGATGAGATTTCCCATAACTATATGTTAGTAAGAGCCCTGAGAGAAGATCAGGTAGATAGGTTAGGAGTGGAAGTTGTGTGAGCAATGGAGCGGACTAATACTAATAGCTCGAGGACTTATCCAAAGAGTCAAAGGATATTGACAACGAAAGGTTAACTTGTTAGAATATAGATGTTCAATTTTGAATGTTTAATCATTCAGAGTTAAGTGACGATAGCCTAGGAGATACACCTGTACCCATGCCGAACACAGCAGTTAAGCCCTAGAACGCCGGAAGTAGTTGGGGGTTGCCCCCTGTGAGATAAGGTAGTCGCTTAGC
>NZ_JADNOY010000013.1:0-7303 GCF_015557775.1 Streptococcus parasanguinis | reverse complement strand
AAAGAGAGTGGGACAGAAATCGGTAATTCGTTAGAATTCGATTTCGTCGTCCCACCTCCGCACAGTTGAGTAGGGCTGTAAAAGCTGATGAAATCAGCGTAGTAGAGCCCACTCAACCACTGCGTTTTGCTCGACAATCCAAAAATAATTGAGAGGCTAGGACTTTTGTCCCAGCCTCTTGACGGACCTTCCCACAGGATGGTTTAACCCAATTTATTATTGGCCATGATTTCATCAATAAAGCCATATTCAAGCGTTTCTTGTGCGCTCATCCAATTATCACGTTCCGCATCAGCATGCACTTTTTCAATGGATTGACCTGAATTTTCCGCAAGGATTTTTTCCAAGTTATTCCGTGTTTTGAGCAAGTGTTCTGCTGCGATCGCCATATCGGTTTGTTGGGTACCACCACCAGTACCACCCATTGGTTGGTGAATCATGTACTCGGCATTTGGCAACATGAAGCGTTTGCCCTTCGCACCGCTTGAAGCGATAATAGTTCCCATAGAAGCTGCCATCCCCATAACAATGGTTTGGACATCTGACTTGATAAAGTTCATGGTATCTACGATGGCAAGACCTGCAGAGACAGAGCCACCTGGGGTATTGATATACATATAGATATCTTTTGTATTATCTTGGGCATCCAAGAAGAGCAATTGAGCGATAATGGAGTTAGCCATTTGGTCCTCAACTGGTCCTGTTACCATGATAATTCGATCTTTCAACAGACGGGAATAAATATCGTAAGAACGTTCTCCACGACTGGTTTGTTCAATAACTACTGGAATCATCTATTCTTCTCCTTTAGCATCCATTCATTCTCACGATTCGTGAGGTTCAAAGTATATGTGCTATTATAAACTAATGGTCAAAAAAGGTCAAATCTTAAGCACCTTTCGAACTTATAATGAATGGTTTCTTTATTTGGTACCGAATAAACGGTCACCTGCATCTCCAAGACCAGGAACAATGTAGCCATGTTCATTCAAATGATCATCGAGGGCTGCTGTAAAGATATCAACATCTGGGTGAGCTTCTTGAAGAGCTTTCACCCCTTCTGGCGCTGATACCAAGCAGACAAACTTGATATGGCTAGCGCCACGTTTTTTCAAGGAATCAATAGCTAGAATAGCAGATCCACCCGTAGCAAGCATCGGGTCTACTACAAAGATACGACGTTGATCAATATCTTCTGGCAATTTCACCAAGTATTCAACTGGTTTCAAGGTTTCTTCATCACGGTACATCCCGATATGGCCAACCTTAGCAGCTGGTACCAAACTCAAGAGACCATCGACCATCCCAATCCCTGCACGAAGAATTGGGACAATAGCCAATTTCTTCCCTGCGATTTGCTTTTGAACGGTTTTAGTAATAGGAGTTTCAATTTCAACATCTTCAAGAGGCAATTCACGCAACACTTCGTAGCCCATCAACATAGCAATTTCATCTACCAATTCACGAAAGGCCTTCGTAGAGGTATCCGTGCGGCGGAGAATAGACAATTTGTGTTGAATCAGTGGATGTGTAATAACTTCTAATTTTCCCATTTTGAGATCCTTCTTTCTAAGCTGTTATTTTTCAAAAAAGAACTATGATAAAAGTGGAGTCAAGCTCTACTCTTTCTTTCAGTCCCTCTTTGATACTCACAGCACATGGAAATCTTCATTTCCAACTTTACATTCTTCTTATTATACCAAATTTTACAAAAAAAAGAGAGCCCTTACACTTAATTTTTTAAGTTCGGACTCACTCTTTCTATCAATCAATTACAACCATTCTTTGTATTTCTTAATATAGATACGTTTGACAACCGTCACACTCAGCATATAAAGGACGATAATAGCAAACAATAGAACAAAGTACAATCCATTTAGTTGGCTCAACTTCAAGATAGAAGCCAAAGGACTATATGGAAGGGAGGTTACAAAGAAGGCTGCTGCTAGGGTCGTCACCACGACTGAGAAGGCTGGACGACTTTGGATAAATGGCAGTTTTGGTGAACGCAACATATGGATAACCATGGTTTGAGACCACATGGATTCGATAAACCATCCAGTTTGGAACACCATGATAAAGGCTGCTGCATCTGCTGCTCCATGGTTGTAGCCATGACCTAAAATCATAGGAACAACAAGGAAGTAAAGAAGCATGTAGGTAATAATATCAAATACAGATGAAATGGGACCAATCCAGGCCATAAAACGCATGATAGAGTTTGCTTCCCAGATACGAGGTTTCTTGAGGAATTCCTTGTCGACATTGTCAAAAGGAAGGGCGATACAAGAAAGATCATAGATAAGATTGAGCACAATCAAATGAACGGGAGCCATTGGAAGGAAAGGCAAAAAGATGCTGGCAAAGAGCAGAGAAAAGATGTTCCCGAAGTTAGAAGAGACCGTCATCTTGATGTACTTGGTCATATTGGCATAGACCTTGCGGCCTTCGACCAAGCCTTTTTCAAGAACCATCAAGTCCTTATCTAGAAGGATGACATCTGCTGTTTCCTTGGCAATATCCACAGCGGTATCCACGGAGATCCCAACGTCTGAGACCTTCATGGATGGAGCATCGTTAATCCCATCTCCCATGTAACCCACCTTGTGGCCATTGTTCTTGAGACAGAGGATGATCCGCGCTTTTTGATCGGGTGATAATTTGGCAAAGACCGTTGTTGTTTCCACAACTTGTGCTAACTCTTGGTCAGTCATCGTATCGATTTCGCTTCCCAAAAGAATCCGCTCGACATCTAGTCCTACTTTTTCACAGACAGCTTGGGTGACCTTTTCATTGTCCCCAGTTAAGATCTTGGTGGTTACCCCATATTCTGCAAGAGCTTTGATTGCTGGAGCTGCAGAAGGTTTTGGTGGATCAAGAAAGGCAAGGTAACCAGTTAGGATCATGTCTCGTTCATCTTCAACACTAAAGATGTCATTTTCGTCCAAGTCGGTTTTGTAGCTAACACCCAAAACACGAAGTCCTTGTTCATTTAACTGAGCAACTTCAGCGAGGACCTCTTGACGAACTTCATCTGTCAGGCGTTTAATCTCTCCCTTGTACTCAACATAAGTCGATACAGAAAGCATTTCTTCCAAGGCACCCTTGGTCACCATGCTGACCACACCGTCTTCGTCTTTGACAATGACACTCATGCGACGACGTTCAAAATCAAAGGGCAATTCATCAATCTTATGGAAGGTTTGATCCAGGTCGCGAACAATTTCATGTTTCTTGGCTTCTTTCTGGGTCCGATTGATAATCGCTCGGTCCATCAAATTTTTTAGCCCGGTTTGGAAATAGGAATTCAAGTAAGCCCGACGAAGAACTGATAGATCCAATTCGCCATGGATATCAAGCGGATACTCCAAAACGATTTCATCTTGGGTCAAGGTTCCTGTCTTATCAGTACACAAAATATCGATAGCCCCAAGGTCTTGGATGGCATTGAGTTTTTTGATAACGACTTTTTCTTTTGCCATGATGATAGAGCCCTTAGCAAGACTCGCTGTAATAATCATCGGCAGCATTTCCGGAGTCAAACCAACCCCAACGCTGAGGGCAAAGACACCCGCTTCTAACCAGTCACCATCTGTGAGGCCATTGATCACAAAGACAACGGGCACCATCACTAACATGAGCCGAATCAAGAGCCAAGAGATGGTATTCATTTCTCTCTCAAATGAGGTTGGTTCGTCATAGGTGTTGATGGTTTGCTCAATGGCGCCCATCATGGTTTCATCCCCCACGACCAAGACCAAGGCTGTCGCCCGTCCGGAGATGACATTGGTCCCCATAAAGGCCAAACTTTCACTTTCCAAAAGACTATCTAGATTTTGACTGTCGGCTTTTCTGAGACAAACCTTTTCAACAGCATCACTTTCCCCTGTGAGACCAGATTGTTGGACAAAAAAGTCACGTGAATCGATCAAGACCACATCTGCTGGAATCATATCGCCGGCACTTAGTTTGATCACATCTCCTACGACGATTTCATCGATCGGAATTTCTTGTTCCGATCCATCACGCAGAACGGTCGCTGTATTGACAATCATACGTGATAAGTTGCTAGCTGCTTTGTCGCTCCGCAATTCTTGAATGAAGCGGATACCACCAGAGATCAAGACCAAGGTCACAATGATGATGGAGGTCGTTGGATCCTGTTCACCTGGTTTTGCTAGCCAGACATTAGTGATGAAGGAAACCAGCGCAATGACCAACAAAATCACCGTAAAAGGATTGATGATCGATTCGTAGATCTTTTTGATCATAGAATCTTCTTGACCTTTTGTGATGACATTTTCGCCATAGGTATCGCGGTTTTCTTCTACTTGATCGTCAACTAGACCAAGGGCACTGGTTTTGTAGGTGGCAAAGGTGGTTTCAAGTGGTTCTTGAAGAGCAGTAATGAATCTTTCTTTATTTGTTTGCATTGGTATCTCCTTTTTCAATCAGGAGCCAATCACTTTTGGAGTCCCTACGACACAAATCAGCGATTGGCTGGCTCGGTGCGGCTCGGGATGATCGTCGATTTGTATCATAGCTCTCTCCTTTCACTTTTCTTGGTAAGGCATAAAAAAGAGTCCTACCCTCGATCGGTAGGACTCATGAAACTCATCATTTATTTTTTAATCAAAACTCTTAAAAAATTGACCGTTCAAGCTTTAGCTCCGCAAGGCAATGAAATGAGCTTAGTCTTGACCTTTGCGATCAGGACTGTTGACCAACGAGTAGTGTCTCCACTGCTTTGCGGTAGTCATCCGTATCCTTGTGGTAGCCTCACCTACCGTATTTCGAGTTTATTTTACTCCTTCACTTACAGAAAGTCAACACTTATTTGTGAAAAGTATCAACTAAACGTTTGGTAATTTCTTCAATAAGAGAGAAAGGAGCCGCTACATTAAGGCGGGCGTGCAAGGTTCCTTCTTTTCCGAAATCTGTTCCACGGTTCAAAATCAATTTGGCTTGGTCATGGATTCTAGCATGTAGCTCATCATCGGTATAAGGATAGGCTGAAAAGTCCAACCAAAGAAGATAGGTTCCTTGGGGCTTCATGACTCGGATATTGGTCTTTTCCTGCAATTCATCTACAACATAGTCAATGTGTTTTTCAAAGACTTGCTTGAGCTCTGTCAACCAAGGTTTGCCATGGCGATAAGCTGCTTCTGTAGCAATATAGCCCAAGCCTGAGATTTCATGTTGGTTATTGGCCAATTGCCGTTGTTTAAAAGCTGTGCGAAGCTTTGGATTTTCAATAACCACATAAGAATTTTTTGTTCCTGCAATATTGAAAGTCTTGGTCGCACTGGTTAAGATCAAGCTAAAGTCTTTAAAGCTTGGGTCAACTGTGTTAAAGCTGATATGACGATGGCCAAACAAGGCCAAATCTTGGTGGATCTCATCTGAAACGAGTAGGACCCCATGTTTATGGCAGAGGTGACCGATTTTTTCCAAGACCTCACGATCCCATACACGGCCTCCAGGATTGTGCGGATTGCACAAAACATAGAGTTTAACCTCTTGCTCCACAATATCTTTTTCCAACTGATCAAAATCAATTTGAAAAAGTCCGTCTTTTTCGATCAACGAATTTTCGATCAATTTTCGACGATTGAGCTTAACGCTTCGTGCAAACGGAGGATAGACTGGTGTATTGATTAAGACAGCATCCCCTTCCTTGGTGAAGGCTTGAATGGCTGTTGAAATAGCTGGCACAACACCCTCGATAAAGACGATCGCTTCCTTGTCAAAGGAATAGCCGTGCTCATTTTTTTCCCAATCAAGGATAGACTGGTAGAGGCTATCTGAGGCATAGGTGTAGCCGTAGACCATTTGGTCAGCATAGCCAATTACCGCTTCTCGCACTTCTGGAATGACGTTAAAATCCATGTCCGCGATCCAAGCCGGAATGATCTCTGGATCCGTCTCTGTCTCTTTCCACTTATAGGTATGGTGGGTCAAGCGATTGGGTAAAGTCGTGAAATCATATTTGGTCATCTTAAGCCTCCAATGCTTGTTTCAAATCGTCAATCAAATCATCCGCATCTTCGATTCCGATAGACAAACGAAGCAGGTCATCTGTCAAGCCGTATGAATGACGAACCTCTGCAGGGATATCTGCATGAGTCTGAGTAGTCGGATAAGTGATCAAGCTCTCCACTCCACCCAGACTTTCTGCAAAGGTAAAGACTTGAAGAGAATTTAAAAAATTAGGAATTTTTTTCTCATCTTGAATTTTAAAGGAGACCATCCCCCCTTTTCCAGTGTAGAGAACTTCTTTAACCTGAGGTGCTGTTTTCAAGAATTCGACCACCTTGCGAGCATTCTCTGTCGAGCGCTCCATCCGGATCGAAAGCGTCTTGATCCCACGGATCAACAGATAGCTGTCAAATGGGGAAAGAACAGCACCGGTCGTGTTCAAATTGTAAAAGAGTTGGTCATACAGGTCTGGATCATTTGTCACGACAACACCAGCCAAGACATCGTTGTGACCAGCTAGGTACTTGGTTGCTGAATGAAGAACAATATCAGCACCCTCTTCAATTGGGCGTTGGTAAATAGGGCTATAGAAGGTATTATCCACCACGACTTTGGCACCTTTTGCATGGGCCAATTTCGCTAAATGAGCAATATCAAATTCCAACATCAATGGATTAGTTGGTGTTTCAATATAGAGGACATCTACTTGATCCTTTTCTAGGTATTGGAGCAGTTCTTCTTCTGTATTGGCATAGGTAAAAGAGAAGCGGCCTTCTTGCTCTTGTTGGTTAAACCAGCGGAAAGAGCCTCCATAAAGGTCACGAACGGCTAAGACTTTTGTACCAACGGGGAAAATGCTAAAAGCAAGCACAATCGCTGACATTCCAGAACTTGTCGCCAAAGCATAATCTGCACTTTCGATAGCTGCCAAAGTCTTCTCAGCTGTTGCGCGTGTTGGATTTTTTGTACGGGTATAGTCAAAACCTGTAGACTGACCAAATTCTGGGTGTTGGTAAGTTGTTGAAAAATGCAACGGAGTCGTCAAAGCTCCCGTCGCTTGATCTGACTTGATTCCTGCCTGTGCCAAAATCGTATTGATATTGCGTTTTTTACTCATATTGCCCTCCAATAATCAATTAATCTAACTGCTTACTATTTTATCACTATTATGAGGAGAGCGGTTTTCCCATTTTCAAGACCTAGCTATAGTTTCAAACTATAAGAAAAGAGAGTGGGACAGAAATCGTTAATTCGTTAGAATTCGATTTCGTCGTCCCACCTCCGCACAGTTGAGTAGGGCTGTAAAAGCTGATGAAATCAGCGT
>NZ_JADNOY010000012.1:0-9079 GCF_015557775.1 Streptococcus parasanguinis | reverse complement strand
AAAGAGAGTGGGACAGAAATCGGTAATTCGTTAGAATTCGATTTCGTCGTCCCACCTCCGCACAGTTGAGTAGGGCTGTAAAAGCTGATGAAATCAGCGTAGTAGAGCCCACTCAACCACTGCGTATTGCTCGACAATCCAAAGATAATTAAGAGGCTAGGACTTTTGTCCCAGCCTCATTTTTTATAGTTATTAACGAAACAAGATGTTTGTTATATATTGAAACGACTAAAGGCTTAGTCAAAGTAAAGTAAGTCTTTGCTGGTTTCAGTGAAGAGTCCAAATCCGTCTTTTGTGACATAACCACAATCTTCGATACGGACACCGACTTTACCTGGAATATAGATTCCTGGTTCGACTGAGAAGCACATGCCTTCTTCAAGCACCATGTCATTTCCTTCCATAATAGAAGGAAATTCATGCACGTCCATTCCGATCCCGTGTCCGAGGCGGTGGTTGAAGTATTCACCATAGCCAGCTTTTTCGATGACGCTCCGTGCAGCACGGTCGACGTCATGTGCTGTTACACCTGGTTTGATCATGTCAATGGCTGCTTGTTGAGCTTCTAACGTCAAGTGGTAGATTTCTTTTTTGAAATCATCTGGTTTCCCAACAGCAACGGTACGAGTCATATCTGACGCATAACCATTTACCATACAGCCAAGGTCAAAGAGCAAGAGAGCATCGTTTTCGACTTTGTTGCTTCCAGGAATTCCGTGTGGGTTAGCTGCATTATTTCCAGTCAAGACCATGGTTTCAAAGCTCATTTCATAACCCAAGCGTTTGATACCAAAGTCGATTTCTGCTACGATATCAGTTTCTGTTTTATCCAGTGAAATGGCGTCGAATCCCATATTGACAGCCTTATCTGCATATTGACCAGCCACCAACATTTTTTGGATCTCATCAGCAGATTTGATCAAGCGCATGCGGTTAATCCGTGGTGTCAAGTTGGTAAATGTTGCTTTTTCAAAGACAGTACGCAAGCCATTGTATTTGGTAAGGATCAAGTTATCATATTCAAGTGCAACGGTTTTGGCATCTGGTTTTGCGATAGCCCCTTTAATCTTTTCCCATGGGTTTTCAGAATCCACATAGCCAACCACTTGGAAATCGACAACTGCAGTCGCCCGTTCCACTTCAAGGGCAGGAACGAAGAGAAGTGGTTCGTGGTCTGTGTAAACGAACAAGAAGAGTTGACGTTCGTGGGGATCACTGTAAAATCCAGTTAGGTAATTGATGGTGACAGGATCGGATACAACAGCGACATCTGTTTTTTCAGTTTCAAGAAAATCGACGATTTGATCTAATTTAGACATAATGCTACCTTCTTTCTATGGATCTATTTTGTCAAATTTTCCCCAAAAAAGCAAGAGTTTACAAAATTTTACCAAAATACTTGAAAGTGTTTACAATCCATGATAAAATAGGATTAATTAGAGAGTGAAAACGAAATTTTCAATAATGAAAGGAAATCTTATGAATACAGACGATACAGTAACGATTTATGATGTCGCCCGTGAAGCAGGGGTTTCAATGGCAACCGTTAGTCGTGTAGTGAATGGAAATAAGAACGTTAAAGAAAATACACGTAAAAAAGTATTAGAAGTGATCGAACGCTTGGATTACCGTCCAAATGCTGTTGCACGTGGTCTTGCCAGCAAGAAAACCACAACAGTCGGTGTTGTGATTCCAAACATTACCAACAGCTATTTCTCTACCTTGGCTAAGGGGATCGATGACATTGCTGAAATGTACAAGTACAACATCGTCCTTGCAAATAGCGATGAAGACGATGACAAAGAAGTTTCAGTAGTAAACAACCTCTTTTCAAAACAAGTGGATGGGATCATTTTCATGGGCTATCATTTGACAGAAAAGATTCGCTCAGAATTTTCACGCTCTCGGACGCCAGTTGTCCTTGCTGGGACAGTGGATGTTGAACACCAATTACCAAGTGTCAATATTGACTACAAGCAAGCAACCGTTGATGCTGTTACACAGTTGGCAAAACACAACAAGAAAATTGCTTTTGTAAGTGGCCCATTGGTGGATGATATCAATGGAAAAATTCGTTTGACAGGCTACAAAGAAGCTTTGAAAGCGAAAAAATTGAGCTATAGCGAAGGACTTGTGTTTGAATCCAAGTACCGTTACGATGAAGGTTACAACTTGGCAGAACGCATCATTGCGTCAAAAGCAACAGCTGCTTTTGTGACAGGTGATGAATTGGCTGCAGGTCTCTTGAACGGCTTGTCTGATCACGGTATCAAAGTACCAGAAGACTTTGAAATCATTACTAGTGATGATTCACAAGTAACACGTTACACGCGTCCAAATCTATCAACGATTGGCCAACCCTTGTATGACCTTGGTGCGATTAGTATGCGTATGTTGACCAAGATCATGCACAAAGAAGAGTTGGAAGAACGCGAAGTGTTGTTGTCTCATACGATCAACCAACGTGGAACGACGAAAAAATAAGGATTAGTAGACTAGAGTCTCGACTTGGGAAGACGTGTCTACTAGTCTGAGAGGTTAGAACAAAACTGTTCTAGCCTCTTTTTTATACTAGTAACAGGTAGAGACTTGCTGGGCACTCTTTATTTCGGTATAATAGAAGGTATGAAAGTTTTACTGTATTTAGAAGGAAAATCCGTATTACAAAAATCAGGAATTGGTCGAGCCTTGCAGCACCAAATGCATGCGCTTGATTTGGCTGGGATTCCGTATGCGACAGATATTTTAGGAGATTATGATGTGGTGCATATCAATACCTATGGCCCACGGAGTTTCCTTTTGCTCCATGCAGCAAAACGTCGTGGAAAGAAAGTCATCATGCATGGTCATTCAACCCGTGAGGATTTTGAAAATTCCTTTATCGGGTCTAACTTTTTTGCGCCCTTGTTTGGGAAGTATTTGGCTCACATGTACCAAAAGGCAGACTATGTGATCACGCCATCTGAGTATTCCAAACACTTGATCCAGTCCTATGGAGTGACGACTCCGATCATTGCTGTGTCCAATGGGATTGATTTGGAAAAATATAAAAAAGATCCGAAAAAAGAAGAGGTCTTTCGCAAGCATTTTAATATCCAAGAAGGCCAAAAGGTGGTCATTTGTGCAGGGCTGTATTTCAAACGCAAAGGGATTGAAGACTTCGTAGAAGTAGCCCGTCGCATGCCGGATGTGCGATTTATTTGGTTAGGTTCCATCAATAAATGGATTATCCCGCGCAAGATCCGCCGCCTAGTGGAAAAGGATCATCCTAGTAATGTGGAATTTCCTGGCTATTTCAAGGGAGCGGTCTTCCAAGGGGCTATGACGGGTTCAGATGCTTTCTTCTTCCCATCTTATGAAGAAACAGAAGGAATCGTTGTTTTGGAAGCCTTGGCCAGTCATCAGCACACGGTCTTGCGGGATATTCCAGTATACAATGGCTGGATCGACGAGACGTCATCTGAATTGTGCCATAATGTAGACGAATTTGTGGATTCCTTGAACAAGGTCTTGAACGGACAAGTAGACAAGCGGGAGGCGGCCTACAAGGTTGCTGAAAGTCGTTCGATCGACTTAGTGGCTCATCAATTGGTCGAAGCCTATCAAACAGTTTTGGAGATGTAAGATGCGTGTAGGGTTATTTACAGATACCTATTTCCCGCAAGTTTCGGGAGTGGCGACCAGTATTCGGACGCTCAAAACAGAATTAGAAAAATTGGGTCACACGGTCTTTATCTTTACGACAACGGATAAAGATGTCAACCGCTATGAAGATTGGCAGATCATTCGGATTCCAAGTGTGCCTTTCTTCGCCTTTAAGGACCGCCGCGTTGCTTATCGTGGCTTCTCAAAGGCGCTTGCCATTGCCAAGCAATACCAGCTGGATATTATCCATACCCAGACTGAGTTTTCACTGGGCCTTTTGGGAGTGTGGATTGGACGTGAGTTGCGGATTCCAGTCATTCATACCTATCATACCCAGTATGAGGACTATGTCCGCTATATTGCGAGAGGTATGGTCATTCGCCCAAGTATGGTCAAATACATTGTGAGAAGTTATATGAATGATCTGGATGGAGTGATCTGTCCAAGTGAGATCGTCTATGACTTGCTCCAAAAGTACAAGGTCAAGGCAGAAAAACGTATTATTCCGACAGGGATTGATTTGGCCAAGTTTGACCGGCCAGAAATTACTCCGACAGAGACAGCAGCCCTTCGTGAAAAATATGAAGTCGCAGAAGATGAAACGCTCTTATTGAGCCTGTCGCGGGTTTCTTATGAAAAGAATATTCAGGCTGTTATTGCGGCCCTTCCAGACGTCCTCAAGGTCAATCCAAAAGTTAAGTTGATCGTGGCTGGAGATGGTCCTTATTTGGATGATTTGAAAAAACAAGCGGCGAAACTTGGCGTATCAGATGCTATTGTCTTTACAGGGATGATCCAGCCAAATGAGACAGCTCTCTACTATAAGGCGGCTGACTTCTTTATTTCAGCTTCAACGAGTGAGACGCAAGGGTTGACCTATTTAGAGAGTATTGCGAGTGGTACCCCGATCATCGCTCATGGCAATCCTTATCTCGATCATGTGATTGATGATCCTATGTTTGGAAAGCTCTTTTATGAGGAGAGCGATCTGGCACAAGCGATTCTTGAAGCGATTGATGAGATGCCTGCAATCGATGAGACCAAGTGGGCAGAAAAGATTGATGATATTTCTGCAGCAACTTTTGGCCGTCGGGTCTACGAATTTTACCTGGATAAAATCATCTCGAAAGACTTTTCAAATGATTTGAATCCTGAGCAAAGTCGGGTTAAGCGGATGTCTAAGACCATTGTGAAAATCCCGACCAAGGTGATTGCTCTTCCGGTCAATGGATCTGTGAAGATGATGAAGGCTTCGGTCAAACAAGTGAAGAAAATCCGTAAAATCACGCATTTCTTTGATTGAAAACGAAACTTTTTCTTGCAAAATTTTTCAATCGTGCTATAATAACTGACAGAGACATATCAAATCTAGGAAATCTGATAGAGAGCGCGTGGGGCTGGAAATCGCGTAGAGGATAGGTTTGGGACTACTCGTGATTCTTTTATGCAAACATAAAACGGTGGCTACGTTAGAGCCAATCAGAGGTGTCCCTCTTTTTTGAGGAACATAAATGAAGGTGGAACCACGTTGCGACGTCCTTTCGAGGAGGTCGCTTTTTTGATTTCTTAATGAGAAAATCAAAAGGAGTGACGATTCCAATGTTCAAAGACACCTCCCACCCATTTAGCTACTAAAAACTTTATAAGGAGAAAATCATGATTAAGATTACTTTCCCAGATGGCGCTGTTCGTGAATTCGAATCTGGCGTTACTACTTTTGAAATTGCCCAATCTATCAGCAATTCTTTGGCTAAAAAAGCCCTTGCTGGTAAATTCAACGGCAAATTGATTGACACAACTCGTGCCATCACCGAAGATGGAAGCATTGAAATCGTGACATCTGATCACGAAGACGCTCTTCCAATCTTGCGTCACTCAGCGGCTCACTTGTTTGCCCAAGCAGCTCGTCGCCTCTTCCCAGATATCCACTTGGGTGTCGGTCCAGCGATCGAAGATGGTTTCTACTACGATACAGACAACCAAGCTGGTCAAATCTCTAACGAAGACCTTCCTCGTATCGAAGAAGAAATGAAGAAAATCGTGAAAGAAAACTTCCCATCTATTCGTGAAGAAGTGACCAAAGACCAAGCGCGTGAAATCTTCAAAAACGATCCATACAAATTAGAATTGATCGAAGAACACTCAGAAGACGAAGGTGGGTTAACGATCTACCGTCAAGGTGAATATGTAGACCTTTGCCGTGGCCCACACGTCCCATCAACAGGTCGCATCCAAATCTTCCACCTTCTCAACGTAGCTGGTGCTTACTGGCGTGGAAATAGCGACAATGCTATGATGCAACGGATCTACGGTACAGCTTGGTTTGACAAGAAAGACTTGAAGAACTACCTTCAAATGCGTGAAGAAGCCAAAGAACGTGACCACCGTAAACTTGGGAAAGAGCTTGACCTCTTCATGATTTCTCAAGAAGTTGGTCAAGGTCTTCCATTCTGGTTGCCAAATGGTGCGACCATCCGTCGTGAGTTGGAACGCTACATCGTTGATAAAGAAGTAGCAGCAGGCTACCAACACGTCTACACTCCACCAATTGCTTCTGTAGAACTGTATAAAACTTCAGGTCACTGGGATCACTACCGTGAAGACATGTTCCCACCAATGGATATGGGAGATGGAGAAGAGTTTGTTCTTCGTCCAATGAACTGCCCTCACCACATTGAAGTGTACAAACATCATGTGCATTCTTACCGTGAATTGCCAATCCGTATCGCTGAAATCGGTATGATGCACCGTTATGAAAAATCTGGTGCCCTTACAGGACTTCAACGTGTGCGTGAAATGTCTCTGAATGATGGTCATACCTTTGTGGCTCCAGAACAAATCGAGGAAGAATTCAAGAAGATCCTTCAATTGATCATCGATGTGTATGAAGACTTTAACTTGACAGATTATCGTTTCCGCTTATCTTACCGTGATCCTGAAGACAAACACAAATACTTTGATAACGATGAAATGTGGGAAAATGCTCAACGCATGTTGAAAGCAGCCGTTGATGATATGGGTGTTGAGTACTATGAAGCTGAAGGGGAAGCAGCCTTCTACGGACCAAAATTGGATATCCAAGTGAAAACAGCTCTTGGTAAAGAAGAAACTCTTTCAACTATCCAATTGGACTTCTTGCTTCCAGAACGCTTTGATCTTCATTACATTGGAGCAGACGGGGAAGAACACCGTCCAGTCATGATCCACCGTGGGGTAATCTCAACCATGGAACGCTTTACTGCGATCTTGATTGAAAACTACAAGGGAGCTTTCCCAACCTGGCTTGCGCCACACCAAGTAACCCTTATCCCAGTATCGAACGAAAAACACGTGGACTACGCTTGGGAAGTAGCTAAGAAACTTCGTGATCGTGGTGTTCGTGCTGATGTGGATGAACGCAATGAGAAAATGCAGTTCAAGATTCGTGCTTCTCAAACTCAAAAAATTCCTTACCAATTAATCGTTGGTGACAAGGAAATGGAAGAGCAGGCTGTAAACGTTCGCCGTTATGGTCAAAAAGAAACAGAAACCATGCCGGTAGATGCATTTGTAGAATTGATTCTTGCAGATATTGCAAATAAATCTCGTGTTGAGAAATAAAACGATCACAGTTTGAAAAATATTTTTTAGTAAGAAAAAGCAACAACTGAAATAGTTGTTGCTTTTTCTATTTTGTTTAACCTGAGCTAGTAGTGATCGGTCAAACCACCACAAATAGTATCCTCATCAACGATCCTTTCTATCCACTAACTTTTGGATATAGGATATCCCCCAAGATTTGCTTCCATGAGTTAGATAAGTTGACTATCCTCAATCCTTGTCTGCCTCAATTTCTTTTACGATGTTATCTTGTGAATCTTTTTCAGAGAGTTTTTGATCGATATACTTGTCAATGTTTTCGTAAAATTCCTTGGTCGCCTCACTATCTAATTTTGTCGAATTATGGACTTGATTGACTTTCAATTGAACAGATTCAATACCGTAAGAGGCTTGTTTTTGGCGAATGGTTTCTAATTCTTCTTCTGAAATCGGATCTCCAACAACCGTCAAGACCAATTCATTATTCCTTGACTTGTAGACTTGATTAATGACCGTATGATTAGCGAATTCTTTTCCTACAAACTGTTTGATCCCTTCTTTTCGCGCTTGATCCATCGTCAGAGTGACTGCTGAATAGCTGGCTGGAAGAACCAATAATACAATCAAGGATATCAGCCCAATTCTCATTTTCATGTTTAGCTCTTTAAATGAACTTAAAGGAGATTTTCTCATTAAAATTCTTGTTCCAACAATATTGGTTAGCATGATAAAGACACAGTTAATCAAGAAAAGATAGAGAGCCCCGAATAAAAATCGCACATTTCCATTAGCTAAACCATAGCCTGCAGTACAGATAGGTGGCATCAGAGCTGTTGCAATGGCTACGCCAGGCACGATATTGTTTGCTTCTTTTTTCCTTGAACCAATTACACCTGCTATCCCACCAGCAATAGCAATGAGAACATCCCAAATTGTTGGAGAGGTTCGTGCAATCAACTCGCTACTTGCATAAGATAAGGGAGAAATCCAGAAATATAGAGTCGATACAAGCAAACTGACCAATACTTGAGTAAATAAAACCTCTAGAGATTGCTTGATTAAACGCGTATCAAAAATAGCTAAACCAAACCCCAGTCCAACAATCGGTGTCATAAGAGGGGAAATCAGCATGGCTCCAATAATGACAGCTGTTGAATTCGTATTTAGACCTATAGAGGCAATAAAAATCGCACACATCAAAATCACTGTATCTCTTAATCGAACATGAAGGTCATCATATAGTTTCTCGCGGAATTCACGTGTTGAATAGTTTCTGGTCATTGGTTACTCCTTTTATTTCATATAATCTTGTTTCTGCATAGACGATGGTAGAGAGACCTCTGTCCAATCTTACATATTTTTAATTCTCACCTGTCATTCTTTTGAACATAATTTTTTAAATATCCATCAGTCCATCCTTGATATTATATCAAAAAGTTTACAGTCTTTCTCTGAAGAACTCAATCAATTTAAAAGATAGTGAAGGCAGAAATTTTTGTATCCTTATCCGAAGAAGAAAAACGTTATCTCCTCTGAAAGTAGATACCGTTTTGATGTTTAAACATGATGAGTTTGTAGCAGCAATCCTAGCAGATATCGCCAACAAATCACGTGTTGAGAAATAATGAAAAAATAAAAAGATTGAGGATAAAACAATCTAAAAAACCTTCCTTAGGTGAGCAAGAACGTCAGCGAACTTCTATGAAGTTCCAAAACTCCCGAGTGAGAGTGGGACAGAAATCGGTCATTCGTTAGAATTCGATTTCGTCGTCCCACCTCCGCACAGTTGAGTAGGGCTGTAAAAGCTGATGAAATCAGCGTAGTAGAGCCCACTCAACCACTGCGTCTTGCTCGA
>NZ_JADNOY010000011.1:0-16495 GCF_015557775.1 Streptococcus parasanguinis | reverse complement strand
AAAGAGGCTGGGACAAAAGTCCTAGCCTCTCAATTATTTTTGGATTGTCGAGCAAGACGCAGTGGTTGAGTGGGCTCTACTACGCTGATTTCATCAGCTTTTACAGCCCTACTCAACTGTGCGGAGGTGGGACGACGAAATCGAATTCTAACGAATTACCGATTTCTGTCCCACTCTCTCTTTTTAGCTCAATTCTGCAATGATTTCTTTCAATTGCGCTTTCGTATGAACTCCAGCCACTTGTTTGACAACTTGTCCATCTTTTTTAAAGAGAAGAGTTGGGATCGACATGATACCGAATTGACGTGCTGTATTTGGATTTTCATCGACATCCATCTTACAGATTTTCAAATCATCTTCATGTACTTCTTCTGCCAACTGATCCAAGATTGGAGCTTGCATGCGGCATGGACCACACCAAGTTGCCCAAAAGTCAATCAAGACAAGGCCTTGGCTGGTTTCTTGTTCAAAAGTTGCATCTGTGATTACGTGTGCCATATTTCCTCCTTTTTCAGTAGTGACTACTGATTTAGCATTTCTACTTTTATTTTACACTAAATGATGCCATTTTAGAAATATTTGCTACGGGTACTCCTTAGGCATCTTCTCTCTTTTTGCGCCAAAAGATGAGGCTAGAAGCTGTAAGGCTGATCACCCCTAAGAGACCCAGAGCATGATCTTTGCTCCCTGTTTGAGGAAGCATACGGTCTGCTTGCTCTCCTCCTACTGCAGGAGTCACTTCTTGAGGATACTCTGCCAATCCTGGTGAAACAAATTGAGGTCCATAAGATACAGCTAGTGTAAGACGAGATTGCTCTTGTCTTGCTGATTCTCTTTGCATCTGCTCTTCTGTTTCAGGAAGAGTTTGGCTTGGTTGGACAAAGTATTCTGGGCTTGGAAGCCTATATTCTTCCTTGTAGTGGACTTCTGGAGCGACTAGAGCAGCACCTTCAACTTCTGGTAAATTCGCATAGTCTGTATCTGTTGCACTTGGTACATAGGCTGCCTTTTGGGCGCGGGTCTTTTCGACAATTGGAATCGCTGCCTGGATAGAATCTGTCTTAAAGGTTACTTCATAGGGATGCTCCACCGTTAAATCAGATGGGTCATAGGTGTTGAAAACAAGCGCTAACTTGTGACCTTTCTTAACCGTATAGAGATTTGGTTGGAGATAAACGGTGTAATCGTGGTATTCTCCCACTTTAGGCTCGATGCTTGCGCGAGAGCTTGATGAATCGTAGCCAGACTCAGGGTTCGCAAGATTGATCCACCCTTTAGCAATCACCTTGTACTTGGTCTTGATGGTTTCGTATTCGGCAACAGATAGGTTGCTTAAATTGCTTCCCATCCAGAAAGCGTCTGCTGTTTTATCTTGCTTGACGCTACCATTTCCTACCACGTCAAAATCCTCATCTGCCACATCTACCAAGAGAGCGTTGATTTGGAAATTCTTTCCTTGACCTTTGGCAAGAGCTGCCTTGAAATGAACGGGGATGTGGCCCTTGATCGTAGTGTCCTCAGTAACATCAGAAACAAAGGTCAGATTGGCCTTAGAGGAGGCTTTGCTGACTGTTTCATTACGGTTAGCGATTTCAACACCTGCAGCAGCATAATCGCTAGAAATGGTTTCTTCTAGCCGTTTAGAGCTTGCATTCAAGAAGAGACGTTGACTGCTCTTCCAGTTATCATAGCTGGTCCACTTGCTTGGATCATAGTTGTTTTGAGCTAGAACCGCTGGCAAGCTTTCGACGTGATTGTCCACTCCGTAAAGGTAATGGGTCAGCCAGGTATTGAGCAGGTCATAAAAGTCCTGACCATTGGCAGTGATGCCGTATCCCCGTGACATAGCCGCTGGATAGACGTGATCTCCTTGGTGGAGATAGAGCTTGACATCTTGTCCTGCTTTCTTGAGGGCATCGTACATGAGTTCAAAATGTTTGGTCTTGACATTGTCATCATTCAAGCCATGGACGATCAGGGCGCTGGTCTTGAGATTTTCTGGATGAAGGGTATAATCCCGCTCCTTCCAGACATCACTGTAGTTACGATCATGGGCGTACTGGTCCTTGTTCAATTGGTTGATGTAGTTGGAATAGTTTTGCCAAATTCCTGCCCAGTCGTCTTGGTCCAGCATCCGTGTGCTAACGTAAAGGGAGAGCCATGAAAGGTCACTATAAGGTGCATTACCAAACTGGGTTCCTTGGCTATTGAAATAATCATACCAAGAGGCTATTCCTGCTGCCGGAACGATGGTCTTCAATCCTTCTACGCCTGTCGCTGCCACACCAAAGGTCGTAGTTCCAGCCCAGGATAGACCGGTCATTGCGACATTACCCGTTGCCCAGTCTGCCTTGATTTCGACATTGCTAGTCTTATCAGTGTAGGCTTTGCGTTTGCCATTGACCCATTCGATGATATTCTTGAAGGCATTGATTTCGAGATCAGACCCCGTCGTGTTAAATCCTTCTGATCCCTTGGTACCAAGTCCGGCGCTAGAGATAAAGGCATAGCCTCTGACCAAGAAATAGTCATACCAGTTCAGATCTTCGTAGTCATAAATATACTCGTAGGGACTGTAGTAATACCAATCCGATGCCTTGGCCTTTTTCGCTGCTTCTACTGTTGTTTCACTGCTTACTGGCTGTCTCTTTGCAGGTTGACTGTGCAGTTTCTTCATATCGTAGCTACCGTCTGTTGGAAGCCCCAAACTTTCAAGAGTCACGTAGTTTTCGTCTAGTGTCCCCGCTACGTAAGGGCGCGCTTCGAGAATAGTGGCTGCCTTAAAATCGCCTTGCGCGACTGCTTTTGGTAATTGAACAATGGCTTTGACCAAGTCTGGCTTGCCATCTGCATCGGTGTCATAGTCCGTTTCGACATAGACTGGGAAACGTACAATTTGGCTGTCTTCATATTTGTAGTCTTGGTCTTCTTTTTTTCCCGTCGTATAAGGAAAAATAGGCTGGGCACGACCATTTAAAAAGAGCGGACTTTTCTTTTCAGCCCGGTAGGCATCGTAGAGTTTCTTAGCTGTTTCATACATCTTGGCCAATTCTGGCTGACTGACCTTACGGGTCAGATCTTCTGATTTTTCAATCAAGCCTAAACTCTTGGCAAAGCGTTCGCGATCTGCTTGGCTTTGGCCCAATTGGCTAGGATCTGTTGCTGCCCATTGAAGCAAGCCATTAACAGCATCTTGGACCGTCAACTCATTAGAGGCCTGATCCGCTGCAAGGGTGCTACCTGTGACCTTTGCCAAATCCTGACTTGTTGCCGAAGCTTCTGAAGTAGGAGCAGATTGAGGTGCAGCTTCCCTGTTGGTTGCTGCTGGAGTTGCTACTGGGACAGTCGGCTCACTTTGTCTTGTGTGTTCTTCTGTTGCAGGGGTTGCTTGATTGGCACCTGCCGTCCGATCCAGCGATGCCTCATTCGAGCTTGCAGCTTCCTCACTAGTGGCAGTACTTGTTTCACTTGTTGTCGGTCTTGCTTCAGTAGCTGGAGCATGGACCACTTCTGTCGATGGGGCCAACTCTTCCGTTTGCTCGTCTGCTGCCGCTACTTGATGCAAGACTATCGGTGCGATCAATAAACTTGATGCGACAATGGAAACCATTGTTTTCTTTTTCATGTCAATCTCCTCACTTTTTGTAATCAACACTCCTATTATACTATGTAAGCGTTTTTATATCAAGTTGATATTCAAATGATCCCACAAAAAACCGAGGCATCAGCCTCGGTTATCGATCCTTATTTAACGTGTTTCTTAAGATCTTCTTGTGCTTTTTTATTTGACTCTGCTTGTTCTTTTTGCCATTTTTCAAGGGCTTTGTTGTAATCAGCACTTGTCACAGCTTTGTCTTGGAGTTTCATTCCTTTGTAGATCACGTGGTCTTTTCCTTTACCACCAGTCCATGCAAATGGAGCTGAGAATGGTTCGATACGTGTCAAGAATGGACGTCCAGTTGATGAAGAAGTTGGCATAACAAGGGCGCTATCAGTCAACCAAGCTTGCGCAGCCGCATATTTTTCATAGCGTTTGTTGACGTCTTGTGTTTCTGCACCAGCATCTTTGATCATCTTTTCAAAGTCGTACAGACCAACTTTTTTAGCTGCTTCATTGTTTTCACTTGGGTCAAATCCAAGGAAAGTCTTAGTATTTTCACCAGATGAAGCTTTCAAGATATCCATGTAAGTTGATGGGTCTTGGTAGTCAGGGCTCCATCCAACATTATCAGAGAGATCCCAGTCTTCGCCAGCCGCATTTGGCGCAAAGAGGGTCACATTTTGAAGGTCTTCTTTCGAAAGCATTTGGATATCGATGACGATATTTTCTTTACCAAGTGCTTCTTCAACTGATTGTTTGAAGGATTGTACCCGTTGAACTCTTGATGGTGTGGTTTGGTCTACAGGCATATCGATGTGAATTGGGAATTTCACACCTTCTGCTTCCAAGGCAGTCTTCGCTTTTGCAAACTCTTCCTTCGCTTTCTTCGCATCGAAGAGACCGTTTTGACCATCGTCTAGTTTAGTAGATTTCCACTCATCTCCGTAGGTATCCAATTGAGTTTTCACCATTTCACCAAAGGTCTTGCCATTAGCTTGGACAAATGTTGGTGGAATGTAGAGGTTACGGATGATCTTGCTTGCTCCGTCTTTTCCGTTCAATTGAGCAGCATACGCTTCACGGTTGAAGGCAAAGCTGATCGCTTGACGGAAGTCCTTGTTCAAGAGAGCTTTCTTAGTAGATTGTTTTTCTTCATCGGTCTTCTTAGCTGTGTGTTTGTAAGATTGACGGTCGATGTTGGTACCAATAACATAAGAAGCAGCATCTTGAGGAGTGTAGGTGATTTCGTCTTTGAACTCTTTGGCTTGCTCTGAGTAACCAGATCCAGTTGGGAAGAGTTTTGCCAAGCTAAGAGCATTTTCACCGAATGATTTGGCCAATTTACTTTGGTCTTGTCCATCGTAGAATTCCAATTTCACATCTGAGATGTAGACCTTGTCTTTATCCCAGTAGTTTTCATTCTTGGTCATTTCGATAGAAGATTTTGAAGTAAAGCTCTTCAAGATGTAAGGACCATTGTAAAGAAGGGAGCTGGTGTCACTTGCTTGAGCGAATTTATCCCCTTTTGATTTCACGAATTTTTCGTTGACAGGGAAAGTGATCCCAAGAGTCAATTTAGAGTTCCAGTAAGATTCTGGTTGGTTCAAAGTGATTTGAAGGGTATGATCATCAACTGCTTTTACTCCTACAGCTGAGAAATCTTTATTTTTACCACTGACGTAGTCATTCAAGCCTTTGATAGAATCTTGGATGATGTAGAGCATTTCTGATTTGTTATCAGCCGCATATTTAATCCCTGTGACGAAATCTTTAGCTGTTACATCCGCATACTCTTCGCCTTCTGAATCATACCATTTAGCATCGTCACGAAGTTTATAAGTATAAGTCAAGCCATCTTGCGAAACTGTCCAATCTTTTGCAAGAGATGGAATCAAGTTCCCGTATTTATCATTTTCAAACAAACCATCAATCAAGTTTCCAGTGATATCGTGGGTTGCTGCTTTACCAGATGTGATATAGTTTAGGTTTTCTGGCTCAGTCTCATAAACATATGAGAATTTTTGACCGTTGCTTGAGCTAGATGATTTAGAACCACCCGAACAAGCTGCTAGGATACCTGCTGAAAGGAGGGCAACTCCCGCAAGTGCAATGACATTTCTTTTTTTCATGTAAAACTCCTTAAGAAATTTTAAGTTTATTTTAAGATTATACCACAAAGATTTTCAGAAGAAAAGGAATTTTCAGAAAATTTTAGTTTATAAAAAACTACTCCGGAGAGTAGTTCCAATTTTTAATCTACTAAGTCGCTCTTGAGGTAGGCATCGACCATGCGCTCTGTTGCGACTACAGAATCCAAGTGAGTCCGCTCATATGAGTGGCTAGATTCGATCCCTGCTCCAAGAAGAGCATGTTTGACTTCTGCTCCTGCGCTCATGGCTGCAGATGCATCCGATCCATAGAAAGGATAGATGTCCAACTTATAAGGAATTTCTTGGGCTTTTGCCAAGGCTACCAAATGCTGACGGAATTCGTAGTGATACGGTCCAGAAGCGTCTTTGACACAGATGGATACCGTGTATTCATCCGTCGCTTGGTCATCTCCCATAGCCCCCATATCCACTGCCAAGTATTCGACCACTTCAGCTGGAATACTAGAATTAGCCCCGTGCCCCACTTCTTCAAAGACTGAAAAGGCAAAGGTGGTCGTTACTGGCAATTGGATCTGTTCTTCCTTGTACACGCGCAGAAGATTCAAGAGAATCGCCGCACTCACCTTGTCATCTAGATGACGAGATTTGATAAAGCCAGTATCTGTCACAATGGTTCGGGGATCAAAGCTGACAAAATCACCCACTTCAATGCCAAGGGCACGAGTTTCTTTTTCATTGGTTACTTTTTCATCCAGACGGACTTCCATATTGTCCTGGGTCCGCTCGACAGTCCCCGCCTCCTTGTAGACGTGGCAAGAAGTCTGATGGACCAAAATCGTACCCGAATGGGTCTTTCCGGTATTAGCCACATGGACCGTACAATTTTCCCCTTCAATCATATTCCAAGGGAAACCACCGATACGGTCCAGCTTGAGGCGGCCATCTGCTTTCACAGCGCGGACAATAGCCCCCAAGGTATCCACATGGGCTGTGACGTAGCGTTGCTTGTCTGTGATCACACCAGGAATGGTCACATTCACGCCACCCTTAGCAGTCCGAGTTACTTCGTACCCAAAGCCTTCAATGGTTTTGACCAAATAGTCTGCGATCTCCCGTGTAAAACCGGTCGGGGAAGGAATGGCTGTCAATTCCTGCAAATAAGTCACTGTCTGATTCATAATGCCTCCAAATGTGTTTTTCTTTATTCTAGCATGAAATAGGTGGAATAGCTAGAGGAGAGGTTACAGGTTGGAGTTTTTCAACTCTTCCCGTACTTGCATTAGGAGAAAGCCAGAGTTCTATTTATATTTTCAACACATTTTGGGAGAGATTCATCTAGTGCACCTAAAATAAAAAAAGAAACTTGTCCACAACTAACGGTGTCTAAACAAGTTCCACGCAGGCTATTTCAATGGTGATACATAATTATCAGGATAAAATATGATGTAATTTTTGACAATATCTGTTAGACTATCTTCAGTTATGTTTCTCCACTTATGGAGATAGAAGGTTTCAGACTTGAGAACAGAGTGAAACCATTCGATACAGCCATTATCTGCTATTTCGCCTCTTTTCTGAGAATTCTTACACTCCTGTTTCCAGCGATAAAGGTGGAGCGTTTGACGCCGAAACATTCTAAAATAATCGATACAGGGCACGTTTTCTTATACTCTTCTACTAGCTTGATAAGACTTACTTTGTCGATTCTCTTATCAAGTTCTGATACTTTTTTAGTAATTCTACCTGCAAACGTAACTGTTCCACTTCAGATAACTGTTTCATCCCATTACCATAAGTATATTGTTTCCCCACGGGTTGTTGGAAACGGTACAATTCATCATTCTGATACCATCGCTACCAGGTCTTGGCCTGACTAGCATTTTTGATGCTGAGGGTATCCATGATAAGTTTATTTGATTTGCCTGCCTTCTTCATTTCGATACAGGCTAGTTTAGTTTCTACTGAATATGCTTTTTGACCATAACAAAACACCCCTGTTTCTAGTTTACCAGAATTCAACAGGAGTGTTTTCTTGTGTCTCATTTTATGGGTGCAGTGCCGACCCTAGGGATTCTTTCGTTCTCATATATACGTCATTAGTATAGGCTAATTTGATTTAAATTCCAAGAGAAATAACATTTTACATAAAAATCAGTGGGTATTTTACAATTTTTGCATATAATAGAGCTAAAAAACAATTGGTTTTAAGAATTCTTATCTGAAACATTCGGAAATTCCCCTTAACCGTAGCGGAAAGTTGTTTTCTTCTCCTATTTATAATAGACTATCACTAACATTAGATGAAAAGGTGACTCTATGACTATAAATCAACTGCTTCAAAAGCTGGAGCCTACTAGCCCTATCCTTCAAGCTAACTTTGGAATTGAACGCGAAAGTCTTCGTGTCGATAGACAGGGAAAATTAGCACATACGCCTCACCCTTCATGGCTAGGAGCTCGAAGTTTCCACCCTTATATTCAAACAGATTTTTGTGAGTTTCAGATGGAACTCATCACACCAGTTGCTAAATCTACCACTGAGGCTCGTCGATTTCTTGGAGCCATTACCGATGTAGCTGGACGTTCCATCAGTAAAGATGAACTTCTCTGGCCCTTGTCCATGCCTCCTCGTATCAACGCCCAAGAAATCCAAGTTGCCCAACTGGAAAATGAATTTGAACGCCATTATCGTAACTACCTGGCCGAAAAATACGGAACTAAACTACAAGCTATCTCAGGTATCCACTATAATATGGAACTAGGGAAAGATTTGGTTGAAGCCCTATTCCAAGAAAGTGACCAGATTGATATAATTGCTTTCAAAAACGCCCTCTATCTTAAGCTGGCTCAAAACTACTTGCGCTACCGTTGGGTGATTACCTATCTTTTTGGGGCTGCACCTATTGCTGAGCAAGGATTCTTCGACCAAGAAGTTCCAGAACCTGTGCGTTCCTTCCGTAACAGTGACCACGGCTATGTCAATAAGGAAGAAATACAAGTATCTTTTGCAAGCCTAGAAGACTATGTCTCTGCCATCGAAAACTATATCGAACAAGGTGATTTGATTGCGGAAAAGGAATTTTACTCGGCTGTTCGTTTCCGTGGACAAAAGGTTAATCGCTCCTTCCTTGACAAGGGAATCACCTACCTAGAATTCCGTAACTTCGACCTCAACCCCTTTGAGCGTATCGGTATTAGCCAAACTACCATGGATACCGTACACCTACTCCTTCTAGCCTTCCTCTGGCTGGATGCCCCTGAAAATGTTGATCAGGCTCTGGCTCAAGGTCACGCGCTGAATGAAAAAATTGCCCTCTCTCATCCTTTAGAACCTCTACCTTCTGAAGCTGAAACTCAGAACATTACGACAGCTCTAGACCAACTGGTGCAACATTTTGGGCTTGGTGACTATCATCAAGGGCTGGTCAAACAAGTTAAAGATGCCTTTGCAGATTCCAGTCAGACACTAGCTGCTCAACTTCTTCCTCATATCAAAGACAAGTCCCTTTCTGACTTTGCCCTTGACAAGGCGCTTGCCTATCATGATTACGACTGGACTGCCCACTATGCCCTTAAGGGTTATGAGGAGATGGAACTTTCTACCCAGATGCTGCTCTTTGATGCCATTCAAAAAGGGCTTCATTTTGAAATCCTAGATGAGCAGGATCAATTCCTTAAACTCTGGCATAAAGATCATGTTGAGTACGTCAAAAATGGTAACATGACCTCAAAAGACAACTATGTAGTTCCTCTTGCCATGGCTAATAAAACCGTGACCAAAAAAATCCTGGCTGATGCTGGCTTCCCTGTCCCTGCCGGCGACGAATTTACCAGTCTAGAACAAGGTCTAGCCTACTATCCTCTTATCAAGGGCAAGCAAATTGTGGTTAAACCAAAATCAACCAACTTCGGTCTGGGCATTTCCATTTTCCAAGAGCCTGCCAGCCTTGATAACTATAAGAAAGCTCTCGAGATTGCCTTTGAAGAAGATACAGCTGTTCTTGTTGAAGAATTTATCCCAGGAACCGAATACCGTTTCTTCATTCTGGACGGGCGTTGTGAGTCTGTCCTCCTTCGTGTCGCTGCTAATGTTGTCGGTGATGGCAAACACACCATTCGTGAATTAGTCGCTCAGAAAAATGCCAATCCATTGCGAGGCCGTGACCACCGCTCACCTCTGGAAATCATTAAGCTAGGAGACATCGAACAATTGATGTTGACTCAGCAAGGTTATGCACCTGATGATATTCTCCCAGAAGGGAAAAAGGTCAATCTCCGCCGTAACTCCAACATTTCTACGGGTGGTGACTCTATTGATGTCACTGAGACAATAGATTCCTCTTACCAAGAATTGGCAGCAGCTATGGCAACTAGCATGGGGGCCTGGGCTTGCGGGGTTGACCTCATCATTCCAGATAAAACTCAGCCTGCTAGCAAGGAAAAACCTCATTTCACTTGTATCGAGCTCAACTTCAATCCCGCTATGTATATTCACACCTATTGTGCTGAAGGTCCTGGACAAGCTATCACTCCAAAAATTCTAGACAAGCTTTTTCCAGAAGTTGCCACAAGTCAAACCTAAAACCTAATTCTTAGGAACAAACAAATCACCTTTATCTCGATGATATGATACCTCTTAAGTAGACAAGGTAAATACCTAAAATCTACGGCTTTTTGTCAACTTTAGTGGGTTGAAGAAAAGCTAAGCTCGAGAAAGGACAAATTTCGTCCTTTCTTTTTTGATATTCAGAGCGATGAAAATTCGCTTCTTGAAGTTTTCAAAGTTCCGAAAACCAAAGGCATTGCGTTTGATAAGTTTGATGAGATTATTAGTCGCTTCCAATTTTGCGTTGGAATAGGATAACTGAAGGTCATTGATGATTTTCCCTTTGTCCTTTAGAAATGTTTTAAAGACAGTCTGAAAAAGAGAATGAACCTTCTTTATATTGTCTTCAATGAGTCCAAAAAATTTCTCTGGTTCCTTATTCTGAAGGTGAAAAAGCAAGAGCTGATAGAGATTATAGTGGTATTTCAAGTCTTCTGAATAGCTCAAAAGCTTGTCTAGGATTTCTTTATTGCCTAAATTGTCAAATTAAGTTAGACTTTTCAAGTAACTCAGAAAAACTTGGTAGGGTGATTGAAATAGTTCTAATGGTAATTCATAGACTACCCTCTGTTCAGCTATTCCTCCTTCATCAGTAACAAAAAAATATTTCTCATGATGTCGCCAAATATGTTGTCCATAACCTTTTATTTCCTCAAACTTACTAACTTCTTCCCAGCCTAGTTTACTATATTTCATGTATGTTCTCCTCTTTGGGTACTAATATCTTTCATGATGCCTTCTGGCATATTTCCTGGGAAGGTTTGTCCTCCTGGTTTCCAAAAATCTTCAAAAGCAGATGCTTCATTTCCGCTTGGAATTCTTGTATGAGATTGATGAAATGCTTCTAATTTTAAAATTTGATGCATTTACTATGATTCCAAGTTTTCTATTTGATTTAAAAGCTCCCATAATCTATTATTGTAGGCTTCAATTTCTTCATTAATTTTTAGTCGTTCCAAATAATCATTCTTCCAAACAAAAAAGTCTGATAGACCTCCTCTTGGAGGATAAAGGATATCTTTAATTTCTCTTATTGTAGGGAGTGAGTCACCATTTTCCAATGCACATTCTAATCCTTGTAGAAATGAAATTTGTACATGAATTGTCCCATCATTGTATTGATTTAATAGTGGTAATATTAATTTGATATTATCTAATAATTCTTTTCGTTTCATTTCTTTCCTCACTAATTTAATGGTTTTGAGCTAATAACCTCTACACCTTCTATTTTCCACGGAGTTTCAATAAAAATTTGTTCATATTCCAAACCACCTTGATAGATGCCTCCTTGACTCGCAACAGGTCCTCTGTATATTGTTGTGCCAGCTGGTATTTTTATTTCGTAAACTGTATTTAAAGGAGAGCTGCCAGTGTAGTTTCCTGAACGATCTGTCCAAATTGGTTTTACTGCCGTATTTATTCTAACTTCTATCTCAGAATGTGGGGCTGATTCTGTAAACCATTGCCCTAGCGGATTGCTTTGGTCGCCAGTTCGGTATAATATTTTAGGAGACTTCAAAACTTCAACATCATACCGTCCCCCATAAAAATTAACATTAGGCTGACCTCTTAAATCATTTAGTGGACCAGGATTTGTATATGAATTATATTCATAAGTTTGCAAATCGGGATATTTAGATCGAATATTATTTACTACTGGTCCCTCAACATCTAAATTCTTAGGTGCAGGCTGAGGCTTGACTACCGGCTGAAGCCTCGTGGTTGAAAAGTCTTTAAACCCTGAACTCTCCCTCGCAAGCCTGCTTTCTTCTATATTTCGTAAAATATGTTCACGCTCATAAGGTCTCGTGGTTTCTGTTATAGTTTTACCATTGATATCTACCTTATGGTTCACCTCAGGAATTACTGGTTTCCTATTGAAGACAGGAATCTTCCCTTTTACCTTACTATATACATCCAAGAACGTTGTATAGGGTTTATTGTAGTACTGATTATATCCAACATAAGTGGTTACCTTAAGGTAGCTCCTTAAAACTTTGTCCTATTTTTAATTTTCTACTATGTAAACTTGAAAACTCTTGACCTTACTGCCAACAACATGCTTTTCAACATCGCATTCCCACCAAGGAAGAATATCTTCTTCCAAAATTTCTAAAAATAAGTCTTTAGATGATAAGTCATCTTTTAAGAAGCTATCATAATTTTCAAGAATAAAGTTGTATTCTTCAGCTTTTATCCATGATAAGTCTGTCAGCCAATCTGTAATAGATGACCAATTATTGGCATCAGGAAGTCCGACATTTTTTTCAAGAAAACGAAATAGTTCTTCTTTGTTTTGGATCTGCTTCCCATCAAAATTTGCTACAAAGCCACTGAAAGGCAATCGATCTTGCATTTCAAGTTTCGTAATGTAATGAATTCTATTTTTCAGGATTTCAAACCTCTATTCTATTTTTTTAAAATGTTTTATAATGGTCTTCTGTTTTGAGTAAAATCTATTTTTGAATATCGATTTGAAAAAATAGGTTGATTCAAACTAAACTTGCTGGTTGCTGAGGAGGCCACATAACCTCCTACGATGTTCCCGATAAAGTTTGCGGTTTGAACATCTTCTTCGCTTCCACCTAGGAGTTTGGTCCCATGATAGACAACCTGACCACCTGTATAGAGATTTATTTCTCTTAGAATACAATATAATTATACAAAGTCTAATTGAATAGTTTGATTGCTCTCCATTTTTTTAGCTGTATTAATAATATTTTCTATTTCTCTTTGAGTTATCGGAAGATTCTCATGAGGAGGCTCCCATTGTGTCATACTATCTTTATAAACAACAAATTTTTTATTGATCAGCAATTCTCCTTGTGCTTTTAAGAGGAAACCATTCTCTAAATCAAAAGTAATTGTTGATCTTGTTCCTGTAATTTTCATTTCTACCTCTCGAATATAATTTTTTCTACCCCTGTTTTAGGATCTATTGTTGTAACCTTAGTAACATTTGGATTGGCCTTCAATCTTGGTAGTTCGATGTTTTCCCAAATATTTCCTGGTCGTAGTTCGCTACCAACTACAGCTCTTATTTCACCAGATACTTGCTCTGCGTAAACATTCGAAGCTTCCTCCCAAGCTGTTACACTTGAAGGAGTATTAAAATCCCATTCAGGCATTACAATGTTCGTATCATCAATCGTAGATTCTAATGTAACTCCTCCTTTATTTTTTGCTATTTTTTTCGCAACATCCATTCCTCCAATGCCATCTGTTCGTCCTGACCAGAAAAAAGCCGTATCTGGATCAGTTTTCAATCTACCTCTTATTAACTCAACATCAAAGTCAGTTTGAGTAAAATCTATTTTTGAATATCTATTTGAAAAAACAGGAATTACTGGTTTCCTATTGAAGACAGGAATCTTCCCTTTTACCTTACTATATACATCCAAGAACGTTGTATAGGGTTTATTGTAGTACTGATTATATCCAACATAAGATGTATACAAGGTAATTGCTAGTTGGAGGCTATCAGTAAAACCTCTCACCTTCTTGATATTTTTTGCACGATTGATTTCTTCCTGTGTAGCAGGTTTACCTGTAAAAGGATCAATACCTTCTTCAATTATATAATAATCATATTTAGTTTGAAAAGCAGGATCTCGCCAACTGAGCATTTTTTGACTATCTAAAAAGAAATAACGGTCTAGTAGGTAATGATAATTAGCTCGCTCTGTTTCAGATTTAAATAGTTGTGCATATGGATTCACATGAGCCATGGAGATCAATGTTTTAAGTTCAGGGTAGGCCTCTTCTAACGCTTCTTGATCCATTGCATCGATACGTTTCTTAAATTTGGAGTCCACCTTGGCTAATTCTGAAGGTGATAACCCTAAATGATCATCCTTAACTTCATTATATCTCTTCCATAACAATTTGAGATCATTCATATCCCACTTGGAGAGAACCACATCACCCTGCCCCATAGTCGTAAATCTTTTATAGGCTTGAATCACCCCTCCATACTCTTCCTCCAGTTCTGCATGTGACATTTTTGAGAGTTTGTCTTCTAACGTTTCAACCTTCGGATTCTTCACTTTGTTTAGGATTGCTTGATGTTTTTGCCATCCTAAAGAGATTGTTTGCTTCCATGATAGATCAGCTCCATTACTTGGGGGCAAGTAGGTTCCACTGGCAGCATCTCCTGTCGCTAGCAGTTCTTTTGTTTAAATTAACACGCCTACAGAATCATCCTAATATCAAATTTTTTTGAGAAATACATGGACAAACCTCTTCTAAATTAATAAACTGACTTCATCATATGCTATAATTTAGTTATATTTTACAAAAATGAAAGTTTCTAACTAATGCCCCTATTTGCTCATTAATGTAACTGGGCTGTTATGTCATTATCAGTTTTATGTTATAGCTTTATCAAGGAGTTTCGTCTATGTTTCAATACCTTAAGCCTTTGCGCTGGTATCTTTTCTTTAATTTTCTCTTTAGTGGCCTGTCCAATATTTGTACGGCTCTTCTTCCATACTTTACACAAGAGTTAATTCGTGGCCACTATCAAATAGCTTTGTCAGGTTATTGCATCGCAGTTATAGGTTACCTGACTTGCAACTACATCCAAATGCGACTTGACTGGAAACAGGCCATTCTCTTTTCGACAAATCTAAAGAACGATTGGTTTCAATCTCTTTTAGGACTTGCCCACCATGATTTCAAGCAGAAAACAGTCGCAGAATACATTTCTTATCAATCTAATGATCTTGACTCACTGGAAAAAGATTATCTACCTCCACTGATGAGTTTTTTTAAGCAGATTCTACGAATTTTGATTTATACCATCATTATTACCAGAACGATCAATCCTATAGTGGCACTGATCCTACTGATTTCAACAGCCATCAGTATTCAAATTCCAAAGATCGTTGGTCAATTGACTGCGAAGCGTAGACAAACCTATCTTGAAAAGCAAGGTGATTATTATCGGACCTTGGAGGATCTATTCCGAGGACATCACCTAGTTAACAAACTTACTCTACCTCATTTTATAGAGCAACAAAGAAGTTCTCTCAAAAACTTGCAGGATAAGTATCTTGGGTATGGTTTGACTAAAATTACAGGTATTCTCTTGACGGGTATTTCTTTTGAATTCATTAGCCTTATTCTCTTTTCCTATCTAGCTTACTCTCTATATCATCATCAAATTGGTATCCCTGAGGTGGTTGCAAGTTTTGGTTATATTACAGCCTTCTCAGAACCAATTCAAGAAATCCTTTACGATCTGCAAATGTTGGAGTCGGTAAAACCTGTAATTAAAAGCTTTCAAACTATTGTTAAGCATCCATCTTCAATTCAGTCACCACAGCCTTCCTTTGAAACGATCACATTGAAGAATCTTTCTAAACAACTTGGGGAATCAACATTGAAGATTTCTTTTGCCACCATTCACAAAGGAGATAAGATTGCCCTCATAGGAGAGAACGGATCAGGTAAGAGTAGCCTGCTCAATATTTTAAATGGTACGGATGAGGATTTCCAAGGCGAGATCTTGCTGAATGATCTTCCTCTAAATCAGCTTTGGGGAAGATTTGGCCTGATCTTGCAACAAGAGCATAGCTTCATCTCTAGTTATGAAAATAATGTTACGCTATTCAATACTTTCCCCGCAGAGTTTAAGGATGCGGAATTCGAAGCAACACCTCCTCAATCCCTGTCAGGTGGTCAACAACAACGTATGTACCTCAATCGAGAAAAAAACCGCCAGAGTCCATTAGTTATTATGGATGAACCTTTTTCAGCCTTGGATGCTCATCAGTTCGAGGCAGAATTGAAAAAAGTACTAGACTTACCGTGTGCTGTCATCATTACTTTACACCGACAGAATGAAGCACTGAAGAACTTTGACCAGGTCTGGGAAATTAGATCTGGAGAACTAATCATTCAAAAAAATGAGTAGACTTGCTTTCTCACGAAGATTTGTTTTACCATGATCAATACATCATCAGGCACAGATAGATTGAGGTCATCTTAACCTCAAAAAGAGAGTGGGACAGAAATCGGTAATTCGTTAGAAATCGATTTCGTCGTCCTACCTCCGCACAGTTGAGTAGGGCTGTAAAAGCTGATGAAATCAGCGTAGTAGAGCCCACTCAACCACTGCGTCTTGCTCGACAATCCAAAAACAATTGAGAGGCTAGGACTTTTGTCCCAGCCTCTT
>NZ_JADNOY010000010.1:0-36535 GCF_015557775.1 Streptococcus parasanguinis | reverse complement strand
GAGCCCACTCAACCACTGCGTCTTGCTCGACAATCCAAAAATAATTGAGAGGCTAGGACTTTTGTCCCAGCCTCTTTTTGATGCTCTTTATTTCTTTCAAATAGACGCGATACCCATTGACAGCGCTTTCTTATAGTGCTAAAATGAAACTGTATTTCCTATAAAATTTTCACAGGGAAAAAATTCTCCTAGGAAGATGTAGATCCTAGGAGAACATTACATATAAAGGTTATTGGCCCTCTGTATCTTGGGCTACCCAGACGCTGACAGAGCGCTCTGCCACTGGGAATTCGGCAGTACCGTCTTCTTGAACTTGGACAGTTTCGCTACAATTTTCTAGGACATCATAGTAGGTGAGACCTGCGTAGGATGAGCCGATCTCCATGACTTTTGTAGCAGCTTGGTTATTGGAAATCAAGCAGGCGATTGGTGCTGATTCTTCTGTACCTGAACGTGTCCAACCGATGCAATTAGGATCATCGAAGTAGTCTGTTTGTTCCCCATAGGCCAGATCTTTACGAACCCATAAGAGACGATCGAGGACCTCTTGGAAACTTTCTTGTGCAAATTTGCCCTCGATACCGTAGTAGTCTCCATAGAAGACACAAGGCAAACCAGCTTCACGAAGTAAGATCAAGGCATAGGCTGCAGGCTTGAACCATTCTTCAATGGTAGATTCCAAGGCTTGCCCTCGTTGGGTATCATGGTTGTCCACAAAGGTTACGGCCTCTTCAGGATGATTGAGCGCTAGTGTTCCGTCAAAAATAGTTCGAAGGTCGAAATTTTCACCTTCTTGACTAGCTCTGAAGAGATTTTGGTGGAGGGCTACGTCGACCAGGTCATACAGGTAATCAATGCTTTCCAAGTACTCATCGTTGGTTTCTGTGTCCCCATTCCAAAATTCACCAAAGACGTAGAAATCCTCTCCATATTTTTTGGTGATATTGTGGATGAAATTCTTCATAAAGAAGGAGTCGATATGCTTGACGGCATCCAGACGGAAGCCCTCAACCCCTGTCGTTTCGATAAACCATTCAGCCCATTGGTCGAGATTTTCTACAACCTCGGGATGTTTGAAATCGATATCGGCGTACATGAGGTAATCGTAGTTTCCGTTTTCTTTGTCTACCAGATTTCCATGAGCCCAACCTTTGTTGTCCCCTTGGATCTGGTAGATCCCATTCTTATTACGTGAAGCATCGTAGTCCGTACCGGTGAAGTGGTACCAATGCCAGTGGAAGTCATTATAGGCGCCATTTCGGCCATCAAAGGTAAATTTGGTCCATCCTTGAATGGTGAAGGGCTCAGTGAGAACCTTGTTTCGATCCATTGGATCCACCTCAACGACCTCGAATTCCTCTAAGCCATCAGCAGCAGCCTTATGGTTGAGCACGACATCGGCCATTGGTTGAATCCCTGCATCTTTGAGGGCTTGAATGGCTTGAAGATAATCATCTTTGAAGCCGTATTTGGTACGAACCGTTCCTTTTTGATCGAACTCGCCCAAATCAAAGAGGTCATAGACTCCGTAACCAACGTCATTGTTAGAAGTAGCTTTAAAAGCAGGCGGCATCCAGACTTTACGAATACCCAAGTCTGCTAAGTGTTGCGCATCTTCAGCAAGACGCGTCCAGTGGTTCCCATCAGCGGGCAAATACCACTCAAAATATTGCATTAAGGTTTGATTTTCCATTTTTATTTCTTCTTTCATGTGAATGTCCCTATTTTACCAAAAATAGTTGGATGCGACAAACGTTTGCGCTGGAAGCAAGCCCTTTCTGGAAAAGAAATCGCATACATGAAAGAAATGAAGTGAGAATATAAAAAGTAGCATTTTATTTACGTAGAAATATCAGTCTGGTACATTTATTTCTATTCATTTTATAGTTTGATCATATCAAAGGAGGATTGGTTTGAAAGTGAAAACCACCAATAGAGAGAGCATCGAAACGATTTTTACTGAAGCCTTGGCAATCCCGAGCTTTACCAACACTGAGACCGAGCAAGGGATCGAAGCCTACCTGGATCAACGGATTGCCCAGATCCCTTATTTCAAGGAACATCCGGACCATTTTGGGCGCTACCAGGTGCCACAGGATCACTTGCATCGGTCGGTCAATTGGGCCTTGGTCGATAAGGGCAAGAAAAAAACAGTTATCCTTTTCCACCACCATGATACAGTCGATTTAGAAGACTATGGAAATTTGTCGGAGATCGCGCTCGATTCTGATCAAGTAGCAGAAGCCTTGAAAACATTGGATAGGCGACCCGATATGCAGGCAGATTTAGCTTCTGGAGAATGGAAATTTGGCAGAGGCTCTTGCGATATGAAAGCAGCCCTAGCCCTTCAATTGGGGGTTCTGGAAGCCTATGCAGCAGCTCCCTCAGAAGGTCAGGTCAATCTGCTCTATCTCTCTGTTGGAGATGAGGAATCCTATTCACGTGGGATGCGAGGAGCTTTGGGTCTCCTCACAGATTTGCAGGAAACCTTTGATCTGAATTATGTATTAGCAGTGGATTCAGAGCCCTTTGAATCGGAAGTAGGAAAAGAAAAGGTCCTTCACATTGGTACAGTTGGCAAACTCATGCCGGTCGTTGTGGCGCAAGGTGTCTTGTCCCATATGAAGGAGCCCCTTAAAGGGATCAATGCCTTGTCCCTCTTAGTAGCCATTGCAAGCCAACTGGATCTTCATCCCGATCTGGCAGATCAGGCGCTGGGAGAAACTTCTCCCCTTCCTTCTTGGTCCTATCTCAGAGATTTGAAGGAGCAGTACGACGTATCGACCGTACTTTATGCGGCTGGTTATTTCAGTGTATTGCATTTGAAGAAAACACCTCAAGAGCTCTTGCAACGAATCTATGAGCTTAGTCAGGAGGCCTTGGATGCCTTTTACAAGAAGTACGAGCACTTGCAGGATCAGGCTGGCCAAGACCATATGATTGCAAGGCCAAGAGTCATCACCTATCAAGAACTAGAGGAACGTTGCCAAGCCTTAGAGGGCTACCAAGCCTTTAAAGAAATATCTAACCAAAAAGCGGAGCAAGATTTTCGTAATGGGATCAGCTACCAGAGCCTTGCGATTCAGCAAATCCAGCGACTCCTTGAGTTTCTCGGAGATAAGGATCCTATGGTGGTCATCGGTTTTGCACCCCCCTATTATCCTTCCATGAATTGCCGCTTTTTAGACAATACCGATTTCAATATCGTGTCCCTCATCACTGATTACCGCGAGTATCTGGACCAAAGAGGTTACCTCTTAAAAGTCGAAGAATACTTTATGGGGATTAACGACACCAGTTATTGTGCCTTGGAAAAGGATGTGGCCTCTTATCAAGTCGTCTTGGATAGCCTAGCCACACCAGCCCAGGTCTATGATCTGGATCTGGAAAAAATTGCCCACATTCAGGTTCCAGCGGTCAATCTAGGCCCTTGGGGCAAAGAATTGCACAAGCGAGGAGAGCGGGTCTACAAAGAAGACTTTTTGGAGACCATTCCAAACTATCTGCTAGAATTGCTCTACCATTTCGATGATCGTTTATCAACAGAATAAGAAAAAACGGTCCCAATGAGGATCAATTAGGGAGTTAACATGATTACATTTCACGGAGTTACCAAAGATTACGATGGGCATATTGCCCTCAACCACTTGGATCTGACTATCGAAGACGGGCAAATTGTCGGCCTGATTGGCCACAACGGAGCCGGTAAGTCAACGACGATTAAGAGCCTGGTTAGTGTCATCACCCCAACAACTGGATCCATTGAAGTAGATGGTCAGGACCTCTATAGCCATCGACTGGCGATCAAAAAGAAGATCGGTTATGTGGCGGATTCGCCAGATCTTTTCTTGCGTCTCACAGCCAATGAATTCTGGGAGTTGGTTGCGACCTCTTATGATATGAGTCAGAAAGACTGTGATCAACGCTTGGAAGAGCTTCTTAGGATCTTTGATTTTCAGAGCCACCGCTATGAAGTGATTGAATCCTTTTCACATGGGATGCGCCAGAAGGTCTTCGTCATTGCAGCCCTCTTGTCAGATCCAGATATCTGGGTCTTGGACGAACCGATGACCGGTTTGGACCCACAGGCTTCTTACGATTTAAAACAAATGATGCGCCAGCATGCGGATCGGGGCAAGACGGTTATTTTCTCTACCCACGTCTTAGAAGTAGCCGAACAACTCTGTGATAAAATCGCCATTCTCAAAAAAGGAAATCTCATTTTCTATGGGACAATCGAGGAATTGAAGGGCCAGCATCCCGAACAAAGTCTGGAAAGTATCTATCTCAGCTTAGCGGGTCGGAAGGAAGAAGGTGGCGGTCATGCGTCTTAAGATCATCCAGCAGCTGGTCAATGTTAATATCATCTATGCCAGTCAGCCTGCTCAGATCGCAAAATTACGTGCCAAACAGGCCAAAAAACCGGACGTCAAACTCAATGTTGCCCGTAAATCGGTGCTCAACTACCTCTTTTTAGGCCTGGTCTATTTCGTTATATTTGGCTTGCTCTTTAGTATCTATGATTTTGTGAACCAACCAGCCTTCTTTGTCAATATGGTCGCCCTTTTTTCCTTGATGACCATTTCCCAAGGCTTCATGAGCTTTTACAATGTCTTTTATGAGAGCAAGGACCTCCAGTTTTACAGGCCCTATGCCTTCTCAGATGCGGAAGTCATTGCTGGAAAGAGTATCTCGGTCATCCTGACCCTTCTCATGGCTATCCTTCCCTTGGTTAGCTATTTTCTGATCCTGCCTGTCCAAGCAGGCGGCTTCAATCCGTTAGGGATCCTGCTAGGCCTCTTTTGTGCCTTAATTCTCTTAGGCGTTCTCTTTTTAGCGACGATCATCCTATCCCATCTGATCACTAAGACCCTCTTTTTCAAAAAACACACGACCCTGGTCTCCAACATCATGGTCGGAATTGGTTCTCTTCTGAGTCTAGGAGCTTATCTCTATCTGAATCTAGTCCAGACCCATCGGGTAGAAGTGACAGGGGGCGCAGATATTCCCATTCTATTTCCACCTTTTACGGCCTTTCATCAGTTCATCCTCCATCCTTTTGACGCCGGAGCAATCCTTGGCCTCCTGGGCTGGATCCTGGTCCTTCTGGTCTTGATCGGCCTGGTTCGCAAAATCGTGATCCCGCAGTTCTATGATGCGGCCCTTGCAGTTGCGACCAACCAAACTGTTAAAGAGCGCGTGAGAGTTCTCCATGTGGGTCAGAAAGACTCCTTTAGACGATTTGTCATTCAGTATCATCGCAGACTCTTGCTTGATGGAACCCTTATGGTGCAAGTACTCTTGATGATGAGCATTCTGCCTTATATTTTCCTACTCAGTGGAGCAGCAGGAGCATCGAAAAATATAGGAGGCCTCAGTCCTTACTTGACGCCCCAGTATTTGGTGCCACTGGCTCTCGTTGCCTTCTTGATCGGTGTTTTCAATAGTTTTGGAGGCTTGACCAGTATCGGTATCTCGCTGGAGCGTGAAAACTTTGAGTATTTGAGATCGCTCCCTATTGATTTCAAACGCTATCTCTTCATGAAGTTTTGGTTGCTCTATCTAGTGCAATCCATTCTTCCTGTCATTCTTCTGGTTGGTGTTTGTCTCTATTTTGGCGTCCATCCATTAGCCATCCTAGCCATGTTGCTGATCTGGGTCGTAACCACCATTCCGATCTGCATTCGAGACTATGTTAAAGATTTTCAAAATTTTAGCACCAATTGGACCAATATCACGGAGTTGATGACCCGTCATCGTGGGAATGCAGCTCTTCAGTCTATTCTCTTGATTGTCTTTCTCTTTGTGATGTTTCTCTTAATCATTGGCAGCTTCATTTGGACCTATCATTCCGTCAACACCCTGCTGGCTGTGATCCTTTATAGTGTTATCCTGCTAATCGGAGCAGGCATCAGTTCTACCATCTACCGCAAAAAAATCCGCACTCTCTACCAAGAGATCGGAGAATAAAAAGAGAGAGTGGGACAGAAATCGGTCATTCGTTAGAATTCGATTTCGTCGTCCCACCTCCGTACAGTTGAGTAGGGCTGTAAAAGCTGATGAAATCAGCGTAGTAGAGCCCACTCAACCACTGCGTCTTGCTCGACAATCCAAAAACAATTGAGAGGCTAGGACTTTTGTCCTAGCCTCTTTTTAGTGGTAACTTAAATCTCATACCCCATGAGGAGCCCGCCTTCTTCGGCGTAGAAACTACAAAGTCCAGAAGTAGGAAGGACTTCGATGTTTGCACGGGTAAATTTTTCACGAACCAATTCAGAGAATTGCTCGATAAATTTTTCATTGTTGCGGTGGGCAATGGTAATATGTCCGCCATTATAGCCTGCCTTGATTAATTCATCAAAAGCAGCCTTGATCGCTTTCTTTTGGCCCCGTGCTTTTTGAAGCAACTCGAGGGTACCTGTCTTACTAGCTTCCCCAACCATACGGATATTGAGGAGCCCGACAACCGTTCCGATCAATTTGCTGAGACGCCCATTTTTGACCAGATTATCGACCTTAGCCAAAACAAAGAGCAACTTAGTTTTAGACTGATAAGTAGTGATCACATCAACCACTTGATCAAAATCGAGACCTTCAGCGACCAACTGGTTGAGCTTGCGAACGATTAGGTCCACCTCGCCCCCAGCTGACAAGCTATTAATGACGTGAATATTGGTATTCGGATGCTCTTCCAGATAAATTTTCTTGGCCACCTCAGCACTATTGTAACTACCAGAAAGGGTCCCTGTGATGGTAACAACGAAGATATTATCCGCCCCTTCAAAAGACTTCATATAATCATCCGGACTTGGGCAGGCAGACTTAGATGCAGTCGCAGTCGCATACATCTCCCCCATCATCTGATCGATATTGAGTTGGGCATCATCTGTATAGATGGTATCACCCACTTGGATGGTCAGTGGGACACTGACAAACTCCGTATCTGGTGCCAGGTTGTCCAAAGAGCGGTAGTCACAGCCTGAATCCGCAATAATTTTCCATTTCATCAGTTCATACCTCATAATTGTATAAAAATGTACATTGACAAGTAGTTTGTCTTCTTTTACAATTATATCATGAAGTACCATGCTATCCAAGCAGATAACATCAGGTGAGACAGATAGAAAGTAAATGTTATGGCAGAAAGAAAAATATCCGAGAAATCCTTGGAAAATCTCAAACGATTTAACCAAGAAAACAATGCGATTACACGAGAATCCATCGAAATCTCTCTCCTGCAACTATTGGAGAAAAAAGATCTGAAAAAGATCACCATCTCTGAGCTGGTTCAGCGTGCTGGGGTCTCTCGCGCCGCCTTTTATCGCAATTATGGATCAAAAGAAGAGATTCTAGAGTCTATCTTTCAATCTAGTATCGCAAAGATTACCAAGTCTTTAGATGGCTACAACCTCAAGACAGATCTCTACCAGGTCTGGGTCTATCTTTTTAAGGAAGTTAAGAAAGAAGCCAAGATCATCAGCCTAGCTATTGATTACAATTTTGAGCGACTCTTAACCAAGGCAGTCTATGACTTTTTAGAAAAACGAAATGGCAGCTCATCAAATGGCGCTGGCAGCTACCTCAATTCTTTCTGGAGCTCAGCTATTGTCTCTGTCATCTCCAAATGGATCAAGGATGGCATGAAGATTCCCGCTGAGAAGATCGCGACCCTTGGCCTGCCCCTCTTTCCACAAAAGAAAAAGTAAACACCACCGAGAGGTGGTTTTTTTCTTGCAACTATTTCCAACTAGTGAGGAAGTTGCCCCAGTCGAAAAATTTCGGTATCATGATAGGAGTTAACTTTTAGAATTAAACCATTAAGTTGGACTTTTAAGTGACTTATTTTAAGACAGAGCAAACAAATACCAAATCACAACAATCTAACAATTAAGGAGATTTATGGTTAAAGATTATAAAGAACTAAGAAGACGCTACAATATTCCAGTGATAGTCCTACTGATTATTCTAGCCTTACCGTTTTTATATGTCGTGCAAGTGACCCAAAGTAAAAGGATCGCGACCATTTGTTTTTTGACTTACTTACTGATGGAACTGATTCTAGTTATCATTAAAGATACTCTTTTAATCAAAAAGTTGAATAGTCTTATCTATAAGGGCATAAATCTTGACTTGATGGCAAGCTATATTCTGAACCAAAAAAGAAAGAGTATCAAAACTATTAAAGCGCGTGTACAGATTGCTACTATTTTCTATTCCTATAGGATTGGTGACTTTGGATCCATTGAAGCAGTTGTAGACGAACTCAAAAAGAATCAAAAGTTTACAGATGCAGAACAAGTAAAATTAAACGAAATTTTATTGAATGCGAACCTATTTTCTAGACCTGATTTGAAGGAAGATGAGTTTGAGGAGTTACTCTCTGACTATTTAGCAGATGTTGAACCACTCAAGATGGCATACAGAGCTCGCTACGATATACTGGTCAAAAAAGAGCCCAATGATGCCGTCCTAAAGGAAGGGACAAATACCAAATTCTCACAATTGGAATCTATGTATCTGAAGGCAGTCAATGAGTACCTCAAAGGGAATAGAAGTGAAGCAATGGAGCTATTTCGTACCATTGCGACAGAAGATGAGAGATTGTATCTGGTCAGAATGGTTCAGGCCTATCTTAATGGCGAAAACTCAGGAGAAAAGAGTGTTTCGCTTGATGCAAGACAAGAAGAAGTTACTTTGAAATTATTGCGAATGAAGCTGGTAGAAGTCAAACCAGCTAAATCAACTAAATCCACAAAAGGACTCGCTTTTTTCAAAGGCTGGAAAATCGCTCTTCTTTTAATCCCGCCATTTTTATTGTATGCGATGGTTTTAGTTGTAATAGCAGTCATCAAAAAAATAGGGTCATTCGTTCTCTCAAAATTTGGAAAATAGGTGAAATATTCTTATATTCAGAAGTACACATAGAAAATAACTGAATAGAAGCAAGGTGAAAAATCAATGGAATTAAAATTTAAAAATTCAAATATGACCTGTTTTCAGATTGTCCAGATAGATCAAGAATCGAAGAAGTATATCATGGATACGAGTACAATGAGTCCTAAGAGTTATTACTGGGGAATTAAAACAGATACGATTTCAGTGTGCATGGTGGAGATTGAAAAGAATAATACCCAGTTCGAAATTAAACCCACAACACCTGTCAGTACAACAATGGCAGCCATTATTGTCCAACCAATTGTTAAAGTTGGTTACGATGTTCTAAAGCGGCTTTTTATTCAAAACAATCTTAGTGAGCAAGTGTTATTAAAGTTATTGCTCTTTGCAATTTCAATGCTGATTTCTTATTTTGCCATTCTGATTTCGTTAAAGGTGGCCCATAAAAAAGCGGATAAATGGATTCCTAAAAACAGTCGTAAATACACAGTTACCTTTACAACTATTAAGAAAAGTAACGGAGGAGTATATCCTTTAGTTGGAGCAATTTTCATTTGTTTACTTTTCTTTCTTGGTTTGAATAATGGAACAGAAGGAGCTTTTTTGGTAATCAATGGAATCGTATGCTTATTCTTTTTCATGTTTACTCTAGGAAGTTACCCAATTGCTCTTCCCTATAAGCAAGGTCAAATTGTTCTTGAAAAAATAGAAGAACAGTAAAGTTTTGTGATATCGTATAAGTTACTTAATTGGCAAATAACATTAATTCAGAAAGAAAATAAATGGAAGTTAATTTTAAAGCCTTGGATGTCTATTATTTTGGCATCCTTGAAATGAATGGAAAAAGGTATGTTTTAGATTCAAATTCGTTGACATCTAAACGTTACTATTGGGGATTTGCTCCTAAGGAGTTCAAGTTGGATATCATAGAGTTAGAGGATTCAAATAGAAACTTTGACAAAAAGATTAAAATGGCTCCAGAAGGTAGACGTTCGATAGCGATAAGTATTAGTGTTGCACTTAGTTCGGCTCTATATAGAATAGGGGCTGGAATTTTTAGATATTATAGCATTAGTCAGAATCTCTATTTAAAAATCTTGTTATTTCTAATTTCAATTCTGGTAGCTTTTGTCATTTATAGGGGAATCCTTTGGAAATCTCGAAAGGAAATTGCCAGACGACTCACACCCAATCGTCCAAAGTATAAGATTGTCTTTCGAAATGTAAAGAAGCAGCGACAATTTCATGCTTATCTTTTTCTTATTCCAATTTTTATTGTGTTTGGATTCTATATGAATACTCATGATGGAACTGAAGCTTGTTTTCTTTATATCAATGGCATGTTGGCTTATCTTTGTATTTGGATAGAGTCAGGTAGTCTTCTATTTGAATATGCGTTTGAGAAAGGGCGTATTGAATTTGAGAGACTGGAAGCAGTGGATGAGGATAAATCTATTTACAAAGAAAATTAGAAGGAACTATGCATGCTAAAAAAAGCAAAAATTGAACAATTATCAAAAATCAATCTTCGTTACCGGATCTTACAAATGGACGGAGAGTCTTATTTACTCGATGCCGATCGTCCATTTCTCATCAGCTATTTCTTTCCATGGATTTTAAGCTTCATCCCTCATCTAGCCTATCCTTTAACCAAGGAAGAAGTGCAGTCTCTAGCTCCTTCGGATCTTTCTAAAGTTCTCAATAAAAAGGATACTCAGAAGAAAGGTCTTGCTTCAGCTTTCGGTATGGGTACAACTGCCGTGCTGTTATCGAAAGCCTTTCCTATTGAAAAGTATCTCTATTTTTCTTCGCATGTGCTAAATCTGGGAATCTTGCTTCTAGTATATAGCCTTGTAATAGGGATTCGGATATGGATAAGCATTCGGAAACCGATGCCTAACATTGTTAATAGCAACCACCCTATAAAGGTATACCTCGTCACAAATGATAGAAAGCATCGATTATTATCAATGATGGCTCCAACTATTTTTGCTGGATTGGTTGTATTTTCATCTTGTGCAATATTTAGTAATATTGCTCCAAACTTTATCCTTCATGTAGCTTTGTTGATATTTTTATCGCTCTTCATGTTTTTTGGTAATATACTATTTTTTTCACCAGTGGTGGATTACAAAGTGAAAATTAAATCTCCTAGAAAGGATCTGTTTAAATCGTGAAAATGACAAAGAAAAAAATGATGCTAGCCTTACTGGTTTTGCTCTCGCTCATTGGTGGGATTTGGCTTTATATCCGTTTTTCAACTGAGAGTTATTACAAGCAATTTCAGGATTATAGTGGAAAAGCGAAAATTGATGACTATGAGATGATTGCGGATGGTGCGGGCATTATTACTCACTGGAAATCAACGGATCCCAAGGAAGATCGCTTGATGAGGGAATATGGGTCTTATTATTATTTTGATCCTGTCAGAGTCGGTTCAAAGCATATTTTGCATATGAATGTGAAATTTAGAGAAAATTTTTACTATCGTACAACTCCTCCAGAAAAGGATGAATATTGGACTGTTAGTGTCTACAAGGTTAATGGAGAACGATTGAAAGAAGAGAAAGAGATTGATTTGTTTAAAGTTGTTGAACAATTTGATCCGGATTATATTCCTACAGAATTAGGCTCAGTGTATTCATGGAATGGACGTGAGTTGGTTTCCTTACAAATTCGCAGTACCAAAGATAACTCAGTTCGAAAAATGATGTACTTGAATCTAGACACTCGTAAACTGGAAAGAAATGAGACCTTAGAGAATGATCACCAAAGAAAACCGATTCCAGATTTCAATGTACCAATTGATCGTGAGAAGAGCAGTATTGAAGAATTGAAATTTTTTAAAAATTGGTTTTCGATTGATCCCAAGGATCTCTCAAAAACGCAATTTAAGAAGTCTTCGAAGGCTTATCAACTCTTAAAGGAAAAAGATACCAAAGTCATAGTAATAAAACCCCAGAATAGTGCGGATCAATATGCAAAAAGTATTGCTGTATTTGAACTCTTTATGAAGAAGGGTGTGAATCTCTATCAAGATATCACCATCCCAGCTGAGATATCTAAAGATGGTCATGTCCATACCACACAGACAAAAGAAGAATTTGATCAATATTACGATCTGGAAAAAGCTCGTAAAGCCTATCATGAGATTGATTGAAGTAAGAAACTACAAAGGACAAGAACGATGATCGAAGAACGAATCCAAGCTGCTAAGCAGTATGTTAAAACCTTATTTGCTGATCGAGCGGATGGCCATGATATGGAGCATACCCTCCGCGTCTATACCAATGCTATGAGAATCGCACAAGTAGAAGGTCCATGTGATCTGGAGATAGTGGGCTTGTCAGCTCTTCTTCACGATGCTGATGATGATAAATTGTTTCAAACAGAGAATAATGCGAATGCTCGCATGTTTCTAGAAGAGATCGGTATTCCTCAAGACCAAATCGAACAGATTTGTCGGGTTATCAATGCTGTTTCTTTCAGCAAAAATCGTGGGAAACATCCAGAAACCTTAGAAGGCAAAATTGTCCAGGATGCAGACCGCCTGGACGCGATAGGAGCTGTAGGAATTGCGCGAACTTTTTCCTATGGTGGCCACAAAGGGAGGTCCCTCACTGATACTGTCCAACATTTCCATGACAAGTTGCTTCTATTAAAAGATGAAATGAACACGGAGACTGCCAAACAAATGGCAAAAAGTCGCCATCAATTTTTAATCACCTTTCTAAAAGAACTAGAGAAGGAACTCTAACAAAAGAGGCTGGGACAAAAGTCCTAGCCTCTCAATTATTTTTGGATTGTTGAGCAAGACGCAGTGGTTGAGTGGGCTCTACTACGCTGATTTCATCAGCTTTTAAAGCCCTACTCAACTGTGCGGAGGTGGGACGACGAAATCGAATTCTAACGAATTACCGATTTCTGTCCCAGCCTCTTTCTTTATTCTTGGATCATGGCTAGGAGGTCCTCTCCTGTAGTGGTTGGAAGGATCCGGACTCGTTTGAGGGCATAGAGGCCATCAGCGGAACTGGCGAGTCCATTTTTAGTGGTGAGGCCTAGTTTGTAGTCAGCTTTCTTGGCTTGGTCGATTGTAACCTGGCTGTAGCGACCAGATGGGTAGACGATAACGCTAGTATTTTGATCCAGCACCTTATCCAGCAGGCGTTTAGAAGCGACCAGCTCATTCTTTTGGGTTTCAAGACTGGAATTGGCTAGGTCTGGATGATTGACCGTATGGCTTTCAAAGGTCAAGCCAGCTTTTTTCATCTCTTTGATTTGGTCAAAGGTCAGGACATTTTCTTTTTCTTTTTGTGTAAAGTCCGTGATGATATTGTTGGTGGCGGTCATCTTGTACTTCTTAAGAAGCGGATAGACGATGGTATAGAAATCCTCGACGCCATCATCAAAGGTCAACCAGACATATTTCTTTCCTTTTGGCACTTCATTTTTTGCGAGGATGCGATAGGCTTCCTCAGGCGTCAGGGTGTAGTAACCCGCTTTTTTCAGGGCCTTTAGTTGGCTCTCAAAGGTTTCTGGATCGACAATCAGATTGGCATTGGCAGCTTCGGACTCAGCCATATTGTGCACAGAGTGGTACATGAGGATGGGCAGTTTGACCGGCTTTTTTACTCGGGTCCACTCGATAGAGGAGCTATCCTCCTCGAGAGAACGTGTCACAGCAGTGCCACTTGTATTTCCATCACTCGGCTGAGTGATCCGTTTGATCAGAAGAAAGCTACAAATAAAGATACAGACCAGTAGGAAGGCATTGATTCCAAGTAGGGCTTTGATTTTTTTAGGTACTCTTCGTTTACTCATAGTGTCACCGCTTTCATTGTTTTCTTTATTGTACCACAAATTCTATGTTTTTTTCCAGAACTTGCTACAGGCTGATCCTGTCATGAAAATTCAGACTTTTTAAGGCAATTGGCTGTCAAACGCTCAAGATTTTGTTATAATGGAGCTACTATAGAAAATTCAAGGAGACCCATAGGATGTCTGTTAAGATTGCCTTATTAGGATTTGGTACTGTTGCTAGTGGCGTACCATTTTTATTAAAAGAAAACCATGAAAAAATTACCCAGGCAGCTCAAGATGAAATCGAGATTGCTAAGGTATTGGTTCGCGATGATGCGGAAAAGCAAAGCTTGCAAGCGGCTGGTCATGACTACAACTTTGTGACCAATGTCGATGAGATCATTGAAGACAAAGAGATTGCCATCGTAGTTGAATTGATAGGCCGGATTGAGCCAGCGAAGACCTTTATCACCCGTGCTCTGGAAGCAGGTAAGCATGTGGTCTCTGCGAACAAAGACCTTCTAGCTGTTCATGGAAGTGAATTGTTAGAGGTTGCTCAAAAACACCAAGTAGCTCTTTATTATGAAGCTGCCGTAGCAGGTGGGATTCCAATCCTTCGCACCTTGGTGAATTCCTTGGCTTCTGACAAGGTGACCAAGGTTCTTGGTGTAGTCAATGGAACTTCCAACTTCATGATGACCAAAATGGTGGAAGAAGGCTGGACTTATGAGGATGCTTTAGCAGAAGCACAACGCCTTGGTTACGCTGAAAGTGACCCAACCAATGACGTCGAAGGGATTGATGCAGCCTACAAGATGGTGATCTTGAGTCAATTTGCCTTTGGGATGAACATCCAATTTGACCAAGTAGGTCACAAAGGGATCAGCCAGATCACTCCACAAGATGTCTCTGTTGCTCAAAGCCTTGGTTATGTGATCAAACTGGTCGGCTCGATCGTTGAAACGCAATCAGGGATTGCAGCAGAGGTGACACCAACCTTCCTTCCAAAACAACACCCACTCGCTGGTGTGAATGATGTCATGAATGCGGTCTATGTGGAATCCATCGGGATTGGTGAGTCTATGTACTGCGGACCAGGTGCTGGTCAAAAACCAACTGCGACCAGTGTTGTAGCCGACCTCGTTCGCATTGTCCGTCGTCTAAAAGAAGGAACGATTGGCAAAGCCTTCAATGAATACAGCCGTCCTCTTCAATTGGCTAAGCCTGAAGATGTGAAGAACAATTATTACTTCTCAATCAAGGCACCAGATGCGACTGGTCAAATCTTGCGTCTCGCGGAGATCTTTAATGCAGAAGGAGCTTCCTTCAAACAAATTCTCCAAGAAGACTCTGATGGACACTATGCAAGTGTGGTCATCATCACCCACCAAGTCAATCAAACCCAATTCAAGAACTTGGTTGAAAAACTGGATTCAGAGGCGAATTTCGAACTCTTGAATACCTTTAAAGTCTTGGGAGAATAAGCATGAAAATTATTGTTCCAGCAACCAGTGCCAATGTAGGGCCCGGATTTGATTCTGTTGGGATTGCCGTGACTCGTTATTTGACCATTGAAGTGCTTGAACCAGCAGATGCTTGGTTGATTGAGCATGATCTAGGAGCAGGGATTCCGACAGACGAGAAAAACCTCTTACTCTCAACAGCCCTGTCGATTGCCCCAGCTATTCAACCTCATCATATCAAGATGACTAGTGAAGTGCCTTTGGCGCGTGGTCTTGGTTCTTCTAGTTCTGTCATTGTAGCAGGGATTGAATTGGCCAATCAATTAGCCAATCTCCAGCTATCAGATGCTGAGAAATTACGCATCGCGACCGAGATCGAAGGGCATCCGGATAATGTAGCTCCAGCTATCTTTGGGAATATGGTCATTGCGAGCTATATCGGTGAGGATGTCCAATATGTCACGGCTGACTTCCCAAGCTGTGACCTTGTGGCCTTTGTACCGAGCTACCAATTGAAGACCAGCGATAGCCGCAATGTCCTACCGAAAGAATGGTCTTATAAGGAAGCTGTTGCAGCTAGTAGTGTAGCCAATGTGGCCATCGCAGCTCTCCTCAAGGGAGATTTGGTGACGGCTGGTCGCTCCATTGAGTTAGATCATTTCCACGAGCGCTATCGTCAATCCTTGGTCAAAGAATTCCCTCAGGTAAAAGAAGTTGCGCATCAACACGATGCTTATGCCACTTACCTTTCTGGTGCAGGTCCAACGATCATGAACCTTTTGGCACCAGAGCATGCCGCATCCTTTGTAGCAGCTCTCGCAGCACTTGGGCTAGATGGTCAGATTTTCCAACTTAAAATCGACACATTTGGCGTTCGTGTTGAGAAATAAACCTCAATGTAACACAAATGAAAGAAGGATGTATACAAATGTATATGTCCTTTTTGCTTCTCCTATGGTAGAATGGGAATTGTATGGGGAAAAGCTCAAGCTTTCCCGAAAGTTTAGGGGGAAACATGAAACCAGAATATTTATATAGTATTGCTACCGATCTTGGTCTGCAATTTGATGGCGAAGCTCGTGTGATGTACGGGGAGCGTGAAGGCTTCTTGTTAGTCATTGAAGGAACGGAAACCAAAAATGTTTTTAACATTTCATTTAGTGCTAAGCAAGGATCAGAGGGAGACTTAATCGAAGACGGTGAGATTCTTTGGAATGAATTAAAAGAACAATCAAAAGTCATTAATGCCATCTCTTTTGATGGTTACTTGACCTCTATCGTCGTCAAAGGTGGGATGACCAAAGGGAAGGCTGTCGAAACCTTATGGACAGCTATCCAAGATATTGTTGATTTCTTACTCAACCACCAATTTGTGCAAGTGAATGCGGAGACTGGTGAGGAAGAACCGATCGGCCTTTATCAAATCGGTGATGCGATCTTTTTAATCGATGATGCAACCTTTAGAGCCTACGAAGCAGAAGTGCAAGACACGGTGGAGGCTTATGAAGCGCGGGAAGAAAACTTCCTCTTAGGGATTGTAGGGGCCGTGATCGGTGTGATCATCGGTGGAGCAGTTGCCCTCTTAGTAGCGCGTCTCGGCTATGTGTCTGTTTTGGCAGGTGCGGCCCTCGGTTTTTGTACCATCAAAGGTTATGAGATTCTTGGTAAAAAATTGACTAAAAAAGGGGTAGTTGTCTCAGCAGTTTTGATGGTCTTGACGGTCTTTTTGGTCAACCAATTAGATTATACTTTGGCGCTTATGAATGAACTGGATTTGCCATTTGGTATGACCTGGACGCTTCTCAATGAAGCGACATTCCAAGGGGATGTCCCAGAAAACTTTTACTTGAATCTAGGCTTGCTAGCTGTCTTTACTCTTGGTGGTGCTTGGATTTCAGTCAAATCAGCTCTGGATGGACAAAAGAATCGTACCATCGCACGTAAAATTGCATAATAAATGGTAAAAGGAAGGCCTGAATACTATGGGCCTTCTTTTGTTTTTTAGGGTCGAAAAATAGTCAAAAATTTGGTATAATAGTTTGTATTTTATATAGAGAGAGAACAGACAGAAAGATGATTGAAGAAATGAATCAAATTCTTGAAGGGATTGATATCCGTTTTCAAGAACCATTAAAACATTATACCTATACAAAGGTTGGGGGAAATGCTGAATTTCTGGCCTTTCCTCGCAACCAATACGAATTAAAACGCATCGTCCAATTTGCAAACCAAGAACAAATTCCATGGATGGTCCTGGGGAATTCTTCTAATATTATTGTCCGAGATGGGGGCATTCCTGGTTTTGTTATTATGTTTGATCGCTTGCGAGATATCAGTGTAGATGGTTATGTGGTCGAAGCAGAAGCAGGGGCAAAACTCATCGAAACGACTCATGTAGCCCTGTATCATAGTTTGAAAGGTCTTGAGTTTGCTAGTGGCATTCCAGGCAGTGTTGGTGGTGCTGTCTTTATGAATGCAGGAGCCTATGGAGGAGAGATTGCTCATGTCCTTGTATCTTGTAAGGTCTTAACCAAGGAAGGGGAAATTGAAACCTTGTCGGCGAAAGAGTTGGCTTTTGGCTATCGTCATTCTAAGATTCAAGAGACAGGTGCTGTCGTCATCTCTGCCAAATTTGCTTTGTCTCCAGGCAATCACGAGCAAATCAAACAGGAGATGGAGCGTTTGACCCATCTTCGTCAGTTGAAACAACCCCTTGAATACCCTTCTTGTGGATCTGTCTTTAAGCGTCCTGTCGGTCATTTTGCAGGTCAATTGATCAGCGAAGCAGGTCTGAAAGGCTATCGAATTGGTGGTGTGGAAGTTTCTGAAAAACATGCTGGCTTTATGGTCAATGTGGACAATGGAACAGCTAAGGACTACGAAGACCTGATCGCCCATGTCATTGAGGCAGTAGAAGCTCACTCAGGCGTCCGTTTAGAACCAGAAGTTCGTATTATCGGTCAAGCCTAAGAACGTTAGTATTGAAGAACAATTGATAGAGCAAACATCGATAGCATCAGTCGGAAAGGGGGTGAGTGCCTATCGATACCGTAAATAGATGGGGCAGTCTAGTAAGTCCCCGAGAGGTATTGGTGGTCTGACAGGTCTTCCTGTCAGCCGCTGCGTTTTCGTTTGAAAAGCAGTTTGGTAATGGTAGTAAAGAAGGAATTTATGTGAATTGAAAAAACCAATTATTGAGTTTAAAAATGTTACAAAGGTCTTTGAAGATAGCGGAACCGTTGTCCTAAAGGATATCAATTTTGAATTGGAAGAAGGGAAGTTCTATACCCTGCTCGGTGCATCTGGATCAGGAAAATCAACTATCCTTAATATTATTGCAGGTCTTTTAGATGCTAGCTCTGGAGATGTCTACCTTGATGGGGAACGGATCAATGATGTCCCTACTAACAAGCGGGATGTCCACACCGTCTTTCAGTCCTATGCCCTGTTTCCGCATATGACGGTCTTTGAAAATGTGGCTTTTCCCCTTCGTTTGAAAAAGCTGGACAAGGTTGAGATCGAACGTCGGGTTTCAGAAGTATTGAAAATGGTCCAGTTAGCAGGATTTGAAAAACGTTCGATCCAAAAACTATCGGGTGGTCAACGCCAGCGGGTAGCTATTGCACGGGCTATTATCAATGAACCACGAGTGGTCCTTTTAGATGAGCCTTTGTCTGCACTTGACTTGAAACTTCGAACAGACATGCAGTATGAGTTGCGAGAATTGCAACAACGCTTGGGCATTACCTTTGTCTTTGTCACTCACGACCAAGAAGAAGCGCTTGCCATGAGTGACTGGATCTTTGTCATGAATGAGGGAGAGATTGTCCAATCTGGTACACCAGTAGATATCTATGATGAACCGATCAACCACTTTGTAGCGACTTTTATCGGGGAGTCCAACATCCTAGATGGTCGCATGATCGAGGACTACTTGGTTGAGTTCAATGGCAAAAGCTTTGAAGCGGTCGACGGGGGGATGCGTCCAAATGAACCAGTTGAAGTCGTCATTCGTCCAGAAGACTTGCGCATCACTCTTCCTGAAGAAGGCAAGCTCCAAGTAAAGGTGGACACCCAGCTCTTCCGTGGTGTGCATTACGAGATCATCGCCTATGATGATTTGGGAAATGAGTGGATGATTCACTCTACTCGTAAGGCCATCGTGGGAGAAGTCATCGGGCTAGACTTTGAACCAGAAGACATCCACGTCATGCGTCTCAATGAAACCGAAGAAGAATTCGATGCGCGGATCGAAGAGTACGTTGAAGTGGAAGAGCAAGAAGCTGGTTTGATTAATGCCATTGAGGAGGAGAGAGATGAAGAAAACAACCTCTAATCTATTTATCCTCCCCTATTTCTTGTGGATTTTTCTCTTTGTCTTGGCTCCTGTAGTCATGATTATCTTTCAATCGTTTTTCAACGTTGAAGGGCAGTTTTCACTTGAAAACTACAAAGAGTTCTTTACTTCGCAAAATCTGACCTATTTAAAGATGAGCTTTAATTCGGTCCTTTATGCCGGAATCGTCACCTTGGTGACGCTCTTGATCTCCTACCCGACTGCTTACTTTTTGACGCTGCTCAAACACCGGCAGTTGTGGTTGATGTTGATCGTCTTGCCAACCTGGGTCAATCTCTTGCTCAAGGCCTATGCCTTTATCGGAATCTTTGGTCAAAATGGCTCCATCAATAGCTTTTTAAGCTTTCTCGGAGTCGCTCCCCAGCAGATCCTCTTTACCGATTTCTCCTTTATCTTTGTAGCTAGCTACATCGAGTTGCCTTTCATGATCTTGCCGATCTTTAATGTCTTAGATGACTTAGATCCAAACTTGATCAATGCCAGCTATGATTTGGGAGCCAATCGTTGGGATACCTTCCGTCGTGTGGTCTTCCCCTTGTCCATGAATGGAGTCCGTTCAGGTGTGCAGTCTGTCTTTATTCCTAGTCTGAGTCTCTTCATGTTGACACGGATGATCGGTGGAAATCGCGTCATTACCTTAGGGACTGCGATTGAACAGCACTTCCTGACAACACAAAACTGGGGAATGGGTTCTACCATCGGAGTTGTTCTGATCCTTGCCATGCTCTTGACCATGTGGGCAACGAGAGAAAGGAGAGAACGATGAAAAAATTATCTCATTTCTATCTAGGTTTCGTCTTTCTGATCCTCTATCTTCCTATCTTCTATTTGATCTTTTATGCTTTCAATGAAGGGGGAGATATGAATACCTTTACAGGCTTCACACTTGAGCATTTCAACGAGTTGTTCGCAGATAGTCGCCTGATGCTGATCTTATCAGAGACTTTCCTGTTGGCCTTCTTGTCAGCTTTGATTGCGACGGTGATCGGAACCTTTGGAGCCATTTATATTTATCAATCGAAGAAGAAGTTAGAAGGACCTTTGCTCTCCATCAACAACATTCTCATGGTAGCGCCAGATGTTATGATCGGGGCCAGCTTCTTGATTCTCTTTACGACGGTGAAGTACCAGCTAGGTTTCCTATCTGTTCTGGCTAGCCACGTGGCCTTCTCGATTCCTATTGTGGTCTTGATGGTTTTGCCACGACTCAAGGAAATGAACCGGGATATGGTCAATGCTGCCTATGACTTAGGAGCTACCCAAGTGCAAATGCTCAAAGAGATCATGTTGCCGTATCTGACACCAGCCATTATTGCTGGCTACTTTATGGCCTTTACCTATTCGCTTGATGACTTTGCCGTGACCTTCTTTGTAACCGGAAATGGCTTTACAACCTTGTCTGTAGAGATCTACTCACGTGCGCGTCAAGGAATTTCCCTCAGTATCAATGCCTTGTCCGCCCTTGTCTTTCTCTTTAGTGTGCTCTTGGTCATCGGTTATTACTTTATTACCCGTGAAAAGGAGGAAGCAGCATGAAAAAACTTTATTCATTCCTAACTGGGATTGTCCTTGTCATTCTGGTCCTCTGGGGAATTAGCCACCAGATCGAAGCGAGCATGAATACCAAGAATAGTGACAAGCTGGTCATCTACAACTGGGGAGATTATATCGATCCAGACTTGCTCAAGGAATTCACAAAAGAAACCGGAATTCAGGTGCAATATGATACCTTTGATTCCAACGAAGCCATGTACACCAAGATCAAGCAAGGGGGAACCACCTACGATATTGCGATTCCTAGTGAATACATGATTGCCAAGATGATGGATGAACATCTGGTTGAAAAGTTGGACCAATCCAAGATTAAAGGGATGGAAAATATCGATCCAAAACTCTTGAACCAATCGTTTGATCCAGGCAACCAATATTCAGTCCCTTATTTCTGGGGTACCTTGGGGATCGTCTACAATACCAAGATGGTTAAAAATGCTCCTGAACATTGGTCAGATCTCTGGCGTGAAGAGTACAGAAATGACATCATGATGTACGATGGTGCGCGTGAGGTCATGGGAATTGGTCTCAATACCTTGGGCTATAGCCTCAATGAAAAGGATCCAAAGAAATTACAAGAGGCAGTAGATAAACTCTACACCTTGACGCCAAACATCAAAGCTTTGGTTGCTGATGAGATGAAAGGCTATATGATCCAAAACAATGCGGCTATTGGGGTTACCTTCTCAGGAGAAGCCAGCCAAATGCTCGAAGCCAATAAGGATCTTCGCTATGTCGTCCCAACTGAAGCCAGCAACCTTTGGTTTGATAACATTGTCATTCCAAAAACCGTGAAAAATAAAGAAGCAGCATATGCCTTTATTAACTTCATGCTTCGTCCTAAAAATGCTTTGAAAAATGCTCTTTATGTCGGCTACTCAACGCCAAATAAAAAAGCCAAAGCCATGTTGCCAAAAGAAATCCAAGATGACCAATCCTTCTATCCAAGCGATGAAACGCTGGACCATTTGGAAGTCTATCAACAATTAGGCAAGAAATTGCTTGGAGTCTATAACGATCTTTACCTTCAGGTCAAGATGTATCGAAAATAACACAAAAGGAACCTCAGGGTTCCTTTTTGATTGCTGCATATAGTCTCTAACTAGTGAGTTAGATTGAGATTCAAATGAAAGATGCTATAATAGTAAGGAAAGTGACTGGCCCATTCAGTCATGAAAGGAAGGATTGGAGAAGAAAAAATGAAAAGACGACTGGAACTTTTTTTGATCATCCTGTTACCGATCCTAGGCCTTCTACTTCTTGGAGGAAAGATTATGAACATGACCAAGAAACCAGAACAGAAGGTAACGGCCTCTTCTTCAAAGAAAGTAGTTCAGAAATCAGAAGAAGAAATAAAAAAAGAGCAAGTAGCCTATCTCAAAGAGCATGAGCAAGAAATCGTGGATTATGTGAAAGCCCAAAGTCCGAAAATTGAATCCGTTCAGATCGATTGGGATCAGACGCAATGGAGTGATGGTGGTCTCACAACCCCCAAATATTATATAAATGTTTTTGGTGGCATTAATCATATTGACGATTCTGGTTGGGGAATAGATATTCCAATTAATAATGATCAGTCAATTGAAATGCGAGAAATGTTTATGCTCCATGAACCTACGATTGGCGGAAAACCTATTTCCTAAGTAAGTACAATACATTTTGAAAAAGAACTGTTTTAGAGAAAGATAGCACATGATAAAACAAACGGCGTTTAAATTAATCACTACATTAGCTCTCCTTGCAAGTATAGGAGGATGTACCATAAATTCAAAAGAGCAAACGAAACAAGCACAAACTGCCACCTCTTCCTCCACCAAAGAAGATATAGAAGTGATCAAACCAAAACAGCTCGCCTATCTGAAAGAACACGAGCAAGAAATGACGGCCTATGTGAAAGCACATAATGCTAACATTACGCAGGTGTCTTATGACTGGGACAGTATTAAAACAGTTGTAGGAGGTAATGGAACACCTCAGGGAGGTGATGAAATACTATTAGTATTCGGTTATGCCAATGGAGGTGATCTAACAAATTTTAGCCTGAATTTTACCTTAGACGAAAATAAGATGCCTAAAATAGATTCAATTGGTTCAGACAATTTATATCGGGTAGAAAAGAAATGATCCGTCCGTTAGATAATGAGAATTGCAATAGAGGAATCAGTTTTAAACGAAATAAAATTATGAAAAAATAAATAAACAATCTGGTGATCACAATTACTTTCATTTCAACACTTGGATATCTAGAAGGATGTGTGAAGCAAGAACGTGAAAAGACCAGACGAGAGAAAATTGTCGCATCCTCATCAATTAAAGAAGACACAGAAGTCTTTAAACAAAAACAGCTCGCTTACCTCAAAAAACATGAAAAAGAAATCGTCGATTTTGTGAAATCAAAGAGTTCAAAGGTTGAATCTATTCAAATTTATTGGGACGAAACGCAATGGATTGAGGGTGGAAATGGGACACCACAAGGTGGAGATGAGGTCGTAGAAATTTTTGGCACCGTCAATCAACTTGAAGATTCAGGATGGAGGGTGGATGTCGTATTGGATTCTGATCAAAAGATGACATTCAGTATGGGCCAACATATTAGTATTAAGGGTGATTATATCGAGTAAGAGTTGGAAAATTTAAAACCTTTAAGTTTTTGTAGTCAATGTTATTGAATTAGTTATTTTATTAGAATATCTAAATGACTTTACTGGAGTTTATCAAAAACGAAAAAAATGAGTAAGATCCACTTATTTTATTTAATAAATACTACAATAAAAGCTGACATCAAAAGCTAAAAAAAATCAGTAAGGTTGTCCTTACTGATTTTTTAGTTTGTTCCGGATGATGCTGTATCTGCGCCACTGTCTGTTGCGGTGGAACCTTGATCTTGTGCGGCAGATGAACTGTTTTCTGTAGCGGATGAGCTATCGGTTTCTTTTTGTGAACTAGCATCTGTATTGCTTGAATCGGTTTGCGTATTGGTATTAGCATCTGTATTGGTAGCGCTTGAGTCAGATCCCTTATCGTGGACCACGACGACGCTGGTGCTACTAGATGGTTTATCTTCTGTTTTTTGATTGTCTTTATTAAGCAGGCTTATAATCGTAAAAGAAGTGACGATAATCCCTAAAAGACTGGCAATCGTGGCGACAACTGTTTGAAATAGTGACAGGCCTTGTTTGACTTTTTCACCACGTGAGGGTCTAGAATCTGTAGTATCCTCAGGTTTTTGGTTTTTGTTGCTTCTTGAATATTGTGACATGTTCATTCTCTTTCTATCAAAAATTGTTTTTTAACACTTTCTTATTATAAGTCATTTTCTGAAAAATGTCTAAAAAGAACTGAATTTTATGAAGTGATTTTACTTCATCTCTCTTTATCAAATCCTTGTCCCAAGCGGTTAGAAATGATAAAATAGAAGTTACGTAAAAAGAAAGTGATGGATGCGTAGGACATGATTTATTTTGACAATTCAGCAACGACCAAACCTTATCCAGAGGCTCTTGCGACCTATACAGAAGTAGCGACACGGATTTGGGGCAACCCATCTAGTTTGCACAATCTAGGTAATCAAGCGACTCGTATTTTGGAAGCTTCTCGGAAACAAATTGCTGAGCTAATTGGCAAGAAAGCTGATGAAATCTACTTCACGTCTGGTGGGACAGAAGGGGACAACTGGATCCTCAAGGGTGTCGCCTTTGAGAAAGCTCCTTATGGTAAGCATATCATTGTCTCTGACATCGAGCATCCGGCTATCAAGGAGTCCGCTGCTTGGTTAAAGACGCAGGAATTCGAAGTGGATTATGCTCCAGTGGATGCGCGTGGCTTTGTCAAAGTAGATGCCTTGGCTAGCCTTCTCCGTCCAGATACGACCTTGGTCTCTGTCATGGCTGTCAACAATGAGATTGGCTCCATCCAGCCCATCCATGAAATTGCGGCTCTCCTAGAGGATCGTCCAACGATTAGTTTCCATGTCGATGCGGTTCAAGCTTTAGCCAAGGTAGCAACAGAAGTTTATCTACCAGAGCGCGTGGACTTTGCGACCTTCTCTAGTCATAAATTCCATGGTCTTCGTGGAGTTGGCTTTGTCTACATCAAAGAAGGCAAAAAGATCACACCCCTCTTAACGGGTGGAGGTCAAGAAAAAGAAATGCGCTCGACAACTGAGAATGTGGCAGGTATCGCAGCAACCGCAAAAGCCCTACGCTTAGCTATGGAAAACCAAGAAGCTTTTGCCAGCAAGACCCAGCAGATGAAAGAAGTGATCCGCAAAGAATTGGCCAACTATCCAGATGTCACTGTCTTTTCTGGTGAGGATCACTTTGCCCCTCACATCTTGACTTTCGGGATCAAGGGAGTTCGTGGTGAAGTAGTGGTCCATGCCTTTGAAGAGTTTGATATTTACATCTCGACCACCAGTGCCTGCTCGTCCAAGGCTGGAAAACCAGCTGGTACCTTGATTGCCATGGGAGTGGACAAGAGCATCGCTCAGACAGCAGTTCGCCTCAGTCTCGATACTGAAAATGACATGAGCCAAGTCGAGCAATTCTTGACCAAGTTCAAACTGATTTACGAACAAACACGAAAAGTACGTTAAATTATAGAAGGAAATCAATATGACCTTAACCTATTCAGAAATTATGATTCGCTATGGAGAACTTTCTACTAAAGGGAAAAACCGCATGCGTTTCATCAATAAACTTCGCAATAATATCCAAGATGTTTTATCTATTTATCCGGCTGTCAAAGTGACAGCGGACCGCGATCGGGCCCATGCTTATCTACATGGGACGGATTATGAGCCGGTGGCAGAATCCCTCAAGCAAGTTTTTGGGATCCAAAATTTTTCACCTGTTTACAAGATTGAAAAATCAGTACCAGCCTTGAAAGCTGCGGTGCAAGAGATTATGAAGGAGATATACAAGGACGGCTTGACCTTTAAAATCTCAAGTAAGCGGAGTGACCATACCTTTGAACTCGATAGTCGCGAACTCAATCAAACCCTAGGTGGTGCTGTCTTTGAAGCCATCCCAACGATTCAGGCTCAGATGAAAAAGCCAGATATCAACTTGCAAGTTGAAATTCGAGAAGAAGCAGCCTACATCTCTTATGAAACCATCAAGGGGGCAGGAGGTCTTCCAGTTGGGACTTCTGGAAAAGGGATGCTCATGCTTTCTGGTGGGATCGACTCTCCAGTAGCTGGCTACTTAGCCTTGAAGCGTGGAGTAGATATCGAAGCGGTCCACTTTGCGAGCCCCCCTTATACCAGTCCAGGTGCCTTGAAAAAAGCCCAAGACTTAACACGGAAGTTGACCAAGTTTGGGGGCAATATCCAATTTATCGAAGTGCCCTTCACAGAGATCCAAGAGGAAATCAAGGCAAAAGCACCGGAAGCTTATCTCATGACCTTGACCCGCCGCTTTATGATGCGCATCACAGATCGTATTCGCGAGGTTCGCGGTGGTTTGGTGATTATCAACGGTGAAAGCTTAGGACAAGTGGCTAGTCAAACCTTAGAGAGTATGCAGGCCATCAATGCGGTAACCAATACACCAGTTATCCGTCCGGTGGTGACCATGGACAAGTTGGAAATCATCGATATTGCCCAAGAGATTGATACCTTTGAAATCTCTATCCAACCGTTTGAAGACTGTTGTACCATCTTTGCACCAGATCGTCCAAAGACTAATCCGAAACTCAAAAATGCAGAGCAGTATGAGCAACGTATGGATGTGGAAGCCTTAGTTGAGCGAGCTGTAGCAGGCATCATCGTAACAGAGATCACACCAAAAGTAGAAAAAGACGAGGTTGATGACCTGATTGAGGATTTGCTATAGGAGAGACTGGGCGTATCCAGCCTCTTTTTCTAACCAACTTAAAGGAGACAAGATGAAAAAAATTATCGTATTAATGACAAGTTTGCTTCTGTTGACAGGCTGTGTCAAAGTATCGTTTACTGGCCCGAAAAAAGAAGAGAAGACTAGCCAATCAAGCAATAGAAAAAAAGAACCCCTCACATTTGTCAGGGCCGAGCAGTATAAAGACCAGGACAACGAAGTCTTGGAAGCGTCTGAGAAATTTATCAAGGAACATCCAACGCTTGGAGAAGCTGGAAAATTATTTGTCTTTTTCCCAGGCTATACCTTTGGAAATGAGGAAAATCGCTTCGCCTTATTCTTTATTGTGAATCGTACCACCACCACCATCGATCGTGATGGATCCTTTGTCCTGAATTTGGAATATGATGGAGAGCCACTTTTTAAAGATGTCACAGTTGACTATGAAGTGAGCGAATCGGGTGTGTTAAAACCCAATACTGCTGCAGCGATTCCGATAAAAATTACTAAGGAACAAGAAGAAAAAATGAAGGGGATGAACGATTCGTCTAAAGCCAAAATGAGCTTCAATGACTTTAAATTTAAGGATAAGTAGATGAAGGCAGGTTTTGAATGCGATCTTAAACTACAAGATACAAAAAATAGATTTTTCAAAGAAAATTCGCTTTCAAAGCGCAAAAATACTTGTCTTTGTCTGATAGAAGTGATATACTTAGAGAGTTGACTATGCACATGCCTGTGCAACCGCTCGAACATCGTCGCTCATTTCCATGAGAGTAAGTGGTTCGTCCCACGATGCTAGGCGAGTCTTCACAAAAATACGGGGAAACCCAAAAATACATAGGAGGTGCATAATGAGCACATACGCAATCATTAAAACTGGCGGAAAACAAGTTAAAGTTGAAGTTGGTCAAGCAGTCTACGTTGAAAAATTGAACGTTGAAGCTGGTCAAGAAGTTACATTTAACGAAGTTGTTCTTGTTGGTGGTGAAAACACTGTTGTCGGAACTCCACTTGTTTCAGGAGCTACTGTTGTTGGAACTGTTGAAAAACAAGGAAAACAAAAGAAAGTTGTTACTTACAAGTACAAACCTAAAAAAGGTAGCCACCGTAAACAAGGTCACCGTCAACCTTACACTAAAGTTGTCATCAACGCTATCAACGCTTAATTTTTAGGAGAACACATGATACAAGCAGTCTTTGAACGAGCCGAAGATGGCGAGCTGAGGAGTGCAGAAATCACTGGGCACGCTGGAAGCGGTGAATATGGCTTTGATGTCGTGTGTGCATCGGTTTCGACTCTAGCCATTAACTTTGTCAACTCTGTTGAGAAATTTGCAGGCTACGAACCGGATCTAGAATTAAACGAAGAAGAAGGTGGCTTCCTTCGGGTCACAATCCCGACAGATATTCCACCACATCAAAGAGAAATGACCCAACTATTCTTTGAATCATTTTTCTTAGGGATGGCAAACTTATCGGAGAACTCTTCAGAGTTCGTCCAAACAAGAGTTATCACAGAAAACTAACATGGAGGAAAACAATTATGTTGAAATTGAATCTTGCTAACTTGCAACTTTTCGCCCACAAAAAAGGTGGAGGTTCTACATCAAACGGACGTGATTCACAAGCAAAACGTCTTGGAGCTAAAGCAGCTGATGGACAAACTGTAACAGGTGGATCTATCCTTTACCGTCAACGCGGAACACACATCTACCCAGGTGTGAACGTTGGACGTGGTGGAGACGATACTTTGTTCGCAAAAGTTGAAGGCGTAGTACGCTTCGAACGTAAAGGTCGCGATAAAAAACAAGTTTCTGTTTACCCAATCGCAAAATAAAAAGGTTTTCTAAACCTTTTTGTCCCGAGCCTTGATCCAAAGGTGAGGAAGCTAGAAATAGCAAAATTAAAGCTTTCTGATTTATCAGAAGGCTTTTTTCTTTTATTTATTTAAAAAATTCATGTTTACTCCTGTTAATATAATGTTTGAATTTGTGTTTTTTGAAAAATGTAGTATAATAGAGACAAATATAGTAGGAATGGAAGTAGTACCATGAAAGATAGCAGACATGTTGAAATTCTTCAGGAACTGGATCGAAAAAGTGTGGTATCAGTCAAAGAACTCAAGGAACTCTTTGGGGTGACAGACATGACCATTCGTCGCGATCTGATCGATCTTGAAAAACAAGGTCTTTTAGTTCGTGTACATGGTGGAGCCCACAAAAAGGTAAAAGATAGTTTGTTAGAGGCTTCTCACAGTGAGAAAAATCTCATCAATATTGATGAGAAACGAACCATTGCAAAAAAATGTGCAGAGTTGATCGAAAATGGGGATACCGTCTTTATTGGGTCAGGTACGACAACAGATTTTATCGGTGACTATTTAGAGGGAAAGGAAATCAGTATCGTCACCAATTCCCTCCCCATTTTTGAAAAGCTAAAGGATTTTCCAAATTATGACCTGATCTTAGTTGGTGGTCGCTACCGGGTGAAGACACAAACTTTTGTCGGTCAATTTGCCAATAAACTCTTGAAAGAAATCAAGGTTTCTAAAGCTTTCATCGGGGTCAATGGCATCGATGGGCATCATGTTTCCACAGCAAATGAAGAAGAGGGAAATGGTAATGCTATTATTCTAAACAATGCAATTGAGAAATATGTGGTTGCTGATAACAGTAAGTTTGATAGCTATTCTTTCTATAGTTTCTATCGAGTGGAAGACCTGAATGCCATTATTACTGATGATAGTATTCCAAAGAAGATCAAAGACAAATATGCCTTGTATACGAAAATCATATAAAACAAAATATGGTGTTTTTATTTTTAAAAAATGTTCGAAAATAAACAATTTAATGTTGACTTTCGTTCGAAATAGGTGTAATATAATATCAAAAGTAAGAAAATGTTTCTTTGTGAAAAATTAACAACAGGGATATTTGCTGAAACAAACAAAAGGAGGACAGGACATGTCTATTGTAATTGGTGCAGATGCTGCAGGATTAAGATTAAAAGATCTCGTGAAAGAATTTCTTGTAAAAGAAAACTTCGATGTTGTAGATGTAACCGCTGAAGGTCAAGATTTTGTAGATGTGACACTTGCAGTTGCGAGCGAAGTGAACAAAAACGATCAAAATCTTGGAATCGTGATTGATGCTTATGGAGCTGGTCCATTTATGGTTGCGACTAAAATCAAAGGAATGGTGGCAGCAGAAGTTTCAGATGAACGTTCTGCTTATATGACACGTGGACACAACAATTCTCGAATGATTACCATGGGAGCTGAAATTGTTGGGGATGAATTGGTGAAAAACATTGCCAAAGGCTTCGTCAATGGTAAATACGACGGCGGCCGTCACCAAATCCGTGTTGATATGTTGAATAAGATGTGCTAATGAGAGGAGAATTCAAATGAGAATTGCAATTGGTTGTGATCACATTGTGACAAATGAAAAAATGGCTGTTTCTGATTTTTTGAAATCAAAAGGATACGAAGTGCTCGACTTTGGGACTTATGACCATACACGTACCCACTATCCAATCTTTGGTAAGAAAGTCGGTGAAGCCGTAGCAAGTGGCCAAGCAGATCTTGGTGTTTGTATCTGTGGTACTGGTGTTGGGATTAACAATGCTGTTAACAAAGTACCTGGTATCCGTTCTGCCTTGGTACGCGATATGACAACTGCTCTTTATGCAAAAGAAGAATTGAACGCGAATGTCATCGGGTTTGGGGGTAAAATTACGGGTGAATTGCTCATGTGCGATATCATTGAAGCATTCATCCACGCTGAATACAAACCAACTGAAGAAAATAAAAAATTGATCGCTAAGATCCAACATGTGGAAACCCATAATGCTCATCAAGCGGATGCTGATTTCTTTACAGAATTCCTTGAAAAATGGGACCGTGGTGAATACCACGACTAAGAGGTGACGTATGATATTAACGGTCACGATGAACCCTTCGATTGATATTTCTTATCCTTTGGATGTACTCCAGTTGGATACTGTCAATCGTGTGGCTGATGTGAGTAAGACAGCTGGTGGGAAAGGTCTTAACGTTACTCGTGTACTTTCTGAGATAAAGGATCCAGTGGCAGCGACTGGCCTACTTGGTGGTCGAACGGGACAATTCATTCTCGATCATTTAGGAGAAGGGATAGAGGAACGTTTCTTTGAAATTGCTGGAGATACACGTAATTGTATCGCCATCCTTCACGAAGGCAAGCAAACAGAAATCTTAGAAAAAGGTCCAACCATTTCTGAGAAAGAAGGCCAAGACTTTCTCGACCATTATCGTCACTTGGTTGAACAAGTAGAGGTTGTTGCCATCTCTGGAAGTCTTCCTGCTGGTTTACCAGTGGACTACTATGCTAGCCTTGTCAAGATTGCAAGGGAAGCTGGGAAACCAGTCGTACTTGATTGCTCGGGAGCTTCTTTAGAAGCTGCCATTCAAACAGCTGTCAAGCCTACGGTCATTAAACCAAACAATGAAGAATTATCTCAGTTGTTAGGAAAAGAAGTGAGTAAGAATGTGGAAGACTTAAAAGAAGTTCTTCAGGATTCTCTCTTTGATGGCATCGAATGGGTGATTGTCTCCCTTGGTGCAAATGGCGCTTTCGCTAAGCATGGGGATGTCTTCTATAAGGTAGATATTCCTAAGATCGATGTCGTCAATCCAGTCGGATCTGGTGATTCGACTGTTGCAGGGATTGCATCTGGTCTCTATCATCATGAGAGTGACGCAGACTTGCTCAAGAAAGCAAATGTTCTTGGAATGTTAAATGCGCAAGAAGCACAAACAGGACATGTCAACATGGGGCATTATGATGCCTTGTATCAACAATTAATCGTAAAAGAGGTATAAAATGGTATTAACAGAACAAAAACGCAACTATTTGGAACGTCTTAGTACAAAAGACGGTGTCATTTCAGCTTTGGCCTTCGACCAACGTGGGGCTTTGAAACGCTTGATGGCCAAATATCAAGACACAGAACCAACAGTAGCACAAATGGAAGAATTAAAAGTCCTTGTAGCTGATGAATTGACAAAATATGCTTCATCTATGTTATTGGACCCAGAATATGGTCTACCTGCTACAAAAGCCTTGGACAAAGATGCTGGTCTCTTACTTGCCTATGAAAAAACAGGTTACGATACATCAAGCACCAAGCGCTTGCCAGACTGCTTGAACCTTTGGTCAGCAAAACGCATCAAAGAACAAGGCGCAGATGCTGTGAAATTCTTGCTCTACTATGATGTAGACAGTGCAGATGAACTCAACCAAGAAAAACAAGCTTATATCGAACGCATCGGTTCTGAATGCGCTGCTGAAGATATTCCATTCTTCCTTGAAATCTTGGCTTATGATGAAGGAATTGCAGATGCAACCTCTGCTGAATATGCGAAAGTGAAACCTCGTAAGGTGATTGAGGCTATGAAAGTCTTTTCAGATCCTCGTTTCAATATCGATGTCTTGAAAGTGGAAGTTCCAGTTAATGTGAACTTCGTGGAAGGATTTGGAGAAGGAGAAGTTGTCTATAGTCGTGAAGAAGCAGCTGCTTTCTTCAAAGAACAAGAAGAAGCAACCAACCTTCCATACATCTACCTCAGTGCAGGTGTATCTGCAAAACTCTTCCAAGAAACCTTGGAATTTGCTCATGCATCTGGTGCAAACTTCAACGGCGTTCTTTGTGGACGTGCGACATGGGCAGGTTCAGTAGAAGCTTACATCAAAGATGGAGAAGCAGCTGCTCGTGAATGGCTTCGTACAGAAGGGCGTCAAAATATTGAAGAATTGAACGCAGTCTTGGATAAAGTAGCAACACCTTGGACAGAACGCGTATAAGAAACAAATCGTTATTGCCTCCTAAAGCAACATTTAGAACATTGGAAGGAAGAAATTCCTTCCAATGTTCTTCATTATTTTTAGGCTTTGTTTATTTTTTATAAAAAATGTTTAAAAATTTTCGCTGTAAGGGTTTACAAAATAAAAAACTTATGATAGAATAAGTTCATAAGTTAAATAGCAGTGAGCGTTACTAAGTTAGATTAGGCGTGACCACAAGTAGATTGAATGATTAGCATAGGCTAGTTTTTTCAGTTGCTTCGTGGTCATTTTTATTTGCTTTTAACAAATTTTACAAAGGAGAGCCTCATGTATCGTATTATCCATCCAATGAACAATAATGTTGCTTTGGTTCAAAATGAGCTTCAACAAGAGTTAATTGTTGTTGGGAATGGGATTGCTTTTGGTAAAAAGAAACATGATCTAGTAGCTGATGATAAGGTCGAAAAAGTATTTCGTTTAAACACGGATGAATCAAGAGAAAACTTTATGGCCCTTCTAAAGGATGTTCCTCTTGATTTCATTACAACTACTTATGAAGTGATTGATACCTTGTCTAAGAAATATGCCTATCCTGTTCAAGAATATATCTATGTGACACTTACAGATCACATCTTTTGTTCTTACCAGGCGGTTCAACAGGGAAGATACAAACACAGTGATCTACCTGATGCGTCTGCTATGCATCCGATTCCCTATAAAATCGCAAAGGAAGCGATTGAAATCTTTCGAGAGCGGCTCTTGGATCAATTTCCTGATGACGAAGTGAATCGTATCGCCTATCACTTCATCAATGCACAAGGGGAAGTCATTCATGAGCAGGATCCTGATGTCCAAGATCGCCAAGCGATTTTGAAAGCTGTAGAAGAAAAACTAGCTCAAAATGGATTGAAACGGAAAGAAGAAAACAGTCATTTCTATGATCGCTTTATGATCCATCTCAATTATTTCCTAGATTCGCTAGATAAGGGAAGAGAAGATCCAGAAGGTTTGAGCGAGATGGAACAACTGATTCAGCTAAGTTATCCAAAGGCTTATGAGATTAGTCATCAAATCTACCAAACCATCGCTGAACAGACAGGAGCCAAGATATCTCCTAATGAAAAAGTCTATTTAGCCCTTCATATTCAACGTCTATTATAAAAATTTTCAAAAGGTATCATAAGGAGGAACCAACATGAATAAAGAAGAAGTCCAATTACTTGGCTTTGAAATTGTCGCTTATGCCGGTGACGCTCGATCAAAATTAGTGGAAGCCTTAAAAGCTGCTGAAAATGGTGATTTTGCTAAAGCAGAATCCTTAGTAGAAGAAGCGGGGTCTTGTATCGCTGAGGCTCACAAATCTCAAACGACCATGCTAGCGCATGAAGCAGCAGGAGAAGAAATCCCCTATAGCATTACCATGATGCATGGTCAAGACCATCTCATGACAACAATCCTATTAAAAGACGTGATTCACCATCTGATTGAACTATATAAAAGAGGAGCGAAATAATGAATAAACTGATTGAACTGATTGAAAAAGGGAAACCTTTCTTTGAAAAGATTTCTCGAAACAAATATTTGCGAGCGATTCGGGATGGCTTTATTGCAGGGATGCCTGTTATCCTTTTCTCATCTATCTTCATCCTAATTGCGTATGTACCAAACGCTTGGGGATTCCATTGGTCTAAAGATATTGAAACTTTCTTGATGACTCCATATAGCTATTCTATGGGCATCTTGGCCTTCTTCGTTGGTGGTACAACGGCTAAGGCTTTGACTGATTCAATGAACCGCGACCTTCCAGCAACTAACCAAATCAACTTCATTTCTACAATGTTGGCTTCTATGGTTGGCTTCTTGCTCATGGCTGCCGAACCTGCTAAAGAAGGTGGATTCTTAACAGCCTTCATGGGTACAAAAGGTCTGTTGACAGCCTTCATTGCAGCCTTTGTTACCGTTAATGTTTATAAGGTCTGTGTGAAAAATAATGTGACGATTCGCATGCCAGACGAGGTTCCACCAAATATTTCACAAGTATTTAAAGACCTGATTCCATTTACATTGTCAGTTGTACTCTTGTATGCACTTGAATTAGTTGTGAAAGCAAGCCTTCATGTAACGGTTGCTGAATCAATCGGTACCCTTCTTGCTCCACTATTCTCAGCAGCAGACGGTTATGTTGGTATTACGATTATTTTCGGTGCCTTTGCATTCTTCTGGTTTATTGGTATTCACGGCCCATCTATCGTTGAGCCTGCGATTGCAGCGATCACTTATGCAAATGCCGAAGTCAACTTGAACCTCCTTCAACAAGGTATGCACGCTGATAAGATCCTTACATCTGGTACACAAATGTTCATCGTCACTATGGGTGGTACTGGTGCAACTCTTGTTGTTCCGTTCATGTTTATGTGGTTATGTAAATCGAAACGAAATCGTGCTATTGGACGCGCTTCAGTAGTTCCTACATTCTTTGGTGTAAACGAACCAATCTTGTTTGGTGCACCACTTGTTTTGAACCCAATCTTCTTTATCCCATTCATCTTTGCACCAATTGCAAACGTATGGATCTTTAAGTTCTTTATTGAAACACTTGGCATGAACTCATTTACTGCCAACCTTCCATGGACTACACCAGGACCTCTTGGTATTGTTCTTGGTACAAACTTCCAGTTCTTATCATTCGCTCTTGCAGCATTGTTAATTGTAGTAGATATTGTTATCTACTATCCATTCCTCAAGGTTTATGATGAACAAATTCTTGAAGAAGAACGTTCAGGTAAAACTAATGATGAATTAAAAGAAAAGGTAGCTGCAAACTTTAACACTGCAAAAGCAGATGCTATTCTTGAAAAAGCTGGAGTAGATTCAGCACAAAATACAATTACTGAAGAAACAAACGTCCTCGTTCTTTGTGCTGGTGGAGGAACAAGTGGTCTTCTTGCCAATGCTTTGAATAAAGCCGCAGAAGAGTATAAAGTTCCAGTTAAAGCTGCAGCAGGTGGCTATGGAGCCCACCGTGAAATGTTGCCAGAATTTGACCTTGTTATCTTGGCGCCTCAGGTTGCTTCCAACTTCGAAGATATGAAGGCTGAAACAGATAAACTAGGCATCAAATTGGCGAAGACAGAAGGTGCTCAGTACATCAAGTTAACCCGTGATGGAAAAGGTGCTCTAGCCTTTGTTCAAGCTCAATTCGATTAACGATAGGGACTGTGAAACAGTCTCCTATCGTAACGGAAATCGCTATGGCGATTTTCCTAATCGACTTGTTAATTCGTCGGTAAAAATATATCGTTTTTACCTCCTCATGTCACAATTCGGTGGCTTGGTACAAGAAGTGAGATGGAGATGGATGGCTCACTAACTCCTCTCCATCTTGCTTTATTTTTATTTTATGATTGAGAAGGGGAAACTTATGTCAAAAACATTACCTAAAGATTTTATTTTTGGTGGCGCAACTGCAGCTTATCAGGCAGAAGGTGCGACTCATACAGACGGTAAAGGACCTGTTGCATGGGATAAATATTTAGCAGACAACTATTGGTATACTGCTGAACCAGCGAGTGATTTCTACCATAAATATCCAGTAGACTTACAGTTGGCGGAAGAATATGGCGTAAACGGAATTCGTATTTCTATTGCTTGGTCACGTATTTTCCCAACTGGCTATGGTGAAGTCAATCCAAAAGGGGTAGAATTCTATCATAAGTTATTTGCAGAATGCCATAAACGTCATGTAGAACCATTCGTAACTCTTCACCACTTTGATACTCCTGAAGCTCTTCACTCAAATGGAGACTT